>LUCB01000016.1 GCA_001593865.1 Candidatus Bathyarchaeota archaeon B24
GTTCTTGAGAAGACCACGACTTTGGATACGGGTGAGTGGCTGTTCGTATCGTATAAGGCAACCCGTAGGAAGAACGTGCCTGTGTTCATAAGGACCCCGAATAACGAGGCTATACTCTTGAAAAACCTGGGGCTTTCGGATTAAACTTTATATAGCCTACAGCGTCCTCTGGTATCAGGGGTTTAAATGCCTAGGGAATTCAGGTACAGGGGTTATACTCTCGAAGAGCTGAGGAAGATGCCTATAGACCACTTTATCAGCCTACTGCCCTCCAACGCTAGACGTAGCCTCTTGAGGGGTCTATCTAAGGAGCAGAGCGTGCTACTCGAGAAGGTTAGGAAGGCGATAAAAACAGGGTCGAAGAAGATGATCAAGACCCACTGCAGGGATATGGTGATACTACCTGAGATGGTGGGTTTAACCATAGGGGTCTACAACGGTAAAACGTTCACACCGGTTAAGATAACGCCTGAGATGATCGGTCACAGGCTTGGAGAGTTTGCATATACGAACAAGAGGGTCATCCACGGGAGCCCAGGCATAGGCGCCTCCAGGTCCAGCATGTACGTACCCCTCAAGTAGCCTTCTTACGCTAATAAGGTTCTTCACCGAGTCGAAGGTGGTATCTGAGCTTGGGAGACCTTCTGAGAGGCTTATACATAGGACGGTTCCAACCTTTTCACCTCGGCCACCTCCAAGCCGTTAAGTGGATCCTCGAGAGGGTGGAGGAGCTTATCGTAGGGGTCGGAAGCTCTCAATATAGTCACACCTTGGATAACCCGTTCACAGCGGGTGAGAGGATGACGATGATATTCAAAGCCCTGGACTGGGCCGGGGTGAGTAGAGAAAGGTACCTCGTGATACCGATACCGGATATCCATACGCACTCTCTATGGGTCGAGCATGTGGTCTCTCTGACGCCGCGTTTCGAGGTTGTCTTCACCAACGAGCCTCTCACGAAGAGGCTCTTCGAGGAGGATGGAAGGTTTAAAGTCTCTCCCATACCGTTCTTCAACCGTGAGGTCTACAGCGCCACGGAGATACGTAAGAGAATGCTTAAGGGGTTCAGCTGGGAAGACCTGGTTCCAAAACCCGTGGCAGAGTACCTTAAGGAGATAAACGCCGTGGAGCGTATCAGGGTGATAGCGTCTACAGATAAGGTCGTATCTACCCAGCCCACCTCCAGTAGCCGTGTAGTAGCCCGCTCCTAAAGAGCGGCATACGTTCCTCTGTCCTCTATACCCCGGTATGGAATTCGTTCCTCTGGGTCCCCTAGCCAGCCCGCGTGTCGTCAAAAAGGTAACTGCATAAGTCTCGGCACAGAGGCATATGTGGAACCGGAATCTTTTAAACCGGGTGGGCTATCAGATCTGGGTGCTTGACTATGACTGGAGAGGGTCTTGAGGAGCGTATCGCCAGGGTCGCCGAGAAGTATGGATGGGAGGTTAAGCTCAGGAAGAAACACGGTAAGCGTATCCAAGACCTAGTGCTGACGAGGAGAGGGATAGTCCTAGTTATTCAGGTCAAGGACCTATCCTCCCCGGCTAGCCCAAGGGATGTTGCTCAGACCCGAAAGGACGCAGACGAGTATGTTAGATACCTCCTAGAGGAGGTTCTCGGGGTGATGATAGTCCCGGTGCTCGTCTCACGCGGGATATCTGAGAAGGCTATGCGAAAGGCGAGGTCCTATGGGGTCAGACACTACACACCTGAAGAGCTAGAGGAGCTTCTGAAATAAGTCCCTGCACCGGTTTTTACATGGAAGGCTTCTCTATACCTACTCCCGTAACCCCCCTCTAAGCTCCTCTAGTTTTTCCCTGAAAGCCTCTACGACCCTTTCGTTTAAATCCACGAACACCACGCGTTCAACCCTCAAACCCCTTTCGAGCAGTTCGACTAAGGCCTCGAACATGGCTTCGGAGGCTTCAATCGGTTTAAGACCTCCGACCCCTGTACCCATCCCCGGAAACGCTATACTCCTAAGCCCCATCTCGTCGGCGAGTTTCAAAGCCGCATAAGTGGCTTTGTAAACCTTCTCGCGGGTGGTCGGGCCTGGGGTCTCCATGGTGGGGCTGTGGATGACGTATCTCGCTTTAAGCCTACCCGCAGTCGTGGCTATAGCCTTACCCACGGGTAGAGGGGCGTGTTTAACGGCTTCTCTCTCGATAACCTCTCCGCCTACCCGTTTTATAACACCCGCGACTCCCCCACCCATACGCAACATGCTGTTAGCCGGGTTAACTATAGCGTCGACCTCAAGGTCTAAAAGGCTTCCATGTCTAACCTCGATTTTAACCCCTTTAACACAGAGCTCAGCCATGTCTCCCACATTAATACCGATATCCTCCGGCTATAAGTTAAACGTTAATCTCTCAGAGGAGCGCGGCTAGTACAGGTTTTTCACGAGGAAAGAGACTATGAATATCGCCCAGCTTATCGCGAGTATCAGCCTCAGCACCCTCCTGAAGGCCGTCGAAGCCTCTAAGAGTACGTATATGGTCGTCAACGTTATCAACAGCGTCAGGACCTCGCCGTAAGGCGTGAAGGAGTCTCCAAGCACCGTCTTGAATAGATACGTTAACCCATCCCTGACTAGGTTGAAAACCGCGTACAGAAAGTTCACCAGTATCAACGGGTCGAGGTTTCCACCAGACATCACTCCACCGCCCCCAGTATCAGGGCTAGGAGAGACATCCTGACGAGAAGCCCATAGTAGACCTGCTTGAAGTACTTCGCCTGGGGAGTACGGTCTACCGAGTAGTCTATCTCGTCGACCCTAGGTAGCGGATGCATAATTATGGCGTCCTCCTTCATCCTCTTGACGTGGTCAAGCGTGATCCTATAACTTCCTTTAACCTTCATGTACTCCGATACGTCGGCGAAGCGTTCCTTCTGGATCCTAGTCACGTAGAGGACATCCACCTCCTCAATTATCTCGTCAAGGTCGTCCACCTCCTCGACCGGGATCCGCTTAGAAGTGTACTCCACGACCTCCCTACGCATCCTCAGAAGCTCGGGTGAAACCAGATATAGCTTAACGTCGTAGTTGGAGAGGGCCATGCTCAAGGAGTGAACGGTTCTACCATACCTAAGGTCTCCTACGAAAGCTATCTTTAACCCGTCTATACGTCCCTTCTCCTTCCTGATCGTATACAGGTCTAACAAAGCCTGGGTCGGGTGCTCCTCGGCACCTGACCCTCCGTTTATGACAGGGTTTCTAGCTACCTCGGCCGCCAGCCTAGCCGACCCCTCGAGAGGATGCCTGATCACGATAACATCGACGTAGTTATCTACGACCCTTATCGTATCCGTCAGGTTCTCACCCTTCTGTATAGACGTTCTCCTAGGCTCTGACATGTCCACCGTCGCTCCTCCAAGTCTTTTCATAGCGGTCTCGAAGCTGACCCTAGTTCTCGTGCTGGGCTCGAAGAATAGTATGGCCATAACCTTGCCCTTGAGCATATCAGGGTTTTCGGAGGCGAGACCCATGATGGAGTCCGCCTTGTCTAGGATATAGTCGATCTCCTCCCTCGTGAAGTCTAAAACGGATATGACATCCCTGCCTTTAAACGGCCGCATCCCGCTCTCAAGCTAGACTAGAACCGCCTCAAACTTAAATCCTTTATACACGTCAAGATAAAAACAACTTCCCCCTAGGATGGACAAGAATACAGTTGAATCCCATCACTGCTCAAGTTAAATCGAGAGAAGGGTGAGAGATCCATAAGAATATAGCACAGATAAGACCTGAGTTAAATAGTAATCTCCGCAACCTAGTCGGAGATCTAAGCTATTAAATCATCGTACCGAGCAATATCTTACTTTTGAGGTCTAAACTGCTTAAACTTCTAACTTCGTAATAATGGCCGTTAACGTCTTTGATGAATATCCTTCCATCAGGCATTATCCTGACACATCTGCTCCAGGTGACGATCTCTATGTCTTTCCCCTCTTCTATTTCGACCTTCCACACATATTTCTGCTCCTTATGGTCTATCTTATTAATCCTCTTTATCCTAGGGATATAGTAGATCACGTCGAGAACCTTTTCAAGCTCGCCTCTGGATTTAGCGTCAAGTTTCCTGCAGTCCTCGATAACACCGATTTCTCTCCCGTCTTCTGTGCAAAGTAGCACCACCTCTGGGTGGGAAAGGGGGAAAGGCTTTCTCGGGATCACGTTGGAATACAACTTACCGTTAACGGAGATGTCTACCGTATCTAGACCGGCCTTAAGCACCTTAACGGTTTTCGGGTCTATCGCCTTTAGCTCATCGTTCATAGAGGATCACCTGCCGCCTAGCTAAGCCCTTAAGCTGAGAGTTCCATAGCTCCGCGTATAGACCCCCCTTCTTAAGAAGCTCCTTATGGGCTCCTGTCTCGATAACCCTTCCGTCGTCCAGCACCACGATCCTATCGGTGAACTTCAGCGTCGAGAGCCTATGAGCGATTATCAGAGTCGTCCTGTATTTGGTTACCCTCTCAAGCGCCTCGATCACCTTATCCTCGGTTAAAGCGTCGAGCATAGCGGTGGGCTCGTCAAGTATGAGTATTCGGGGGTCTTTCAGCAACGCCGCGGCGAGCGCTATTCTAGCCTTTTCACCCCCTGACAGTTTAGCACCTCTACGTCCTACCTCTGTGTCGTAGGCTTCAGGGAGCTTCATGATGAAATCGTGCGCCGCCGCCAGTTTGGCAACCCTCATCACCTCAAGAGGGCTTACCTCGGGTTTAGCTATCGTGATGTTTTCGGCTATCGATATGTCGAACAGAGGCGTATCCTGCATGACCATAGCCACCTGCCTCCTAAGAGACTCTAGATCATACTCTTTTAGGTCTACACCATCTACCGCTATCTTCCCAAACTGGGGTTCGTACAGCCTCAACATGAGTTTAGCCATGGTGGTCTTACCGGCCCCGCTAGGCCCTACGATACCTACCCGTTCACCGCTTTTTATGTCGAGGGAAACGTTCTTGAGCACATAGTGTATCCCGTCGTATGTGAACCAAACGTTATCGAACACGACGTTCCCTCTTATAGGGGCACGGTACGTACCGCTTTTCTCCTCCTCAAGGTCTAACAGCTCGAATACCCTTTCGATACTCACTTTAACCCGCTGAAAGCTGGCGAAGCTTTCTATGAGCCCGAAAATCGGACCATAGAACTCCCACATGTAGGTCGTGAAAGCTATGAGAGAGCCTAAAGAAAGTACTCCGTTGAGTACATCAAGCCCTCCCAGGAACCAGATGGATAGGTTGCAGCCCAGGAAGACCAGCCAGACCGGTGGCCAAAAGGTCTGCTCGATCTTGAAAGATGCGATCTGGGACTCTTCGAATCCTATATGCTCCTTCATGAACTTTTCCTCGTATTCCCTCTCCTTTCTATAGGACTTCAAGAGAAGAACAGCGTTGAGAGCATCGGACACGGTCGAGACCAGGTTAGACCACTTCCTCCAGACCCTGAAGTAGTAGAGTGGTGCACGCATACTGTAGAAAATCGCCATTATGAAAGTTATGAAGAGGGGTAAAATGGATATTATCGTTAACTTGAGGCTTAAACTCACCAATATAGCGCCCACAAACACCACTGCGCCGGCGTTTATAGCAACGCTTTGTAAGGAGTTTGCGATAAAGTCTTGTATCTGCCTCGCGTCGTCGAATATTCTCGTGAAGAGCCCCCCGCTACCGAATTTATCGTGGTAGAAAAGGCTCGTCCTCTGTAGTTTTTTGAATATAGCCGACCTCATGATCCTAGAGGTCAGTAGGTTGAGTTTAGTGTTTATGTAGCCCTTGGCCACGTTCAACAGTATCTGCCCTATGAACAAAGCCAGAAGTGCGGCTAATATCCAGTAAAGTTTCTCTATATGAGCTCTTGGCGTTAAGACCTCGTCCACGAGGATCTTTATAAGATACGGTGGGGTCAGGTCGAAAATTCTAAGCACCATGGATAGGACCAAGCTGACTATGATTAGAGGCAAAGTAGGCCTCAACAGGCCGAAAAGTCTTCTGAAAATACGTTTCTCAGATAACCTACTCTCTTTGGTTACCGAACTTTTGAGTAGTTCATACGAGATTTTACCTATAACCAAGTTATTGATTATCGTCACAAGTTTTTCTAATGACTTGAACCTGTTTCTATTAAAAGCCGCTATACCCTTAAAGACACCACCTGTCTTTATAACCAAGATACATATGTTAAGATAGGTTCGTATAGAAGCCTCTTCTATACGAGTTAACGATATATCCTCTAGGATATCTCCCTTCCTATAGACCATAACCCTCTTATTGGTTAATACCAACGATGTTTCAGCAAACCTTCCTTTATAGAGCCCTGTATCCATAATCGCTATAACGTCTTCTTCCCTCTCTAAGCCCTCTTTAATCCAATTAGGCACATCTTCGGGGAAGAGCATCAATTCGGCTTCTTCAGGTTTTTCCTCATTCTTAGTCATCACCTTTTACAGAGACCACCCCCTGTATATTACCTTTATGGGGTCGATTGATCCGTCGACCTGAAACGTCTCTCCACGAATTCTCCAGACTCCTTAGGGTAAACAGACCGCTTTCTGAGTACTTTTTTGGGAAATAAAAAAATTCTCAGAGGACTAGGTTTTCCCCAGACTACTTTGAGATATATTTTTCGAGGAACAGAACGGCTGGGAACAAGACCTTAAACACGTCGTCCATCCTAGTCATGGCATGTCCAACCTCTGGTAGCACGTGCAGCTCGAAGGTCTTACCTAGCTCAAGCAGCTTCGCGGCGTATCTGAGCACGGGCTTTAAAGGCGTTCTCGTGTCGTTCTGAGGATGCATGATGCATAAGGGGACTTTGAGGTTCTCGGCGAAGTAGGCCGCGGAACGGTCTTTCCAAAGCTCCCGCCTCTCGCCGAAGAGTATCTCTACGAACCGTCTGAAGAACGCGTCTCCTAGCTCATACATCTCCTCCCAGTCTGTGATCCCTGCTCCCGCCACCCCCGCATCCCACACGTCCGGCCGCTTAACGGTGGCGAGGAATGTCATAAACCCTCCATAGCTATAGCCTAGTATCGCGACTTTAGACGCCAACCCTTTGCCCCTAGCCCACTCCGCCGCGTAGACGACATCCATCAAGTCTCCGCCACCCGGATCTCCTATATCCATCCTCCTGAACTCCTCGCCATAGCCCGTCGACCCCCTGAAGTTAGGTGCTACCACATGGTATCCGCATACGGCGAGAGAGGCTATGAACGGGTTCCATCTATCGGCCACCTCCGCCCATGGTCCTCCATGGACATACACTATGCAAGGACCGGGTTTAGAAGCGTCGGCGCTTTCCACGACGTAAGCCGTGATCTCGACCCCGTCGAACGACCTGTACTTCGCTGGATAGGCTCTATCGAGACGAGTCTTAACTCGGCTCGGTAATCCCACGCCTAAGACCGTCTCAACTTTGCCCGTGGTGAGGTCGACCTCGTAAATCTTACGCGGCTCCGTCAGCGAAGAATGGCTCGCATACACCTTATCCCCCACCACGGTCAGCATGTGGATGAACCCCTCGGGTAGAGGTATGAGCATGCCGTCGACGAAGGCTCTAGTTCTTCCCTCACGTTTACCTACAAACCATATCCGACCTCCTTCGAACCAGTCGAATAAGACATACTCCGTAAAATCGAATCTCTCGTAGTCTTTGTAGGCGTATTCAGGCTCTTCAAGCCGCTTCTCCTTCAAGTCGTATATCAGAAGTCTCTCCCCGCCGAATGCCGTGGTCGCGAACAGCATCTTCTCCTGGAATAGCTTCGGGGATCTATTGGACGCCCCCTCTTTAGGCGTGTATACCGTGAACTCTCCATCACTGAGGTCATAGATGAATATCTCATAGGTTCTAGGGTCTCCCCTGAGGACTCCGACGCCCGCTATCCTACCATGGTATATGCTGGAGGCGAATAGCAGGTCTCTCGTCTGGTAAACCTTCTCGGCCGATCCATCGGGCTTCGCTATCCACAGCTCGACAGCCTCCTCGCTAGCCGTGCTCAACGCGACGGTCTTTCCGTCGAAACACACTTCCGTGATCCTGCGGGGCTCGACCTCCCCGATCTCCCTACGCTTCCCGTTTCTCACGTCCACCAGGTAGGCTCTCTGCTGCTCACGTCCTCTGCTGACATCCTTCGTGTAGACGGCCAGGGGAGAGTCTGGGACGATATTCCCGACCATATACACGTCGTCGGCAAGCCTAGTCTTTAAGCCGGAAGAAGTGTCTAGCGACCATAAACACGCTACACCCTCCTCCGTGGTCGTGTAGACGAGTTTACCATGGGTATAGCCGGCCACGTTGTAGTGGGGAACACTAACGACCTCCTCGACCAGTTTAATTTTCTCGGCTAACCTCATCAACCGTTCCTCCCTTGAGGAGGGCTTTAGGAAAGTATTCTTAAAAGCCTTATCCATCCGACCTTCGACGTTTGCGCGGTTAAGGAGGAAAACGTTAAATACCGGGCTTCTCTAAGCCCATCTCTCGATGGCTGAGAGGGAGCTTAGGGTTAGTAAGATCAGGGATGGAACTGTGATCGACCATATAACGGCTGGGTATGCGCTAGCTGTGCTGAGGATCATAGGCTTAACCGGCCGGGAGGGCCATGTCATAAGCGTGATCATGAATGTGCCGAGTAAAAAGCTCGGTAAGAAGGATATCGTCAAGGTCGAGAATAGGGAGCTTAAAGAGGAGGAGGTTCATAAGATCGCTCTGATAGCGCCTAGGGCTACTATAAACATCGTGCGAAACTACGAGGTGGTCGAGAAGAAAAGGGTTAAACTTCCAGAGATCATCCGAAACGTCATCAGATGTGCAAATCCTTCATGCATCACCAACAGTGGGGAACCGGTTCAACCGCTTTTCCTCGTGGAGAGCATGGAGCCTCTTAGGCTTAGATGCCATTACTGCAACCGGGTGATGACGAGAGACGACGTCATAAAGCAGTTTTAACCTTCTCTTTAAACTGTCGCTATCGACCTTAGGTCTCTAACCCCGTAGACCTTTCTCCTAGCTATGTTAACCCTCTTCACAGGCGGCCACCTATGTAGAGGCTGGAAGCGTAACGGGGTTCGACCGTACTGAGCGATCGTCGTTATACCCCTACACCTAGGGCATCTGCTCCGATATCCTGGGAAGACCCTTGAACACCTTTTACAGTAGGTTATGAGCATCGAATACGTGAAGCTCCTAAGCTGCCTATACCTGGCTATTATCGCTAGGGTCGTCCTAAAAAGAATCTCTGCGTCGACATCTGGGTCGACCTCTATAACCGGTAGCGACCCGCCGTTCATGATGGTTCCTATGCTTTCCTCGAGTTCAAGCCTCTTCTGAAGACGTACGGCTCGCTCTAGGGGTACTATGCAGACGTCTGTGTAGTAGGGCTCCTTCCTGAACGCTTGCCCGTTCAATACCGGTCTGCCGTAGTTGTTAAGGTCTAGGTTTAGAAGCCTCGAAGGCGCTTCCTCTCCGCATATACTCGTCAGCCCGATCCTCTCACCGAACTCCTCGATGTAGGAGCGTATACGTCGCAGGAGTTTAAGCATAGTCGCCTGGACGGAGGGGTTAAGTAGGTCTGAACCCGTATGTAAGACCGCAGCCTCGTTCAGCCCGATAAGACCTAGAGCGGAGAACATAGCCTCAAACCTTAGGTAGGGCTCCTCAGGAAGCGACAACGTAGGTAGTAGCCCCTCCTTGATGCGCTGGTCTATGGCCTCCCTCCTGATCCTGAAGGCTTCTAAAGCCCTATCCAGGTTCCTCCTTATATTCTCCCAGAACCTCTCGTCGTCCCCCCTGGACATGTAGGCCAGCCTCGGCGTGTTTATGCATACACCGGCTATCATAGGGACGGCCAGCGTCTCAGCCTCCCAGTCTGAGAAGGGCTCAAACCTGAGCCCATGGCTTGAAAACCCTATGTTGCCGTGTACATCGGTCATGTTCACCATCAAGACCGGTATGCCTAGTTTAACGAGCTCATGTATCTCCTTGAAGATATCAGGCCATCGGTCCTTGGAATGACCTGTCCTAAGCTTAACCGTTAGGCTGAGGTTCTGTATAGGGCTTCTCTTGAACTCGCGTTTCAAAACGCTTACCAAAGCCTCTGTGAGGACTAGGGAATCGTCCTCGTAATCTCCGTAAGCTCCGTCGCCTACCCCCTGAACCTTCAACTCGGCAACCGCTTTGCTAAACCCGATGTCCAAACCTAGGTTAACGGTTACGTTCGAGTAGACCCGGAGGGACTCTAGGAAGACCCGGAGAATCCTCCTCACGTCGCTTATCCGTTTCCCCCTGACGTAGGGCGATAGGAAAACGTTGAACATGTCTAAGCCCTGGTCTACGTTGACCTCGAAGCTCGAGTCGTACAGTATTATCCTCAGCCTGTTCAGGGCGGAGGTTAGGGTCTTAGGGGTCTTAGCCGGGATACCCTGGAACTTCCCCGTCAGCATGAGCCTTATGTCGTGTTGGACGACATCGGGTCTGAGGATCCAGGAGCCTAGAAACTCGAAGTGTAGCTCCCCAGACAGATACGCGTCGGCTATATCCCTAGGCAGGACGCTTAAAAGCGTATACTCCCTCAAAACAGCCTCTCCAGCCATCTTCTTGATGTCTTCGACGTTGAGCTTCATCAGACTGGCTTTCTCGAACGTCTTGGTCACGTCGTAGACCGGGAGACCGAGCCTCGTAAGCCTATGCCTATAATCCTCAAGCCCCTTCTCGACGAGAACAGCGTTTACTATCTCCCTTATGAGCGGCGCGGTCAGGTATTTAACCTGCAGAGCGGTTAGCTTCCTCTCCACCTCCAGCGATATAGCCTCAGCGAGCTCTAAGGGGACTTGCGCCTCCTTCACGAGGCTCTCCACTATCCTAAACCTGTCGAACTCCTCGATAGCCATCCTAGAGCTCCTTACCAGGAGCTTACCCGCCCTCTTAAGGATATACTCGTTGATCTCCTGAGCGAACTCCAGGGTTCTCGTCCCCAGGTCTGTAAGCCTATAGGTCTTATCCTCGCTAGACCTCTCTATCAGCCTGGCTTTAACGAGGCTTCTCAGATGATACGCGAACTTACCTGCGTGCTTAGTGGGCTCCAGGCCTAGCTTATCCATGATCTCGCTGTAGGTTAGCGAGCGGTTAAGCCTCAGGAGCCTGAGAATCTCCATCCTAAGGGGGGACGAGAGAATCTGAAATACCTGGTTCGAGAAGTTCCGCCTAATTCTGCTCAAAACCTCTCCTCAAATAAATCAGCGGATAATTCAAATAAATTTTAGCGTATCTTAGCCGAGATTTGAGATATTCCAACCATCCGCGGAAGGCTTTCTCCAGGAGAGCGGTCATGCAGGCTGTCTTCCACCAGTTATACGAGCCAAGACTTAAATAACTTCTAAATATGGCTTCATCTAGATGGTTTATGCCGGATTTCGTCTTAAGAATCGGCGGTTCTGTATTGGCATCCCCCATAAACCCACGGCTTATAACGGGGTATTCCAGGGTCCTAAGGAGGCTCGCCTCGGAGGGTTTCAGGATACTCGTGGTGACCGGGGGCGGTGAGCTGGCTAGGAGGCTTATAGGATACGCGAGGTCTATGGGTATGCCTGTGGATAGTCAGGATAGGGTCGCCATACAGGCCTCAAGGGTGGTGGCTCAGCTACTCGCAGAGGCGCTTAAACCCGTAGCGCCTTCCGAGGTCCCCTATAGGATAGGTCGATTACCGAGGCTCCTCGAGAGGTTTAAGGTGGTGGTCATGGGTGGTTTGAGGCCTGGGATGACGACCGACACGGTCGCCGTGTTAGCCGCTTTGAAGCTGGGTTTTCCTCTTCTCATAAAGGCGACGGATAGAGACGGCGTCTACGATAAAGACCCGTCCATCTATCCCGACGCTTCTAAGATAGACTCTATGGATTTCGACAGGCTCATGGATATGTTCGGGAGAATACACTATAAAGCTGGTTTAAAATCGATCATAGACCCCAAAGCCGCTAGGCTTATAGCCAGACACAGGATCAAGACAGTGGTCCTAAACGGGTTCAAACCTGAGAACATAGAACTAGCCGTAAAAGGTCATAAAGTCGGAACGATAATCCACGGCTAGCTTATGTATGTTATCTTCTCCTCTCTCGTTCTTTCGAGTATTCTTTCGAGGCTTCTCATCTCGGCTTCGACCTCGGAAATAGCCTCGCCTACGTCTTTCAGGATATCCCTCTCTAACCCGTCGAGCGGTATATCCAAGCCGATAAGCCTGCCTAAAACCTTTAAAACCTCCCTAGCCGCCTTCGTATCCACGATATAGCCTAGGGTCTCCCCTAGAAGACATACCCCGTCCATACCGTAGAATGTGGTCAACCCCATCAGGACCCCTGCTAGACCGACTATCGGGTTTCCCCAGCCCCCGACCTTGGCACCCGCCCCTTTAAGCCTATCTAGGAAGCCTACGTTCGTCGACGCGGCTATGACCCGTGGAGTCCCCCCGGGGCGGCTCTGATATCCCCCCGTCGTTATAACCATATCGACGCCTAGGTCCCTCGCATACCTCAAAATCTCCGAGGAGACTAGGTACTGCCCTTCCACGTCTTGAACCTGAGCGTCTCCGGTCACCAGTATGAGGTCGCGTCCTCCGCTGTCGGGGTTTATCCATCCGTAAAACTCTATCCTCAGAAGCCTGACGAGGCCCCTATCGTCTGACAAGACGTGATGCGGGAAGTGCGTAGAGTATAGCTCGGCGAGCTTCTCGGCTTTCAAAACCCTAACCATATGGGTTACCGCGAGCTTCCCGACGTAGCCTAGGCCTGGAAAACCGGCTACGAGTATGGGCTTCTTAAACTCGACCTTCTTAAGCTCTCTAAGCTCAACGCTCTTCAACAAAGCTCCTCCTAGCCTTAATCCTATACTTCTCGAACCTGTCGTTCAGGGAGAACTTAGCCGGATGCGGGACCCTAACCTCTCCACCGCAGTAGGGGCATCTATCTTGTTTCAAAGTATATGCAGAGCATTTGACGCATTTCCTCAAGAGCCAAACCAAGTCTAGGCCTCCCTGAACGAGACCGTTCCTCCCCTCCTCTTCATGAACCTCTCGACCGTTCTAAACGCCTCCTTAAGAACCCTCGAAGCCGTCTTATAGTCTTTAGCGGTTACCTCGACGGCGTATCTAGGAGGCCCTATCGCGTAAACCTCGACCTTGACATCGTCTCTGCTGAGCTTCTCGATTCTCATCAAAGCCTCCTTCACGTCGTAGACGCCGTCGGGTTTCACCGTGGAGACCTCGACTATACCTCGAAGCTTTGCGATTTTAGGCTTGATCTTTTCCGAAGCCACCTCGTAGAAGGCCTTAGCCAGCTCCTCCGGCACGTCAAGTTTGAGAAGCGGTTTAACACCCTTCTCAGAAAGTATGGAGAACACTTCGTATAGGTCTCCGAACCTAGCCTCAAGCCGCCTCCCATACTCCGAGTACAGCTGCTCATAGGGTTTACCTATCTTCTTAGCCACGAGCTTGAGGAGGTTCCTACCCTTCACCCTCCGCTTCCAGTAGTAAAGCTCCTCCTTCCTCTCCCTATCTGAAACCCTCTTCAGAGAGAGGTCTATGTGCCGTTTGACAGGGTTCACCCTTAGAACCTTGAGGACGAGTTTCATGTTCTCTCTTATATGCTCCCGTATGTTCCTAACCCAGCTTGTGGAGATCTCGGAGATGTGTAGGAACCCCCTCTTCCTGCCGTACTCGTCTAGGGTCACGTAGGCTCCGTAGGGCGTTATAGTCTCTACCGTAGCTATGACGAGCTCGCCTACTTCAGGCCACTCGTCCCCGCTCAACTCAACACCTCCAGTATCTCGCACTTGAACCTGCCCTTCCCCCCTGTTGGCTCGACGAGCGCCTCTCCGCATATGTGGCATTTAACGACGGTCGCCGGGTGGCTGAAGACGACCTGCTCGTAGCCGCAGGACGGACACTTAACCCTGAGAAAAACGCTTCTCGGCTGTGGTATAAGCTCCTTTCTCCTCGACAAAGCTCTCCCCTTCTTATGGAGAGAATAAACATGCGTTTTTAACCTTTCGGTCGGAAAAGCGATATTATCTCCGACGCAAGCTCCATGGTCGAAGCGGCCACCAAGGAGACCCTCGAACCAGGCTCGAGCTTAGGGTCTGGTCTTCGACCCGCCTGGTCTAGGACGACCCCTCCAGCCTCCTCGACTATCAACATCCCTGCGGCGGAGTCGACGACCCTCAGCAACCCTCTGAAGTCCACGAACGCGTCGTAGACGCCGGATGCGACCATGCAGAGCCCGAGGGCGTTGGAGCCCATGAACCTGACGCTATACGCCTCCTCTAGAACCGGTGAAATCTTTGCCAGGTAACCGAACGCCCTACCCTTGACGTTTACGTCGGCTCCTAGGACGCTATCCTTAAGGCGTTTAACGTCTGAGACCTTGATCGGTCTGCCGTTTAACCTACTACCGCCGCCTCTAGCCGCCAGATATATATCGCCCCTAGGGACATCCACCACCCCGGCTGCCACCACATCCGATAGACGGCTACCCTCGGCTAAGGCTAGGGATATCGAGTAGAACGGAAACCCTCTAGAGGCGTTGGTCGACCCGTCTAGGGGGTCTAAAACCGCTACTATACCCCCTCCACCGCCGACCTCTAGGATGCCCGCCTCCTCCGAGAGGAGCGTGAACCTTTTAAGCCTCTGGGAGAGAGCCTCGACGACCGCTTCCTCGGCTACCCTATCTAGTAAAAACGTTTTGTCCCCAAACCTGTTTCTACCCACGACTTTGAAGGCGTCTTTCCCTCTAACAATGTCCAGCACCCTCGTCCTAGTCTCTCTCAAGACTAGCTCTATGGTCTTCAGGTATTCCACAAACGCTTTATTAGAGGACTCGTTCTCTTAAGGTTGATGGATCAGACGCTTCTGATGTTTCTACTAACCCTCATCCTAACCGCTCCGGTCGCCGCGTTATACGCTTTAGAGCTTCGACGCTTAAGGAGGTTTAGGACGGTCAGCTGGTCTACCAGGCTGAGCCTAGACGAGGTGTACGCTAGGCTACGTGAATGGACGAAGTCCATACGGCGTTTCGACCTATCCCTCAAACGCGAGTCTCCCGAGCTTCTGAAGGTTAAGGTCTCTAGGCGTCTATACAAGCCCATAATGCTCTCGCTTTTCCTGCTCGGCTATGTACTGGCGATAATGCCTGAGCTTCTGCTCCTGCAGGCTATGCTATCGCCCATGTCGCCGCCTCCCATACGCCTCGAGCATGCGTTCTTCATAAGGCCTTTCGCCTTTCCGGCTATAGGGTTAGGCATCCTAACCATGGTCAAGATGGGTCCAAGGGTCATAGAGGTCTCGCTTACGAAGGTGAGGGAGGGTTTAAACGTCGTGACCGTTAAGGCCCCGGTAAGCCTCGACTTAGACTTGGACGAGATCATATGTGTACTAGGCGGCTCCTAAATCTTATAACGATGGCGGATGCTATGAGGATTTGGTGTCGGTTTTGATAGTGGATTGTCACGTCCATAGTTCGGGAAACGAGAGCGTCGACGTGATACTCAAGGGTATGGAGAAGGCTGGGATAGATAAGGCTATCGTGTTCTCCCCCTACCCATCCTTCTCCCCTGGAGAGGGTGGACGCCTCGCCCCCACGGCGGGTGTAACCCGGCATCTAGGCTTCAGCTACCCAGACGTGACCTCTGAAAGGCAGAGGGAGGCCGTGGAGTTCATCGCTAGGCTTCAGAAAGAGGCTCCGGATAGGATAATAGGCTTCGTCTGGCTTGAGCCTAGGCTTAAAGACGCTGTTCAGCTCGTAGAGTGGGCTATAACGAGCAAGGAGCTTAAGGGTGTGAAGATGATCCCAGACCACTGGTATCCCTACGACGAGTTCATGTACCCGATATACCGGAAGGTGGAGGAGCTTGGGGTTCCGATACTCTTCCACTCCGGGATCCTGTTCGGCTTTAAGGACTCCTCGAGGTTCTGCCGCCCGGTGAACTACGAGGTTCTAGTGAGCTTTCCTAAGCTCAGGTTCGCCTTGGCGCATATAAGCTGGCCTTGGGTGGATGAGTGCATCGCGTTATGGGGCCGGTTCAGAGCGGCGCTCAGGGAGAGGGGTGAGGGAGCGGAGAATATGCAGATGTTCATCGATATAACCCCTGGGACGCCTCTGATATACCGTAGAGAGTCTCTGCAGAAGCTCATAGCCTACGGAGCGGAGGACTACATGGTCTTCGGCACAGACTGCTCAGCAGGGAGGCTTGGCTACGCGAGGTACCACGTCGAGAGGGATGTCGCGATACTCACGCAGGAGATAGGGGTCTCGAGGAAGACGGTCGACAAGATCCTCGGGGGAAACGCGTTGAAGTTTCTAGGGATGAAGTAGGGGGGATGTATTCTTGAAGTGGGAGGAGCTTACCTCAGACGACCTTGCCGAGCTGGCTGAGAAAGGGAACATGGTGGTCATACTGCCCATAGGGTCTCTAGAGAGACACGGGCCTCACCTCCCGGTGGGCACAGATGGGCTCACGATATACCAGGTCGCTTTGAAAGCCGCCGAGCAGGAGCCCTGCATAGTCCTACCCCCGCTATTCTACGCTTATGTTCCCAGCATGAGGCAGTTCCCAGGAGCCATATGCATCGAGGAGAACACGCTTCTCAGCCTCCTGGAGAACATCTGCGCAGAGGTCTCCCGGAACGGGTTTAAGAAGATCCTCATAGTTAACGGGCATGGAGGTAACATAAATCTCCTAAGGCTTTTCGCGGCGGGTAGATTGACCAAGAGGACGGACTACTCTCTGTACATACTCGCGGAGCCCTGGGCCTTCGAGAGAGAGGTCGTACAGAAGATTAAGGAGACGGCTGAGGTCGGGCATGCCGGCGAGATAGAGACCAGCTACATGCTCTATCTATACCCTCAGCTTTGTAAGATGGACCGTGTCGAGAGACCCGCCAAGACCAGACCTAAACCCCTAGGAGACCTACCGACCGTCACACCTGTCGACTGGGTCGTCCACTGCCCTGAGGGGTACGTGGGGGACCCTAGAAAAGCCAGCGCGGAGAAGGGTAGACTGCTCATAGAGGCTATGGTAAACGGGATAGTGAAAACCGTTAGGATGATAAAGAAGGACAAGAGCGTAGCCGAGTCTGTAAAGTTCCTCGGGTTAGATAGGCTATAGCATCGGCGAAGATGTAAATCGGGTGGCATAACGGCTCGCTTTCTTCATCTTCTCCTACTTCTCAGAAGCATAAGGGCTTCGGCGAGGTTTCCACCGGCTTCTCTTAAAGCCTCCTTAGCCTCCTCCACGCTTACCCCTGTTTGAGAGGCCAAGAGCATTGCGTCCTCCTCAGATATCTTAGGCGCCTCGACGACCTCCTCAGCTACCCCGACCTCTCTCTCGGAGACGTTACCCACGACCTGGAAGACCCTCTGACCGCCTATCTCCATAACGGTGACGTTTGGGTCCTCTATCACAAGCTCCCTATCACTCATCCTTATGATGACTTCTTCGACCCCCTCCAAGCTCTCCATCTTAACGCCCATGCGGCTCATAAGCCTCCTAGCTTCCCTAGGGCTTATCCTCCTCAAAGAAACACCTCCTCGTACTATTTCTCATCGTTAAGGCTCTTAATCCTTACCCTCCCCCTGGCTAGATAAGTCTTAAATTGGCAGTCTTCATGTTAAGGGTTGATGAATACGCTGTACCGAGAGGCTCTCATAGCGTCTTCGCTGCTCGCCTGGGTCTTCGTCGTGATAGGCCCGGTCACCAAAAGGCTCTATAATCACATGGTCGACCGCGGCCTATCCCAGATCGTGGCCATATACCTCAACCGTAAGATAATGCATATCCTGACCGGAGGCCTGATCGCGTTGCTTATCCCGGTGCTTTTCTCGACTCCCGTAATACCTATAGGGATGGCAGTCCTCCTAGCCGTAATACTTTATATTCCCCATAAAACCGGTAGGATCCTCTACTGGTTTCAGACGAACGATAACATGTTCGAGGTTCACTTCTGCGTAGCGTGGGGCTTAGCCATGCTGCTGGGATGGCTTCTGACCGGGGGAGACCTACGTCTTGGAATAGTTCCCATACTTTACATGTCCTTCGGAGACGCCGTGACGGGTATAGTCAGGAACATCCTCTTCGGGGAGAGGACCAAATCCTGGTGGGGGAACCTGGCGATGGCTGCTGTGTGCACGCCTATAGGCGCCTCGCTTGGGCCGTGGGGTCTTCTATCAGCGCTTGTGGCTTCTACGATCGAACACTTTGAGTTCGGCTTCATAGACGACAACATAACCGTCCCCCTATCCTCCTTCCTGATACTATACCTCTCCTACCCCAACTGGAGCTGGTGAACCTACTCGGCTATTCGATAGTAGCCTTCTAGGTTCTTTAAAGACTCTAAGTATCGTCTGTATAGGCTATTATACAAAGTCCTCCGTCTCCCCGGTTCATAACGTTCGCTTATCTCCACGGAGGACAAGGCCTCCTCGAAGCTGGAGTAGACCCCTATGCTCTTGAAAGCCGTTAAGGCGGCTCCAAGCACGGTCGCCTCTCTGACGGCGTTAACCGAGACCGGTAGCCCTACCACGTCAGCCCTGATCCTGTTCCAGAGTGGGTTTTTAGACCCTCCTCCCACGACCCGTATGCCTTTGACCTCAAAACCGGTAGACTTCGACAGGGCCTCGACCGCTAGCCTTAGCTGGTAGGATAAACCCTCCAACGCGGCTCTATAGACCTGTGCCCTACCGGTTCTGAGGTTCAGCCCGAGTATGGTGCCCCCGGTCTTAAACCTCCTGGTGGGTCCTGAGTCGCTTACGAAGCTCGGGATGAATAGAAGCCCTTCCGAGCCGGGTTCGACGTCTGAGGCTTCCCTTATCATGGTCTCATAGTCCCCGGGCTGTACGTCTGGGTAGAACATGCGTCTAATCCATTCGAGGACCGCCGAGGCGATCATCAGAAGCTGAGGGTTCCAAAAGCCGGGCTGGACATCGGCCTCTGTTATGACGCCCCATTCGAACCCCTCCCTGCTGGGTTTGAAGCTTCGGCTTCTGACGGCTAGGATCTCCCAGGTTCCGCTTGAGAGTACGGCTTCATCGGGCTTGGCCCCGGCTCCGAGGATCGCGAACTGTGTGTCGTGTCCTCCTACGACGACCGGTGTACCTTTCGCCAACCCGGTTTCTTCAGAGGCCTTATCCGTAACGTAGCCCACCACCTCCCCAGGCTCGAACCAGTCTGGGAAGAAACCCGGCTCAAGCCCCGCAAGCTCGAGCATATCCGGAGACCACTCTCTCCTAGACAAGTCCATGGCCATGGTCGTCGAAGCGCTTGTAGGGTCTATGTGGAAGACTCCTGTAAGCCTATGGACTATGAGACCCGGCATCATAAGCCACGTATAGGCCTCTTCGAGGGCCTTAGGCTCGTTCTCCCTAAGCCACATAAGCCTCAGTAACGTGTTAAAAGAGATTATCTGATACCCCGTTATCCTGTAAATATCCCAGGGGTCCATTATACCCGGTAAACGCTTCGCGACCTCCACGGTCCGGGGACATTGCCAGCATATCGGCGGGTATGTAAGGCTCCCGTCCCTCCTGACCGGCGCGCCGTCTGCCCCCCAGGTCGTGACGACCACCGCTTCGACCCTTTCCACCTTGGAAAGAACCCCTCTCAAAACTCTACATACCCTGCTCCAAAGGTCTTCCATGTCCCATATGAGCCAGTTTTCAGTTCCAGGTTGAGGCGAGGGCTTATTCGCTATAGAGGATACGCTTCTAAAACGGCCCTGAGGGTCTACGGCCACGGCCCTTACGTTGGTCGAGCCGCAGTCTAAGACGACTACAAGACGTTCCTCATTCACGTAAACCTATGAGTCTGGCTGAGGCTTTAAGCGTTAAACCCTCCCTGCGGTGCATGGTAGGCTGAACTTTGAGGGAGATCCATGCGTCATACCCGGATAGAGGAGTACGGCCCAGCCCTCAGACGAGAGGCTGATCGAGAAGGGTGACCTCAGGGGTCTGCTCTACAAGACCGGTGAGCTGAGGAGCACATCGTGATCACGGTTCTAGCCGTCCTATCGACCCACGTCCTAAGCGATATGATATACGAGACCTTCGAGACGTACCTCTCGCCTCTTTTGGATAACTGAGACTTAGCCGACCATCGGTCAGGGGATAACCCTATATAAGCTGTTATCGTTAGGAATGGACGTAACATCTTTCTATCCGGGTGGTCAAGGGTGAAGGCGAAGGTCGATAAGCGGCTTGACGAGCTATCCTCCTTGGTGGATTGCTTGAAGGGGTCTTCCGACGAGATAGGTGCCATAGCCATATTCATCGGGGTCGTCAGAGGGGTCAGCGACGGCGAGAGGGTTTTGAGGCTTGAATTCGAGGCGCATGAAGCCTTGGCTCCGAAGGTCTTGAACAGGATCGTAGAGGAGGTCAAGAAGAAGTACGGGTTGATAGACGTGATAGCGGAGCATAGGGTCGGCGACGTACCGGTCGGAGGCGACGTCATGTACGTGCTGGTCGCCTCAAAGCACCGTAAGGAGGCTTTCGAAGCGTTGGCTGAACTCGTCGACAGGATAAAGCACGAGACCCCTATATGGAAGAAAGAGGTGACGGAGAAGGGAGCGAGATACGTGTAGTCGGTCTCTATGGTTTGAAAACGCTTAAGTAGGCTCGTGACCCTGCGTTTCTTAAGGGTGTGGTGTGACCTTGGTTTGGGATGTCAGCGTAGCATACCATGGCTGTCCCTATCCGAGACACGTGGAGGGTGACCTCAGGGAGATAGTTGAGGCCGGGTTCACATCTATAACGTTGTGCGTGAACGAGTACGAGTGGCCGAACATGGTGAGGGTTAAAAGGCTGATAGTCGACAGGGCTCACGACCTGGGTCTACGGGTGTTCGTGGATGTACACGGCTTCGGGTTCTTCGTCCCAGGCCACTTCAGCATAGCCGTTCCGAAAAACCCCGGGTGGTGGGAGGTCGACAGCGTAGGGAGACCGTACCCGCTCAGGGGGTGCCCGAACAGCCCGGGCTACCTAGAGTGGCTTAAGCAGCAGGTTCGGGGCATCGTAGAAAGGCTCAAGCCCGACGGCGTATTCTGGGATGAACCCTCGCTGATCGTCCCAGAGGACTGGCCTAAGAGCTGGACATGTAGGTGCGAGAACTGTAGACGCGTCTTCCACGACGAGTATGGACGTGACATGCCCGACGAGTTGACTCAGGAGGTTAAAGAGTTTAGGCAAAACTCTGTGTTTAGGCTTCTAAGCGAGCTCATAGAGGAGGTTCGGAGGCTAGACGGAGGGCTCACGAATATCCTATGTCTCATGCCTGAGCACACGGGTATGCATGGCATATACTCCTGGGAGCCTGTTCTAAGCCTCAAGGGCTTAGACGTGTTCTCGACCGACCCCTACTGGATATGGGGCCGTAGGTCTTTCGACTGGTTCACGGAGTGGGTTGAGAAAGCCCTGTCCGTCTCGAAGAGAGCCGGTTTGAAGACGCAGATTTGGGTCGAGCTTATAAAAGTACCTAGGGGCCGCGAAGCAGACGTCTACAGGAGCGTGGTTAAGGCCGTCGAGCTGGGGGCTGACGCCGTCGCCACCTGGAGCTTCAGAGCCGGGGAGGGCTCCGAATACTCATGCGAAGACCCTGAGGCGGCGTGGAAGGCTATGGTCGAAGCCGTTAAAAAGATTAGAGAAGGATAGCAGCCTCCCCTATTTTTCGACTAGCCGAGGGATTCGAGTTCGTTTATCAGCCTCAGCCTTATGGAGAGAAGCTCTCCCGATGACCTGACGTAGTCGGTTATGGTTTTGACGGCTAGGCTACAAAGCCCGACAGCCTCGTCGAGGCCTTTCCGCTCCGCCAGTAGCTTAAACAGCTCGTAGTCTTCGACCCCGTCCCTTAACGCCTCGAACCTTATCGAATCCAGCGGCCCTGACTTGCCAGGGTAGACTATGAAGGGGTCTCCTGGAGGTAGCGGGAACGGGTGGCTAGGCTCGTTTTCGACGTCTTCGAAAGGCTTCTCGGTCCAGTAGTTGTAGCCCCAGTGTAGGTAGCCTACAAGCCCGTACTTGAAGTTTATCCAATGTAGTATCCTCACCTTGACGAGGGAGTAGTCTATCAGCCTGTTCGGGTATCTCCCCGTCGGGGCTAGGCACGTGTAGAACCAGACCTCGTTGCCTCTTCTCTTCCTCTCCTCGTAGAAGCTCATGTTCTTATCGTAATCGTCTAGCAGCGGGACGAGCACGTCGATGTAGTCTACAAGCCGTTTACAGGTCGAGGCCTCTATTATCCTTATCTTGGGAGCGTACTTCCTCACGAGACCCGCTATGTGCTTATAGCTTTCGGCGTTGGCGTCTATAGGCTCGTCGGCGAGGTGCTGGACGTAGCTGTCCAACAGCCCCAGCTCATCTAGATGAGCCTGAAGCGCGGGCATGAACTGGGATATGAACTCCTCGAAGACCGGGCTGGATACCTTAACAGGCTCCTGAACATACGCTAGGCTGCCGTCTTTGTTGAACACGCGGTAACGCCTAGAGAGGAACTCCGAGACGGTCCACCAGCCCTCCACGGTTCTAGGAGGCCTACCCGCTAAGTAGCCTCCCTCCACGGTTCCTATGACCCCCTCCTCCTTAAACAGGTTGATCCAGCGGTCTAGAAGCCGGAAGTCGAACTCTAGCCTATCGTCGCCCTTATAGATCCGGGTTAACTCTAAGATCGGCGTTATTATACTGCTCTGCCTGTGCTCAGCCATGTTCCGCGCATAGGCCTTCAACAGACGCCAGAAGTCTTCGCTCCAAAGCTCCACGCCGTGGAATTTGCTTATGTTATGAGGGCTTAGAAAGTTTGAAAGCTTTAGGTTACGTTCATCTGGGAGAATTACGTCGTGAACCCTTAGACAGGTCTTCACCCGTGTCTCGTCACCGTCAGCCCTGATCAAAACCTCCCCATGATAGGTTCCAGGCGGAGCGTCTTTAGGCACGTAAACGGTCAGCCAGACCGGCTGGTTCTCCCCTTTCTTCACCCTGACGGTTTCCTCCTCGAGCAGGGGGTCTGGAAACATACCCGGGGCTTTTCGGACAAGCTCCTCCGGAGGGGTGTCTGGAGTGTTTCTTTTCACAGGTACGTAGCCTACGAACCGTGGATATACCCTCGTTATGGCGTACTCGTCGGACTCGTGTCTGAGGCTCGTGACCCGCACCTCGAGTCTTTCGACGTCCTCTAGAGGATGGACCACTATCTGAGCAGCCTCGTACTCGTTACGGACGGCGTCTAGAACCACGTCCTTAATGGCGTCCTCCGGCTTAGGGGAGTCCCTGAAAACCTTCGTAAGCGAATCCTGAACCCAAACGTCGAAGCGGCTCATAGTCCTTCAGTCTTATGAGTAGACGGATCGGTTTAAATATGTAACCAGCGGTTAAGAAGGGAGAAAAACATAGGGGGTTCTAAAAGACCCGGATGACGACCTTCTCTCCCGTATCCACGTATTCGTAGGAGACAGCCCCTACCCTGCTCGACTCATCCCACGTCCAATCCTTACCTTCTCTTAATACCTTGGAGTTCAACACGATCCTCCTCGGCTTCTCAGGCGAGTAGAACTTCAGGACAGCCCTTTGACCGGCCGGCCCCCTGGTTTCGACGGTCAAAACTCCGTCGACGTAGCTCTCGGTCCACACGCGCGTGTTGTAGAGGACACATCTCCTATCCCTCCGATACTCCGTTATGGAGTAGACTTTGAACCTATGGCCCTCGAGAGAGTCCTCAACCCCCCTATCGGATAGGTCCACCCCGTCCAGCGTCGTGATGGGCTCTCCTAGACTTCCGACGACGTGGTATCTACGCGACGGGTCCCATCCTAAGCGTTTCAGGTCCACGGTCCACGTAAACCGTTCCACGGCCCTATCCTCTACGTTCGATAGGACCGTCAGAATCCTCTCGTCGTTGAAGTAGACCGCACCCTTTATGGCTGTGTCGCTCGTCTTCACATAGCCCCTCGTGTAGTCTTCGAACCTGAAACGTGAAAGGTCGAAGGCTCTGAAAGCCTCGAACAGGGCTAGGACAGGCTCAGACTCGGGTCCTAAGCCTTGCCATGGAAACGCCCCGAATAAGACGCATTTAGCGCATAGGTCCCATGAAGCCTTAACCCCGTCGGGTGCGTTGTACAGGGGGCATGGAATCCTCGGCGCGACGTTCATGAACCTCAGGTGCAACGTGTTCGGAGGAAACTTCTCTAGCTGAGGCATCTCCCTCCAGCTCGAGGCATCCTCGAACATTATGAGACCGTCTGCGTAGTTCTCCACGAGAACGCATGGGAACCAGCCTGACTGGTGGAGGAGAACAACTCCGTCTTCTCCGACCAGGTCTCGGGTGTACTCGAGGAACTCTATGAGGTCGTCTATGTTCGTGTGGTCTCCTCTACTGTGAAGCCTGTTGTTGCAGAACCAGTAGTGAGCGTAGTCGTAGTAGACCCCGTCGAAGCCAAGAGTCTCAACAACCTTCTTCACGTAACCCTTCAGGAAATCCTTCCAGCCGGACTTGAGACACATCCCGAACCCGTAGTAATGGTTTGGGGGATACGTCTCGATCAGCGAGCCCCTCTCGTCTACGGTTCTCCTCCAGACGATATAGCCGTCGGCGAAGGCGTCAGACTTCGGGTTGATCTCGTAAAGGGAGAAGTATGGAACTATCTTTATCCCATACCTGTGGCAAGTGTCTATGACCCTCCTCAGCTCGGACATGCCCCTCTCGTCGTAGGGGGGCCACGATCCATCGTGCCAGAAATCGCCGCTTGGATGATAATCGTTGTGAAGCCGAACCACCGTTACCCCGGCGTAGGCCCATTTGCGAATGTCCTCGTCGCTAGGCCATGGATGGTTCCCGAAGGCCAGATGCATGTACCTTCTAGGTACCCTTTCAGGGATCTTGGGAAGCCCGATGTAGAACGTGAACCTGTACTCGCCTGAGAACCTACGGCTACTCCTATACCCGTTCGTCTTAGAGCTCAGGGGCTCAACCACGATTCGGACACGATCAGGACCAGGCTCTCCGACTATCTGAAACCTCCCGACATCCCGTCTATCGACAAGCTGCTTGGTCCACTCTTCGAGGTCTGGACCTGGGAGGAACTCGACCCCCTCGACGCCCGGGTTGAACACAGCCATGTAGAGGGGGATGTTTCGCTCCTCGAAAACAGGTCTACCGTCGAACGTGATCCTCCCCCATACGGCCGCGCAGGTTGCATGGGGAGGATGCGCCCTTATGTGAGAGGGTCTAGCGGCGAAGCAGCTAAGCTCTGGAATAGCCTCTACGCATCCTACACCCACGTCTCCGATACCTGCGATTCCTCTTCTGAAAAAATATCTGTGCGTGACCTTCACATGCCCCTCTTTATACTCGTATAGATATTCATAATCGACGTTGGACTCCGTATACCCGTTCACGTCCCTTAACTTCCCGGTTATCTTGACTTTCAGAACCCCGTCCTCTTCAACCTGAGAGATCTTCGCCTCGTCGTTCGATATATCCCAGAAAGAGCCGAAATACGAGTATATGGGCCTTCTCAGAACGTTTCTACCGCTTCCGTGGAAAAACTTGATGCTTGTTATGCATCCGCCAGCCTTAGAATCGTGTATAACCTCCCAAAACCTTGTTTTCACAGATAACCTTCCTTTTTCGTCGAATTCGGCGTTTAACCCTATACCCTTCGACATGTCTATAGACGTATCTTTGGAGGATACTTAAGACTTTTCCCATGGGAGGTAAATCTTAAAAGCGTTACACACGGTTATTTCAACCGGATATGGCCAGCTACTATCTTCCATACGTTAAGGGAAGTATGGAGAACGTAGACCTCGATGAGGACGGGGTTAAAGAGACACTCGTGTTGAAGTTTCAGAACAGGGTGGGCTCAGGGACAGCCTCGGTCGACTTAAAGGTCTTCGTAGACGGTGTAGACTACACGGAGAAGTCCTCGATCAAGATAGCCGACGGGGAGCCCAAGCCTCTTAAGCCAAACATGTATGTCACATCCTACTACGGAGACGAGATAGCCATACTCATAAACCATGGGGGAGAGGTTAAACCCGGTAAACACAAGGTCACCCTCGGTGAACTGGGAAACCTACGAGGCAACCATAGAAGACGAAGTCAAATAAACACTTCTCCCTCCTACTTTATCCCCAAATCTTTATAGCAGCTATTAACTTAAATTTATTTATTGATGTTTATAGTAGTTATAGAGAACAATTCTTTTTAATAGATACTGTTTAAATGAGTATTTTAGAGAGAAAAGGAAGACCTCAAGAGGTGAAGAAAGTTTATTGAAAAAATCTATAAGTATATTTTATTTCTCCTCCATTACTATGTGGAAGAGAATAAGCATACCAGGCTTATAATAATTGCAGCGATCCTGTTGGCATTAGTTACCTGTGTAGCTTTTGCCGCCGTCGTATGGCAGCACACTACGACGATAAAAGTGAAGGAGCCGTTCAAAGTAAAGACGGATTTACCTAGTGAAACTGAAGTTGAGCCTGGTGACGAAGTGAAAGGTACGATTTCCGTAACAAACGAGGGTAGCTACTCGTATACCGTGACTTTCACGTATACCGTCACAGCCGACCCCGGAGTGGAATACAGGATCACTCCGGATTCAGGAACGCAAAAAACCCTCGGACCTGGAGAGACATGGGATATCCCGGTCACCATAAGTATTTCTAAGTCCTCCGCCAGCGGGACGCTGACGATAGTATGGCAAATCGAGAGAACTTAGGCGGGGTGACGGCTTCCATCGTTTTCAGCCGCGTCTTTAACCCATCTTCAGCCGGGTGAACTCTATCTCTTCATTTTTTCTATTAGGGATTGGATGGAGCCGCGGCGAGCCGGCGGAAGCAAGCTGTATAGGAACGTAGACGCGTCGGCGTCAGGGCTCGTAGCCGGCTACGGGTCTATACTCATCGTCGAAGCGATTTTGGGTGATGGCTTGATAAATCGATAAGGCTTCATAAGCACTTCATTTACAAGAAATGGTGTGTGAGCGAAGTAGTAAGCGTGAGAGTCAGGAAGGATGTTTAAAGGGTTTTAGAGGAAGCCGGTGTAAACGTCGGTGTGACCGTCAGGGAATATCTCGAGGAGCTTGCTTGGGAGATCACGGCTAGGAAGAGGCTGGAGGAGCTTGAGAAGATAGTGGAGGAGCGTGTTAGACCTTCGCCACCAGGGTGGTCGGTAAAATCCGTCAGGGAGGATCGGGATGAGAATCATAGACTCTTCGGTCATCGTTAAGTTTTTCTCCAAGAAGCCTGGGTGGAGAAGGGTTAAAAAGTATCTATTAAAACCCTACACCTTAGAATTCGCTGTCAAGGAGCTTGGGAACGCTTTATGGAAGAAGGCGTTAAAAGGTGAAGTGAGTTTCAAAGACACCGTCGAAATAATCAGAGGTTTTAAACTCATAGCTCGGTTCATCGAGCAGGATGCCGTCATCGAGAGGGCGTTTGAGTTAGCTTTAAAGTATGAACTAACGCTGATTCGCTCTTTATAGCGGCTGCTGAAAAACCGGAGCCACCCTTGTCACCTGCGATAGCAAACAAGCTGAGGTAGCTCGGCTGCTTGGGCTTCAAGTAGAGCAACCGGAATAATCGTAGCCTATCCAGATATAACCTCGGGTAATTTATCATGGAAAAACTATAGAGGGGGGAGGACTTAGAGCAACTCTCTACTCGCATGAGTTATCAACACTGGTAATATCGGTGAAAAACTCTATCGTCTCTTATCCGTTATATCGATACCGTTTTTACCCCGGTGGCTTCGGCAGTCTTCCTCTGCTTCACGTCTAACGTCAGTAGCGGCAGGTTCTTACTCTTAGCCAGGGCTATGTAGAGCGCGTCATAGACTGTTATGTCCGTCTTCAAAGCTATCTTAAAAGCCTCTTCGATATATTTTTCTTCAGGCTCCAACACGACGTTTACTCCCACCAGCAGGCTCATGATTTTAAAGAGGGCTAGAGCAGTCTCATAGTCGATCAGCTTCCTCACGGCGTAGTCTTTCCATATGGCGTTCGAGACCTCTTTAACGGCTAGATCCATGGATACGCTGTTCTTCACATAGTCGACCAGCCTCTCCCATCCAGGCTCTTTACGTATAAAAGCCGCTAGGGCTGAGGAGTCAACGACTATCACGGTCTCCCCTCACAGAGTCGACCGAAGAACCCTTGGGAGCCTCGAAGGGTATCTTAGAAAGCTCCTCGACGACCTTTCTGATGTTCTCCTCAGCCTTAACCTGTCTAAGCCTCTCCTCGATAAACCTCCTTATCTCCTCAGCCCAGTTGACTCTACCGCTATACTTCAACATCTCCTCCTTGATCTCCCTTCTGACCTTAACGCTGATGACACTGCTCATAACAGGTATACCACTAAGTAAACCATTCTATAAACCTTCCGGTCTACCAAGAGGTGTATGAGTTAGCGAAGCCCCGTCGCCGCCTCTTTGAAGGCGAAGTATCCAGGCTTCTTCCTCCGATCCTCGTACATGAGCCCGAGCGACGTAAGGTATCTCATAAACGGCTCATGGTCTAAAAGCCTCTGGTCCAAAACCCCCTTGAGAGCCCTTCTCGTTTCCTCGTAGTTCCAGTCTACCAGCGAAAGCCATGAAACGGCTAAGACCCTATCCTCCCGCTCCCCTACCCAGCGGAAGAACTCCCTTATGAACCTAGCCTGAAGCTCCGGAGAGGAGTCGAGAACCGGGTCTGTCGCACAGCCGACTTCCTGTATCAAAATCTTCTTCTCACCGGCGACATGGACGACGTAGTCAAGCGTCCTAGCGAAGTACTTCTCGCCACCGGGGTCGAGAGCCTCTTCGACGGGCGACTTCTCGAAGATGCTGCATGGAACATAGTACGTGATGGATAGGTGGTCACAGTAAGGCTCGATATCTCTCCAATAGGGTTCCAAACGGTCTCCGGATAAGGCCAGGGTTACGCCGACCCTGACGCTGGGTTCTCCCCGTCGGATGACATGGGCTCCGGTTTTCACGTATTCGACATACCCAGGCCACTCGTCCCTATGCTGCCCGAAGTATATGTTCACCTCGTTCCCAAGCTCGATGAAATCTACTAGGTCACCGTAGCGGCCGAGAAACTCTTCGAGATACCTCTCCCACCGCTCCAGCAGATAAGGGTCGTCGAACCTCGCATTCCTAAGATAAGCCGGCAGATGCTTATGGTCCATATTGACGTTCGTGAAAGTAGCCTGTACCACGTATCCTTGACCCTTAAGCTCTTTAAGGTTTAGTAGAAACGTGTCCTCATACGGGTTTATACTCCTATCCATCAAGGTCCAGATGTATCTACCCAGAGCAGGCTCCATCCACTGAACGATCTCATGGATGAAGCTCAAGTTCAGCTCTTCAGCTATAGACTTTTCAGCCTCGTCGCAATACCGGGGGACGCGGTCTACCCCTATAGGAACTCGACCCAAGCCTTCACCCTCTTACGGAGGCTTAGGTTCCTCCCGCTATAACTCTTTCCTCAAAAGAAACTTCAAACTTCTTGAAGAGACGTGAAGACTTAAATCACGACTTCGGCGATCTTAACATGTGTTCATCATGGCGTCTAAGGCTACGCCTAGGGAAAACATTCTATCAGCCATCAGGTGGGAGGAGCCTTGGTGGCTTCCATGCCCGATGTTCGACGGCTCGGTCGAGATGGTCGAACCTGGCATAGTCGACCATAGGACGGAGGGGGTAGACGATTGGGGGATAGTCTGGGAGCTTAGAGACCCATTCTCGGACGGGTTCCCTGTCGACCATCCCATAAAGAGTTTAGAGGATTTGGACAAGTACCAGCCTCCCTCCCCTTCTAAACGTCGGATACTTGAGCCTGTCTTAAAGGTTGCTCGTAGGGTGGATAGGCGTGTAAGCTTATTGGCTCTAGAACATGGATGGGGCATATTCGAGAGGGCATGGTTACTCGTAGGCGGTATGCCCAAGCTATTCCTATTATCTAGGCAACACCCGGATGTGGTTGACCAGCTGATGGATATGGTGGTGGAGGTTAAGCTGGAGGTGCTTGAGACGGTTCTTAGCGAGGTTGAGGTGGACATGGTCTTGTATGGGGATGACTGGGGTATGGAGGATAGGCTTCTGTTCTCACCCCGGTGGTGGAGGCGCTTCGTAAAGCCTAGGCATGAGAAGCTCTACAGGGCCGTCAAAGAGGCGGGTGCGCTATGCTACCTCCACAGCGATGGGAAAGTCGAGGAGCTTATACCGGAGCTGATAGAGATGGGTGTAGACATCTTGAATATCCAGCGGGAATGTAACGACTGGCCTAGGATCCTGAAGGAGTTCCAGGGCCGCGTAACTCTCTGGGGTGGTGTAAGCGCGAGGACGCTAGACAGGGGGACCGCCGAGCAGGTCGCTAGAGAGGTCGCCGAATGTGTCGAGCTCGGTAGGAGGGGCGGGGTGGTCATGGCCCCGGGACACGCGTTGAAGTATCGAAGCGAAAACATCGAAGCCATGAGGAGGGCTTGGGAGGAGAAGGGAAGATATAGATGCTGAGTTCACGATAAAGGTGCTAGACGGTGAAGCCATCACCTGCCGAGAGGCTTCAGGAATACCTGAACCTTAAGGGTCTTGATGGGTTAGCCCCTCCTGGGGGTGTAAAGCTCAGAGAGCTAAGGCTCAACGAGAAGCAGGGCTTAAGCAACAAAACCTTCCTCCTCAAGGTCGAGCTTGAAGACGGCTCGGTTAGAGACCTGATACTTCGGATGTACGTGGGCGACGGTAAAAAAGCGTCGAGGGAGTTTCGTGTATTAAAGTTTCTGCGCGGTAAGGGCTTACCTGTCCCCATGGTTTACCTTCTCGAGGAGAGCTGTAAGGTTCTGGATAAGCCGTTCATAGTGATGGAGAAGATCGACCCATCACCCGTCGAGGACATGGGTGACCTCGTAGACGCGGCGGCTAAGTCGCTTGTCGAAATCCATAGGATAGACCGGGATGAACTTGAGGGGATACTAAAGGTCAAGGAAGACTACCCCTCTAGGGACCTCAAGGGTGTCAAGGCTCTATCGGTCATCTCAGCCCTATCGACCCTGAAGTCTCCTCTGACGTTCATGAGATACCTAAGATACGCGGGAGAGCTAGAGAGGACGCCTGTGGAGGCTAGACTGCGGCTTATCCATGGAGACTATGGGTTCGACAACATAATCTACAGCGGCGGTAGGGCTTACGTGATAGACTGGGAGAGCGTGGACGTGGCCGAGCCGACCTACGACGTGGCATACGCATACAACTTTCTGGATTTCGAGGACAAGATATCTGGTAGGTCCGAGGATAGGCTCTCAGACATGTTCCTCGAAGCCTACGAACGCTATGGCGGAACCCTGAGAGACTTCCAGTACTACCGTAGGCTAGCCGCCCTCAAGCTTCTCGTGATATTCGACGCTGTTATGTCCCCGGGGTTGATAGCTCTCATAGCTAGGGAGTTCAGAAAGCTTATGAAAAACCAGGAGTTCAGGCTCTTCATAGGACGGTTTAAAGAATACCTCCTACGAGTCTTGAGAAAAGCCTCGTGAAAAGTCGACGATAAATCTTAAAAAAACCGGCGCATTATATCTGTGCTGGTGAATACTTGACTGGAAAATCCTCTGAAGTCGAAGGGGTAAAGCCATCGACGTTGCTGCTATGCGCGATATTCAGCATAATCCTCGCCTACATCATAACTGCTCAGGGGCTCCTCCTCCCGGTAAGAATGATCTGCGCACAGAGCATAGGCTCCCCGATAATGATGACCGGAGGAGACTTCCCAGGATGGCCCATGCTAGCCCTACTCGTAATCATGGCCCTACAATACATACCATCGATGAAAAAATACCTTACGGCTAGAAACATAGCATACCTCTTCGTCGCCATGGTGTCGTGTTCGATGATAGGAGGAGTTGTGGGAGGCAACGACCAAGCATATCTACTGAGCAGATACGCGATTAGGGAGGAGTTTGGCAGGTATCTGCCAGAGTTCGTGACTCTTCCAACCGATGCAGCCGATGCATTGATCAACGGGGTCGGGGACATAAGCCGGATACCTTGGGATGCGGTTTTACCCGCGATCCTATGGCGTTTCTTCATGTTCGGCATATTCTCGTGCATAATGATCGGTGTGGCTAACGTCCTACGCCGAGAATGGATCGAGATCGAGAGGATACCATTCCCCTACACCATAGTCTACCACACATGCCTAGTAAACGTGGAGCATATAAGCGACAGGAAGTGGCCCACAAGGACACCGTTCCTCATAGGGCTGTTAGCCGGATTCGTACTATGCTTCCCGATAGGCGCGACATACCTATTCCCATGGTTCCCAGACATATACTCGTGGAAGACAAACACCTGCGGTCCCGGGTCGCATTGGTTTGCCCCACCAGGAATACCATGGCATTTAGGCATAAACAAACATCCAACATTCTGGGCTCTGATGCTGATAATACCTGTTCACTCGCTCATCAGCATACTCTTCTACCTGTTCGCGTTCGAGGTTGCATTGTTCATAGCGTTCGGGGCAGGCTACTATACGCAAATGGCGCAGTACGAGTTCTGCGGGAGAAACTGGTGTGCGCCAAACGCGTATGTAAGCCCGCCTATACAGATATCGGTCGTGAGCACCGGGGCGATGATAGGGATATTCGTCTCTATGCTTCTGTCTCAGAGACGTTACCTGATGGAGACTTTGAGGGCTGCGTTTGGAAGGTTCAGCGGCAGAGCCGAGATAGAGGCCAGGGAACCTATGTCCTACAGAGCATCATGGATAATGATAATAGTGTCATTCATACTGATGATGATATTCTTCATATACACAGGACTCAGCCCATGGCTATCCTTCGTAGTACCCTTCGCCGGGATCGTTACCTGGCTCGTCACTGGTATGGTCTGGGGTAGAGTAGGCTTCGCCTACGAGCCGTGCTACGACCTCACCCCGGCGTTGATAAGGCTCATGGCCTGGCCTACAGAGCTCCTTCCGACCGTAGACTCCGTCGATTTGGCTCTAGTACCTCTATTGAGTAGAGAGCATATAGCACACTACGCGGCTGCGGGATTCGGCTCTGCGTTTTACGCGTCCATGCTATCGTATAAGATGGCTGACCTTGCGAAGATAAGTACAAGAGATGTGTTCAAGATAATAATGGTCTCGCTCTTCCCAGCTCTGCTAGTATTCCTCTTACTAAGGATAGCTATATTCCCAGGTCTATACGGAGCTACAAGACTCGGGTATGAGCTCAGAGACTTCGAAGGAGATCTTCAGTGGAACTTCTGGTATAGGCCTGTGGATACACCGATCTCGCAGGCGGCTCTACACTTGCTTATAGGGTTCTTGATAGTCATCGCGGGTAGATATCTCTACGCGAAGCTGCTATGGTTCCCAGACCCATGGGTCATACCGGTTTCGTGGGCCTGGGGCGTGTCGCTGTGGGGAGCCTGGGTACCGATCCTAGTGGCGTGGGTGGTTAAGACGCTTGTGCTTAGGATAGGTGGAAGCAAGCTCTACGAGAGGATGGTCGTACCGTTCGCGTCAGGACTAATACTAGGAGAGGTGTTAGAGGTTCTAACGCTGAGCGTTATAAACTGGGTGATAATGCCGAGGATCGTGTAAAGAACCGTTAAATCAGACCCCCGGATTTTTTAAATTTCCTTTTTTGAAAGGGGAAATATTTTAGACGGTTTAAATCTAGTTTATAGGCTGGGTGTTCTGTTTGGTGAAGGAGTGTAAAATCACCTTGATGGGTGCGGGGAGCTTAACGTTCACCCCGTCGCTGCTTAAAGGGTTGGCGTTGAGCGACCTTGCGGAGGATACCTCGCTGACCATAGCTTTGATGGATATAAACCCCGAGGTCCTAGACTTGATGTACAAGGTCGGGGTTAAACTCGCCGAGAGCTTCAAGGAAAAGGGTAAGGCTAAGGGTCTTAAGATCGAGAAGTACCTCGACAGGAAGCCTGCTCTCGAACACGCGGACTTCGTGATCATAACCATAGGCGTAGGCGGGGTTAAGGCCACCCACGTAGACGTAGAAGCGGCTAGGAAATACGGGGTTGAAATAGCCATAGGAGACACCGTGGGACCCAGCGGGGTGATGCGTGCCCTAAGACACGTACCCGTGCTGCTCGACATAGCCGAGGACATGGAGGACCTATGCCCCGACGCGTACATGTTCAACTACTCGAACCCCTTAACCCCGCTTACGAGGGTCGTTCAGAGGGAGACTAGGGTTAAAGCATACGGGCTATGCACATGTCCATATGGGCTTAAACCCGCGTTAGCCCGCTACTTCGACGTCAGCCCCGACGAAGTCGAGGTGTACGCCGGAGGGTTAAACCACCTCAACTGGATCCTAGACTTCACCGTAAAAGGAGAGCCGGGCTATCCACTCTTGGAGGAGAAACTTGCTAAGGAAGGGATACCGGACAGAGGCTACGACGCGTTGGCGTTTAAGCTCTACCGGATTTTCGGCCTCCTACCCGGAGTCCCATGTCAGGGGCATGTCGCAGAGTTCTTCCCACACCTGTTCATACATAAGGACGCCATGGAGAAGTATGGGATAACCAGGTTTCCGGAGCATACGATATACGACTATAGGAATAGGGCGCCGTTTGAAAACCTACTTAAAGCCGTAGCTTCAGGCGAGAAGCCGGTCGACGAGCTTCTCAGGATGAAGGGGCTCGAGGAGGAGGGCATAGGGGTCGTAAGCCTCATGGAGGCGCTCGCCCTAGATAAGAAGCTACTGTATCCGGGTATAAACGTACCCAACTCCGGCGTCATACCTAACCTACCGTCCTGGGGTGTCGTAGAGGCTCCTGCCCATGTAGACGCGTCGGGCGTTCACCCCCTGAACTTAGGGCCGCTACCCAAAGCCCTGGCAGGTATACTAACCCAGCGCCTAGCCCAATACGAGGTAACCATAGACGCAGCGTTAACCGGTGACAGAAGCCTAGCTCTTCAGGCGTTGCTCATGGATGGCTACGTCCGGTCGGTAGACGTCGCCGAAAAACTATTGGAAGACATGCTTGAAATGGAGAGGAAATGGCTACCGGCTTACTGGTTCAAGGGTTAAGAAGCATATCCTCTCTTTTTCTCTCCAAATTATTAAACAAGTCTTATCTCCGGTTCGGCTCCGGTTTCTATGAGCGTTTTCATGTATCTTAACGCGGCCTTAACCCGTCTATCTACGACGTCGATGCCCTGAGGGATGTGGTTCTCAAGCACCGGTGCACACTCCTCCGAGGCGATAAACCCGTCGTATCCTATTCTCTTAAGCTCCCTTATGAACGCCGGGTAGTTGACTCGTTCGGCTTTCATCCACCGGTACCTCCCCTTCTTGATCGTGATCACCCCATCCTCGTCTAAGCCGAAGGCGTGAGAGCCATAGTGCGAGTGTACGATGCCTACTTCTCTACAGGCCTCCACGGCCTCGTGTATGTACTCGTCGCTCTGGTCTGTGAAAAGCGGTACGTCGAGGCATAGTTTCACATTATCCATAGCTACCTCTTTAACCATCTGTAAAGCATCTTCGTAGCCGTAGCTGACCACCGGCGGATGGTTCTGAAGAGCCACGACGATGCCATACTCCTCGGCCCACCTAGCCGCGTCTCTTATACCCTCGACAGCCCACCTCCACATCTTATCCATCGTCACGAAGTTTCTCTTATAGTCGAAAAGCCTATAACTGAACTCATAGGTTCCTAAACCATCATACCTACTCGTACCGGCCCAAGCCGCGAACACCTTAACTATGGGTGCTTCGAGGTCCTTGGCAAGCTCGATCGCTTCCTTGACCATGCAGAGGTTGTTCTCCCTCTCCTCTATTATCGGACTGACGAAGTTCGACATAGTCTCCACGGCGCACAGCTTAACCTGGTATGAGTCCGCAAGCTCCCTTATCTTGACCCTTCTCTTCCGGTCTAGGTCGCATGGAAGCGCCACAGGCCTCTTAGTCTCGACGGCTAACCCGTCGAACCCCAGCTCCCTCGCCTTAACTATCTGATCCTCCAGAGATAGGGCCGGACCTTTATACCATAACCCACAGTAGGTTACGGTAAAGAGAGCGAGTTTAATCACGGTATAACCTCCCTATTAACTAGATACAAGGTGCATAGGTTTTAAGTGTAATCTAACGGTTATACGGAGTATCCCCCGTGGTGCCAGCCACCCATCCACTCGTATACCCTATCGTCGACGCCCCATCTACCAGAAGAATCCTCTATCTCCCAACAGTAGTAGTAGGATGGAAATTCGTTATCCTCGCTATCCTTATACCACGTACCTATCACTACTCGTCCCCTAAATAGTATGGGTTTACAGCAGCAAGCTAATCTGTACCTCGGCTCGCTGACGTAGACAAGTCTACCGCTTTCGTAGTCTAGTATGAAGAGCCTATTCCTATCGTATCCATATGGGTTATCTGAGTCCATCGGAAGGTTGTTGCAGCCCAAGAAGACGGCTAAACCCCCTGAAGCCACGGCTCCTCTATAACCCCAATAAGTCGTGCTATCTCTGGTGGCATATCCAAGGGTTCCCATGTCGAGCCTCCAAAGGAGGACACCGGTCTCCAAGTCGAAGCAGCTGTATAATCCATCTATCGTCCAGACCAGGAGCTTTCCATCAGGTGTCAGCGTCCTAGGTCCTCCGGTTAAAGCGTCGGCGGGTTTACCCGCGTAATATACCCTACCGAAGTCTAGGCTCCAAAGACGTCTCTTGGAAAACCTGTCGACGACTACTACATGTCTCTCGCAGACGACTATGAGGTAGCGGCTCCATATCTGGGGACACGCATACGTCGTCGCCGGGCTCGGTAGGGTGAACCGCCAGACGACTCTCCCCTCTCTGTCGAAAGCAACCAGGTTATCCTCAGCCGTCGGCCTACAGACCCATAAGAGACCGGTTTCAGGGTCGAAAGTAGGCTCCTGGCTATAAGGTCCTTCAGGACTCCATTCCACGCTCCAGACGACTGTTCCATCCTCCTTATCTAAAACAGCTAAACCCTTGGGAAACTGGACTGCGAGATACCGGCTCCATGCCTCGACCACGGCCTCAGCCGTGAAATCGCCCAATCCGGGGTTAACGGTCCAGACCTCCCCACCATCCATGCCGAATTTTCTGATGAATCCCCCTCCAGAGGCACCGTATAAAGCATCTTCGTCTACCCACGGGGCGCCCCAGACTATACCTGGCATCTGGAACCTACCGACGACCGCACCCTTATCAGGGTCGACCTTCCAAAACTCGTTCATGAAAGTAGGCGCGAGCCAAAGGTAGCCGAGCTTGTAAACTCCATGCTCCGACGGCCCCTTTTCAACCTTAAGCTTCCAAACCTCCCTAGCTAAGACGCATCTACTCATGTCTAGACACTTCCATAGTTAAACGAATAAACCCTATATGTCTTCCCGTGAATATTATGTATGCGTGAAAAATAAGCGAGGAGGCCGATTCCCTTACCTCGGCATGCAGATTATCTCTCTTATCTTTAGACTTCGGAACTTTCTTGAATATGACGGCTTGACGACGATCGCCGTGTCAGCTCCCTCCTCGGTGCCGGCTATGGCTATGACCTCTCTGTCGACCGGTATCAACCCGGCGTCTGCGGCCATCAGGAGGACCTCGACGCAGACCTTCATACCTTGGGAGAACCTGTAAAACGTCTGGGCGATTACGTCTTTTAACAGATGGTCTTCCGAAGGCCTCGGCGACGCCTCCGCTCAGCGAATGCGTACCGGTAAAGACCTTGATACCCCTCTCTTTAAGCCTCACCCTCTCCTCGTCCGTCATCGTCCACCCCTCCTCCTTATAGCCCTCAGATATGGTCACGGCGACTATGTTGAACTTAGGGTCTTTGAAAACCTCGGCAACCTTCAAAGCCGTACCACCGTGAGTAGAGGCCACCACGATGTCCGTGATCCCCAGCTCCACCGCCCTCTCGTAGGCCAGCCTGATGGTCTCCTCCGTGTTCTCAGGACCCGGTCTCTCGAAATACGTTATGCTCTTCCTCATACCCATCCACCTCGATTATTTCACCAAAAATAAAACTTTCTAGTGGTATAATTCAGAAAACTACTTCTATCTCAGGCTTCAGAGAGCGTTACGACGTAGACGGAGTATGGGGGAAGGTTCAAAACGAGTTCTTGACCGTTTTCGGCTGTCTCTAAGACTCCCTTGTCGACCATTTCTAAGCTGTGTTCACCGTCCACAGCCCTAACCACGTAGCTTATCCCCCTCCATTTCAATCCCTTAAGCTTAAGTTGACATTCGACAGCCTTCTCTCCATAGTTGCTTATGATAACCATGGCCTTATCTCCCTTCTCAGATATCCCTGCGACCGCCGCAAACCCCTTCTTATCGGAACCCTTGCACCAAGCCTTAAGAGGAGTCTCCATAAGCATGTTGAACGCTTTATGGACGTAAAACGGTTTACCAGGCTTCCACAGGTCTTTTACGAATATCCCGCCCCAGTCCCAGGCGTCGCCCCTGTATAGGGTGGCTACGTCTACGCTCGAGTTCTGTAGGTATATGAGAGCCGATGCTTGAAAAGATGCTCCTACCTCGTTTCTGAATATGTCATACGGGTCTCTATCGTCTTTCCAGATGTTCCACTCAGTCAGAAACGACGGTAAGTGGCCGAAGCCTTCCTCGTTCATCACCCTTTTAACGGCCTCAGCCTTCTCATAGATGTCGTAGGGGTTCTTACTGTAAACGTGCCACGATACGAAGTCGATGGGTGAATCATGCTCCCTACAGAGTTTGAGAAAACCTCTCAGAAAGTCTAGGTTCCACGCTATGGTCGGTCCGCCTACTTTAGCCCATGGATAACGCTCCTTTATCTTTCTAGCCACGGTGTCGTAGAGTCTCCAGTAGTCTTCAAGCGTCCCGTTCCAAAACCTCTCTATGTCCGGCTCGTTCCATATCTCCCAGTAGGTTATGTTAAACCTATAGCCGTCAGCCCACCGTTCGTTATAATGCATGGCTATATGCAGGCATACATCCGCCCATTTATCGTAGTCCTCCGGCGGCTTGTTCAGAGGAGGTTCATGCCACCTGTAGCCCAGCCTATATATCACTTCGGCGCCGATGCTGTGTATGGCTACTATACACCTGTCTGTAAGCTGAAAGTCGTAGGATTCTGGGTCGGATGGGTCTGCGCTCATGTCTGGGAAAACGTAGTCCACGTCGACGGCGCCCCATTGATCATGAAGCCTAACCCACCTCACCTGAAGCTCTCGATAATAGTCTGAAAGATCGTAAAGCGCAAGTTTCTGCTCGGTGTATAGCGGCCCGTCGTTAACGCCCCTATGCAAGGGCTTAAACCTCCCGTCGACTTTAGAAAAGTCGACCTCTACGGTTTTCTTCATAGGAGCCCCGGCTAACACGTATGCGAGCAACACTATTAAAACCCCCGATAAACCCACGAATAACAGTGTTTTTCTCAGACCCATTTCTCTACACCACGTGTTAAACGAAGACGAATAACCTTCCAGAGACACCTAGTTAAGTATACGGCCGTAGCCGCTAGGGCTATCGCAAGCGTGGCTAACGAGGTCGTATAGCTCACCATATCTGGCTTGTAGGTTATCGTAACCACCCCGCTTCCCCCAGGCAGCATAACCTCTATGAACGGTATCCTCAGCCCTAATTTTTTCTCGAGGATGGACGGGTAGTATTCGACCGCGGCCACGGGTCTTCCGTTTAACCTTATATCGAGGTCGGGGTAGTAGAGCATCCTAACCCTCAAGACATCGCCGTATTTCGTTCCTCTAAACTCTATGACTATACGGTCTACGTCATACTCCAAAACTCTCAGGGTTGCTTTAGGGTTTTCGATAGAGACTATGGGGTTGAAAGTCCTCGTCCTGAAAACCTCATATAAACTATTGCGAAAGAGCGGTCTATAGCCGTGTCGTCTTAGGGAGTTTCTGAGAACGGGGTCTATGACCGCTATGTATGTTATACCCAGTTCCCTAGCCGCCGTCTCTAGAAAACCGAGGTCGCCTGCTAGTTTGCCCGTCTCCACGGATAAGATCCTCCTACCCTCTGTGTTGGCTATCGGGTCTGTTATGTATCTGGTTCCGTATATACCACCTATCACCGGGGTGCCTGTGACCATCGAGGTGAGGTAGACGTAATGGCTAGGCGGGTCTACAACCCCGAGGGTGTCTTGAATCAACACGTAGGTGTTCGTCTTACCAGCTCTCAGAACCCATGTTATAAGCTCATCGACCTCAGCCGGCAGAGAGTAGTCTTCGCTTAGGGCGAATACCAGGCGGTCTTTCAGGGGATAAGCTATATCCGTAGTCTCCACCTGGGAGCTTAAGGATGCCGAGACGAGAATCAAACCTAGTAGAAAGCAAAGCATGGTGACTCTTAACCTCGCCCTAGGCCTTCTATCGCCGTAAGCGTTCAGTAGCCGGATTAGCCTCGAGAACCCTATCCCGGTTAAAGCTATAATCATATACCTGGCCGGCGCTACGCACTTACCGAAAGCCAGCTGCTCGTAGAAGGGTATTACACGTGTAAGGTCTATCTCAGAGGTCCCGACTCTAAACCTGAGGCTTTCAGGTCCTGCACTTATCCAAAGGAGAACGGTGGCAGAGATCAACGGGTGGTACCCCTCGTCTCTATGAACAAGGTATCCCAAAGCTAATAGGAGAGCGGCTGACAGAAGCGTATGGGGCGTTAGGGTTAGTAGAGAATATAGGAACGTGGTTAAGCCGAGAAATAGGAGACCGGCTCCCAAGGTCCTCGTTCTCAAGCTCTCCGTGGTCTTTACAAGGGTCCACAGCCTGAAAGGCACGGCCGAAAACGACAGGGGTATCACAAGCCATGTGTATGGCTGGAAGGACGAGAGGATGTCCCTAAGAGCCCATCTCCCGACATCCCACTTAATCTTCCAAGTGAGGTTGTGGTAGGTTCCGTTGTACCTGAGCATCGGGATGAGCCAGAAGGCCGTGAAAGCCGCCGTTAGGCATGCGATGAACAGGAAGTCTAGGATCCTACGGAACGCTACCCTGAGGTTTAGCGTAGAGGCTCTCATAGCCATTAAAACGGCTAGCGAGACAACGAAGCCGTAGAACACCATGGGGTGTGTCACCATGGTCGCCGCGGAGAAGAAAGACGCCCATATACCGGTCACAAGCCATCTGAAGCCTAGGTCTAGGTCTACCATGTAGACGGCTAGACCGGTCGCTACCAGCGATAAGACCACACCCATGCTCTGCCCCCACATACCTATCTCGTATATCTGTCTAAGCCCTGCGTCGAGCCAAGAATTCTCACCCGGGAAAACGGTCACCGATAACAGAGCTGCCGCTACGGCGGCTACCCTATCCCCCGTCAAGGCTCTGACGTATACGTACATCGCCGGGGCATAGGATGCGTAGACGATGTTTAAAGCAAGCTTGTAGACCGTATAGAAGTCGATGAAGCCCATGAGGAGGTATGCCAAGCAAGCTACAAACGTATGGGGGCCACAGTAGTAGAACTGGTTTAGAGGCCATCCAAACTGGTTTAGCGGGCTCCATCCCAGAAGCCTACCTTCTGGTAGTAGATATTCTAAGGTGAACCATGCCTGGTTTATATAGTTGGGATGGTCCCACCCTATCGGGATGCCGGGTCTATAGAACGTCTTCACGGATAGGGTTGCGTAAACCACTATGAGCGCTAAAGCCATGTAGTCCCAGTACCTCTTCACAAGCTCTCTGAGGGTTATCAAAACCAAGAGTTTAACTGGTCGAAGGCTCTTATTAACTTAGATCGCCTCATTTCACCCATAGCGTTTTCGATTAACTATGGATAAGTCTTAAATTTTTTGAAATACACACTACTCTGCGAGGGAAGATGAGCAGTAGGTACGAGGAGCTTAAGATCACCGCGCCGCTGCTGACATGGGCTATAGTTATAACGGCTATTCTAACGGTTTTAGGAAATGTATTCGTTTACTTTCTACCGTTCCCCTTCACCTGTAACATGAACGCCGGAGACCTGATAGCTACCCCCGGGGTCGACCTCCTAGGCATGCCTTTTGTAATGACTTTAATAATTGCTCTGCTAGCCCGGATACCGGCTGTTAAAAAATACTTGACAGCTGGAAACCTTGTTTTTCTATACGTCGTCGCTTTAGCCGCTTCAGCTTTCGCGAATCAAGACTCTCCCTGGAGAGAATCCTTCGAACCTGTTATAGCTAGGGTGGGCACCCCTGAAGACGCTATAAGATATGTGCCTGAATTCGTCTCTCCTCCAAGAGAGGCCGCTGAGGCTCTAATCATGGGTACAGGAAGCCTCACAGCCATACCTTGGAGCCAGCTACTCCCGGCTATAATATGGCGATTCTTCTCGTTCGCCTTCTTCGCAGGTATAAGCGTAGGTCTCATCAGCATATTCCGTCATCAGTGGATAGACATCGAGATGCTACCATATCCCCAGGTTACGATAGCAAACAGCGCTATGATAGGTGTGGAGGAGGTGGGAAATCCAAAGTGGGTTGGAAGGTCGACGTTTATCCTAGGCTTCTTAATCGGACTAGGTCTAGAACTGGTCAGAGCCTGCATCGCGTTCTTCCCATGGTTCCCTGACATCTACATGTGGCGTACAAACACATGCGGCCCGGGTTGCCACTGGATAGCACCGGTCGGAATACCATGGCACTACGGGATCGCTAAGCATGCTCCACTGTATGCGCTAGTGTTCTTGACACCTTTACACTCGCTCTTCAGCGTCGTGTTCTGGGGTATCGTATATGAGGTGGCTAGCGCCATCGCTTGTGCCCTAGGATACTACACCGGATACACGGACATGGGCTTCTGCGGCAGAAGCTGGTGTGGGGAAAACACCCCGTTCGCCGACCCTCCTCTCGCGTTCGGCTGTCTGATCACAGGAGTCACCTTAGGAGCGTTCGTCATGACGATCTTCCATGAAAGACATCATATAGTGAGGACCCTGAAGATGGCTTTCGGAGGGGCTAGGGATCCGGAGCTTGAAGCAGGGGAGCCTATGTCCTACCGGACAGCATGGTTGGTGTTCATAGCATCTTACATATTCGGGGTCATCCTCTTCGCTTCGACCGGTATGAGCGTCTGGGCTTCCTTCGTCGTAATACTAACAGGCGTCGTAACATGGTTCACTACGAGCCAGCTCTGGGGACGAATAGGTTTCTCCAACGAACCGGGTTACAACTTTGGCCCAGGTTTCGCTAAGACCCTTCTCTGGCCCACTGAATACTCGACACCCGTCACCGACACAGACCATATACTGGCTCATACCTTCGTATACGAGCTCGCCTCGCATAGACCCAGCGTGCCATGGTGCACCACCTTTTACACGGTTCTAGGGTCCTATAAGATGGCCAGTCTGAGAAAGGTGCATCCGAGAAACGTGGTTAAAATCGCGTCTATAGCTCTGATAGTCGCCATGTTTACAGCCTGTATAATGAACGTCGTGCTTCCGGGGATATACGGGATGGGTGTGACGACGTGCTACACGACAAACGACCTCATGGGTAGAGTTAACCACATGTGGGCTGTACCTTCACCGCGCCCTATGGTGGACATCGCTCCTTGGGTCACAGGCGGCTTCGTATTCATGGTCGTGATGAGCCTTTTACACGTCAGATTTCTGTGGATGCCTGACCCGCTTATGAGCATAATCGCTTGGGACTGGATAGGAGGGCTTCACGGAACATGGGCGGTCGCGCTTATCTGCGGGGTCGTAAAGTGGATGGTTCTCAGGATCGGGGGTAGCAGGTTCTACGAGGAACGTGCGGTTCCTTTCGTAGGCGGCTTCATACTAGGAGCAGCGTTAAACGCATTGATAGCCGGTATCGGAGCGTTCATAGCGTTCCGACCCATACCGGGATGAACCCTGTTTTCCTCTCACATATTTTTAGAACATACACACAGATTACGTTGGAATATCGTAAGAACAGCCCTACCCAATGTTCCATAAAGGCCTTCTAAACATTATGGAAGCTTACGATAGGTCTCTGGAGACTGTTTCGCAGAGGTCGAGAAATAGGGAAAAAGAGGGATGCTATAGGGGTAATGTGACGGGTCTACCCTCCTCAGCCGATTTAACAGCCGCAAGGGTTAGTTCAAGCGTTTTAACTCCTTCGGATATAGGTGTTCTCGTATCCCTATCCTCCAACACGGCTTTAAGAAGGTCGAGCTCGGCTAAAGCCATGGTATCTCTAAAAGGATCCTTAAACTCTTCAACCCTTACGGGTTTCTCGTTGCTCCAGTAGACCCTCAGGTGGTTTGGGTTCTCGGATTCGAGCATCGCATCCCAACTTACTATATTCCACCTCGACTGCGGGTAATGGGGTACTCCTCCTATGGTTATCGAAACCACACCTATCGCCCCGGATTTAAACCTTAGGACGACGCCGCTTACGTCTTCGATAGTCATCCCTTCGATGTGTCTGTAAAACAGCTTATCCATCTCGGCGTACACCCTCTCCACGTCTCCGCATAGCCATCTTAACGTATCGTAGAGGTGCGTGCCCTGCTCGACGAGCTGACCGCCGCTTTTAGACTTATCGATCCACCAGTCCCTCCGGAGGAACCTGAACCAGGAGATCCCTGAAACAAACCCTATGGACCCGACCTTACCGGAGTCTATGAGGCTCTTGGCCTTTTCGACACCTGCCCCGAACCTAGACTGGTAGCCTACCTGGCTTTTAACCCCGTGCTTCTCTACGGCTCTAGCCATCTCTCTGGCGAGCTTAACGTCGAGAGCTATAGGCTTCTCGATGTATATGTTCACACCCTTCTCAGCCGCTACCATAACCTCGTCTCTGTGGGCGAAAGGCGGTAGACATATGAACACCACGTCAAGTTCGACTTTATCGAGCATGGCTCTCCAGTCTTCATAAGCCTCACCTCCATAGGTCGAAGCGAAAGACTCAGCCCTGCTACGGACTATGTCGCTGAAAGCCTTAAACTCGACCATGTTAGACCTCGAAAGTCTTCTGGCATGCGCCTCGGCGATACCGCCGCATCCTATAAACCCGACGGCTAAACGCCTCAACTACACCCCCATGAAAATGATATCTTCCTTAACAGATAACTATTAGCAGGCTTACCGGAAGAACCTCGTAGCCCCCCGGCTTTAAGCGCCCGTTATATTAGGTAGAGCAGGAGAACCGTTAATATAAGCCATAGGATGAACGAGGTGGAAAACCCTTTATCTCTGAACAGTTTATGCGGGTTACTCGCTGCGTCTATGTCGCTTCTTATGAGATGGTTGTAGCGCATTATAAGGTAGACGGCTAGGGGAAGCGTGGGGAGAAGCCTGTTACCATGGACCTCGATGCAGTAGATGGCGTAGGTTAGGATCACGAGGGTCGAAGCCGTGGTTAACCCTTGACTTATCCACTCTTCCGTATAGAACCTAAGCGTCTCTCTATGCTTCGCAGCCTCTCCTTTAAGCTCCCTAAGCTCTCCAGCCCTCTTTCCGATGGATAGGAGCAGGGCTAGGAAGAAGATCCCTACTATGAGCCAAGGTGAGGCGGGTACTTCTATGGCGTAGGCTCCCGCCACAGCACGGACCACGTAGTTAACCGATATGGTGACTACGTCTACGAAGGGATACCGTTTCAGTATGAAGGTGTAAAGCTGGGTGATCAGGAAAAAGATTATCATCGTTAGGAAAAAACCTTGGTTCACCGTATACGCGGAGATGAGACCTGCGAATAGTACGAAAAGACAGAAGACTAGAGCCTCCGCCGGGGAGACTATTCCGGAAGCTATGGGCCGGAAACGTTTACTCGGATGTAGTCTATCTTTCTCTAAGTCACGGATGTCGTTCAGTATGTAGTTGGCTCCGGAAACCAGGCAAGCCGAGGTGAACGATAAAAGCATGGTAGACCACAGCCTGTATTCGAAGAGCAAAAAAGCATAGACGGCCGGTATGAAGACCAGGAGGTTCTTATACCACTGCTGGGGACGGATAAGCCTAACCAAGGCTACGGCTTTATCCAGATGCTTAGATTCTCCCACAGTTCACACCTTCAATAGGAATCCCATCTTCGAAGATAGGTCTCACGGGGGTATTTTCCATACGGGTAGCTCAACCACAATCTCCCCCACTCGGTTTCAAAAAACCTTCTTATACGAACCCGTCCTACGGTCGGATACCATATGTAGTCGTGATATATAGACGAGCCTAGAATCGCCAGCTTGAAGAGAGGTGTGTGGAATAGAACGGTCTCGATTAACGGAAAGCGTCTAGATAACTTTTTCCTGAAGAGCTGGTCTAAAAACACGACAGGGCTTCGCCGGGCTTTAAAGTTTAGACGGATCTCCCTAAGCCCTGCGTCGCCGACCAGGTCTATCGCATCCACGTCTGCGCATCCAAGCCCCATCTCATGAGCCTTGCGAAGGTACTCTATCTTCCAAGGATCGAAGCCCATGATCTTCGCCGCCACAGAGTCCACGGCCACCTGGTCGACCCCCGCTATCAAGAGGTTGCACTCCCTAGGAGTCATAGTTCTGGGTCCTGCCCCGTCTCCGGCAACGGTTCCGTCGATCAACCCAAGTATTCTAGGGTGTATCTCCTTCTGAATCTGGAGTAGGTCAACGAGTACGTCGTGGATGAGCTTATGGGCGTGGTGGCGGTATCTTGGGATAAGTCCTCCGAAGGCGTTTTTGATAACGCCTGTTATAACCGTATGCCCATGGGTCTTTAACGTAGCTAGGTGGATTACACCCTTACCTATGAAAAGCTTAGGTACGAGAATTCTTCCCTGAAACAACTTATCTAACGCTAATAGTTTGGATTTGGGCTTATACCTTACCCATTCGACGTTAGGTAGGGGTGTAAACGAAACCCCGTATTTCTCGAACACAGGTAGCCACTTGTTCAGATAAGCCCCTTTCCAAGGATCGGTCACCACGGTCTGGTCTTCTACGGGGTAAACCCTAAACCCGTCCCTGACGAGAACCCTTAAAACCCCGTCGAGCTGCCATGGGGGCGTTGAGCAAGCCGGGAAGAAGAGGGACCACGAGAGGTTAAGCTTTAGGACGACCTCCTCTAATCCCGAGAAATACCTCCTGTATTCGACCAGCTCTAAGAGACGCTCGTAGTCTTCGAGGACTGTCTTAGGTGTCGTGCGGATAACCGCGACCTTACTCATCCCCGATAGATATCTCTACATAAACGGTTTTAAACGCTCGCCGTCAGTAACCCATAAGTAGAATAGCCGCTCTAATCCTCCTATCGAGGTGTCCTTTTGGCAGAGGTTTTCTACGATAAAGACGCAGACCTTTCCGTGCTGGAGGGTTTAACCGTAGGGGTCCTCGGCTACGGTAACCAAGGAAGAGCATGGGCCTTAAACCTCCGAGACAGCGGCGTCACCGTGGTCGTCGGAAACGTGAGGGACGAGTACTGGGGTAAGGCGGAGAAAGACGGCTTCAAGGTGCTAGACCTAGACGAGGCGTCGGCCGTGGCGGACCTTATATGTCTACTCCTACCCGACGAGGTCCAGCCTGTCGTCTATAGAGAACACGTGGAAGGAAACCTCGATAGGGGTAAGATGCTGGTCTTCGCCCATGGATTCTCCATCAGATACGGGCTTATAAAGCCCCCTGATTTCGTGGACGTGGCTCTAGCAGCGCCTAGGATGATAGGCTCTGGGGTCAGGAGGCTCTACGAACTGGGCTTAGGCGCTCCGGCGTTCCTAGCTGTTAAACAGGATTACACGGGTGAAGCCTGGGGGAGGCTGCTAGCCTTGGCTAAGGCGCTGGGTTTCACACGGGTGGGTGCGCTCAAGTCCAGCTTTGAGGAGGAGACGGAGCTCGACCTGTTCACAGAGCAGGCGGTCATGCCGGTTATAATAGCGGCTTTCATGAAGGCTTATGAGATTCTTTCAGAGACCGGTTATAGCCCCGAGGCGATAGCGTTAGAGCTTCTGGCGTCTGGGGAGCTTATAGAGATGTTTAGACAGGTGTGTAAGAGGGGGCTTATCGGCCAGCTACCCTTACACTCTAGAACCAGCCAATACGGTCAGCTCTCGAGGACACGTAGGTTTCTGAAGCTTATAGAAGACGCTATGAGGCTGAGTCTGAACGAGATAAGATCCGGGAGCTTCTCGGCTGAGTGGGTGTCTGAGCAGAAGGGAGGCTATGTGAGGTTCCGTAAGCTCATGGAAAACGCGCTAAACCACCCGCTTTGCCACGCAGAGGCAAGGGTTAAGGACAAAGTCAAGATTCCCTACGACCTCCTATAACACGGTAATGTTCTCAGGCGGAGGGTTGGAGGAGGCTGGATACGTATGTCTGGTTCTGGGCCGAATATAGTTTTGATCGTGATGGATGTTCAAAGGGCTAGTAATCTTCACTGCTATGGCTACCCGAGGGATACGTCCCCGAACATCGATAAGGTCGCGGCCGAGGGTACGGTTTTCCTTAGATGCATATCACCTGGGGTATGGACTCTTCCTTCGCACGCTTCAATGTTCACCGGTAGGTATGTCTACGGGCATGGAGCCGGTGCAAACTACACCTACAAGCCCGTGGAGAGGTTTACGCTCGCGGAGATTCTGAGGGCTTCGGGCTACCGGACGGTCGGCTTCTGCAACAGGGGGCATTGGTGGGCGAGGTATGGGATAAGGGACGACAGGGGCTTCGACGAGTTCTACGGCGTAACGTTCAAGACGACGGAGGAGTGGGTCGAGACGGGGTCGAGCAAGACCATAGGCTTGGCTATAAAGTGGCTGAAGCGTCTCCCACGTGATAAGCCGTTCTTCATGTTCATAAACTGCCTAGAGCCTCATCTACCCTACGTGCCTCCTGAGGATTTCAGGAGAAAATTCGCCGGTGGATTGAGTCTAGAGGAGGCAAAAAGTCTACAGCCCAACGTCTGGCTGGTTAGGATGGGGTATGAGCACGTCTCGGAGAGGAGATGGAGGATTCTTCGGGACCTATACGACGGGGAGACTGCTTGTCTAGACTATAGGCTCGGCAGGTTCTTCGACTATCTAGAAGAGGAGGGGCTTATGGATGAGACGCTTATCATAATCACGAGCGACCACGGCGACGAGCAGGGTGAGCACTATCCACCCCATATAGCCCACCAGCTACACCTCTACCAGCCGGGCATACACGTGCCTCTGATAGTCAGGTACCCAGACCTATTCCCCCGAGGGCTTAGGACCGATAAGCTCGTTCAAACCTTGGACATATACCCGACGATACTCGAGGTTCTATCGGTCGAAGATAAGGATGTTTGGATACAGAGCCAAGGGCTAAGCCTCCTGAAGGTGGTCAGAGGGGAGGCTGAGAGAAGCTACGCGTTATCAGAGCATCAGAGACCGTTGCTTTCGTTCGAGAGGATGCTGAGAAACGATCCAAGCTACGACTTCAGGAGGTGGGATCGAAGGATCAAAGCCCTCATAGTGGGAGACTACAAGTATATATGGTCCTCGGACGGAAGAGACGAGCTGTATAACCTTAGGGAAGACCCAGGGGAGACCAGAAACCTCGCGGCTGAGGACAGGGATAAGGTTGAGGAGATGAGGGGTATCCTTATGGCGGTCTTGAACGGGTTGGAGCATAGAGACTTAGGAGACTTCGTCCAAGGCTCCGAAGATAATTTAAGGCTTCTGGAGAAGCTGGGATACATCAGGAAGACCTGGGCTGCACCTAGGACCGCGTCACCTGGATTAACCCCGTAGTTTTTTAAACCTTAATAGCGGCTCTCACGCTGGATCACCGGAGGACTTAGATGTCTAGGGTCAAGCGTACAGCGGCTCTCGTAGCGATATGGCTCTCCTACGTAGGTCTCTACCTGAATAGGAGAAACATCTCCGTAGCTATTCCAGCTATAATGGATTACATGGGTTTGACTCACGCCGAGGCTGGGCTTCTCGTAACCCTATTCTTCGTAGCCTACGCCGTTACGCAGATACCTTCGGGCTGGCTTGCAGACGTAAAAGGCGGAAAAAGAACCCTAGTATTCGGAAACCTCTTAACGTCAGCCGCAGGGTATCTATCAGGCTTAACCTCGTCATATCATCCGCTAGCCGTTACGAGACTTCTATGTGGCATAGGCCAGGGAGCCGGGTGGCCCTCAAGCTCGAAGCTCGTATCCGAGTACTTCCCCCGTGAAAGAAGGGGGTTTGCTATGGGTTTCCTCACCTCTTCGACCGCACTAGGGTCGTTCCTAGCCCTAGTGGTCTCAGGGATCATACTCCAATCCTATGGCTGGAGGATGGTTTTTATGGTCCCAGCGGTCATACTGCTATTCCTAACGGCTCTTCTATCGTTTATCGTCAGAGAACCTGAGACGGGAAATAAGGAGAACTACGGAGGAGGTTCGTGGAGGAGAGGGCTTCTCGCCGAAGTCTTGAGGGACAGCGGCGTTAAAAAGACGGCGGTCTCATATTTTTTCTGGAAATATTCCTTCGAGGGGTTGATCTATTGGCTTCCGACGCTGCTGGTCGAGACTTACACGGTCGACCTAGGCTACGCGGCCTTGTTAACCGGATGCATAACCCTAACCGGGCTAGTCTCCATGCCCCTAGGGGGATACCTGTCAGATAAAATGGGGAGCAGGGCTAGGGTAGCCATACTTTCACTTACGGCCATGGGGGTTCTGATGCTGGCTTTATCTATGACCTCCGACTTAGCCACGAGCCTCGTCATACTGTTCGCGGCATGCTTCATCATGGAGATGTCCGAGTCCATATACTTCACGATACCCGTAGATAGGCTCGGTCTAGAGGCTGCCGGGACGAGCGTGGGTATGATAAACCTCATCGGCCAGGTCGGTTCTCTAACCGCTCCATGGATCATAGGAGTGCTCGTAGACATCTATCATGGCTATGGCTACGCGGTTATGCTACTAGGAGTCTCAGCGTTCCTAGGGGGCATCCCCCTAGCCACCCTCGGTTCCTCCGATAAAGGGGTTGGGTAAGGTCACCTAGTCAGCTCTTCCCAGAGCGCCCGATAATATCGCATAAGCCTCTCAGGTTCAGCGCTCTCAGGTATCTCGGCTAGGCAGTATCTATCGTAGCCTATACTCTTAAGAAGGTCAAACAGCTCTCTATACGGATAATTTTTATCGTATAACTCGTGTATGTGAACCGACCTTATCCAATCCTTGAGCATCTCGAAGCTCTCCCTTATGGAGCCGTCTATCAAATCCGTCGGGTTCGAGTTCCAGCATACACCGACCTGCGGATGGTCGGCTATCTCCATAATCCTCCTCATACACACGGGGTCGCTCGTTCCGTAACCATGAACCTCAACCCATATCTCGACCCCATACTCCCTCGCATAATCCCCACAGGGTTTCAAAGCCTCCCCTATCTGCCTTAGCGTCTTCTCCCTGGGAATCCCCCTGTCCTCCATAAGCCTGTTAGGTCTAACCTTGACACCGAGGGCTCCGACGTCGTAGGCCAGCTTAACGAACGCCTTGGTTAACTCTATGTTCCTCTGAACCTCCGCCCTATCAGGCGAGTGGTATTCGCAGGCGGTGCCGAGGCTCAGGAGTCTGACCGGAGAGCTTTCGAAAAGCTCCCTGACCCTACGTCTCTCCTCAGGCCCTATCGTAGGCTCCACCCCATGCGCGTGGGTGGTTCTAAGCTCGACGGCTTCAAACCCCGTCTTACCGCATAGCTCGATGATCTTCTCGACGCTCCAGTTTCTAGCTAGATTATAGGTTACGAGACCCAGCTTCATGAGAACCACCAACCCTTATCCTCTGCGAACGTGTATAAGTTTTACCTAGGCGAGGGTCGTTATGGAATAACTTAGAACGATAAACGCCGGTTTATCGTCACTAGATAGTGTAACACAGGTCTCTAGGCTCATAGGTGTTTGAAAGGATAAGTCTTTAAAGTTTTTATCAAATACAGGCATCAACTAACATCGAGGACGGCTTGAACAAGCTGGTTTCAGCCATAGGTTTAGCTATAACTGCCGTAGGGGTGGTGGCGGCTCTATCGACGCTCTCGCCTGAGCTACTGAATATATTCATCCCCATAATACTGATCGTCGTCGGAAGCACAGTAGCGGCTTCGTACAGATTCGTAGACGAGGACGTAGGGTTCCACATGCTCCTCTGGGGAGCCATGACCGCGATACTCGGGGGGCTATGGGTTCTAGCCCAGTACTACCCGGCTTACATAAACACACTAGCCTTCCTATACCTGGCTCTCATAGGGCTAGCCGTGTTCTTGACAGGAGTCAGAAGCTGACAAGCCCTTTGATTCCTATCTCGTCTTAAAGAGAGGGGGTGTTAGCACACTCAAGATCTCGCTCATCGAGTCGCCAGGGCCAGAACTGCCATCCACCCCCAGGGAGTTAGATAAAGTCTTCTCGGCGATTTTAGGTTTTCGCCTCAGCTCGACGCTAGCGTCTAGACTCGAGAGCTTTCTCGAACACCTTTAAGGCGAAATCGTCCCCCTGCTCCTCTAGGAACCGCCTAGCTTTCGACACGTCGAGGCTTTTAGGTCCTCTACCGAATATTCGGGTGAAGTTCTCACGATAGATTTTATCCAGAGCCTCCTCTGGAAGGTCTAACCCTATGAAGGGTTCCTCGTATCTGGTTAGAAGCTCGTCGGCGGACGGGGGTGTGTAGAATTCCTCGTCGGTCTCTAGGAACATCCGTAGCATCCAGACCCTCGTAACAGCCTCTTCCACGCTCTGCCAAGGCATTATGTCGGTTCCGAACACTATCCGGTCACGATGCTTGATGAAGAAGTCTCTCCAATCATCCCTTCGCCTAGATATGTTATACATCAGCTCTATACCCAAGGCTAGGTCCAAGTATACGTTATCGTAAGACCTGAGAAACTCGTCGGCTCTCTCCAGGTCCGCCGTCATAAAGTACATGTGGGCGAGGACGACCTTAACCCTGGGATGCGTATCCAAGACGTTCTCCATCTCTTCGTAGAGCTCCTCTTTAGTCGGGTAATCAGCCCCATACGGGCCCCAGCCCCTCTTCTTAGCCCAGTCAGGACACGTGTCTTCGCTCCAAAACTCTTCAGGATCCGCCACGTGGCATAGGATGGGGAAGCCCAGCTCCTCGCATGAAGACCACAAGCCTTCGAAAAGTGGGCTGTCAAGGGGAACCCTCACGGCTCTGGGAGCCGGTTTGGAGCCCATCTCACCGACCCCGTCGAAGCCGCTCTCTAAGGCAGATTCTATGAACCTGTACCAGTCTGGCTTTTTCTTAGGGCTAGGGATCTCCAAACCTATGTAGTAGCGGCTCGGGTCAAGGGCTTTAAGGTAAAGACCGAGGTTGCCTGCGGACATGTATATCCGGCTCAAACGGGCTTTTTCAAAAACCTCGGTATACTTGGAGGTTAGACTCTCAAGCTCTCCAGAGTCTTTCTCCCGGAGTCTAAAGTGGATGTGGCAGTCGTAGACCTCCATGGGTCTAAACCTGGTGAAGTCGAATACGGTCAAAACCTAGCACCTCAGGTAAGATACCTCCATGGTGTGATTTAAGAGTTACACGTATAAGCCCTGAAGACTAGTCGACCGTTTAGCCGTTCAAGGTGGGAAAGCCTTAAGTTCACCTGCTCGTAAGGCTTTAGTCGACCTTGGGTCGTAGAGGCCGTAGGAGCGGTAAAACCTCACCTGCCGTGGCGCTCCTCGTGGGGTTGGTTCTAGGGTTTATCGTAGCCTACTATACGCCGGGCATCGGTTTGAAGGCTAAGAGCGAAGAGTTGGAAGCCCTAAGGCTTAAGCTCGCCGAAAAAGAGGCTGAGGTGGAAAACCTCACGGCCATGGCCACCAAACTCCAGAGCGAGCTTGAACAGACTCGGGAGAAGCTTCGAGACTTAGAGCAGAGGCTGAACGTAACAGTGGTTCCGTTGCCGAATAGGGAGTACTTCCCCCTGGTTAAACGGTTCATAGAGGCTGCTAACGATACGGTGTACGTCGCCATGTACGTTATGAAATACGACGTAGCCGAAAGAGACGACCCGGTGAATATGCTGCTTGATGCCCTGGTAGACGCCGAGCGGAGGGGTTTAGATGTCAGAGTTCTGGTGGACGACCCGACTAAAAGGTCCTACGCCGACACTATAGAGTTCCTGAAAAACCACAGCATACCTGTCAGGCTCGACAGAAGCAGCGGAATAACGACGCACGTAAAACTCGTGATAATAGACGGTAAGTATGTGTTCCTGGGGAGCCATAACTGGACTGAAAGCGCGTTAACGAGAAACAACGAATACAGCGTCCTAGTAATTTCGCGATACTATGCCCAAAAAGCCATGTTATATTTCAAGGGTCTCTGGAATAATGGTAGACCGGTATAGACGTGTTTACACATACACTCTTTGGTAAGACTGTCAGTTACCCCTTGGGTTTTAGAAGGTATGCCCAGTAATTCCCTCTAGGTTTTTCTAAGGAGTCGAGAAGTCGTTCACTTAGACCTTATCTTCAGCGGATATTTGGAGATTTATCGGCCATATATAGGAAACTTGGATCAACACGACTGAACTCTGTTTACTCTTGTTGAGACTGAAAACCGGCTCTTCAAATCGGTTAAAGTTTTAAATAGAAAACCTCTTGAACTTAGATAATACATATGTTGAAGGCTGGTGCCGCTAAAACTAGGATAACCCCGCCTGCTGGTATCCCCTTCCTAGGGCATGGAGCTAGAATTTCTCAAGGAATCCACGACGACCTGTGGGCAAGGAGCTTAGTCTTGGAGGATGACGGCGAGAAGGTTGCGATAATCGCTTTAGACCTATGCTGGCCCCTCCCAAAGAACGACTACTTGAAGGTTAGGAAAGAGGTCGAGTCGCGTACAGACATAAAAGGAAGAAATATCCTAGTGAGCGCCACTCACTCCCACTCAGGACCTACGTTCAGCGCTATGACTGAGGACTATCCTATGCCTTTAAAGCGTAGACGTGAGTTGATCGACCCTTGGGTGGAGAGCCTCCCTCGGAGAATCTCAGAATCCGTCGTGGAGGCGAACTCCAATCTTGTAGAGGCGGATGTATCGTTTGGGAAATCCTTGATGAGTGGGCTCTGCTATAATCGTCGGATAAGGATACTTGATGGCGTGGTCACCCATACAGGGAGTATCGAAACTCTAGAGGAGTTTGCCCGGGAGTTTTACTTGAATTTGGGAGCTTCACCTGAGGAGGCGGAGAAGGTCGGTCTAAGACTTCCAGACGGACCCATAGACCCTGAGGTAAGCGTGTTGCGTGTAGACGACTCTGAAAGGAAGAAGCCTTTAGCCGTTCTGGTTAATTACGCCTGCCACGCGGTTGCATCGTTCGGACCGTTGATCTCGGCGGGCTACCCCGGCTATACATCCTACTTTGTGGAGCAGGCGACAGGAGCGGTCTGCCTTTTCACCTCTGGATGCGGAGGGGATGTGCGGACATACCACCGCAGGGAAACCTCTGAGCTGAAAGAGGCTTACAGGATAGGCCTTATACTATCGACGGCTGTGCTGGAAGCTATGAAGAAGGCTCAGCCCATCGAGAATCCGAAGGTCAGGGTGGCCAGTAAAATCCTCAAGCTTGACTGGAGAGAATACCCGGACCTCTCAAAGATAGACAAGATTATAGAGGAGAAGAAGAGGCTTTTTGATAAGGCGAGGGCTGAGGGTAGGATCCGGGATGCGAAGAAGATTTACGACGAGTTGAGATTTCTCAACGCGGCTAACAGCCCGCTTCTAAGGGAGATACTCGCCGAACGGGAGAGGATGGAGAAGATACCGGTTGAGCTTCAGGCTATAGGGATAGGTGACGTCGTCCTGGTGACTTTTCCACATGAAGTAAGCGTCGAAATAGGCTTAATCATAAAGAGGAGAGCTTGGACCGACAAGGTTATACCGATCACTCTTGCCAACGGCATGTGGATGTACCTGATTATGAGAAAACACTACAAAGAGGGGGGATATGAAAACGCTTATTGCATAGTCGCCCCTGGAACAGCCGAGCTGGAGATAGAGGCTTCTCTACAGCTTATCGAGAGCCTGAAGATGTAGGTTTTGGAGCTATCTGCAAAAGTTAACCGGCAATTATACGGTTAGATGTCTACTGTCGATAACAGTAGATAAGAAAGGTATAAAGTTTATTTATGCTACACCTATCTGCCTGAGGAACTCCTCTGTCAACAGCACCTGCCTACTATAACCTTCACCTCATCTCTAAGCCAGCTTCCTAGAGGGCATTTCTGGGTTAGCTTTGCCGCTGTTCTCAACTTACCAGCTCGATCTTAGGGAAACATAATATTTTAAAAATTATCGGCATTAACATAAAAATTGTTTGAAAGGAGCATCTAACCAGGTTTTCTAGCGGTGCTCCATGTAGAATATGCTAAAGGTGTAGAAGATATGAAAAGCCATATCTCAGGTCTAGCTAGGTCTACGATCCAACTCCACTCCTCACCAGAGAGGTATGCGCTTAAGCCGTTTGCAAGGAATATAAGCACGTATAAAACCCCGAAAACCGTTGAAAGCATAGTCGCCACTAGAACATAGGATATGGATTCATATTCGCCCTTAAGAAGCCTCACCGCTGCAAGATACGTTAAGCCTATTACAAACGCGGAGAAGCCTCCGAAAAGGTCGACTGGGATCCATAGGCATGAGAGAGGAGCTCCTCCGAGAAACATATCGAAGAAGCCTAAGATAAACTCCGTCAAACCTAGGGAAACGTAGATTACACCAAGCACTAAAGCGTACAAGCCCAAACCCCTCATGTAGTTTCTTCTATCTTTCAAAACAAAACACCTCCCTAGCTGAAGCCTAGAAGGTGACCAACCGAAACGATTAAAAATGCTGTGAAATAGGCTAGCAGAAGCTCGTAGAGCACTGTGAAAAGGGTCCACTTCCAAGAGTTTGTCTCCCTGTAGATGACTCCGACTGTAGCTACGCAGGGTATGTAGATGAGGGTGAAAGCCATAAAGGCGTACCCTGTTAGAGGGGTGAATATATTCTCAGACCTTATAACGTCTGCGATCTCCTCCTCACTAGCCTCTCCCCCAGCTCCGAAAATAACGCCGAACGTGCCGACGACGATCTCCTTAGCTATAAACCCGAAGAAAAGTGCAACAGCGCCTCTCCAGTCAAACCCTAGGGGTCTAAATAGGGGCTCCAACGCACGTCCGAGCATACCTATATAGCTCTCCTCCAGACCCGCACCCCATGGGAAGCTGGATAAAGCCCAAACAACCAGCACACCTATGAATATAACAGTCCCGGCTTTCTTCAGGAAGAGAACCCCTCTCTCCCACATGTGGAGAATAGTGCTTCTCAGCGTTGGAACCGTATAGAGGGGAAGCTCCATTATGAACGCCGACCTTCTACCTCTAAAATACGGGATAACTCTTCTGAAAAGGAGGGCCATGGCTATAGCTAAACCGATACCCATAATATACATGGAGTATATCCCGGCAGCCGCGTAGCCTCCTAAAACAGCGCTGCTTATGAGGACGTATACTGGAAGCCTTGCGCTACAGGACATTAGAGGGTTAACTATTATGGTTAGCAACCTATCCTCCTCTCTATCTATGGTTCTACAAGCCATAACTCCAGGTATGTTGCATCCGAAGCCTAGAAGCATGGGGATGAAAGACCTGCCGTGAAGCCCAAGCTTATATAGAATCTTATCCACGACGAAAGCAGCCCTAGCTAAGTATCCACTATCCTCTAGGATGGATAGACCGAAGAAGAGGAAGAATATCGGGGGGATGAAAACTAAAACGCTGCCTAAACCTCCCAGCAACCCATCAGCTATGAGGGAGGATAAAACTCCCCCTCCCAAAGCTGGTTCAACGGCCTCACCCAGCCGGCTGAAAAACATGTCTATAAGGTCTGAGAATGGTGCTGAAACGTCGAACGTAAACCTGAATAATGCCCACCATAAGGCTAGAAATATGGGTATACCTAGATACTTATCGAGTAGAGCTTTATCGAGGAGGTCTGAGAGAGTTATGGGTCTAGCGCCTCTCATAACTTTAGGTAGGACTTTAGATATCCAGTCATATCTCCTCTCGGCGAGAACTATCTCCGGGTCCTCGCCTAAAACCTCTCTAATCCTACTCAACCCAACACCTCCATAAGCTCAGCCTTTACAGGGCTTCTATCTATTCTTCTGAGAACCTCCTCATCGCCCTCAAGAACTTTTATCGCAAGCCACCTTGTCGGATACCTTGATGAGAGAACCCTATCCTTTTTTAAAATCTCCTCTATCGTTGAAATAATAGCCTCCAAATCTTTCCCATAGCTTATGTGTCTAATTCTTCTTCTCCCCCTCTGCTGAGCGGCTTTAATAATGGCTTTTTTAAGCTCATCCATACCCTGCTTGGTAGTGGCTACCGTTGGGACAACAGGTAAACCCAGGATCTCGGAAAGAGCCTTAACGTCTATTTCATACCCCATGTCTCTGGCTATATCCATCTTATTTAACGCTACAACCAGGTTTGCTTCAAGCTCTATCAGCTGAAGCGTAAGATAGAGGTTTCTCTCAAGGTTTGAGGCGTCTACTATGTCGACGACGACGTCAGGTTTCTCCTCGACGATATAATCTCTAGCTATAAGCTCATCTATCGAGTTAGCCGTTAAACTATAGACACCGGGAAGGTCTATAATCTCCATCTCAACACCCTCATAAACGCATCTACCCTCCTTCCTCTCAACAGTCTTACCAGGCCAGTTTCCTACGTGGGCTTTCCCACCTGTAAGGTTGTTGAATATAAGGGACTTGCCGACGTTTGGGTTACCGATTAAAGCTACTCTAATAGCCAAAACCATCACCCTCCTCTCGGATAGACTAGAACCCTCATGGCTACACCTCTTCCCAACGCCACCCTAGAACCCCTTACACCCACTAAAACAGGTCCAGGCGACCCTGATTTCAAAAGAACCACCTCGACACCTGGGGTGAAGCCCATCTCAGAGAGTCTTCTAACAAGACCTCTACCCCCCATGAGAGCAGCTACGGTGGCTCTACAACCTTCAGGCAGCATAGCTAGGGGTATGGCTTCTCCAAACCTAAAAACCCTGAAACGCCCACCCCTAGGTTGAAACATATACGTTATCACACTCCTCCTTTCTCAAGCTTAGGTTGTAGCCTTTAACCAGAAACTCCATGGGGTCGCCTAGAGGAGCCTTCCTAACGACCTCTATGTAAGCACCCTTAACTAAACCCATATCGAGCAACCGCCTCCTCAAAGATGGCGGACCAGTAATCCTTACGATCTTACCCCCTTCTCCAGGCTTGAGGTCGCTGAGCCTCCTCTGAACCTTCCCCCCGCGGCTATCCATAACCGGGTGGAAATGTTAGGTAAACCTAATATTTAAAGGTAATTATTGGATATTGCACGGAAAGGTCTTAGCCTCAGTAGCCTCTCCATCCTCCAAAGCGTGGATAGTGATCTCTTTCGTTGAGGCTAGTGTATGTTTCCCAACTGCTGTATTTCTGGATAAGCTATCCCCCATACACGAATAGGCTGAACAGGAAACCATATAAACTGTATAACGTAAAAATTCACTTGAAGGAAAAATGGGTGGTGAGCATAGGGCTGAAAAAATCCCCTGGATTCCGATAATCCTCGCTACAATCCTATTAAGCGCCGTGGCACAGTCTTGGGTTTTCTTAATGGGACCTATGAAGGCTTTCTACGGCCTCGGAATAGTCTTATGTAGCATAGCGCTCTCAACATCATTCTACATATACCACGTTCTTCTAGCGGCCATCACGCAGCTCACCGGTTCGAAGTGGCTTGCGTCAAAGTTAACGCCAGAAAATATTCTCTACATATACATAATAGGGTCATGCATAACGTGGTACGTAGCTGCTGTTGGAGGTTATGTCACGGGTACTCACTTCCAGTTCGTTGGTTCGAGAATTATAGACACAGAGCGGAGCTTAAAATATATTCCATCATCGTTTTTAGCCCCCAGCCCTGAGGTCTGCAAGTTAGCCTTCCCTGGTGGTAACCCAGTACCGTGGGGTGAATGGATCCCCTTCATAGTATTCTGGTGGCTACACCTTTACGGGGTAGGACTATTATTCACAGCCACGGCCACTATTCTTAGGAAGGATTGGATAGATGTCGAGAGGGTGCCTTTCCAGCAGGCTATGATACTCTACGAGTTCATCAGAAGAATGCCTACCTAGAAGAAGCATATCGCTAGGCTCACCCTTCAGCATAGGCGTGATCCTAGGCGTAATATTCAACCTACTGATCCTGCTGACATATTTGTTCCCTTGGTTCCCAGACATCTTCGACTGGAGGACGAACACGTGTGGCCATGGAGCCATAATGAGCTTAGCGGATACACCGCTTTGGAGTATTATCGGCATAAGCATGGTTAACAAGCACCCACTGTCGGTTGCTGTGATGTATCTAGCACCGTTAAACGTGCTGTTCACATACTGGTTCTGGTATTTCGTATACCTTGTGCTTATGCAGGTAGCCTTCTATATGGGCTACTACACTGGTTTGAACGACCCAGGCATATGCCCAACTGGATGCTGTAGAGCATGGGGTCCTGTGGTTCAGCGAGCCCTACAAGTGGAACGCTTTCTCAAGAGGAGCCCAGATAGGCTTAACTATATTCTATCTCATAGTGACCTACAGGTACTTCGTTGAGACAATTAAAGCGGCCTTAGGTAAGTCTAATGCCTATAAGGACGAACCCGTCTCTTACAGAGTATCCTATGGCTTATTCCTACTTGCGTTTATACTATTCACGGCTTTGATGCTCATCTGTGGCTTCAGCTTAGCGGGTGCTGTCTTAATGCCTATCACAGCCTTCCTGTTCTGGATAGCCAACACAAGAGTCTGGGGTACAACCGGAACGTATATACAGTCTGCTGAAGGCGGCGTCGCTCTTTACAGGCTCCTTATGTGGCCTAAGGCTCCCGAGCCCCCGACCGGTGAGTTCATGATGGCTGGCACATGGTCTGGCTGGCACGTGAATACGCCGGTTGAGGGCAACGCTGGATCCTTTCTATCATCCTTCTGTGCCTACAGATTAGCTAGTCTAACAGGTGTAAACAGTAGGTCGGTCTTCAAGATCCTCCTAGCTGTCCAGGCGACCCTACCGATACCGTTCATGATCGGTGCACTCTGGGTCTTTTACACGTTCGGCGGCGGTAGAGTTGTCTACCACCCACTCAGTTATTCCGCTCCTGTAAGTAGATTTGCTAACCCAGATAACTGGAATAGGATACCTGGAACTGAGCCCTGGGCTCACATATTCTTCATGGGGATGATCATGACAGGTATCGTGGCGCTACTTCACGCTAGATTCGTGTGGTTTCCGTTCGAGCCCATAGGTTTTCTGATGGCTTTCAGCGACGCAAGCCTGTTCTTCGGGATGTGGCTCCCAGCTGTGATAGCCTGGGTTCTGAAGACGATAACGCTGAGAGTGGGAGGGTCAAGACTCTACGAAGACTACGGGATACCGGTCGCCGCAGGATTCGTAGTAGGCTTCGTCACAATAGCCTTCATAGGAGGATTAATAGGGATCTACAGGTTCTTCATACCTTTCTAAATCCTCCGTTTTTATTTTAAGGTGGTGGTCGTATGGGTTGTAGGGTTTGTGTGGTTTTCTCGCATCGTTCTCCAGAGACACCTACGTGGCCCTATAA
>LUCB01000033.1 GCA_001593865.1 Candidatus Bathyarchaeota archaeon B24
GGAGGAACCCGGGCGAGATTCTGGATCACGTCTTCGAGAGCCCGTTCAACCTGGTGGTTTTCGACGCCTTCTGCATAGACCCAGGCATGTCTGCGGTGTTCTGGGCTGAGTTGTTCAAGACCTTGATATTCAAGTGTATGCAGACGCCCCGGAGCGAGAAGGAAAAGCTGATATTCAGCGTCGACGAGCTTAACGACCTCATCCAGCCTAAGGGCTACGAGCTCACGCGGAAGCACTCGAACGTAAGGGCCTTGATAGAGTACAACATCAGGAAGCTCAGGAAGCACAACGTCACCTTGATCGCCACCTCACACCGGTTCACCCAGCTAGGCATAAGCGTCAGGTCGCAGTTCAGCTACATAGCTGTTAAGAAGAGCTTCGGCTGGGACGCCTGGGACTTCCTCTCTAAGAGCCTTGCCACGCAGAACAACAAGGTGTTCTGGGCGATCCTGAAGGACGTAACCACCATGGGTCCCGAGTACTTCTACCTGTTCGACTACAAAAACAACTTCGACAAGTACGTTTTCCGCGACATCTACCGGCCCAAGGTGGACACCGTGCTGGAGGGCGTGGTCATGGAAGAGGGTGTGGAAGAGGGGACGAACATCTGGAAGGCAAGGTGTCTGAGGATTCTTCGCTACCTGTATCGTAAGAAGATGATGACGGAGGCGGAGCTCGCCCAGCTCGCAGCCGTAAGCCAGCCTACCATATCCCGGTGGCTCCGCTCCGCCCAGCCCCATGAGCTAGACTCGTGGGGTGGGTAAAGGAGGTGATGCGGAAAGATGGCGAGAGAAAAATGGAAAGGAATCGGATGGGTCCAGGTGAAGCGCGACAAGCGAGGCCGGATAGTAAGCTGGAAGCCTTTAAAGCGTAAACGGGGGCGAATAGCGGCCGCAGGCAAGAAGAAGGGAAAGAGCAAGAAGAGCCGGAAGAAGAGGCTTCGCGCACGCGACTTCGGCGACAATCCTAAGATAAGGAGGAGCCACGGCGAAGCAGAGAAGGTTAACCTGGAGGAGCCTTGGGAGCGCTACTATCAGAGGCAGAAGAGGCGCGCTGTCAGGTCAATTCTAGGCTGATGCGAAATGGTGAGGAGGAGGGTTATCCGCAGGAGGCCGGGTAAGAGAAGAGGCTTATCGCTTCCCTCGCTATCCAGGAGCCTCGCCGACCGGTCTAGGGCTTCGAGGTCCGCCATGCTGAAGATGTGGAACAGCCTGTCCAGCGAGGAAAGGGATAGGCGTAGAAAGCTCCTAGTCAGCAAGTATTACGGCGGCGACTTCGAGGCCTTCCAACGCGACGTAGAGAAGAGACCCTTCCGCGTCTTATCCGCTCTGCTTGCCCTGGGCGCTGAGGCTGGGAAACCCGTTAAGCCCGAGAAGGCTGAGAAGCCGAAGCCAAGACCAAAAACCAAGGCAAAGCCAAAAGCCGAGAGAAAGAAGCCTAAGAACCCTCCGAAGCATAAGACTGAGGAGGCTAAGCATGAGAAGGCTGAGTCCACTACGTCAGGGGAGCTGTCTGAGAGGAGGCTGGTTGAGGAGGTTGTCGGGGATTGGATGCATAAACTAGAAACTGTGAGAGAAGGAACTTACAGCAGGCTCTCTGAGAAGTTTGAGAAGCTGAGAGAGAGGTTTGAGAAGGTTATCGAAAGACCCAAACCGGAGGATGTCGAAATGCTTAGAACGGATCTTAAGGATCTTGAGAGGAGGATTAAGTCGGCTAAGAAGATGCTTAACAATCTTTACTACGAAGGGCTGGAGCTGTATAAGAAAGCCACCGACCTAGATCTGCTTGACACCGCAAGAAGGATCCACACTAAGACGCTGGGGGAGGCCCACGCCCTCAAGAACTTGGAGTTCTTCACCCAAAGGATCAACTACATGAACGCTAGACTCTCTGAGAAGGAGTCCGAGGTCAAACCTAGGGCTGAAAAGCCGAAGGGTAGGCCCGTGACTAAAGAGACTATTCTTGAGGTTTTCAAAGAATATATCACCAAGCCGTTCGTGGGGATGACATATAGAACGCTCATAGATATTCTGAAAGAGAAGGGTTATGACGTCGAAGAGGGTGTTTACGACGCGTTTAGGGAGCTTGAGAACGAGGGCAGACTCATCCGTATCGGAACGGTCGGCCTGAGCTACGTCTACTCGCTACCTGAGATAACCCCGAGGATGAGGAAGGAGGATATGGAGCCGAAGTTCTACAACCGGATCCTCAAGTTCAAGGTGAAGACGGAGGATGCAGACGAGGTTAAGAAGGTGCTCGAGCGGGTCGAGCCGCCGCCCGAAGTTCCTGAAACGCTCAGGAAATACTACAAGGTTGACGTTACCGAGATGAAGAGGGGGCCTAAGGTTACGGAGCTTTGGGTCGAAATCAAGTATCCCATGTACCTAGGCGGGGTTGCGGAGGTTGAAAACTGGGTTGAGAACCAAGCTAGGCTGATGGGTAAGCACATATTCGATATAATGAAGAGATACAGGGCCAAGATCGTGGGCGACGATGAGCGGGTTCACCCTGTCGAGGAGTACGAGCGCGAGAAGCTTAGGGAGGTTGGGAGGCTTCCTGAGGAGGAAAAGCAGCCCGTAGAGCCTAAGCAGAAGCCTGAGATAGGCTACTACCAGTTTCTGACGGCTGAAGAGCTTATGATGCTGAGCGACGAGGAGCTCAAGAAGTATGAAGAGATGATGGGTAGAATGCTCTCGAAACCTTGGGTTCTCGGGGATGAGGAAAGATGGGAGCGTTACAGGAGTGAGCTGGGCCTGATCACGGAAGAGAAGAATAGGCGAATTATCGAGAAGAGGCGTAAGCAGGTTAGGGAGCTGTTGAATAAAGACGTAAACAGCATGGGTCTTGAAGAGTTGGAGGAGTACAGAGGGAAGCTTCGCAAGCTCAGCGACGAGATCATGTTCAGCGGGATGGAACAGGAGTGGAGGGAGTTAAGGAAGAGAGAGAAGGAGGTTGAGAAGCGTATAGAGGAGCTGGAAACAAGCATGAAGAGGAGCCTTCTAGAGAAGGCTAAGGCCGGAACGCTCACATTCGAAGAGACGCCTGACGAGAACCCGTTTAGCCTATCGTTCCACCCAAGCGACAAGAAGGAGGCGGAAGAGGCTCTGGCTTGGGAAATAATGTACCCGTATGTGGAGGCGAAGCGGAGGACCAGAGAACTCATAAAAATTATGAGGGAGCTGGGTGAGGAGCCGGACGTGGAAAAGGTGTTCCAAGACTACGTAAAGGTGTTTAAGAGCGGTAAACCCCTATGGGAGCACGACCCCTACCGCAAATACTGGGATCTAGAAGAGCGAGCGTTATCCCAGTTCGTAGATAAGATGGACATCTTGCTTCAGCGCGAGCTAATACGACGTGCGGGTGATGTCGAGACTTGGGATGAAAAGCGATACGAGGTATTAGGCTTACAGCCCTACCTTCTACTCGACAAGTTTAAGGGTGAGGATAGGGTTGCAGCTAAGCTAGCCCTAATGAGGATTCTTAAGAGGGATGACTACAGGGTTTTGGACTTCCGTAGCGGGAAGCCTAAGCCCATAGAAGAGATGGGGGACTACGACTATATAATGCCGCCATGGAAGGCTAGTGCGACGCTTAACCCGAAGACCTTCAGACTTAGAGGGTCGAAGAGAAACAGTACTGGTAAGGGCCTCAGGGCGCTTAAACAGCTAGACCTCCTACGCGAGGGGTCGATAGTCTTACATGTAACAGGAGACAGGGGCGAGGTAGCTGCCCTCACACCCGACCACGTTAGCATGTTCAAGGGTGAGGTAGATGTCTCAGCCCTCGGCCTAGAACCCGGCGACTACAAGGTTTACTTCATAGGCGGCGAGGCCTCGGCGCTGACGAACCCTGATGCGGTGGTTAAAATAGGCGGGAACAGCTACGTCTTCAAGAAGTTCACAGGCGATAAGGTTAAAGAGTACGTGATAGAGGTCGAGAAGTCTGAGGAGCCGCCTGAGAAGCCTCTTGAGCTGAAAGTGGATCCGAGGAACTGGATAGGCTTAGACGCCAGGAACCTCAGGAAGCTTCTCAGGAACGCAGACGAGTACGACATCCTCAAGATTATCGTTAAGAATGGGAAACCGACGCTCGCCCTAGTCGGTGGAAAGGAGGTTCTCGGCAAACTTAAGAGCGACGAGCTAGTGTTCGACGTGAGGTATGAGGATGGCTACCGCGTCGCCGAGCCAAACTTCACGGTCGCCTACAACGTAGGGAAGATTAAGGACTTACTGAGGGCTTTAAACCCCAGTGCAAGGCTCCACATATACTTCGACAAGGATAAGCCCATGAAGGTTGAGGTGGAGGATGAGCATATAGAAGGCGAGTGGTGGCTAGCCCCCTACGTTGAGCCTGAATAGCGGGGATGAGCTATGTCGACGGTTAAGGCTTTGAAAGGCGGCTGGCTGACCAACCCGATCCGGAGGGCGCGGCGGGAGCAGGCCTTCACGCTCACGGATACGGACGTGGAGGAGCTCATAAACCGGATAGACCTGATCGAGAGATACGCAAAGACCGAGAGGCGCTACGAGAGGTTGCTTAGGATGAGGGATAAGGCGCTGATCGCCATGGCCTGGACGTTCTTCAAACGGGCCAACGAGATCCTGAGGCTCAAATTGAAAGACGTTTACTGGGACGACAGATACCTCTACGTGACCTTTAGGATAAGCAAGAAGAGTAGGAGGAGGAAGATATGCCCAGGCTGCGGCCATGAGAACGGTGTCAGGGCTAGGCGGTGCAGCAGATGCGGCTACCCACTCGCAGATGTCGAACCCGTTAAAACCGGGCGGAGCGAGGCCGTTGTTACGAAGAGGAAGACCTTGAGCTACCCGTTTTGCCGGTACATAATAGAGTGGATCACCGCCTTAAGGAGGCTGGGAGCCGATGGCGATAGCTGGCTTTTCCCCAGGTTCAACACGAGAGACGAGGCGTTTGAGCTTAAGGAGGGTAGGATGGGGCTATCCGTTAAACGGTTCAACCAGATACTGCAGCGCCTAGACCCCACGCTTACGAGCCACATGTTCCGCTACGGGGCCGCCGAGAAGCTGCTCAGGCTGGGCTACACGCCTTTCGAGTTGGCGGAAATAGGCGACTGGTCGAGCAGCGCGATGCCTGAAACCTACGCGCGCAGGAAAGGCCTGACCCCGACGCTGCAGCGGTTCGGCGAAGACACGAGGATGGTGTAGCCATGACCCCGGTTTTTCCATTATTCATTCATGCACGATGTAATAATAAATATATAATGTATTGTAGAGCGCCTCAATTTTCCATCGGTTTTTCCATGCGCCCACTAGAGGCTTACCATCCGTTTCCTCTTTATAGAGAAAGACGAAGCTACCGGCCTTCGATGCGGAGCTTCCAGTATTAGCTTCACCCATCCTGCTCTATGCCTGGAGCGTGAGTAAGGAGCTAAGGGAATAGGGATGTTCGAGAAAAAGATGATGGAAAGGATTTCAGGGTCTTACTCTAATACTATTTCTTCTAAGGGATAGTAGAAGTATGTGGCCCAGTTACCTTGCTCGGTGAAGCGTTTACCCTCAGCCCAGGCTGTTTCCATAGCACCGTTTTGTTGTACTACGACTGCTTGGGCGGCTATGTATAGGCAAGAGGCGCTCCCAAACTGATCCATCGGGATCAGATACACGTCTTTAGTGACATCGCCTAGGTTCTCGTGTTTATAGGGGAATTTGCCCACCTTCGGGTTTCCGTTCTTGGTTGTGGGGAAGTCATCAGGGTCGGTAACGACCGCTAGATGGGTTTCAGCTAAAGCCCAGGTGCCGTTGGTCACATACGTGACGTTTAGAAAGCCATCCTCTACGGTGACGTAGACATATCCTACACCTATATGCTTACCCGCTATAAGCTGCACCTTAAACTGGCCACCGTCCTCCGCTCGCACAGGAACATAAATAAAACATGTCAAGACGATAGCCAATATTACGAACGTTGCTCCGAATACCTTTCGTCTATCCAAATCTTTACACCCTTCTAGACATAGCTTTCCCTGTCGCTTGATTTAAACCCTTTGATAAACATATTTTACCCTCATGGTGCGGGTGTCTGTTAAGGTATTCTGCCCCAACTGCGGCGCCTGGTATCAGGCTGGGTTCGCTGAGCTGGACACCGAAACCCTGCAACAACTAAATCGGCTACTCGAACGGGTCAAGTTTAAGCAGTTGCTCGACCTACCCTTAGTCTTCGAGAAGCTCTCTGAGCTGGTGAAGATAGAGGTTTTTGAGTAGACGACGTGAATATAATAGACTCCCCCTCCCCTTGACGGTACGTGGCTGTTTATATACGTCCTGTTTTTCCATCTTTACTTGGGAGGTTGTTTGCTCAGGGGCTATGAGCGTGGGTTTGAGGATGCTCTCGAGCTTGCCCTGCTCAAGGTTAAAACTGCTTGCTCGCTAGGTGAGGCTAGGAGGGAGCTTGAGGGGCTGCTCGGGCTTGTTAAAGAGAGGAAGCTGGATATACTCGAGGAGCTTGTGAGGGAGTTTAGGCTCTAATCTTGGCGAGCACGGGTTTAAAAGAGAGGAGCTCCGTAGCGACTGTTTAACGGGTTTCGTGTTAAAAACGTCTATCTGAGGCGGGTGGGTGGGTTTAAACTGTGAACCGTAGGAGCGTGTTCAAGGCCCGGGACCGTCTGCTCCCAGACTTCCCCATCGAGACTGTCTGGGATAGCCTCCCGCATAGGGAGGCTGAGCTCGGCATACTCTGGGACATGTTTAAACATGTGCTCGAAAAGCCTATGGAGGCTTTCCCCCGGGTCGTCCAGGTCATCGGTCCAGCCGGCTCCGGTAAGACTTGTACGCTCAGGTTGTTCGGCCGTAGGCTTGAGAATCGGGCCAGAGAGGCGGGTTTGAAGCTGAGGAGCGTCTACCTGAACCTGCGGGTGGAAGGGGGTAGGAGGACCGTCCTCTACCGCAACCTTGTCCGGAAGATAGACCCTAAGCTCGTGTCTATGAGCCTGAGCGCGGAGGAAATACTCGGAAACATGGTTAGGTATCTGCAGGATACGGGGCTCAGGATATTTCTCGTGATAGACGAGATAGACTACTACGTCAGACACTTCAAGGGCGAGGGTGTGGTATACGACCTCACCAGGCTTAACGAACTCACACCTGGGAGGCCGTGCGGGGTCGTCGGAGCCGCCTTCCTGGCTAGGGAGCGGGGCTTCCACAAGCTTCTAGACCCAGCCGAGCTGAGTACTCTAGGCCGGGTGTATCTGGTGTTCCAGCCCTACACGTCTAGGCAGGTGGCAGAGATACTGGCTAAGCGTGCAGAGGAGGCCCTCTACCCCGGGACCTACTCAGACGAGATACTGGAGTTCATAGCCGACGTTACGGCTGAGCCGCCTGTCAACGGCGACATGAGGTATGCGCTCGACCTTCTGCTATATTCGGGTATTCTGGCGGACAGGGAGGGTAGTCCGGTGATAAGGCCGGAGCACGTGAGGAGGGTTCACAGCCAGACGCATCCCCAGCTCACGACCGAGGATATACTGTGTCTACCGGATGAAGAGAAGCTCGTACTGCTGGCTTTGGCTAGAGCCCTCAGCCTTAGAAAAACGCCGTACGTGCCCCTGCGTGAGATAAGGGAAATGACCCGTATAGTCTGTGAGGAATACGGCCGCGAGCCCATAGAGGAGGTGGACGAGTACGTCCAGGACCTAGCCGACAGGAGGATAGTCGACGTGAGAAGCCTAACCCGGATAGGTATAAGCAACGCGCCGGCTGAGGATCTGGACCGCTTCCTAGTCAATATTATCCAGCGGCTAAAGGGAGGGCTTCTAGATGAAGAACGATAACGTCATAGCCGTGGTTGAAAAAGGACTGGGCAATCCTGTTAAGCTGAGAATACTCCGAGTGCTCGCTTCGGAGCCTGGAAGCGCATTCACAAAATATGAGCTTGAGAAGAGAACATATGCAAAACCCGTCAGTCTGAGAAAAAACCTGAGAGAGCTTGTCTCGATAGGCTGGGTCGAAGAGCTTCCCTACCTGCCGCGGAAATATCGGCTTAACCTGCAGAACGAGGTCTTGAAGCACCTACTAGACTTCTTCAAAGCCGTAAAATACATCTAAGATGCACGTTTTAAAGCGGGGAAGCTAGCCTACCAGCGGACCATAGGGTCTAGCCCTCCTGCAGCTCCACTTTAGAAAACGTCTAGACCCCCCTCCCCCCTCGAGGGTACGTGGGTGTATATATAGCGGCTCTGGCTAAGCTTCAGCCGGGGCCTGCTGGGTATGTTTAGGTCTGAGCTTCAGCCTGTAGACGTGCTTAAAGGGGTTAACGGTCTAGGCGGCAGCACAATCAACCGTCTCAAGAAGGCCGGGTTCCACACGGTCGAGAGCATAGTGGTCACGCCTCTTAGGGAGCTTATCCAGAAGAGCGGTATAGGCGACGACACGGCGGAGCGCGTCCTAGACGCCGCCAGGAGCCTAGTATCGGTGGACTTCATAACGGCTAAGGAGCTGTACGAGCAGAGGAAGAACGCTATGAAGCTGACGACCGGCTGCAAGGCGCTCGACGAGCTTCTAGGCGGCGGCGTCGAAACCCAGGCGATAATCGAGCTGATAGGCGAGTACGGGGCTGGGAAGAGCCAGATATGCATGATGCTGAGCGCGACGTGTCAGCTGCCTAAGGAGCGCGGCGGCCTAGAAGGAAGCGTATTGTTCATAGACACCGAAGGCACCTTCTCGCCTAAGAGGGTCTATGCGATGGCTCAAGGCCTCGGCCTCGACCCGGAGCAGGTCTTAAACAACATCATATATGCGAGGGCCTACAACAGCGACCATCAGATACTTATCGTCGACAACTGCAGCAGGGTGGTAGAGGAGCATGGCGTGAAGCTTATCGTGGTCGACAGCGTGGTGAGCCACTTCCGCGGCGAGTACGTGGGGCGTGAAAATCTGGCTGAGAGGCAGCAGAAGCTCAACATGCACCTGCACAAGCTCCTCAGGCTGGCCGAGGTATACAACCTGGCGGTCGTCGTCACAAACCAGGTCTTGGCGAACCCCCAGGCGTTCTTCTCAGACCCCAACCGACCGGCCGGAGGCAACGTCCTAGCGCATGCGTCGACGCATAGGGTGCTGCTTAGGAAGAAGAAGGGTAATCTAAGGCAGGCTACGGTGATCGACAGCCCGTCGCTGCCGTCCGACCGTACAGCGGTCTTCATGATAACCAGTAGGGGTATAGAGGATGCGCCGGAGGGCTAGGGGAGGCTTAGACCCTGAAGCCCGCCGCGAACCCTGGGGAGCCTTCAGACTTCACGAGGGCTCTCGAGCTGCTGGAGGTGGAGCTTAGCGAACCTAGACTGTCGACCGGTGTCGAGCCTCTAGACAGGCTACTCGGCGGAGGAATACGGCCAGGGGTCTTCCACCTGTTCTACGGCTCTGAGAGCTGCCTAGACCCGCTATTATACAGGATACTCGTGAGCAGCCTCCTACCGGTCGGCATGGGAGGGTTCGGCGGTAGAGCTGTCTACCTATACTGTGGAAGCTACAGGGTCGAGAAGAACGTCCTAGACACCGGCCTCCTCACCAGCCTGGTTAAGGCATCGGGGCTAGACCCTGCAGAGGCATTGGATAGGGTCGACGTGTTTCTAGCGTTTAGCGGGGAGCAGCAAGAGCAGGTCGTCGAAGACGTAGCCAGGCTTATAACAGGCGAGCACGGGGTTAAGCTGCTGCTCGTCTATAATATAGCCGGCCTGTTCAGAGCTGAGGGAAGGCTGGGTCGAGAGAGGCTGGCTAGGCTTAAAAACGTCGTCTCGAGGCTGTGGCAGAGCTGCGCGGAGCACGGGGTGGCTATGGTGGCCGGCTGCAGGCCTAAGTTCGGTAGGAAGGGTGAGCTGCCTAGGCCTGAGGGCGGACGATACCTGCAGCATCTACCGGCCG
>LUCB01000004.1 GCA_001593865.1 Candidatus Bathyarchaeota archaeon B24
CCCTCCTCATGGTATGTAACGCCGTCACGAAGAGGACGGCTATAGCTCCGGCGTATATGGCAAGCTGGAAAACAGAAACGTATGGAGCCCCAAGCATGTAAAAGGCTATGCTTAGGAAGACGCTCATAAGTATGAAGCCTATTAGGGCCCTCAGGATATCTTTAGCCTCAGCTGCTATCAAAGCGGTGATAAGGGTCGATACTATTATGAGCATATGAACCAATATAGGCTCTATGATGGGCTCCATGGCTAAGCCACCACCCTTACGAGAAGAAACTGTAATACGGATAGCGGTAACACATATTTCCACAGAAAGCTAACAGCCTCATCTATCCTAAGCCTCGCGAAGAGGGATTTCAACATCGACAATAGAAATAACACTATGAACGATTTAAGCAAGAAGTATATGGGATATAGTAACCATTCCAGACCAGGGATAATAGGGCCTAGAGGCCCCCCTAAAAATAGTGAGGTAGCCAAACCTGAGAGATAAAAGAGCTCTACGTCTTCTGTTAAACGTAGCAGCGCTAATTTACGGCCTGAGAACTCGGTTAACCATCCTGCCACGATCTCGGTTTCAGCCTCAGGTATGTCGAACGGGATCCGTTCAAGCTCGGCTTGAGCTGCTAAGATGAATATAATAAAACCTAGTATATTAGGTCCTATGATCAGCCACTTAGCCCTCTGCGCCTCCACGACCCCTGCTATACTGAGTGAGCCGGTAGAGACAGCTACACCCGCGATCGAAAGCATGAGAGGTATCTCATAGCTTAAAAGCTGTAGCATAGTCCTCTCGGCGCCGACTATCGAGAAACGGCTGGGTGACGAGAGGCCTGCGTAAAATATCGTTAGTCATCAACGTTATGGCGACTATTAGGTCACCCTCGAACGATACAAGACCTCTAACACCTGCTATCGGTAAGAACAGGCTACATGTTAACGCGATCGCGAGAGCAAAAACGGGTACGCTTCGGAATAATGGTTTATCAGCCCCTTCAGGCGTTATGTCCTCTTTAGACAGTAGCTTTATGAAATCTGCTAGGGGCTGGAGTATTCCTGAAGGACCTGTAACCCATGGACCGACTCTATTCTGGAACCTAGCATACAGTTTGCGGTCGATCCACTCGTAGAAGAGGGCTACGAATATCAAGAAGATAAAGCCAGGGAATAGGAGAAGACCCAACAAGTAGAGAAGCCACATAGACGCCCACCCCGTTAGTAGCACAGGCGCCACTGTTCAGTAGAGCTATGTAAGTGAGAGTCTTCTATGTGATAAATGTTCCTTCTAACCACGGCGTATATATCGGTTCTTAGCATAGTTCATCATCTCCTGATCAGAGCGACTAACGCAATCAATAGCAACATGCCATATATGAGTATAAGTTCCCTCAAGGGACTTACCAAGGGGGTGCCCATGCTGAGTATGAACAGGAAGGATACTACATCAACTACTACGAAGGCCACGGCGAATTTATAGAGCCAGATCGTCATCGGGACGCGTTCAGGAGGGACTTCCTGCCCACAGGCATAGGGTTGGTATTTCGCCTTGCTGGAGGATTTAGGCTTAGGAGCTATCGACCCTCCTATGGCGTATAGGATACCCGCTATCACGAGCGACGCTACAAACGCTATCACCGGCGCCCCCAGCAATCCCTCGATGGACATATCCATATAGAGGAAAACCGATTGCTCATTTAAGATTTTCCCCTCTCGTTAAACTTTTCTAACCGTGGCTATCAATTTAGTCTATGGTGTTTCACCGTGGCGGGTAAAGGACTTAAGGTGTTTGGGCATTTGCTTAGAGACGTTGTGAAGCCAGACCTCTGTACGTTCTGCGGGGCCTGTGTGACTGTCTGCCCAGTCCGGGTTATCGACGTAAAGAACGACCGCCCCGTTTTAACCGGTAGATGCATTTTATGCCAGTTATGTTACAATCAGTGTCCTAAGACAGAGCCAAGCGTCGATGAGCTTGAGAAGGTCTTCTTCGGCCTAGAGGGCTCTGGAGAGTCTCCTATAGGACCTTACAAAGCGGTTTATACCGCGGAGGCTACAGACGAGAAAATCCGGTCAAGAGCCGCGTCCGGAGGCGTCGTAACGGCTTTACTGAAGTTTCTCCTAGAGGAGGGTATGGTGGATTGTGCTACGGTTGCCGTAGCCGATGTCGAGACCGGGTGGAAACCTCGACCTGAAGTCGTGTTTACAGGCGATGACGTCTTGAAAGCCGCGGGTTCTAAGTATACCTATTGTCCGATGCTCTTGGCTTTAGGGTCTGCGTACTTCGAATATGCGCGTGATAGAGTTGCATTCGTAGGAACACCATGTCAGGTGACGGCTGTTAGGAAGATGCAGCTGGCGGATATGGGATACCGTAAACTGGGGTTAGCCGCTAAGTATGTGATCGGGTTATTCTGTATGGAGAATTTCGACTACAGTCTCATAACGGAATTCCTGCCTAGCAAAGGTGTCGACTTAAAGAGCGTATCTAAATTCGATATTTCAGGAGGTGCGTTTAAGGTCTACGGTAGCGACGGGAAAGAGCTTCTGTTGGTTAAGGTAAAGGAGCTTGAAAAATATTCGAGAAAGGGATGTATGGTATGCCCAGACTTAACAGCCGAGCTAGCGGATATATCGGTTGGAAACATAGGCTCTTCGAAGGGCATGTCTACGGTGATCGTGAGAACAAGTAAAGGCGAAGAACTATTCAATAAAGCTGTCGAAAAAGGAATTTTAAGAGCCGAGAAGATAAGCGATAAGGGTCTTAAACTTCTTCTGAGAATCGCGGAACGTAAACGTAAGAGAGGGTTAAAAATGAAAAGTGTTTAAATGGAAAGGTTTAATACTTCCATGAAACTCTGTTTTTATGATTATTATGCCTGAGCAGAGGTTTAGAATATCCCCGACCACCAGGGGCGCTATATTTAAAGTCAAACGCTGGTTCTACGGTATGTTTTACAATAAGAAGATACCGGAAGACGTCAGGGAGAAGAACAAGGAGACTTGGGTTAGGTTTGCGAACAGGCTTGTGGAGGAAGCCAGTAAACGTGGTATAAGCGACCAGCCCACTAGGATCACCGTAACCTACGACATCGGCTCCCGAGGGGAATTTAAACCGATATCCGCAACCATAGAGGTTCTTGAAGTTAAAACCAAAGATAAGTTCACCATATATTCAGACGACGCCTTAGAAAACCTCAAATCTAAACTTGAAAACCTCAAGAAGAGAGCTGAAGAACTGGGTGTTAACATAGACGACCTCTTGAAGACTGAAGAATAGAAAAACGTCCTCGTGCTTAAAGGAGACTTAGGAGTAGTAAAAACGGCTATATTTATGGAAAGCCTTAAGAGTAACTGGGTTCCTCATCTCCTATGAGAGTTGGGGTCTAGTAGGAAGTATGAGATCCATCCTATGAACGTTAAAGATGCGTTGAAAGGGCTTCTCGACCTTTCCAGCCTCATGCTCGACCTAGCCTATGCGTCAGTTATACACGATAACAGTGAGCTGGCTAAGCAGGTCGTGGACCTTGAGGCCAGTATAAACGAGCTTAGAGACGCTGTATTGGTTCATATGAGTGTGGCCGTTAGAAGCATGTCTGACGCGGAGAGGAGTCTGTCGGTCTTCAGAGCCGCCGATATAGCGAGTATGATGGCTTACGAGGCCGTCGAGGTGGCTCGTATGGTTCTGAGAGGGTTAAGACTGCATCCGAAGCTTAGAGAGGGGCTTATGGAGGCTGAAGAGAGCGTCGACATAATTAAGGTTCACGATGGAAGCGTATTCGAGGGGCTAACGATCGAGGAGGCGCTGATGATAAGCGGTGTGGGATTCAACGTCATAGCTATCAAAAGCGGCGATAGATGGATCATAAACCCCGATGAAAGCCATAGAATCATGCGAGGCGAGATTTTGGTAGTCAGGGGAACTAGGGAGGCTTTGGAGCGTTTAAGAACGCTTGTGGAAGGTGACTTAGGATGAGCTTATTCGAAAAAGTCAGTAGTTTGCTGAGGGAGATCAAGGATAAGAGCGACGTGGCCGCGTATTTGGCTTATTCAAGCCTCTTATATGAGTCGAAGCCTATAGCCAGGGGGGTACTGCGGCTCGAGGAGGAGGTCGACGAGCTGAGGCTGAGGCTTCAGAAGATACTTGTAGAGGAGGGTGAAGAGCTTGGGACGGAATCTGCGATGGCTGTGATGCTTCTGACAGAGGCTATGGAGAGGATCACAGACTTAGCCAGAGATTTGGCGTTAAACGTCTTGAAAGGCGGTGAGGCTCATCCGGTCTTAGACTTAGCCGAGGAGGAAAGCGAAGAACAGGTTCTACTAGTCAGGGTAACGGAGGATTCTATATTCTCAGGTAGACGCATAGGGGAGCTAGCGTTTGACGATAGAATCGGTGTCAGAGCCATAGCGGTGAAGCATAGAGGTGTTTGGATATACGATCCGGATGAAGAGCTTCGCCTCGAAAACGGAGACCTTCTATTGCTTTCAGGATATAAGGCGGGGATAGAGGTTTTAGAGGAGGCTGAGGAGGAGGTCGAAGAGGTCGAGGAGGTCTAGCCTAGAGCACCATGAGTAGAGCCGCCATTATGACGGTTGTCAGAGAGTCGCTCAACGTCGTCTCTAGCGGTATCACAAAGTTATCCGGGTTTAGACCTCGCTTAAAAGTCTCTAGAGCAAGTATCCGTGAAACCGCTAGGATAACAGGGGAAGACAGAAGGAAACATAACAAGACAACAGCCGTTCCTTTAGGTCCTCCTGTCAAGGCTATGAATCCATAAACTACGTAGTAGATTAGGCAGGATAGCCACATCTGAACCGCTTCGAACAGTTCCAGAGGGCTTGGACTCAGTTTAGCTTCTGTAGAACCTTCGGCAAGCCTAGTCGTTAAAATCGAGCCTATAGAAGAGCCGAAGTCTCCAAGAGTATCTATGAGCGCGGGGTAGACGACTACGACACCTGGGTAATCGGCTAATTTAGCCCTGACCTCGGATAGAGCTAAGCCGGAGAATAGCCCCAAGCTCACCGAGAGAAATAAGGTTGCCGAAACCTCCCTCACAGATGTACGGAACTCCTCCTCTCCGAAATAGTGTCTTGCAAGAAAAAGAATAGTTATAAAGTACACCGCTGCTACAGCCGTAAGTATGAGACTTCCTGAGGATTCCATAAAAAGCAATTTTAACGCTAGAATATACATAAGCGTGGTCACGATATCGGATACTGTAGACATCACAGGATATACAAGAACGTCCGGGTCTAAGTTACGCTTGAAGGATATAAATCCTAGGAAACATGTGAGAGGCATCGTTATGGTTATCGATAACGCCTGAGTAGCTAAGGCTGTTGAGACTATCACATATGAAAAAGTTCCAGCCCCTTCTAAGACTATCTGAGCCGCTGCGACTATAAGACCGGAGACAAGGGCGAGTAGCAGCGTCAAAAAATGCATAGCCGAGAAAACTAGTTTGAAGTAGTGGGTACTTCCTCGAAGCCTCGGCTCTATGAGACCTAGATGTAAACCCGTCGACAGTCTTCCTGAAAAAACTCCTCCGACGTTGCCCCTTAAAGAGAGAGCAAGGGGATACAGCATTATAGTCCACGGTGCTTTAAGAACGGTCGGAAGCTGGGAAGCCACTATAAGCCCCGCCACCAACCCTCCTAAATCCATCGAAAACGCAAGGAGAGCCTCTTTGAACCTTCTAAAACCCTCCTCCTCGACCAAGAATGAAAGCTCCTCTACTAGACGAGCCAAACGGGCTAGAAGGTTGTTGTATTTCGACTCCCCATGCTCCAGACGCCTCTAACCCTTAGATACTATCTCCACTTTTAAGAGTTTTCAGGTAAATCAATACAAAAGACTCAAAAATTACATTATAATAAACAGTATTCCATATTTTACGCTACTAAAAGAGCTGCCTAGGGTCTTCGATCGAAGTATCTGTCGTCCATGGGTAAATGAAAGCCTATCTAAAACCAAGGAACCGATGCAACTCCTCTCTTGAGGAAGCATTTCGTAAAAAGGATGAGCTATGCGCTAAGTTTCTACCCAATACCTCTGTTTCCAGGAAACTGTTATTAAATGTTGGAGGCATACATGTTCAGATCGATGATCGACCTATTGGAGAAAACCGTGGATAGAGGACTACTGCTGGGGGCTGACTACGTCGATGTCAGATTGGAATCGTATGAGGGATTTGCCATCAGAATACGTAAAGGCGTTTTAGACACCGCGACTACTTCCATGACGGAGGGTGTGGGGATTAGGGTTTTAGCAGACGGTTCATGGGGTTTCAGTTTTACCGAAAAGATAAGCCGAGACAGTTTATACCGGGCTGTGGAGAACGCGGTGAAGATGGCTAAGACCTCAGCCCCGGCTAGGGCTAAACCAGTTGAACTCGCAGATGTCAAAACGGTGAGAGACAGGTGCATCGCAGATGTTAAGGAAAAACCTACGGACGTATCAGTTGAGGAGAAGATCGGCCTTGCGTTCGAGGTGGACAGGTTTCTTAGAGCCTACAAGGGGGTTAGAGAGGATACCGTGCATTACGGGGACAGCGTTTTTAGAAAAATTTTTGTCAGTAGCGAAGGTAGCGAGATCACGATAGAGGGATGTAGAGTTTCCCTCGCAATATATGCTGTAGGAGGTAGTCCCACCTCTCCGTCGTCGGCACATGAACTCCTAGGCGGTGTAGGAGGGTATGAACTCGTTAAAGGAGATGTTTCCCTTAAAGCAGCCGAGACGGTAGCTGAACGCGTTCTAAGACTCTCAGAGGCAGGTATTCCTAGAGGAGGGGTTCACACGGTCGTACTCGATAACGAGCTCTTAGGGCTGATAGTCCACGAAGCCTTCGGGCATACGGCTGAGGCGGATATGGTTATATCCGGCTCTATTTTAACGGGGAAACTGGGTGAAACCGTAGCCTCTGAGCTTGTAACGATCGTAGACGACCCCGGACCTATCCATGCTAATGGCTGGACGCCTTACGACGATGAAGGGGTTAAAGCCCGTAAAGTGGTAATAGTTGACAAAGGAGTTTTAAGAGAGTACATGCATAACAGAGAGACCGCGGCGCTTATGAACGCCGAGCCTGCTGGAAACGCGAGGGCCCAAAGCTACGGTTTCCCACCGTTGATACGTATGAGAAACACCTATATGGAGCCTGGGGGCTGGAGACCCGAGGAGATCATAGAGGATACTAGGGAGGGCTTCTATCTTAAAGGCGGTGTCGGAGGGCAAGCGGACTCCAACGGAGAGTTCATGTTTAGCGTTCAAGAGGCTTGGCGTATAGAGGGCGGAGAGCTTAAGGAGCCTTACAGAGGCGTAACGGTCTCCGGGAACGCCGTGGATGTCTTGAAGAGCATAGACGCGGTAGGTAGGGATTTAAAGATTTCGTCACCCGGTACATGCGGTAAGGGGCAGCTGGTCCCGGTAGACGGTGGAGGACCGCATATAAGATGTAGATTGATGGTGGGTGGTATGAGATGAGCTTGAGCGAGCTTGCGGTTAAGTATGCGTTGAAGCTTGGGGCTTCAGAGGCGCATAGCGTAGAGTCGGAGGGAGAAATGATCAGGGTCGAGGTTGAGAGAGATACCATTTCTAATGTATCGTACGGGAGGAGCTCTTCGCTGGGTTTAGCCGTTATAGTAGATAACCGTATAGGGTTTGCATCTTTGAAAAACCCGACCGAGGATTCGATCAAACTTCTAGCCGAGAGAGGCTATAGACTCGCTAAATCTCTTATTGGAAGGGGCTTCCAGAACCTAAGCCGTATCCTCTCGTCGAGGGGTTGTATGACTGGAGGATCCCAGAGCTGGGTGTCGACGAGGCGGTGGAGTTTATGAGAACCGCGATATCCGTCGTTAAAGACCGGGATAAGAGAGTATCTATCGTGAACGGTACTCTCTCCATAGCCTCCTCCCACAGGACTATAGCAAACAGTAAAGGCATATACTGCGAGGAGCAGTTTACAACCATGTATTGCGGCTTACTCACCGTGGCTAAGGAGGGGGGAGAAATCGGAAGCTTCGCGTATGAAGACCAATCCTCTCGAAAGATGGATCTTAACATAGAGAGACTAGCGGTTAAAGCCGCCGAGAAGGCTTTAAGCTCTTTAAAGCCGAAAACTGTGAAAAGCTTCAAGGGAACTGTTATACTCGACCCAGACGTTTCGAGTATGCTATTCTCGGCTCTATCGGCTGCCTACAACGGTTTAAACGTCTGGAGAGGTATAAGTCCTTTAAAAGGTAAACTGGGTGAGAAGATAGCAGTCGAACAACTGGAGATAATAGACGATGGCGTCAGACCCTGGGGGTTGGCATCTTCGAAGGCCGACGGTGAAGGGTCTCCGAGAAGAACCACGACCGTTGTCGAAGACGGGGTTCTTAAAACGTTCATAAACAACACGTTCACGGCTAGACTTTTAGATATGGAGGAGACAGGTAACGCGGCTGGGCTCTTAGACGTGGCGCCTTCGAACACCGTGGTTAAGCCTGGTGATTACGATGTCGAGGAGATGGTCGAAGAAACCGATGCGGGACTGTACGTCGGGAGACTTTCGGGGCATATGAGGTTTGAGGATGGCTTGGTCTCTGGAACGGTTAAGCAGGCGTTCTTGATCGAAAACGGTGAGAGACGTTATCCGGTTACAGAATGCATGATCTCTGGGAACCTCTATGACATTCTAAAGGACATAACAGGTTTAAGCCGTGAAGTAGAGGTTAAATGGAACAACATAGTTCCAGCTGTCATGGCGAAGAACATCTCGATAATCGGTGGAGGAAAACCTTAAACCAGAGGATTAGTTTATAAATCACATAGCCGATGAAGAAAGTCACCTAAGAACGACCCTAGAATGGATGAGTTTATCCTGGGGTATCTGAGGCTGTCTATATTTATTAATACGTTCTAAGGTTTTACGTATGGAAATAAACATCATATATAAATAATGTCGAGAAATATTTCACATAGTCGTTTAGGAGGATAGAAGAATTGGAGTTTAGGCCCTGGTCTTCCGGAAGGATCATATATATGCCTAACAAAAGACTTGGGGGTTGCGCGATAACTTTTAAACCAGAAGCCTTGCAATCCATAGGCATTTTAGAGCAGATAACGGATAAATTGGCTTCGAAGAAAGTGCCAATTCTCCTTCTTAAAACAAGTATTGGGTTAAAAGATGCTGCCGAGGCTCTTATAGTACTCGATTTGACAGGGTTAGACGTAAACATGGAAGAGATCGCGTCAGAGATCATGAACATTCCATTAGTCACCCATGTAGAAATCTTGGAGCCTGTGACAGAGGGGGTGATGATCGATTACGTGCATTTCCCGCCGATGATCATGGGTAAAAGAGCCATACTTATGCGGCGAACGCTCTTCGAGGCCTTTGTCAAACAAGGCTATAAACAATTCGGTCCCATATACTCGGTTATGCTGTATCATATAGGGTTTCATATAGGTGTCGAGAGCTTTAGAGAACATATCGCGGTTGTTGATGGGAATAAATATCAAGCGTTAAAGCTTGCTGAAGCAATGTTTAAGCATGCAGGGTTCGGCATCTTAGAAACCAAACTGTCTGTCGAAAAAGGATTAGGGAAGATCAGGGTATACGGCTCCTTAGAATGTGAGGTATTTAAGGGAGCGGATAAACCATCAAGCCACTTCATACGAGGGATTATATCCGGTTTGGTAGCAACGTTAACCGGTGAGAGACGCGAGGTCGAGGAGGTTAAATGCATAGCCACCGGAGACCCTTACTGCGAGTTTTACGCCAAAGAAGTCAGCAAGTAAGGGCTGTTTAACCTCATAGTTTAAATGAGACTTGTCCGATCTAGTTTTGGAGCTAGATGAATAGATCCGTTCAAGGACTGCTTAAGTTTATTCTAAGCATAAGCTTCTCACTAACTTTGGTCCTATCTATTCTTAGCTTTGCGGTTCAGACTCCTAGAAGATTTTCCAACCCTCCGATCGCCGGAGATATAGGGTTCTGGAATATAAGCAGGGCGGTGGAAGAACCGTTAGACCTAGAGTTTTATGAGGAAGAATTTAAGGAGGAATATGGCCGTTTGATAAAGGTTAGGTGGCTGGTGTATACAAGTGAGCGTTACGGAGAGGCTGAGGTGAGGATAAACGGGTTTATAGCTCAACCAGCAGACCAGACGGAGCCTCTACCGGCTATTCTGATGCTTCATGGGACCAACGGCTCGTCGAAGGGGTTTCTGGACCAAGCTGTATACATCGCCTCGAGGGGATACGTCGTCATGGCTATAGATGCGCCAGGATGCGGGGAATCCTCTAGAGAACCAGCTTGCACGGTTTGGAACATAGTCAACGTATCTGGTGGCCCTAAGGGTGCATACTACTACCACGCTGCTTGGTCGGCTTTAAGGGCTGTAACCGTTTTAACGAGTCTACCGGAAGTCGACCCCGACCGGATCGTGGTGGCCGGTGCCTCCATGGGCGGATTGGAAACATATATGGTAGCGGCCGTCGACCCTAGGGTTAAGGCGGCGATACCTATAGTGGCCTCTGGAAACTACAGAGAACTCGTGATGGCAGGTAGCTTGGCGAACCTCATGGCTCCGGAGGAATTAGACATAAACTCGGAGGAGGCCGAGTTGTTATTAAAGTTTCTAGATGTCTACTTTTACGCGGCTGAGCTTGATAAGCCTGTTTTCATGCTCGTCTCCACGAACGATGAGTTCTTCACCCTGCACGCGATAAACGACACGTTCAACGTGATACCGTATCCCGGTAAGCTCATGAACCTAGCTCCGAACTGGGGTCATTTCGAAGCTTACGATGGATGGATAGCCGCCGCGACGCTGTGGCTTGATAGCTTATTCAAAGGTGGAGACCCCATACCTGTGCCGAAGGTAAGCTATAGGATTGTGAATTGGAAGCTCGAAGTCGAGGCGAATTATGCGGAGGGATATACGGCTTCTATCGTCTGGAAAAGCGGATTTCCCGGGAGCTTGTGGGTTAGAAAGCCCATGAGGCTTGAAGACGGAAAATGGATCGGTGAGGTGGAACCTAGTCTACCGTCTAAGGTATTCTTCTACGTCGCTTTCGAACGTGAAGGTGTTCAGATCTGTACGAGCCCTGTCTACGAAACCCGTTTAACCCCTCCCTATCTACTGCTTCTACTCCTAGTAGTGACTATTATAGGCGTAGTCTACTACAGACGTAGATTATTCGAAGCCGTAGATAGAGGACATATCGTAGGTCTATCCGGATGGTTGTTGGCAACTCTAGGATTTTTGGGAAACTACATGGCGATACCGGGTAGGACGGAGGTAATGCTTTGGGACCTCCTTGAACGCTATGGATTGACCGTAGGGTTGAACCCATGGTTTACCGGAACGCTTGTCGTCCTTCTAGCCTTACATTTAACCCTCGCATTTCTAAAGCCTAGACTATGTATCGTACCGGCTTCCATAAGTCTCATAACGCTCTTATCTATACTAGGAACAATACAGAACCTTGTTTTCAAACGTCTAACGGTGGCACCGGCGTATGGGGTTTATCTCCTTTTAGCAGCTGTAGTTGTCCATGCAGCTCATCTAGGCTTCGAAACCTTATATAGTAAGCTTAAACAGAAGCTGCTTAACGTCATCAGGCGGTAGTTGGGCGGCGTGTTCTTTTGAATAACCCTGGATGAAGTCTCACCATGGTTTTTACTATCAGATAGGATAATAGCACAGATAGGGCTGAATGTATGACGTTGAATACAGCTGTCAAAGTAAGAGCCATGATCAGTGCATCTGCTGGGGTACCTGCGTTTAACCCTGCAGCCTTCAGCATCATCGAAGCCAAGTCTAGGAACTCTGGGAAAACCACGACGAGCACTAGGTAGTTGAAGACAGACATCACTACAACTCTTGCGATGGTGCCTAAAACCGTAGAGACCGATAGAGCTTTGACGCTGTCCATATAGCTCTTATTCTTTCCACAAAGCCTACGGCCAGCTTCCATACCCAATATGAGGGAGGCTAAAGCAGCGAACTTCATAGCCGGACCTAGGGGGGTGAACTCACCTATCGGGGTGAGGACTAGCCAGTATACCACGGTGCTTGCCATGCCAGGTTTAAACCCCATAGCTAGATAAGCCACCATGCAGGGAACCTCAGCTATCTCGAACTTCAAGTATGTTAAAACCGGAAAGGGAAAAGTCGTGAAGCCCTTTAGAAGGGTCAGTAGGACAGATAACGCACCGAATACTATCGTGAACGCCACCTCTAAACTGGATGCCCGCCCAGCCACCTCCCTCACCAGACCTTCTTTAGAAATAAGGATCCTTAATTAAGTTTTACCCAAAAAGTTCATTTTACTCAAAATTGAGTAATTTTCGAGGGAAAGTTAATTAGATAACGCGTCACCTCTCTCTATCGGTGCATCAGTATGCGCATGGTTCTTCTGGGAGATACAGGGCTTAAAGTTTCTCGCTTATGTATAGGTACAGATTACTCAGAGGTTTACGGCTCTCCGGAGGGAGAGGGGGTTCAGATATTTTTAGAGGGGTTTAAACAGGGAGTAAATTTTTGGGATACAGCTGAGAGCTACGGCTCTTATCCGGCTATGCGGGCCGCCCTCAAACAGATAGATAGGGAGGAGGTCGTCATAACGGGTAAAAGCTATGGAGTGGATAGACGTGAAGTCGAAAGAGACCTCGAAGACGCTCTACGAGATATAGGGACGACTTACATAGATATTTTCATGCTTCATGCTGTCGACAGCATGGAAGATTTTAGGAGAAGACGGGATGCATTAGATTTCCTACTCGAGGTGAAGAGGCGGGGTGTTATCAAAGCCGTAGGTGTTTCAACCCATTCGGCTCGAGTTGCATGGTCCATGGCCGAAATACCCGAGATAGATGTCGTCTTAACAGTTCTGAACATCAGGGGGCTTAGACTCACCGATGGAGACCTGGACCTTGCGAAATCGGCTGTCAGAAGACTCTATGAGGCTGGTAAAGGAGTGTACTTGATGAAGGTTCTGGCTAGAGGTAGGCTCGCGGATATTTATGAGGAGGCTCTCAGGTATGTTTTTAGGATACCGTATGTGCACTCGATATCTGTTGGGATAAAGAGCCTAAACGAGCTTAGAGAAGCTGTCCGTATAGCCAACGAGGCTACACCTGAGCTGAATAATCGTCGGTAAGTCGGGGTCTCGTCTCTATGATGGCTAAGTATTTGCTACGGGTATGTATGCCGGCGAGAGATTGGCCTAGAGTAACAGACGTGTTAGCTAGTATAGAGAATGCCCGAACCCTAAGCCACACCGTGAACATATGTTTTCCAGAGAGGCCTGACTTAGCCGTCGTAGAAACCGTTATGATCCTTGAATGCGAGCCTAGATATGCCTTAGAAGTAAGAAAGGAACTCTCTAGAAGAACTAGAGGGACCATAGGGTTCTACGCGATCTACCGAATCAGGAAACCGTAGAGAACTCTACGAACCATCGTCGCAACCCTAGGGGTAAAAGGATAAAGAGGTGTATGTACAGTCTTCCACTTGTGGGAGAGGGCGAACTTATATTCGTAGGGTTTGGTTTAGGCGACCTGGGACTGACGGTTAAAGGCCTTGAGATGGTCAAAAATGCCGATAGGGTCTACGTGGAGACATACACGAACTACACACCAGATTGGGTCGTCGAAAGACTTGAGGAGCTATCGGGCCGACGGTTCGAGAGAGTTTCTAGGAAAGAACTTGAAGAATTGGGTGGAGCTGCGTTGCTGGAGACCGCGTCGGATTCCAGAGTAGTTTTCTTGGTTCCAGGGGACCCATTCATGGCCACGACCCACATAGCCTTGAGGATAGAGGCCGAGAAGAAGGGTATAAAGACACGGGTTGTGAACTCGTCATCCATCGTAGCGGCCGCTGCAGGGGCCTGTGGGCTTCAGATCTACAAGTTCGGGGAATCCGCGACCGTCGTTTTCCCAGATGGCGGTACGGTATCTATGAAGCCTTACGATACCGTGCTTAAGAACCTTGAACGTGGATTACATACGCTTCTCCTACTCGACTATAGGGCTGAAGAAGACCGTGCTATGACCGTAAACTATGCTTTGAGGCTGTTACGGAGTCTCGAGAAGATTAGAGGAATGGGAGTTTTCAGCGACGATAGGCTTGTAGTAGGATTGGCCAGGCTAGGTTACGAGAACTGCAAGGTTAAAGGAGGCCCTCTAAAGGATATTTTAAACGAGGATTTTGGAGAGCCGCCTCACTGTATCGTGATCCCGGGTAGCCTCCACTTCGTGGAGGTCGAGGCTCTAAAGATATTGGCAGATGTCGAGGAAACCCCTTCTAAGAGAGGAGTCGGTGCTAGGAGCTACATACCTTTAGATAGGCTTAACCGGTACATATCTGGTGTTGAAAAGGTTTTTAGGGATATCCGTCTCCTAGAATCATCTAGGTTGGTCGATAGAAGAGATGTAGATAAAGCCTTGGACTGGGCGAGAAGCTACTATGAGGATTCGCGGGCTTTCAGGGATAGGGGAGATCTGGTCAGTAGCCTCGTGGCGGTGGCCTATTGCGAGGGGATACTCGAGGGCTTGAGACTTCTGAACCTTGTGGAGTTTAAGTGGGAGGGGGAGGTCTGATGGGTAAGACCGTTCTCGTGGGGGGTGTTTTTGACATACTTCACCCAGGTCATGTCGAGCTTCTCAGGAGGGCTAAGTCTCTAGCCGGTAGAGACGGTAAGCTCATCGTTCTCGTAGCGAGAGACTCAACTGTCGAGAGAACTGAGGGAAGAAGACCTGTGATGCCTGAAGAAGCCAGGAGATTCATTCTAGAGAACCTTAAACCGGTCGATGAGGCGATATTGGGTTTAGAACCTCCTTCCGTCGATGGGGTTTTAGCGATCGTTAAGCCGGATATAGTGGTTCTAGGATATGATCAAGATCGCTTAGAGAAAAAGGTGAGAGAGGCTGCTAAACGGCTCGGGTTAAAAATCGAGATAGTCCGGGTGAAAAAGTTCAACAAATATATGCCCAACAGCTCCTCAGATATTAAACGTCTCATAGCCATACGTTATACGGGGAGGTAGTTTTGGAGAAGAGACAGGTCTTCTGGAGGTATCTTCCTCTGGTCTTGAAACTTATAGAGATGGGGGCTTGGAGAGACTGGGTATATACGACGACCGTCGACTTAGCCTCCAAGACGAGACTTCCCCAGCAGACAGTTTCAAGAGCGTTAAAGACCCTTGAAAATGCAGCGTTCATCGAGAGGAGAAAAACCGGGAGAGGGGTCAGGGTTAGACTCACCGAGAAGTGTCTCGGCGCTTTGAGACCGGTTTACGAAAGACTTCTACCGGTCTTCGAGGAATTTAAAACGTTAAGGTTTTCAGGTATCGTCACCAGTGGGTTTGGAGATGGTGTACATTACGTTCAAGTCTACATGGAGAGGTTTGAGGAGAAGCTGGGTTTTAGACCGTATCCTGGGACGCTTAACTTGAGGATAGTCGATAGGGAAGACCTTAAAACCGTTTTCACGATAAGGGGTTTACCGGCTTTGAGGATAGATGCTTTCAAGAGAGGGGGGAGAATCTATGGGGCTGTAAGCTGCTATAGAGCTCTTATAGGAGATGTCATAGAGGGGGCTATAGTAGTGCCTGAGAGGACACATTATGGGCCAGATATAGTCGAGCTTATAGCCCCGGAAAGCATCAGGGAGAAGCTGGGTTTAAAGGACGGCGATAAAGTCTCTGTCGAGGTAAGGGTTGACGTTTGACCACGACGCTACCCATCGAGAGACTTAGGAATCTTCAGAAAAATATAGCTACGAAGACCATCACAGAAGACTTCTTCGAGAGACCTCTTCGCAGAGTCGCGGGTGCAGATGTTGCTTACAGCAATTCTAAGGCCTATGCGGCTATAGTCATCACGGAGCTACCAAGCTTCAAAGTAGTAGAAGAGACTGTCTACGTCGGTAGGCCTCCAATACCTTACATACCAGGCTTATTAGCGTTCAGAGAAGGCCCACTTATCCTGAAGACCTTAAAGAACGTTAGAAACAGATTCCAAGTTCTTTTAATCAACGGACATGGGATAGCTCACCCTCTTAGATGTGGATTGGCTACCTATGTAGGTGTCTTAGCAGGTAAACCCACAGTCGGAGTCGCTGGGAAATTATTAATAGGCCGTGTACTCCAACAGCCTAAGAAACCTTTGGAGTATACACCTATACAGTTCGAGGGGAACGTTGTGGGATACTGTCTTAAGCCTAGGGGGCGTGGTAAACCTATATACGTGTCTCCGGGGCATCTCGTGTCGCTCGATGGAGCTTTAGACGTAGCTATAGCTTCTCTCGGCCGTTATAGAATGCCAGAGCCCCTCAGACTAGCCCATCTAGCCGCTAACCAAGCTAGACGATCCGACCATAGAGGATAGAGAGGGAGCTTTGACGACATTAACCTATGTGAGTACTTCTTAATACCTCTTCAAGCCTCCTTATGGCATTTTCAAGACTTCGTCTTCTAATTTCGATGATAAGCTCTCCTCTAGTGGCTTCGATGACCCGTCTAACCCTATCTAGCCTAGCCCTCAGGCCCACGGACGCGGCATATGGAGAATCTATCTTCATAGATTCGTCGTAGATCGTATCCATCAGCTTCAGGAGACGTTCAGCTTCCTCGACTTCCCCCAGCCTTATGTTTTCGAGAATAAGCCGTCTGAGTTCTCCGACCATGTCGAGCAGACCGAGAACGTAAGGTATAGGAGGTGAGGATAGCTCCTCCCAGCTCGGTATCCTACCTTCGCATAAGTAAGTTAGCAACGCCTTCGCTTCGCAGTATTCCTGATAAGCAGTTGCTATAGAGCCTGAATAGTCGAATTCCTCATGTAGCTTTCGAAGCTTCAACAGCTTCGAGAGTAGAGGAGTGAACTCCTCAGCCTTAACTCTAGCCTCCTCAAGAAGCCCTCTATGAATCAGGCTTAGAACGGTCTTAGAAAGCCTCACTATACTTCTGACGCATTCTTGGATCAGGTCGCGGACCTCGTCCTTCTCGGCTAAAACATCCCTAAGACTAGAAAAAACCTCTTCTAGATAGCCCATCAAACAATTTTAAATCGAATTTAGTATTTAAGAACAGGACCTTTCACTGAAGTCGCAGCTCTACCCTTATAAAAGACTGCTCCAGAGTATTGCAAGGGGTTAAAACTTGAGCGGTAAATCCGGGGTCGTCCTCAGAGTAGCTGAGGCGCATGGAAGAGACGTAGGTCGTGGGATAGCTAGGATAGACCCCAAGGTGATGGAGAAGGTCGGGCTAACCACAGGAGATGTTGTGGAGATCGCTGGTAAACGTAGAACGGTCGCGATCGTCTGGCCCGGCTACCCGGAGGATTATGGGAGAGGACTAATCCGTATAGACGGATATATCAGGCAAAACGCAGGTGTGAGTATAGACGAAAAGGTTACCATCAAGAAGGTCGAAGCTAAAAAGGCGGCGAGGATCACCCTTGCTCCTAGGGAGCCCCTGAGGATATTAGGTGCAGAAGAGTATCTTCTCCAACTACTCGAAGGACGAGTCGTGACCCGTGGCGATAACATCCCCATAGGGATCATGGGGCGGAAGATCGAGCTTACGGTTATAAGCGTCCAACCTCCGGCGCCTGCGGTGATAATCGCACCTGAAACTCGTATCGTCATCTCTGAGGGGAAGCTCGAGGCTGTTAGAGAGGTCCCGCGTGTAACTTATGAAGACATCGGAGGCTTATCCGATGCGATAAGGAAGATAAGGGAGATGGTTGAACTCCCGCTTAAATATCCTGAGCTCTTCGAAAGGTTAGGGGTTGAGGCTCCAAAAGGTGTACTTTTATACGGTCCGCCTGGGACTGGTAAGACCTTGCTCGCGAAGGCCGTGGCGAACGAGACAAACGCGGCCTTCTTCAGCATAAGCGGCCCTGAGATCATGAGCAAATACTATGGTGAAAGCGAGGAGCGGCTAAGAGAGATCTTTAGACAGGCTGAGGAGAACGCACCGAGTATAATATTCATAGACGAGATAGACGCGATAGCGCCTAAACGTGAGGAGGTTACCGGCGAGGTCGAGAAACGCGTCGTCTCTCAGCTTCTCGCACTCATGGATGGGTTAAAACCCAGAGGCAGGGTCGTCGTTATAGGTGCTACTAATAGGCCTAACGCATTAGACCCGGCTCTGAGGAGGCCTGGGAGGTTCGACAGAGAGATCGAGATAGGTGTGCCGAATAAGCAGGGTAGGCTTGAGATACTCCAAATTCACACCCGCGGCATGCCCCTAGCAGACGACGTAGACTTGGAGTATCTTGCAAGTATAACCCACGGCTTCGTAGGCGCGGATTTAGAGGCCCTATGCAAGGAGGCGGCTATGAGAGCTTTGAGGAGAATCATTCCTGAGATAGATTTCGAGAAGGAGACTATCCCGGCCGAGGTGCTTAACAAGATAACCGTCACTATGAACGACTTCCTCGAGGCCTTGAAGGAGGTCGAGCCGTCGGCGATGCGTGAAGTCTTAGTCGAGGTCCCAAACGTTAAATGGGAAGACATAGGTGGACTACATGATGTTAAACTTGAGCTTCAGGAGGCTGTCGAGTGGCCGCTTAAGTATCCTGAGCTTTTCGAGTACATGGATGCTAGGCCGCCTAAGGGAATCCTGCTTTACGGTCCACCAGGAACAGGTAAGACCCTTCTAGCCAAAGCGGTTGCGAACGAGAGCGAAGCGAACTTCATAAGTATAAAGGGACCGGAGATCCTCTCTAAATGGGTGGGTGAGTCTGAGCGGGCTATAAGGGAGGTCTTCAGGAAGGCTAAGCAGGCGGCTCCGAGTATAATATTCTTCGACGAGATAGATGCCATAGCCCCTGTTAGAGGAAGCGGGTTGGGAGACTCCCATGTAACCGAGCGTGTGATAAGTCAGCTTCTCACAGAGATGGATGGTATCGAAGAGCTCCGAGGAGTAGTCGTGATAGCTGCGACTAATAGACCCGATATAGTCGACCCGGCCTTACTTAGACCTGGACGGTTTGATAAGTTGCTCTATGTTCCGCCTCCAGACCTAGAAGCTCGTAAGGAGATTCTGAAGATCCATACTCGTAAGAAGCCTCTGGCAGACGACGTCGACCTCGACGATATAGCGAAGAGGACCGAGGGATACACGGGAGCAGACTTAGAGGCGTTGTGTAACACAGCGGTGATGCTCGCCATAAGAGAATATATAGCCGTCAACAAAGACCCTGAAGAGGCGAAAAAGGGAGTTAAGAAGCTTAAAGTCCACATGAGACACTTTGAAGAGGCGTTAAAGAGGGTCAAACCGATATCGCGTAAAGAGCTTGAGATGTACCAGAAAATCTCGAAGGAATTTGCAGAACGTATTAAATAAAAATAGCTTTCTTCAACTCCTGAATTAAAAAGAAACCTTTAAACCCGTTCACGTCCAGTTTAACATGGTGAGAGACTTGTCGTTTGAAAATTGGTGGACCAGATGGTTTAGAAGAAGGCGATGGCCCTTCTTCAGAAGCTGGTTTTTCGAGGATATCGACGAGATGTTTAGGGAGATGATGGAGGAGATCGAGCGGGAGTTCGAGGAGTTCTCTAAAAACGTCCCTAAGGAGCTGGTGCGAGAACGTACGCTTCCAGATGGAACTAAGGTGAAGGAGTGGGGGCCGTTCGTTTACGGCTACGTCATGACGGTGGGACCAGATGGAAAACCAAAGGTTAGGGAGTTCGGTAATGTGAGGCTCGGTATCGAAGCTGGGAGGCCAAGGGTGAGTATAAGCGAGCGTAGGGAGCCTCTAGTTGACGTCATGTCTACAGATGGAGAAGTTAAAGTAATAGCTGAGCTTCCGGGTGTAGAGAAGAAGGATATCCGGCTCTTCGGAACCGAGGATACTTTAACCATATCCGTCGACACACCGGAGCGTAAGTACTATAAGGAAATCCAGCTTCCGGCTAAGGTAGACCCGAAGAAGGCCAAATCCTCCTACAAGAACGGAGTGCTAGAAGTGGTCCTCCCTAAGAAGGAGGAAAAGCCCAAGCCTAAAGGTGAGCCTATAAAAATCGAGTAGGATACCACTTGGATTATTTTTTCCATTACACGTTCATCGCCACACCACGCTTCCCTCATCGTTTGTTCGCAAAGTTAGAAGTTAAGAAGATTAAACTAGGCTTATCGGTCTACCCTCTAACGCCGATTTTAACGCCGCTTCTATTATCCTAGTAACGGCTAGACCATCTTCTCCAGTCGAGAGGGGTTGCTTATCATCGATGATACAATCGATGAAGTGCCAGACCGTCCGGATATTGAAGCCTGTTAAACGACCGTGAATTTCGAAGGGTCCGCCGAACAAGTCGGGCTTCTCAGATTTCTCAGAAGTGTAGACCCTCATAGCTTGGTGGTGATGCGTATCTATATAGACACAGCCCTTGGTGAATATGAACCTACTTACGAAGTCAACTATGGAGGGCATGGTTTCAGGAAGTATCCAACTATTTTCAAACGACCCTACGATGCCGTCTTCAAACTCGACAATATAGTGGAAGAAGTCCTCTGTGTTCACACCCATGTTTTTGAGAACCTGTTCTCCTTTAACGCAGTAGACCCTCACAGCTTCTCTTCCGAATATCCATCTCACAAGGTCTACGATGTGGCTTCCCAGGAACCAGATGACCGACGATTTAGAAGCCCAGCTGAGCATCTTAGTCGGAACATATATCGTATCGCAGAGCCTTACATAGGCGTATATCGGTTCTCCCAATTCGCCTGCGTCTACTCTGGATTTAAGGAGGGCGTACGGAGGACTCCATCTATTGTGAAAAGCCACCATGAGTTTAACGCCTGCTCTCCTAGCGGCGTTAACCATCGCCTCAGCATCCGAGACAGAAGTCGCTAACGGCTTTTCGCATAGGACATCTTTACCAGCTTCGACAAAGGCGATCACCGGGTCTTTATGTAGGAAATCAGGCGTGGTAATCGAGACCGCTTCAAGCTCAGGGTCTTCGGCCATTTTTCTGAAATCTGTATAAACCTTTTCGACCGAGAATTCCTTGGCGAAAGCCTCAGCCCTAGCTTTATCTATGTCACACACAGCTATGACCTCTGCGTCAGGGTGGCTCTTATAGGCCCTTGTATGGACACGCCCCATTATCCCTAAACCCACAACCCCGACCTTAATCTTACCCATTCAAAGACACCAAAAGATAGACAATGCTCTGACGTGATAAGGCTTACTGACGTGTTATAAAGACGAAGAAACTATTTATCTCGGCGTTTCTTAGATTCGATCGAGAACACAAAATGAATGTCCCAGAGTCCTTCAGGAAGATCCTCATAAAGCAGGGGTATAGACTCGTCGGGAAACATAGCGGCGTCAAGATCTGCGAGTGGACTCGTAGAAGCCTAACCCGCGGCGAGTACTGTTATAAGCAGAAATGGTACGGGATCGAGAGCCATAGATGCCTTCAGTGTAGCCTAGCGTTATTCTGGTGTCTCAATCGTTGCCTATACTGTTGGAGAAGCTTCAAGTTGTTCTTAGGGGCGGAGATGAAGGTTGAGCCAGACGACCCTGAGTGGATACTGGAGGGGTTGATAGAGGCTCAAAGAATGCTTTTGGTTGGGTATAAGGGTAACCCTAAGGTTCCACGGTGGAAGTGGGAGGAGGCTCAGAACCCCACGAACTTAGCCATAAGCCTCATAGGTGAAAGCGTCTTGTACCAACGTCTACCAGAGTTTATAGCCGTCGCTAAAGAACGTGGGATGAATACATTTCTCGTGACTAAGGGGACATATCCTGAGATGCTTGCGAAACTCGAAGTCGAGCCTACAAACCTCTACATAAGCCTGTGCGCACCCGATAAGGAGACGTTTGAGAGCCTCGATAGACCTATCACACCAGACGGTTGGGAGAAGCAGATGGAAAGCTTAGAGCTTATGAAGAGCTTCAGCTGCCGTAAAGTGATAAGGATTACTTTGGTTAAAGGTTACAACATGCATGGTATAGACGACTATGCTAGGCTCATAGCGAAGGCTGAGCCAGACTACATAGAACCTAAGGCCTACATGTGGGTTGGGGAGTCTAGGAAAAGGCTTCCAGGAGACGCTATGCCGACTCACGAAGATGTTATCGAGTTCGCCAGGAAACTGGCCGAAGAGACAGGGTATAGGTTTGTAGATTTCTTTAGACCAAGCCGGGTTGCGCTACTATCGGCTAAATAAGGCTATCCGTCAACCAGCCGTTCTTACGAGCCTTGCTATGAAAAAACCGTTACACCCGTGTAGATGCGGGTACAATCGTCTACACTCCTTAAACCCTCTCAAACCGGGTTCTCCGATAACCCCTATGAGAGGCTCAACCTCGAACTCCGGGTTCAGGTTCAGAAACTTCTCTACCACCATCTCGTTTTCCTCCACCGTTATACTACATGTAGAATATACCATGTAGCCTCCCGGCTTGACTAGGTCTGCGTAAGAAAGAAGCATCGACAGCTGAAGTTTAGAGAATCTCCTAACGTCTTTAGGGTTCATCCTCCATTTAACCGACGGATTCCTATGGAAAACCCCGGTTCCTGAGCAGGGTGGATCTATCAGGACAATATCTGCCTTTAACTTTAAAGGTGGGGCACGTGACGCATCTGTAAGGATCAGATACGCGTTGGAGACTCCCATTCTCGAAACTTCTCTAAGCCATAGACTTGCACGTTCTTTAGAGAGCTCTATCGAAACTATCAAGCCTGTATTATTCATGAGCTGGGCTAGGTAACTTGTCTTAGCCCCAGGTGCAGCGCACACGTCTACGACCGTAAGACCAGGTTTAACCTCTGAAACCTCTACGGCTAGGCAACTGGATAAGTCTTGAATGTATACTAACCCTTTTCTATAGAGCCTCGACACGACTATAGGTTTCCTGAAAGACGCGACTTTATACACATGCTTTAAACCCTCAACCTTCGCAAGTCTAACACTTTCCTCTCCGAGGAATCTCAAGATCTCATCTTCAGAAGCCTTTAGAGTGTTTAGCCTTAGATAGGTCGAAGGCTCATCTAGGAGACTTTTTAGGAACCTTAGACCATTCCAAGCTCCTAGTATCCTGAGCGAGTATTCTACAAGCCACCGAGGGTTCGAGGTCAAAACTGATAGATATTCTAAAGAGCCTGGCTCTGGAAGAAGGGTATCCAGAGGTAGCGCTTTAAGTTTAGCTAGTAATCGTATGCAGAGCTTGTAGCCGTCTGGGCTGAGCATTCTCCTAAGGGCTTTCAACGTTTCACCCGTTTCAAGTGACCGAGCGGGGTTGAGTTTAAACTCATAAACGAGGAGCCGCATAACTTGCTTAACGGTTTCCGAAGTCTTAAGAAGACTCTCTCCAAGAACCTTATCGAGTATATAGTCGACCAAGGCTTTACGTTTCACCACTTCGAAAACCAGCCTGTATGCTAAACCAAGCGGCTGACGCTCAGATTCGGATAACATACGCCGCGCTCTATCCATAGCCGATTTAAGGCTTAAACCCATCCTCTCTTCGAGTGTTAAAGCCTTAACCGCGACCCTGAACGCTCTCTCGATTATCGACACAGCCAGGAGACCCCCTCTCCTTGGAGAGTATAAACTAAAGCTGGGTAAAAAATAGTTGGCTTAGACCGTGTCAGGAGAAGTTTATTGTAAAGCTGGGTGATGTATAAACACAAATATTCGAGCTGGTTAATAATCTACTTGGTCAGGGAATGCCTGTTAAAACACTTACAGACTTTCTAGTTGAGAAGTCTAAGCCTGAAAAGAGACTAGAAAAGGCTAAGGTCGAGGAACAGGTTAAAGAGGAGAAAAAACCGAGTGAGGTGGTCTTCGACGAAGAGGAGGGGGTTAAGGAGCTAGCTCCTAGCTATCTAGTATCGGCAACTTACGACGGTAGAAAAAGAGCGGTATGTCTTAAGCTGTACAATGAGAAGGATAGAAAAATCTATCTCTGGTACGATAACACAGGGTATAAGCCCTATTGTCTAAGCGACCTACCTCTTGAAGAACTTAAGAAGATGATAGCTCTCGTCAACCATCCGGGGTTCTATGGGCTTGAGGAGGTTAAGAAGTATGACCCGTTGCAATATAGATGGAGAACCATGACTAAGGTTTTGGCTAAAGACCCGTTGTCGATAGGGGGCAGACCTACAAGTGCCATAAGGGATATACTACCTAAGGCCTGGGAGGCGGACATAAGGTTTCATGAAAACTATATCCTCGACAACAACCTTCAGGTCGGTATGTTATACAAGGTGGAAGGTGGAAGGCTCATACCCGTTAGCCACGAGCTTTCCAAAGAAGTCTTAGATAAAGTTATGAAGGTGTTCGAGGACGAGCCGGAGGAGTATAAACGTTACATAATCAGGTGGCTTACATTGCTTGAGCTTAGGGTTCCAGAGATTTGTAGGTTGGCGTTGGATATAGAAGTGGCTGGGGAGGTTGCTACGAGGGTCCCAAGCCCCAAGGAGGCTAAAGACCCTGTAGTAGCCGTGTCTTTAATCGGTTCTGACGGGCTACGTAAGGTTCTTCTTCTGAGGAGAGAGAACGTCGAGGAGGGGAGCTGTGAAGTCGACGCGGAGCTGGAATACTACGATGACGAAAAGACCCTTCTCCTAAGGGTATTCGAGATAATCGAGGAATACCCGTTTCTTCTAACGTTTAACGGAGATGACTTCGACCTGCCGTATCTATACCATAGGGCCAGAAGACTAGGTATAGGAGCTGGGCAGATACCTATAGAGTTGGGTAGAGACGCGGCGTTTCTCAGACGCGGAGTCCATATAGACCTTTACAGGTTCTTCTTCAATAGGTCCATACAGGTTTATGCGTTTGGACAGAGATACCGTGAGAACACCCTCAACGAGATAGGCAAGGCCCTACTCGGTATAGGTAAAGTGGAGCTGGAAGGTCAGATCAAGGATCTCCCGTATAGAGAGCTTGCGAGATACTGCCTCAGAGACTCTGAGATAGTTTACAGATTATCTACTATGAATAACGACCTGGTTATGAAGCTTATAATGGTTCTAGCGAGGATAACATACACACCTATAGAGGACCTAACGAGACAGGGGATATCGAACTGGATAAGGAATATGATGCTTTATGAGCATAGGGTTCGAGGATGGCTTATACCTAGGAGGGAGGACCTAATCGCAGCTAAAGGCAGCACCACCACTAAGGCTATCATAGAGGGGAAGAAGTATAGAGGTGCTGAAGTCATAACGCCCAAGCCAGGTATACACTTCAACGTAGCCGTCTTAGACTTCCAATCCATGTATCCGTCGATCGTTAGAAGCTATAACATAAGTTATGAAACTCTTAATTGCATACATGAAGAATGCAGATCCAACAAGGTTCCTGGAACACCCCACTGGATATGTACGAAGCAGAAGGGTTTGACAAGTCTGCTTATAGGCTCTCTGAGAGATGTGAGGGTTAGGTGGTATAAGCCCAAGTCTAAGGATAGGAATCTTCCACCTGATGTGAGAGAATGGTACAGCGTCGTTCAAAGCAGTTTAAAGGTTATCTTAAACGCCAGCTACGGCGTTTTTGGAGCTGAGAGCTTTGCACTCTATTGTCCGCCAGTTGCGGAGGCGATAACTTCGATAGGGAGATACGCTATAAACAAAACAGTTGAAAAAGCACAGTCTCTAGGCGTCGAGGTGATCTACGGCGATACAGACTCGTTATTCCTAAAATCCCCCACCGAAGAGCAGATAGAGGAGCTTATGAAGTGGGTTGAGAAAGAGCTCGGCATGGAGATGGATATAGATAAGGTCTACAGATATGCTGTGTTAAGCTCTAGGAAGAAGAACTACATTGGAGTCTATCCAGATGGACGGATAGATGTAAAGGGTTTAACCGGTAAAAAACGTCACATACCGGATTTCATAAAAGAGGCTTTTATGGAGATGATGAAGATCCTAGGCTCTGTTAAAACGATCGAAGACTTTGAAGACGCTAAGAAGAGGATAATAGAGCTCTATAAGGAACGGTATAGCAAGATTAAACACGGAGAAGTCCCTCCTGAAAAACTGGCTTTCAGAGTTATGCTCAGTAAACCACCTGAGAGATACGTTAAGACCACGCCGCAACACGTTAAGGCAGCACTTCTTCTGAAGCAAAAAGGCTTCGATGTGAAGGCAGGGGATATCATATCGTTTGTGAAGGTCGTTACATCCCCTGGGGTTAAGCCTACTCAGCTTGTAAGGGATACTAGGGAGATAGACGCCGACAAGTATATCGAGTATTTGGAAAGCACGTTCGAGCAGGTTCTCGACGCCCTCGACATAAGCCTTACGACCATAGTTGGCAGTAGGTCTCTATGGAGCTTCGTACCATCTAAGACCAAACGCCGTTGAGGTTAAACAACCCAAATCACATCATTAACTCCTAGAAGTTATAGGTTATGCTTATAACTTAGAAAACCACTTTTAGATTCCTCTAGAATATGGCTAGGTATGTTCTCCTACCCGAAGTTGAGGAAATAGTCAATGGGATAGGTTCGATGCGTATTAGAGGGGCTTCTAGGATAGCTAAGGCCAGCATAGAAGCCCTAATGGTCACGGCTATGAAGAGCAACGCAAGAGACCCAGATGAGTTTTTCAGAGAGCTGGATTACGTAGCTCAGAGGCTCTTAGCAACAAGACCAACTGCCGTATCGCTTCCGAACGCGGTAAGGTTTGTCATGTTCAGAATCTACAAGGCTAAGGAAGAAGGTCAAGGACTTGAGGAAGTTAGGAAGACGGCGATAGACTCCTGTAGAAAGTTTCTCAGGAGGATAAGAGAAGCGTCTAAGATGATAGGTGAGATCGGTGCTCGGAGGATAAATGACGGCGATACCATAATGACCCATTGCCATAGCACAGCAGCTCTGAGGGTCATAAAGACGGCTCATAGGATGGGTAAGAACATAAGGGTTATCGTCACAGAGACTAGGCCACTCTACCAAGGGCTCATAACGGCTGAGGAGCTTGAAAAGGAGGGTATACCGTTCACGTTGATAATAGATGGAGCCGCTAGGTTTTTGATGAAGAAGGTGGATAAAGTGGTTGTAGGGGCAGATGCGGTAGCGGCTAACGGAGCGGTCGTGAACAAGATAGGTACGTCGATAATCGCTCTGGCTGCTCATGAAGCTAGAACTTTACTGTTCGTAGCTGCCGAAACCTATAAGTTTAGCCCAGAGACGTTAGTCGGCGAACTTGTTAAGATAGAGGAGAGACCTCCCGAAGAGGTCGTATCGCCTGAGGTTTTTAAGCGTTGGAGGTATGGCTCGGTTAGAAACCCTGCTTTCGATGTAACGCCACCAGAGTATATAGACCTTATAGTAACAGAGAAGGGGATTATTCCTCCTCAAGCGGCTTTCACGATCATCAGGGACGAGCTTAGAGGGATGCCGTACGAGTTTCAAAGGAGATACAGCACGTACTGGGAGAAAAGTCTGGAGCCTGAGGGCTAGAAGATTACTTGACCCATAGATTTTTGTAGACCAGCATAGCCATATCTTTTTTAGCCCTCTCGATTAGGAAGTCGATAAACTCTTCAAACCCGTATTTTCCACCGGTCTCCGAGAGCCACCTGTTCACCGCGTCGGCATACAGCCTTTTTTCGAAAACCCTTGCCTTGGCGAGTTGCATTATATTGTTATATGTTTCATCGTCTATCGGCTTGCCGTCTAATATTAGACCCGGGCAGACGCCTATCGCATCCTTATTCACCTCAATCCTCAAGACCCTGCCGCCGGATGTCACGTAGAGAAACGGGTAGAATCGGCATGTCAAAGGCTTAAACTTGTGGATGATGCATAATCTATCGACATTAAACACGCATACACCGTTTACATATCGCTTTAAACCTATGTAGCCTTCACCCTCTTTAAGACGTACTTTAGGCATCGTGCTCTTATAGCCAGCGGCGGGGTATAACCTCAAGAAGTATCGAGGCTTATAGCCACCGTAGTGCATTATACGCCAGATATCTAAGTGAGTTACCGGAACCCAGTATTTGCTACAACATATCCCGCACAGTGTGCACTTAAACCGGACCATCTCCTCTAAACCTGAAGCCGAGGATAGACCTCTATAAAGTTTACACCGTTGACTAGGGAGTTTAGACGAAAAAGTTTAGCTATTACTAGGCTATTAAACCATATTAGAGAGTGGGTGAAATGGTGAAAGTTCGACCATTCAAAAACTTCGAGGGTGTTTATCAGATAATCTTGGACAGCGGTGAGAGGAGGCTTGCGACGGTAAACCTCGCCCCTGGTGTTCAGGTCTATGGCGAACGACTCGTGAAGGTTAAGGGAGTGGAGTATAGGCTTTGGGACCCCTATAGGAGCAAGCTAGGCGCTGCCCTACTTAAAGGGCTTAGGCGTCTGCCGATCAAGAAGGGAGTTAAGGTTCTGTACCTAGGCGCGGCCGCTGGAACTACCTTAAGTCACGTCAGCGACATAATCGGTGAAGACGGGATCGTATACGGAGTGGAGTTTAGCCCTAGGGCTATGAGAGACTTCATAAAGAGGGTATCGGCTCACAGAGAAAATGTCGTACCTATACTTGCAGACGCGAGGTTTCCGGAGAGATACCTCCCATATGTCGAAGAGGTTGACGTGATCTACTGCGACATAGCTCAGCCAGATCAAGCGAGGATCCTCTCCGATAACGCCGACTTCTACCTTGAAAAGGGAGGTAGTACCCTACTGGCCGTTAAGGCGAGAAGCATAGACGTATCTAGGAGACCGGTTGAGATCTTCAAGGAGGAGGCTAAAGTTCTACGAAGTAGAGGGTTTAAGGTCGAGGCGACGTTGAGGCTGGAGCCGTTCGATAAAGACCATGTCTTAATACTTTCAAGAAGGTGAAGGGGAGCGGTGGATGGATACGTAGCAGGGGTCGACGAAGCCGGTAGGGGATGTGTTATAGGACCTATGGTCGTGGCAGGGGTTTTGCTGAAGCTTGGAGCCCTAGAGACTCTTGAATCGAGCGGGGTGAAGGACTCTAAGAAGCTTACAGCAAAGACCCGAGAGCGTTTATACGAGATCATTTTAAACGAGGCATCTAGGCTGATGTGCATCATAGTCGACCCGGCTACGATAGACAGATACGTTAGATTTAAGAGACGACTGGGCGGGTTAAATGCTCTCGAGCTTGAGGCTATGGTGGATATTCTGAGGGGGCTCAGGCCTAAGGAGGCTTACGTAGACTGTCCGGATAGAAACTTGAAGAGGTTTCTTAGAGAATTGAAGAGTAGGCTCTCTTGGAAGCTGGATATTAAGGTCGCTCATAAAGAGTTTGACGACCATCCGGCTGTCGCGTCGGCTTCCATCGTCGCGAAGGTTTTAAGAGATAGGATCGTGGAAAACCTTAGAGAGCTTTATGGAGACTTCGGAAGTGGGTATCCGTCAGACCCTAAAACTGTGAAATTTCTCGTAGAGGTCTATGAAGCAGGGCACGTACCGTCATGCGTGAGAAGAAGCTGGAAGCTTTCCAGGCTGGATAAATTCCTGACACGGGGCGTAGGTAGATATTGAAGGAGCTCATAGAGGTTAAAGAGGGACTTGTACGTCTCAAGCTTCCCCCTCAAGCCTTAAAGCCTTTGGGAGAGCGAAAACCTAAGCCTCCGGTTTTCTACAATCCTGAAGCCGTCTTAAATAGAGACGTAGCCGTTCTCGTGGTGAGAACGCTTTCTAAGGCGGCTGGCGAAGGTTTACGGGTATGCGACGCCTTAGCAGGATGCGGGGTCCGGGGTTTAAGGTTCTTAGCCGAGGGGCTCGGCGTAAAGGAAGCTGTCCTAAACGATTTGAACCCAGACGCCGTTAGGTTTATCCAGTTAAACACCGAGATTAACGGCCTATCAGGAAGGGTGGAGATATACAACCTTGACGCGAGAGTGCTTCTTCTCGAGAGGAAGGTTAGGCTTCAGGGATTCGACTTCGTCGACATAGACCCCTTCGGTTCTCCGGCTTCCTTCGTCCAGTCGGCTGTGTTAAGCCTTAAGCCAGGGGGTGTTTTAGCGGCTACGGCTACAGATACCGCGCCGCTCTCGGGAACCTACCCTAGGGTTTGTCTTAGAAGATATTGGGCTAGACCTCTGAAGACGGAGTACTATCCAGAGGTTGCTGTGAGGATCCTACTGGGTTTCATAGCTAGAAACTGTACGACCGTAGATAGAGGGTTAGAACCGATACTCGTGCATAGGACTACGCAGTACATAAGAGTATATGCTAGAGTCCACCGGGGCGTTAAGACGGCTGAGGAAACTATGAACAAAATGGGGTATCTAAACCATTGTTTCAGGTGTCTTCATAGGTTTTTCGTGGACCTCGATACTCCCCCGGGAGGGAAATGCCCAAACTGTGGCGACAGGTTGAGCTGGGCTGGTCCGTTGTGGATGGGTAGGATATTCGACGCAGACTTCTGCCATAAACTACGTGAAGAGTACATAACGAGCCATCTAAGTAGTAAAAGAGAACTTGGCAGGCTTATAGAGGCTATAGACGCCGAGTCTAGAGGCGCTGCGACGTACTACGTCACGGATAGAGTTTCCTCACTTCTTAAGGCGTCCCCGCCCGCTAAAAACATCATCATAGAGAACCTCAGGAAGATGGGCTATACGGCCACACCCACGCATTTCGACGGGAAAGGGTTTAGGACGGATGCACCTATAAGGGATATAATCATGGTGTTTAAGAAGACTTCTGGGTCTTCAAAACCCACTCCATGAGTTTTCTGCAGTTTAGAGGAGATACTACGTCTTGGATGTTACATCTAGAGTTGTCTTCGCATACTAGGCAGGGGCTATCGAGTATCGGTAGGAGGGGATGGTTCTTTCTGACCGGGTAAAGCCGGTAAGTCCATCTTTTGGATGAGTATTCTCGCTCCCGCCTTATAAGGTTCTTCTTCTCAAGCCTTATGGCGATTCTCGAACCCTCTCTGCTGGTGACCCCTATGAGCTTCCAGAGCTCGCTCTGTAAGATCCCCTTATCCCCGGCTTCGTTAACCAACTGAAGGGCTAACCGCTCGATCTCCCCTCTTTTTCTACCGCTGCTCGATGGCAAAGAACAACCTCCTTCGAACACGAAGTATACATTAAAAATATAATGTGAGATGCATTAGGTAAATGTTTCTGTTAAACTCCGCCACAACCCGGAGGTCCATCTGCCATAGATAACAGAGGGATATTGGGCTTCATCATACCCAGACTATTATATCTATGTGCTTCAGAATGTTTGAGTATCTGTTTCTGACAGTGACCTCTGTAACGTTAGCAACCTCGGCTATCTCCCGTTGGGTACGTCGGTCCCCGGTTACGACAGACGCTAAGTATATCGCAGCAGCGGCTACACCCGTGGGTCCTCTACCGCAAGTAAGCTTAAGCTCCGCAGCGGTCTTGACTATCTTATGAGCAATCTCTTCTGTTCTACCCTGGATCCCCAGCTGGTTTGAGAACCTAGATACATAAACGACCGGGTCGACCGGTGGAACGAACTCACCGAGCTCCTTGACTATGAAACGGTAGCTCCTAGCGATCTCCCTCTTACTTATCATGGTCACCTTCGATACTTCGTCTAGGGTCCTAGCTAAACCGCATAGTCTACACGCTAAGTATATAGAAGCCGCGACTATGCCTTGGATGCTTCGACCACGTATGAGCCTCTTCTTAAGAGCCTTCCTGTAGATGACCGACGCCGTTTCAAGAACGTGTTTGGGAGTATTCAAGGACATCGAGATCTTACTAAGCTCCGTAAGCGCGAACGCAAGGTTCCTCTCAGAAGAATCTGAAAGCCGAACTCTTCTCTGCCACTTACGGAGGTTATATATTTGAAGCGCTCTAGCAGGGTCCATCTTCTTTCGATAAGAAAATCTCCTCCAGTCGATCATAGTGGAGAGACCTTTATCGTGTATTGTATATGTGGTCGGCGCCCCTACCCTCGAGCGCTTATTCTTCTGTTCCTCATCAAACGCCCTCCACTCAGGACCGGTATCAGGTATCTTATCGTCCAAAACATAGCCACAGTTGGCGCATATGATCTCACCGGTATCATAATCTTTTATAAAGTTATAACTACCGCATTCCGGACACTTCTTATCATCACTCAAACTCAAACCTCCTAAGGGGAAAGCCTACCCCTTGAAGTAGAGGGTTTTATCCACAAGCCCCCTTAGATCCTTAGTAGAAAGCGGCCTAATCACGGCATAAGGAGATTTCACGTTACCTATAACATCCACCACAACCCCAACATACTTAAGGTTTCTATCGTAGACCCTTTCCCCCAGTCGAGGAACATGCTCACCGAGCTTTATTATGACCCTTCCTTGCTTGGATATGGTGAGAACCTTACCGGCCGTGTATAGAGCCTTAGACTTTTTAGACTTCTTCAAGGGGGCGTGAAGTAAAGAGAGGAAAAGCTTAAATAAAGTTTTCTATTTTAAGGCGTCCTCATCTATGCCCGTATTCTGTTTTCTCGCTCCTCAGCCGCCTTATCTCCAAGGCAAGAGCCTTCAAAAGCTTGCTTTTAGAGGCAAACTTGTCTACGATTATATATCCTCTTCTTCCCCACCAGATCCTTGGATATCTAGCGTCCCTCCTCAGCTGAAACTCAAGTTTCAGCCGTTTACAAGCCTCGACGAGCTCACCGAGAGTCGGAGCCTCTACGGCTAAACTCCTCGGAACCTTCCTACCGAGTCGACGAGGAAGGTTAGCGTCCAAATACACAAGCCATACGACAGCTTTACCAGGAAGCTTCACGGTAAAAACCTTGAGTGGTGAATAAATTTAAACCTTTACCGAGCAACCGATTTTGCCTCACCTGTTTTTCTCAGAAATCTCCTAGCGATGGCTGGACATAGGAGAACGGTTATTATCGCGAATATCACGATAGTTGAGTATACTTCTTCGGTTAGTAGACCGAGTTCCAGCCCTATCTTAGCCCCGGCTAGGATTAAACTAAGCCTTGCGGAGTGGAGGATGCCCATGGCTAGACCTGCGTTCGTCGATAAGCCGAGGATTTTACCAATAGCCGCTACTCCTAGAAGCTTGCCTCCGACCCCCATAGCTAGAAGAAGCAACAACATCGACAGCCATTCAGGTCTTATAAGCGCACGGATGTTCACCGTCAAACCCACAGCTATAAAGAACAGGGGGATGAAAAAACCGTATCCGAAGTCGGATAGACGTCTCTCCAAGGCGCCTCCTTTCACCGTGAGCTCTGATACGATAAGGCCCGCGAGGAAAGACCCTAGCACCATGTGGAAGCCTAGTATCTCGAAAACCACCGCGAGGAAGGCTATCAACGCGAAACATAACCTAACCTCGTAGTCGAAGTGTTCCCTTTCACCAGACCACTGCTGCATCTTTTCAGAGATGTTTAGCTTCCTCAACGTCACCGGTAGTATGAAAAGCGTCAACGCGAAGACTAGGGAAAACGCCAAGAGTATCAGAGTCGTGCCTCTTGAGGTCTCTAGAGACAGCGTCAGAAGGAACATGCTGAGGGTGTCTACTAGGAAGGCGGACTCTAGGGTTAGACGTTTGAAGTCTTTATCATGAGTGAGACCCCTTAGCACAGGTAGAACCACGCCTATCGAGGTAGTCGAGAGAAGAGTCCCGAGCAGTAGAGGGGGGACTCCTAAAAATAAGCCTAAAAGAGCGCCTAGGAGAAAAGGTGTCATCAAAGAGCCTAGAGCGAGTAAAACGCTGCCTTTACGGAACTCCTTCACACCCATCTCTAACCCGGCTAGAAACATGAGATACATGAGCCCAAAATCGGCTAGAAAGTCTAACCATATGTCGTAGGATATGATGTTCAAAACGGATTTACCGAGCATTATACCCGTTAATACCTCTAAGACTATGACCGGTAGGTCGAACCTACGCGACGCGATATACGTGATGAACACGGCCGAAAGTATCAACGCAAGGGCATATATCTCGGAAAGCATAACAGCTCAACCTCCCTTCTAAACCAAGACGAGGAATAATTCCCGGGTTGGAAACGGGAATGAGGATTATGTTTAGGCTTCTAAGCCACTGTCTACTTAGCTCTTACGCTCTATGAGAACAGCGTTCAATACGCCATCACAGCCGGGTTTGCTCGTTATCCTTGCAACACCGTATTCGGTTTCGACCAACGTGCCTTTAGTTATCACACCCCTCCGGTCGTAATCCCTATTAGCAGGGTTTTTTAACACCCGGAGGATCTTGCATTTAACGGTCTTGCCGGTCGCAGGGTCGCTGAGGTTTACTACGCTATCTTTAACGACCCTCACCTTAATGTTACCGCCCCTAACCCGGTCTATCTTAACCACTCTCTCGCCGAGGGTGGTCTCCGTCGGATATCCTCCACGCTCATACTTTCTTCTTCCACGGTAAGGACGACTTTTTCCGCCTGTTCTCTTACGCTTATGTAGGTCGCTATGCCAGTAAGCCAATAAATCACCTTACTGAGAGGAATGCAGCGGATTTATTTAAACGTTAATGAAGACCCATCTGAACCGTCGAGGTTCATACATCATGTTAACGCTTTTAACCGGTTAGTAATGATCGAAAAGTGGTATGCAAGATGGATGAGAAGATTACGATAGTCGGTGCAGGTAGCCATTTCACGCTTGGGCTACTTGGAGACCTATACAGGGTGAACGACCTATGGGGTGGCGAACTCGTGCTTTACGATATCGACGAAGAGAGAGCTAAGGCCATGGAGAAGATAGTTGAAAGAGACGTGAAACGTCGTGGTGTAGAACTTAAAGTAAACGCTACATCAGATAAAGTCGAGGCTTTAGAGAACTCAGACTTCACCATAGTAGCGATAAGAGCCGGAGGTCTTAAAGCACTCAGGAATTTTCTAGAGATACCGCTCAGACACGGGATCCTGCAGGTCGTAGGCGACACGGTCGGACCGAGCGGAATACTTAAGGGATTGTTCGAGATACCAGCTGTCCTCGAGATAGCTAAAACCCTCGAAGACCTATCTCCTAAGGCACTCATGATAAACTTCACAAACCCTATGACCCCGATATGCATGTCTGTACTAAAAGCCACTAGAGTGAAAATCATCGGATTGTGCCATGGAGTCTACGATGTCATGCGGCTGGCCTCGAAGCTCCTCGACCTAGAGTTCGACGGGATAAAGCTGGAGGCCGGTGGGATCAACCATCTGACCTGGGTTACGTCGATGAAGTACCAAGGGTCAGAGGTTTTAGATGATTTCAACCGAGCGGTGTTAGAGGGTAAACGGTGGAATATCCTAAAGGCTCATCCATACATGATCGGCAGACAGCTTTTGAAGGCCTATAAGCACCCGACTACGGCAAGCGACAGGCATATCGCAGAGTTCTTCCATTACCTCTACGAATGGTTTAGAGACCCAGAGATAGGTGGTATACTGAAAAAGGTAAGTAGGTACATAGACTATGAGAGACTGACCCTCTCTGATAAAGTAATCGAGAATGCGGAGACACGATGGAGATGGCTCCTCAGGGCCGCTAGGGGAGAAATACCCGTCAAGGTCGAGCCGTCATACGAAGCAGCTATGGATATAATATCCTCGATAGTTAATAATAAACGTAGAGAGCTGATCGCAGTCAACCTATCTAACGACTTCTACATAGATGGGGTACCAAACGGGTATGTGGTGGAGGTCCCGGGAACTGTCGACGGAAATGGGGTGAAGGGTAAACCGGTCAGAGGGCTCTCGACATCTGTGACGGTGATACTCAATATGCATCTTAAAAAGTTCGAGCTTCTAGTGCAGGGCATATTAGAGGAGAGTAAAGACCTAGTCCTAGAGGCCATGGCTCTAGACCCCTTAACGACATCGCCTGAGAAAGCCGAGGTGATTCTGAGAGAATTTCTAGAAAAATCTGGAGACCTACTAGCTATAGATTTGAAGTAGATTCAAACGTCTTTTTCCAATACATCCTTAACCTTTGCCCAGACGAGCTTAGAGAGTGTCCTAACAGGCACACCGGTGGATGCCGATATCCTCTTTAAATCTTCGTATTCAGGTTTAACTCTGACCAGACGGCCTTTGAGGTCGCGTGCAACCTTAACCCTAACCGAAAACTCCACATCATTCAGCTTAACCCTTAACCTCTTGACTTCTCTGGAAACCACATATCTCGGAGTCTTCAGAACCCGAACCCCCAAAGTACCTGTTTCCCTGATTATCGTCTCCAAGACCTCGTCTAACCTTTCGAGGCCGGCTATGACCTTTAATACATATCCCGGTCTGTTCTTCTTGGTGGTGGACGGGATTATGCAGACATCTCTGGCGCCGGATTTCATAAGCCTATCGACCGTATCACCTAGCACCTCGCCGCTGACATCGTCTAGGTTTGTCTCTAAGACATAGACCTCCTCGGCCACATATGGTAGTGGACCTTCACCGTAGACGAGCCGTAGGACGTTAGGTAGTCCAGGCAGGTCTTTAAACCCGGCGCCATACCCGACTTTAAGGGGCTTAATCAGCGGAGGAGAATAAACCGGCTCGTCTACAAGATTCACCAACACAGCCACGCCTGTCGGTGTGGCAAGCTCCCCTTCGGCCGGGCCGCCTTTAAACGGATACCGTCGAGACCTAAGTATCTCTAGAGTCGCAGGTGCAGGACTTACAAGATAGCCATGTTCGGTTTTGAACATACCTGAGCCTACGGCCACCGGGCTACCGTAAACTTTGGCGTCTCTGAATAAGTTTAAGCTGTCTAACGCCGCTGCGATACCAGCTATGTCGACCAACGTATCTGGAGAAGCCATCTCGTGAAGATGGAGGGTCTCGATGGGTTCACCGTGTATCAGGCTCTCAGCCTCCAATATCGTATCGACGACCCCCATGGCGAAGGTCTTCGCTTCGCGGCTGACCCCTATAGATTCCAAAGTCTTCACCAACGCATCCCGAACCTCAAGCCCCGTTCTATGGTGTTTCGAATCTTCTATTTCCACCCTGAGAGAACCTGCTCTAAACCCCTGCTTACGGACTACGCTATATGAAACATCTAGATGCCTGACGCCTTCCATGCTCTCTTTAACGGATTCAGAAAGCTTTCTAAGGTCTAATTCGGCCCCAAGGTTTAATAGAGCAGACAGCATCATATCTCCGGAGACTCCGGCTAGAGAACAGTCGATGTATAAAACCCTCATATCAAGTCGGTTAAACTATGTAGGTGGGTTTTATTAAAATATACGTTGGAGGGGCGCTATGGAGGAAGTTTTGAGAAAACTAGCTAGAGGGGAGATATCTGTCGAAGAGGCCATCAGGACGCTAAAACTATTCGCGATCGAGAAAATCGGGGAATTCGCGCGTATAGATGTCGGTAGAGAGCTTAGGAGGGGGATCCCAGAGATAATACTTGCCGAGGGGAAGAGCCTCGAGGAGCTTTCTGAAATAGTCTTTAGAAGTATCGAAACAGCGGGCCGCGTGATAGTCAGTAGACTCGACGGTGAAATCATGGATAAACTAGCGAAGAAAGCCCGTAGAAGAGGGTTAAACGTCGAAGAGTATAGGAAGGCTCGTATGCTCGTCGTTAGGAAAACGCTAGGCAGACGGGAGACAGGTGGTAGAGTGGGGGTGATAACGGCTGGAACTGCGGACATACCGGTCGCAGAGGAAGCGAGTATCATCGCCGAGGAGATGGGGTGTAAAGTCTATAAGGTCTACGACGTAGGAGTGGCAGGGATGCATAGGGTGTTCGACGCCGTCAAGACCATGGTCGAGGCAGACGTAGACGTGATCATCGTAGCCGCCGGTAGAGAAGGCGCGTTACCTTCCATCGTAGCCAGTCTGGTAGATATTCCTGTCATAGGTGTTCCGACCTCTCAAGGATACGGATTTGGGGGCAGCGGTGTTGCGGCGTTGCAGTCGATGCTACAGTCTTGCCCTCTTGGACTTACCGTGGTGAATATAGACGCTGGAGTAGCAGCCGGGACTGTGGCGGCATTGATAGCTAACAGAGCCGCCTATAGAGCGGGGGTAAAATAAATTATATAATGACGTTATAATAGGGAATATTTTGTGATACTCCTTGAGCGGTGAAAAGCCCAAGATATGGATATTTAGAGACTATGAACGATGCAGCGGCTGTAGACGATGCGAGATAGCCTGCTCGATCAGGCACGAGGGTAGGATATGGCCTGAGGCCTCGAGGGTGAGGGTTTTCATGCCTATACCTGGTCTTGAAATACCTCATCTATGTACCCAGTGTCCTGGATATCCATGTGTCGAGGCTTGTCCCTTCGACGCGTTACTCGTCGATAAAAACACAGGTGCAGTTATAGTGGATAGAGATAAATGCACCGGGTGCGGGAAGTGCATAGACGCCTGCCCAGGACAGATTCCGTTCATACATCCGAGGGACGGCTACGCGGTCATATGCGACCTCTGCGGAGGCGATCCTGAATGCGTCAAAGTTTGCGTGGAGGCAGGCTATAACGCCCTTATAACGACCCCGAGGTCTCCGAGTGAGATCTACAAGGTCTACGCCAGAACTCCTCAAGACATCGCTAAAGACCTCGTCTCTAAGCTCTACGGTGAAGAGTGGGAGGGGTGGGTATAGATGCCGTATGGATACTGGGGTAGGCTTTTAGAGGTAAACCTCTCGACCGAAGATGTGAAAACCCTTCAGGTCGATAAGAGGACGATGCGTAAATACGTGGGAGGGCGTGGGTTAGGTGTTAAGATTCTATGGGATAGACTCGGAGACCGGTGGGAGGAGATAGACCCGCTAGGACCTGATAATATACTACTCATACTTACGGGACCTTTAACCGGTTATTACCCAGGTAGCAGGGTCTGTGTAGCAGGTAAGTCTCCTCAGAGTAACGGGGTCGTGGGCTCCACGGTCGGCGGCGAATTCGGTGTCGAGCTTAAATCCGCGGGATACGACGGGATCATCATAACGGGAGAGTCTGAGAAGCCGGTCTACCTGTGGATTAACGATGACGAGGTCGAGATTAGAGACGCCTCCCACCTATGGGGTAAAGAGGCGAAGGATACCCTAAGAATACTAACCAGAGAGCTGATAGACGAAATGTCGAAGAAGAAACCCTTAAGAGGGTTATGCAAAGAACCCAGCATACTCTACATAGGTCCGGCTGGGGAGAGAAAGGTCAGGATAGCGGCCGTAGCTCATAAGCTAACTCACGCTGCAGGCTATGGAGGCTATGGAGCAGTCATGGGTGCTAAAAAGCTTAAGGCTATCGCTGTTAAAGGCTCGGGACCGTTACCTGATGTCGCAGACCTGGAGGGGTTCAAGAAGCTTCTAGACAGTGTCTGTAAGGTGTTAATCAAAGAGTTTAGGATGCGGTACTGGGGTACTGGATGGGCGGGTTATACGGTAGGGGCAGATACCAGTAGCGAGCCTATAAGAAACTGGCAGGAGGAGTGGCATGATGAAGCCCGATTCGGAGTAAGCTTCTTCGAGAAGTATTGGATTAAACGGTTCTGGGGGGACTTCGGATGCCCGACGACCTGTCTAAAGATAGCTTTTATACGAAGTGGTAGGTTTAAGGGAGTCTTAACAGACAACCCAGACTACGAGTTGCAGGCTTATCTAGGCACAAACTTAGGTATATTCGACCCTGAAGGAAACATCTACCTCTCCTCTAGGGCGGATGAGCTTGGGCTATGCGGCATACAGACGGGTAACGTGATGGGTTTTGCGGCCGAGCTGTATCAGAGGGGGATCCTTACGAAGGATGATATAGGCTTCGAGCTTAAATGGGGTGATGTGGAAGCGTTCGCCAAGCTTCAGGAGATGATCGCGCGGAGGGAGGGGATAGGTGACCTGTTGGCTGAGGGCACATATAGGGCTGCTGTGAAGATAAGCGAGATGAAGAAGGTCGACGTGATGCCTTATGCGATACAGGTAAAGGGTATAGGCGTAGGAGCACACGGAATCAGAAGTGGGTTAGACTACACCAAGCCCACAGCTTACGTATGCAGCCTGCAAGGCGGAGACCACACCTCGGTCTCGAACCTAGACGACCAGAATAGGCCGGGAGAATACGAGATGATACTGCTAGACTCCATCGTCGCATGCTGGTTCAACTACAAGAAGCAGTACTTGTACGAATTCTTCAAAGTAGTAGCCGGCTGGAACCTGACAGAAGACGAGTGGTATGGAGAGCTAGCGCCTAGGATAGCGGCTATACAGAGAACCCTACTCCTACTGGGCGGTCCAGATGCATACTGGGACCCGAGGATCCACGACGAAAACCCGCAGAGGTTCTACGAGCCCCTACCCTCTGGACCTAAGAAAGGCGCTGTAGTGAAGAGAGAAGAGATAGAGAAGCTTAAGAAAACCTACTACGAAGCCGCCGGGTGGGATGAAAACGGTCTACCGAAGCCGGAAACCCTGAAAAGACTAGGTATAACGGAGCTTGAAAAGGCTTTAGAAAGGATAAGGCATAGACTCGGACTCGCCTAACCGTTTTCTTTCCCTTATTAAGACATCTAGTTTCCCGGTTTTTCTTTAAGGATTACAGGATAGACGTTTATTCAGGAGAAAGGGATATAAGGAAGGGGAATAAACTGCTCAGCATTCGGCAAATTCTTCATCTGGGCTTCAGGTGTCCCCACCGGAAGCTCATCATCACATATCCTACTACGGAGACGATACAGTTAAACTTAACGCCTAAGCTACTTCAACACCTTACCGGTTTCCAGATACCATAGATAAAGGTCTAGCTCAGCCAAGTTTAAGCTAAGCCTCTCAGCCATCTCTCTAAGCAGTTGCTCTATCGCCAGATATCGTTTCCTCGTCAAAGTCTTCGGACGACTTAATACTCCATACCTAGTCAGCAGGTCTACTATATGGAAGTCTACGATGGCTACGTCCGTGAAACCTATGTTCCTAAGAAAATGGCTCGCCTCCTTATAGCCTACCCCTCGTATGTTTTCCACAAGCCACTCTCTAACCGTGCTTCCGGAGCCGAGTTTCTCGACTAACCTCCTTAAGGCATATGCGTAGCGTCTAGCCTCCACGATGTACCGTGCCCTAGCACGAGGATAACGATGACCAAGACTTCTAAGCCTTTCAGCTAGCTCAGATTCGGGAAGTGTTAGAAAGCCGTCTCCGATTGCCTCCTGGATCCTAATACTCCGCTCAGCGTTGAAGTTCGCGGTCAAGATGCAGAAGCATAATTCCTTGAAGAGCTCACTACTCGGTTTTTTACTCAACGCTTTAAACTCTCTGATCCGGGCCTCGACCAACTGTCTAACATGGCTTCTTTTCAAACGTTTCACCGCTTCAAGTAGTTCATCGAGCTTTGACGCGTTTTCGGTCTTACGCATGTAACATACTCACCGTTCCCCAGGGTCGAGTTCAACCTTGAGGTCTGGGTCTTCAAGCCACACAGTCGAAGACATAGGTTCGTAACATATCCTGACTGCCTTTAACAAAACTCCGGCTTCAGAAGCCTGCTGTAATAGCGAAGCCATCTCAGGGTCACCTTGGACGTTAGGTTTAAACGCTTTAACATGCGGCAGAGCAGCTATGAACACTATAGCTCCGTAACCACCCTTCAAAACATGCTCCATAAGCGTTTTTACGTGGCGTCTTCCCCTGAGAGTTGGGCAGTCAGGGTACATGGCGTAGCCTCCATCACCACGTAGAACTGCGCTTTTAACCTCAAGGTACATCGATCCACAAGTACAGGTAACGAGGTAATCTATCAAAGAGGAACCCAGCCTAACGTTTCTCTTCGATATAGCACATCCTTCAAGCCAAGGTATAGCCTCCTCAGACACTGCTTTCTCGAAAAACATCATCTGCATCTGCGCATCTATAAGCGCCGCTAAACCATCTTCCTCTATGGCGAACAACCTATATTCAGTTTTCCAGCCTGGCGGATTTCTTACACAGTAGCCCTTCCTCCCCATAACTAAGTACTCCCTAAGCCTACCCGTATTATTGATATAGGCCCTAGTAAAAGCCCCGGCTAGAGACACCTCCACCACAAACCTGTTTAAACGGTTAACTACCCTACACTCCACGACCCCTGGTATATCGCCAAGCCTACGACGCATAATTCCACTTTCCACCGTTACGACCGTAGTCAAAGAGACATGAGTATTTCAAAGTTCACGACTTGAAAATACTTTAACGTATTTACGCGCTACTTTACGAAGATCCGCATCGTCGGTGATGAGAATCATCCCGTTTTTGAGAGCCATATAAAGATATGATGCATCGTAAAAAGTGAGCCCCTCCTCTACGGCTAATTTTAATACCTCAAGCGGAGACTCTACTTTTAAACACTTCATCTTCCCAAGCATCGTCACTAAAGCATCCAAAACCGTTAGAGAATCCTCTAAGGAGACTCTTCTAAAGACGTAGACGTGCTTCCAAACGGCATTTCCGATCTCATAGAGCGCAAGGTCTAAAGTGTATCCTCTCACCAATATATCGACCATCCCTCTGCCACACAGGTTTATTATAGATGATGCATCAAACAGAAGCTCATCTCTCATCTCTGCTCTCCCTCACAGCTCTAACCCAATTTTCTACACCGATTCTAGAGATTATTCCAGCAGCCTTCTCCACCTTCTCCCTTAGAAGGGCCATGGTTCTCTTCTCGACCTCCGCCTCAAGAGCACGCCTGATTACTTCTGAAGGCTTTATACCCAGCTCAGCGAGTTTTCGTCTAAGCTCTTTGGGTATCTTAGCCGAGACCGTCACATACTCGGTCAAAAGACCACCTAAAAGGTAGTATAAATAATGTAGTATAAAAATTGCACTACCAAAGTTAGCTCACCTCTATTCCGAAGAGTATAGAGGCAATTCTACCGATCACATACGTTACCCCGGCAGAGCCCAGTCCGAAGGCCACCATCTCCAGCATCTTCCTTTTAACCGGAAGGTCTGCCGAGATCGCTATCATGAAACCCGTTGCTCCTAACGCTATTCCTGCGAGCAGTAGCGACAGTATTACCGCTATGACCACCGGTAGGTCTAAGAAATACGGTATGAGCGGGACGAAAGCTCCGACCGCGTAAAACATACCGGTATACGCCCCCGCCCTAAGCGGGTTCTCTAGAGCCTCCTCTCGAAGCCCATACTCCTCCTCGGCTATAACACGTGCCAGTAGTTTAGGGTCTTTAGAAGACTCCTCGGCCACCGCCTCAGATACCGTTCTACTATAGCCCTTCCGAGTCATACATCCGATCAACCTACTCTTGAATACATGAGCTACATACCGGGAAGCCGCCGCGATCCTCATAAGAGTGCTTTCATGAACCTGTCTCTGCGCCCTTACACTCGCCAAAGCTCCTATACCCATCGATAAAGCCCCTGCGGCGCCGACTATCAGACCACCTATAGCTATGTAAAATGGGTTACCATATGCACCGGCTAACCCAGTAGTGACCGATAGTATCTCGACTAAACCGTCATTCATACCTAAAACCGCATCTCTCACGTGCATAAGAAAACCTTTAAACTTAGACTCTTCTTCGACGAACTCTTCTTCGTGGATAAATTCGTCCTCTAGGATCCGTCTTAACTCATCTTTTTCATGTTCATCCAGTTCGGAGTGTTCAAGCATCTCAGAGTATAGTTGAATAGCATCTCGCTCGCCCGATTCTAGCATACGAAGCGTAAGGCCAAGACCGAAGATCTTCGGTATAACTGTGTAGAAGAAAAGTTTTATTTTACTGATTTCGACAGAAGGACTGCTACGGCCTCTTTTCTCAAGAAAAGTTCTCCAGAATTTAGCATGTTCACGCTCCATTGCGGCCATTTCGACGAGCTTCCGCTTTAGGGTGCTACTACCATACAGCATAGCTATACGCTCATATAGTATAGCGGAGAATACTTCGTCGGCTAACGCCTTCTCAGCCGACTTAAGAATATCAAACGCCATAAAGGATCACTAACCATATTTTAACGCATAAGTTCACAGACGACTTAAAAAGGAAAAATTAGGGGGAGCTCCATAACCCATGTAGGTTACAGTATTCTCTAGCCGTGATCTTCTCGGCTTTAACTTTAAACTCTGCTTCCGGCTTACTCCCCGGTGTTAAAAACGCTCTATATACTAAACCGTCTGCGAGAACCTCTATCCACTGGATGTGATGGCTTTTCTCCATGGGGTGAGGTATCGACCCTACTTTAACCCTAACTCCTTTTTCGGTTCTCTCGATAACAGGGACGTGCTTCTCAGAACCGACGTCCTCGGTCTTCTTTACGAGCAACTCCATAGGCTTACTGCAACATACTAGAGAACCTGCTCCTGGGTTGAGAACCTCCACTATATTACCGCATATGTTACACCTGTAGATTTGACCTCTCTCCGTCATGGTCTTACCTTACAATTCCTCAAGCAGGCTCGTGAAGAAATCGTGGTGCTCCTCCTCATCTGCCAAGATCTTCCTGAAAAGCCTCGCGGTCGTTATATCGCCTTCTTCCCTCGCCTTAGACTCTATCTGCTTGTATAGTTTTATGGTATCCTCCTCGTTTTTAGCGTCCTGCTTGATCATCTCCCTTAAGGAGCCGCCGACCATGATCGGGGCAGGCTTAGTAGTGGGAACCCCTCCCAGGTAAACCAGTCTCTCCGCGATAGATTCAGCATGCTTCATCTCGCTTACAGCGATCTTCTTCAACTCATCTTTAACCACAAAACCTTTCAAACCTCTCCACATCACATGCTGCCACATATACTGTATCGAAACCTGTAGTTCCATAGAAATAGCTTTGTTCATCAAATCCAACAATTCTTTAGAAACCATATTTTAGTCTCCTAAAATCCATAATTATTCCATGTTATTTAAAGGTTCTTATAGCAGAACCACCAGTCGAAGCACTCGATCTCCTTGGCTTTAGCCTTTTCAAGCCGTTCTCTGGCTGTTTTCTCATCCGACGGCGGAGGAAGTATGACTTTATCGCCTATAAGCTCGTTATTCGGCCAATTAGCAGGTATAGCAACCCCGTTCTCATCCGATATCTGCAACGTCTTAACCATCCTTAGGATCTCGTCCATGTTTCTACCGACTTCCTGAGGATAGTATAGGATCGCTCTAACTACACCATCGGGGTCTATTATGAAGACAGCCCTAACGGTGTTCGCACCTTTGCCAGGATGGATCATCCCGTATAGGTGAGCAATTCTACCGGTATCGTCTGCGATCACCGGAAACTCTATCTCTATACCTAACGTCTCCTTGATCCACTCAACCCATTTTATATGACTAAAAACTTGGTCGATGCTGAGACCTATAAGATCACAGTTGAGCTTTTTAAACTCCTCATACCTCTTCTGAAAAGCCACGAACTCTGTAGTGCAAACAGGTGTGAAATCTGCAGGATGAGAAAACAGAACCACCCACTTGCCCTTATGGTCTTCTGGGAATTTTATTACACCTTTAGTCGTTTGGGCTTTGAAACTCGGAGCCTTTTCACCTATGAGAGGTAGTTTACGAATTTCACCTTCCATTTCACCGCCTCCAGAATGAATTTAACCCGTTAAACTTATAACTTATTCATAAATTTTAAATATTATGGTTCGAAATTCGGACCTCAAGATCATACGGATACTTCAGGAAAACTCTAGAACACCATTCCTTAGGATCGCGAAAGTCCTCGGAGTAAGCGAGGCAGCCGTGAGGAAAAGGGTGAAGAGGCTTGAGAAGGAGGGTGTGATAAAGAGATACACGGTAGAAGTCGACCCTGTTAAACTGGGGTTTGAAATCGTCACGTTCATAGGGGTGGATACTAAACCCGAGTACTACATTTCGACACTGGAGAAGCTGAAAGACTTGGACAAAGTAGTGAGTCTATACTCCTCAAGCGGAGACCATATGATTCTTCTGGAATGCTGGTTTAAAGACTCAGAAGAACTCGCAGAGTTCGTCAAACGATTAAACTCCATGGATGGAGTCACACGGGTATGCCCAGCGATAATACTTAAGAAGCTTAAATAATGAATAGATATCTTCCAAAAAAGAGGACTGGTTGCAAAAACGTAGAAGTTTAAAGACAGATGCTATGAATTCTCCTACTCCTCTCCGCTTCCAGCGACCGGTACGGCTACAGCAAACCTTCGGCTGACGGAATCGATCTTAACCCTAAGCTTATCGCCGACTTTAGTGCCTCTCACGAATATCACGAAGCCCTCTATCCTAGCTATACCGTCACCTCTGCTACCCAGGCTCTCTATCTCGACATCATACTCCTCACCTACGGCGACTGGTATAGGTTTAATAGGCCTAAACCCGCCGCTTGCCGGCCGCCTACGTCTGAACCTTTTTTCCATAAAACCAACCTCCCTTTAAATTATAGGGTTAAGAAGGTAGGAGGAGTTCTCTGCGAAGAGGAGCTCGACCCGACCTTCCTAAGCCCCAAGCATAGGTAACGTTCACGATATATAAGTGTTTATCGTTACCATGGTTAAACAGGAGCCATCGACGCTAAAACCCGTCTTATCCTCCCTTCGCTACGCCGCATACGTTTAAGATACTCTGAGGAGAGCCTTTCGTAGACTTGTCTCGAAACCTTACCAGCCCTATAACGGCTTCTAAGCTCCCTTAGACCGACGTCGCAGATGCTTATATCCGCCTCAGCTTCCTCTATGAGGTTAAGCTCCTCTGAGTAACCTGCAGACCTGACGGATGGTTTGCGGCTTTCGATCATCCTATCGAGCTCGGCTATGCGTCTTCTAAGCCTTGACAAACGGGTCCTATACTGGACCCTCGAAATCTTACCAGCCCTATAATCCTCCTCAAGCCTAGCAACCTGTCTCCTGACCCTAAGCTTCTCTTCATAGAACTTGACGAAGCTCAAAACGTCCTCTGTAACCACAGCTGGTTTAGCCTCAGGCGCGGCCTCGACCGGCTTCACACCTCGAAGCCTTTGAAAACCGTAAAAGGCGGCTACGGCGGCTAAGATGAGCGACACCCATAAGGCAGGTTTAAACGATACCCATAGAACATTGTAGCGGTACTTCACCCTTACGGTCGGTGGATTTCTGAGCATCGAAAGCACAGGGCTTGACTCTCGGGTTAGAACCCACGTCACTGTAGGAGCCATATCCTTAGCTACTTCGTAGTCTGGGGGTTCAGCGTCTAATACCGTAGAATGCTCCGGAAGCCTCACGGAAACGTTTAAGGTTTTAACCACAACCGGCATAGTCTCATCGAGCCTAAGGGTTAAGGTATGTATGTCCTCTAAGAGGCTGTGATCAACTAAGGCTCCAGCAGGGAGCTTGTAAAAGACTGTAAACGAGTACCTGTCACCCTCATCTAAGCTATACCTCGGCCTAACGGTTAATATAATGTAGTCTTCAGCACGGTTATTCGACGTCTGGAGACTTCCGAATTCATCTTTAGCACCGAACTCTGAGGCATTTAGAGGAACCATGAAGTCTATACGTGAAACTGTAGACTTACCTAGGTTTATGACCGTGTAGAAGTCTTCGACCATGACATCTCCAAACTCCGACACCGTCACTACTCTACTAAGCCTCTCGACCTTGAGCAAGGTCAAACCTGAGATCATTATGCTTTCAGTCTTCATAGCACCCGACTCCAGATCCGATGCCGAAAACTCTAATATATCGACGTTATCACCAGAGTTCAAGGTAAAGTTCTGGGGTAGCTCAGACACTGCTAACGGAGCCGGCATATACATCTTGAAGCTCAGATCTTCGACCGGTATGTTTAAACCAGGATATATGGGGACTGAAACATTGAAATACTCTAGGTAACGTTTCCATACACCGTTATCGAAAACAGCCTCGAACGCTATAACCGATGTATCAGGCGGTATATCTAGAACCTCGATACGGGAGACGTTTCCAGCATAAACGATCCTAGTTTCCAGAACTATATCTTTGTCCGTCTGAACCTTCAAGTCCAACAGGTTTTCGATGAATATCTGGGGAAAAGTCAAGCTGAGCTGGCTGACATCTTGAAAGACACCAGATATCGTGTCGTTAAACGTTAGAAGCCCGTTCGCGTATACCTCTATATGCCGGCTATACTTTAGAGGTTGTACGCAGTATCCAGGTGCAGAGACTGGGAGTAGTATAAACACGAACACCATGAAAATCATGACAGACACTATGCTCTTCATAAGCATACACCACGCCGAACCACTTATGGTTTAGAGCAGCACTAACTATTTAAACACTTCCCAGTTTGGACGGGATACTACATGAACCTGCTTAGGCTTGTCTGCGTCTTTATAGCGTCGGTGGCTAAGAGGGTGGATATTTCATCCTTGATCAACATGAGCCTCTGCCGGTAGTATTCTCCAAGCCGGTACCGTTCGACCAAACGCTCAGCCATGTTCAGATACTTCTCGATGTTCCCCCTATACACCGTTAGAGCAAGCTCGCCTCCGCATTTTAGACATTTACCGCTCAACGGTATCCTACGATAGCTTGCGTTACACCGTTTACACCTAAACTTCTGGGAAGAGAAAGCCCTCAAGTTCCCGGCTATATCTCTAAGTAGATGAGTTGTTAAGACCTTCTCGGCTATCTTAGCCGCATCAACCGCCACGATCCTGTCTGCAAGCTTAAGCTGATTAGCCATCTTCTGACTCATGCTCTTAAGCCTCTTATAACTAGTCTCGATGTTCCCCGCCGTTATACTGGACGTGGGATGCGTGTACCTGAACCCCTCAAACTGCCTCTCCGAGCCCAATCTACTTTCGACCACATCTATGAGACCCTTAGCCTTTCTAGCATCTATCTTCTCAACACATAGCTCGTAGAATTTGAGCGGATAGGCATCTGATACGTCTAAGTTATGAACCGCCGAGTCCACCTCGTAGGGGTTTATCCTGTAAGTGACCATTAGCGGCGCATCCATGAGACCGCCTACCTGAGCGGGCAGATACTCGGCTGAGAAATTTATGAAGCAGTCCAAGGCAAGCATGACTGAGTCCTCGTCGCCGTCGCAGTCCCGTCTTTTACATGCATGCCAGTAGGGATGGGCAAAGCAAACGTTTGCATCCGTGAAGCCTATTATCCTTCCGAGAACCCCCACAGAGGTGTGTGGAGCTAACCCGACAACAAGGTGCCCTACTAGATCGTTCCTAGTTTTAACCCCGTAGAACCGAGGTAAACCATAAAACCTCTCGAGAAGCTCATCTATAAAACGCGCCACCCTTACGAGGTAGTCACCGCACTTCTTAGGTAGGATCACATCTTGAACTTTAAGCTCACATATCTGGTCGGGGTCTCTAAGAGGCTTCCCGTCCATATCTACATCATAACCTAGCTCTTTAAGCCTGCAGACCGACACCCCGATCTCCCTAGGTTTAAAGTGGGTTAGAGGGGCGTTTGTCATATCAAATCTTACAGTGCCGTCTTTGAAAACCGATAAATCATATTTAGCCCTTAAAATCCCCTTCTCGAGGGGTTCAGGAGTTCTGCTGGCGTTCATAAGTTTGACCACCCCTTTGACGATGTCGAGTCTAGGGGAACCCATCTTAGCTAAGGCTTCTTGAAACTCCCTCCTCAGATCTAATAGTTTAACCCTGTAGGCGGCCGAATGTACCCTGCACGAGGGGCATACTGCGTCTCTACTTAGGGGTCTACCGCACTTAGGACAGCCGTATTTAACGACGGTCTTGCCACCGCATCTTGGGCATCTGGGTTTATGCGTCTCGAAGCCGCAACGTTCACATACGCGATGGACTACCTCGACCTCCACCAAGCCCTTCTCGGTAGCTGCGATTATGTTTCTCCTAGAACCACCCTTGAGGCCTACCGGAAAAAGTACATGGACTAGGGGTTTCATAACGCGGCGATCCGCTTTCTCCGGCCTACCCATCCTAGCGCCTATGAACGTCTGAAACTTAGGTTTAACCCTTAAACCAGAGACCTTGTATATGGCCTCTAAAACATCGGCTACTCCATCTAAAGAAACCATCACGCCGGGATTTAGACATTCATAGAACACCTGCGAGCCATCTTCTATAACGACCTGCCCGTTAACGATCCTATGCGGTATCAGAAGCCTCTCAAGAATCTCCTTAACCCTAGGGTCGAACCTCAGCCTGATACGTTTCGCATCCCCTGATGGTTTACCATCGAGAACAGCGTTTCTCAGGGTTTTGAATTCGTCTACCGTAATGTGTTCCCAGGCATAGGTGTAGCGTGGATGTAGAGGTATGTTCAAAATCCTTGATAGAATTAGAGCTTCTGAAGCAGTCGGTTTAATCTTGAACGGATTTTCAACGAATTTCCTAAGCCGGTCTGCGGGGATCCCAGACACCTCACTAAGCCTCTCGTAGCTGGAGTCATACCCGCTATCTAACGCCTCTAGAAAGAGGCGGGTCCAAAGCTCCTCTGTAAAGCCGGGTGGAAGAAGATTAGCCTTATTCTCCAGAAACTCGTAGAAGCTTAGAAGAAGGTCTCCTAGGAAGAGGATTTTATCGACTTTTCCTCTAAGCTTTAAAGCCGTCTCGACCGTTTCAACTCTGACGACGGAGCCGTCTTTGAGCCGTACAACCGGAGGCTCTATGGAGTCCACAGAGGCGACTATACCACCTTTGCTAGGTTTCTCGATTTTTATCTGCGTACCTACCGCTAGGAACCCGTCTAGGATGACCATCGTAGCCGGATGAACTCCTAAGGCTGCTAAACCAGTGTTTCTAGCTCGCCCATACCTCAGCCTAAAACCTCCGATTCTAGAGGGGAAGCTAAATACAGGTCTACCTGCGATTATCTCGTCGAGGTACATGGTCTCAGGGCTTTTACTGTTTCCCCCGGAGTCCCACACGCTCCCTATCCACTTCCAGTCTTCGATGTTTAACGCCTCAACGATCTTCATGAGTTTTCTAGCCCTACCCGCCAGCCCATCGTTAAGCACGATCAAAGCACCACCTCTAACCCTGTTAGTTTCCACCCTAGGGAGGTCTCTATAGGAGGAGACCTCTACGGGGTCCGTCTCTACACCTGTCACCTCGACCGGTAGGTTTCGGATTATCCTCTCTAAAACCTCGTCCGGAACCTGGTACTGAAAGGGTCTTACCCGCCGCTCGTAAACCCTAACCTCCTCTATAAGACGCATAACCTCCCTATCCGTCGGTTTCCATCGGTCCAACCCTAGCTTCTTCCTCACGAAATCCGCCACGACGACTATGAACGCCTGCTCGGTTCCACCAGCCGGTCTTATCGGACCGGCAAAGTAGACGGCTAGGTACCTGGAACCGTCGTCATTCGTCTTTATAGCTACACGTGTAATACCTTGAACCGGTGCGACCGTCACACCTTCTGTCACGATAGCTAAGGCCGTCCTCAAGGCCTGTTCAGCGGCCTTCTCCCCGGTGAGCCTGCCGAAAACTCCGTAGATCACTTCCTCTGCGATTTTCAGAGCTACCTCTTCCCTAGACATTTTCAGGCTGAATTTTCTTATGTGGTCGGCTACACCCTTAGGGCCGACTAAGAACTCTACTCTCTCGGCGAGGTCTTTCGAAAGCTTAGGTTCAGGTTTCGTGTATGGGTCGAAGCCCCTAGACCTAGCCTCTGAAGCAACCTGGTAGATTCTTTTAAGCTCGGTCTCCAGCTTTCTAAAGTATTTTTCATACCTCTTTGAAGCTATCATACCAGGAGAGACGCGTCGACCGAGCAACTCATCCACCACGTCTTTTCTGGAAGCCTCTTCTCACAGCGTTAACAAACAGGGAGATAGACTCTTTTACGTCTAACGCTTCTTCGATAACCGTTCCGGTTACGACTATATCAGCTCCCGCACATACTCTATCTTCAACATCTTTAGCATTTCTTAACCCGCCTCCGACTATGAGAGGTATATCGATCATGTTTCGAACGAGAGACACAGTCTTTACGGGAACAGGTTTCACAGCTCCTGAACCAGCCTCCAGATAGACAAATCGCATACCTAGATACTGCGCCGCCAGGGCATATAAAGCCGCGACCTCCGGCTTATCGTAAGGTATGGGTTGGGCTTGACCTATGAAACCGGCGGCGCCGCCGTCTCCGACTATTATATAGGCCATAGGTATGGGTTCTAAGCCATACTCTTTAACAGCCGACGCCCCCAGGACTTGAGCTCCTATGATGTAGTAGGGATTTAACGAGTTTAAAAGGGACATAAACCATATGGCATCTGCGTATGGGCTTATACCTGTGAGGTTATTCGGAAACAGTATAATGGGGATCGAAACCCTTTCCTTTATACGCTTGATCACATTATTCAACTTAGGTATAGCAGCTACTGTCGAGCCTCCGACCATAATAGCGGCCGACCCAGCCTCCTCAGCTGTCAAACCTATATCGGCGGCGTTCTCAGGGGAGGTCTTTTCAGGGTCTATGAGGGGAATGTGAATCGCGCCTTCATCCCGTATTTTTTCTACAAGGTATTTTTCGACTTTCCCAGCTTGAACCATAGCCGATCATCCCTTAGGAGACTTTCGTATTAACTACTACTTGGTTCTAAAGGTATTTCAACACCCTTAGAGAGTACTTCGTCGTACCATGTACAGTACGCATCTACAGACGTCATACCTTCGGATATCTGAACATCACCTGAGACCCCGCATGACCCGCATGTTATATGAGCTATCCCGGTCTCCTTCGATATACTGACGGTTACAGCCCTCTTACCGCATACCGGGCATATGAATATCTTCGGGATCCTCCTCCGTAAAACCCGTACGATCTTCCGCCTTCTCCTCCTACCCAAGAGCTATCACGATATAGCGGTCTCACCGACCTCTTAAACTTTATCAAACAGCCTCCTGTTAAGCTCTGAGAGATGAACCCAAACTTTAAGTAGAACCCCGAACTCCAGATCAGTTGAGTGTGGGGCTTGATGACTTTTTACAGGTATGTAGACTATTTGTTAAAAGAGAGGAAGAACCTGGAGGAGAAGCTTAAGACCATGAGTAAAGCCGAGATGATACGGTTTGGTAGGCAGCTTATAGCGACCTACCAGCAGAGCCTTAAGGGCTTCGACGAGTGGTTTACGAATTATGGTATAATGGAGAAGATGGAGCCTGAACTCGTGCGAGATATCGTTCTCAACCTTATGAATATAGGTTTCGAGCTTCTTAGATACGATAGAGATGTAACGATGATGTGGCTCGAGAGGGAGCAGAAAGAGCTTAAACGTAAAAAGGAAGAAGAGGAAAGGAAGAGACAAACCTCGATAATCTAACACCCGAGAATATTTTTCTAGATAAACGGTGAGCACCTGATCTAACCTGTCATCTCACGAGGTATTCTACTGCCGCAATTTGGACAGTAGAGGTACTCTCTGGTTATGGGATGCCCGCATACTGGGCATCTATAAGCCATGTAGACGCCTGGAACACGTGTAGGTGGAGCTGCCTCGACAGACGGGAGACCTTTAAGTATATGGTACAGCGCTATTCCTCCGGCGGCTATGGGAAGGACGACGCCGAGCGGTATTATCGAATACGACTGTGAGAAGTCTGAAGCCTGAAGTAGGCTCACCGTAACGTTGTCTACGCTTGCGAACAGGGTAGGGGCCGCTAAGCCCAATATTACCGCTATGGTTAGCATGCGGGCGTCGGTTTTTTCACGTCTAGCGACTCTCATTATCAGGAGACCGCTTGCGAACACCATGATGGCGGCGATCGACCTTACAGGAAATATCTCGATCCAGCCTTGGGTGGCCTCTCCGTTCATCGTATAGTATATGTAGGCGACCAGAGGAAACTCGAAAACCGTGAACGTCTCCTCTACAAAGCCAGCGCCCTTCATATAGTAGTTAGATTTACCGACTATAATCGTCCAAGGTACGAATATAGAAGCGATCATCACGATACCTGCGATCAACATTACTCTTACGGGCTTACGCGGTTCTCTTGGCCTCAAACCAAATCGACCTATTCATTAACTAACCAGACGACCCATAATAAAGTTATCCCTGACCCATGGATCAGAAAAGTTAAAGATGTTAAAACGTCTATCTAGGTATGGGTAGCTGTTTGGAAGGTATTAAACCTAGAAGCTGTAGCCTAGAACCCCGTAAAACAGCTCTTATAATAGTCGACATGCAGAAGGATTTCGTATATCCTGATGGGAAACTCTACGTCCCGGGCTCAGAGAAGATAATACCTCCTATAAGGATGCTTTTAGATAGGGCTAGAGCCAATCGGGTGAAGGTTGTATATACCCAAGACTGGCATCCGGAGAATTCCCCCGAGTTTAAGATATGGCCTGAACATTGTGTTATGGGAAGTCGAGGAGCTGAGATAGTCGACGAGCTTAAACCTCAGCCCGGTGAGCTTATAATCAGAAAGGAGACTTATGACGCGTTCTACAGGACCGAGCTTGAGGAACGTCTTAGAGAGGCGAACGTGGAGAACGTGATCGTGACCGGTGTCGTCGCAAACATATGTGTTCTTCATACCGCGGGTAGCGCCGCTTTAAGGGGATTAAAAATCGTACTACCGGTCGACTGCACGGTCGCCTTAAACGAATTCGACTATCGGCTTACGCTGAGGCAGGTGTCGTTCCTCTACAAAGGAATTATAACGAGAAGCGACCTCCTATCTTTCAAAAAACAGAGCCATTAAAGAAGACCGAAGGATTTCTTAAACCCATCCATAGACGAGAAACCTATCAAGTGGAGGTTTCCTACGTTGACGTTTTTAAGATATCGTCTAGCCGCTTTATAGCATTCGACCACCTGGTTAACAGGGGTTATAGGTAGATCTCGCATCATGTAATCTGGATGGAAGATGAGTAGGCTGTAAGGTATCTCAGGGTCTAAATCTGCGAGAAACCTCGCTATGCCTTCGACCTCCTGAGAGTCTACGTAACCCGGTACGAGAAGCGTAGTAGCCGTTAAAACAGGTAGGCCCGGCCGTTCCGTGTAGAATTCATGAAAAAGCATCTCAAAGTTCTCGTAAGCCCTCCTGTTTGAGACACCGCTCAGAGCCTTGTTCAAAGAGTCGCTGTAGGCTTTGAGGTCAAACTTTATGTTCCCACCCGACCTGAGGGATAATTCACCAGCCTTCTTGACTAGTGCTTTGTTACCGCAGCCGTTCCACTCGAAGCATATCCTCAGTATTCTACCAGGCTTAAGCTCCTTTAAGACCTCCTCTGAAGCCCTCACAGCGAAGGGAAGTTGAGGTTCAGGCGAGCCTCCGAAGAAGCACCAGCAGGATATCCTCTGGTTAGCTAAAGTCTCATTCACAAGCTGGCTAACAGTCACCACCGGCGCATCCTCAACTCTTTTATGCGAGTAGTTCTGGCAGAAGAGACAGTCGAAGTTACATCCATAGAAGAACAGAGCAAGGTTATAATACCCATATTCCGGTCCTCTAGTGTAAGCATACTTAGGATAGCCGGCGCCTGTTCCAGCCGGGCAGAACCATGCACTACAGCAATTCGTGACATGAGGGTCTAGGTAATAGTGAAGAAGCGAAGTTTCAGAGCTTACATACGACTCTAGTCGGCCGTTTTTAACCCATCTTAAACCGCAGAAGCCCGTCTCCCCCTCGCCTATGCTACATTGGTTAGCGCATAGGTTACATCTAACCCCGACCGAAGACCTGGGAGGCTCAGGAGGAAGCCCGTAATAGGACCTGGAGGATTTATGGATGTTTAAAGCGATTTCTAAGGCTTCTCCGGGGTTTTCACGTATACAGTTCAGACACACACCTAGGTGACTAGAGATTAGGGGCGACTCTAAGCCACATATCTTACACCGTTTGACCTGTCCACGTTTTAATATGAAAGCCATCCTCTAAGTTAGACTTGGATAAACTCAGACTTAAACAAATCCCCTCCGTAGACTCGGGTCTAAACATAACTGTTCAGAACTCTCCGTCTAAAGCCGGTTGTGATTGAGTCGAATCCTACACAAACGGTAAAATCGTGTTTCGAGACTATTATCTGTGTTAATGCGTTCTAAAGTCTCGGCGAAGAAGCATAGGATCATGAAAGTTGTGCTAGAGCATGGACTACAGATAGAGCCTGAGGCTCTAGAAGAGCTTGAGAAACTAGAATCTACGGTCTTAGACGACGTGCTGGAGAAGATTCTAGCGAGAGTAGTCGAGAGAAAGGGGTTCATAGTGAGGCTTGACGATTTTAAACCCCTTCTCAAGCCCGAGGAGAAAGAGAATAAGAAAGAGGCACATGTATCTGTAGCGGTCAGACCTGTATCGGCTAGAGACATAGAGGCAAGAGTCGAAGTGTTGTTCGACCCCACCGAGAAGCTCTCAGGCGGAGCAAGCGTAGAGGATTTTTACCGGTATTTCAGAAGCCGGTTCGAGAAGCTTAAGAGGATCCTACGTAGGAGGATGGACGTTAGAGGTAGCATTCCGATCTCCGAGGTTCTGAAGAACCGAGAAAAAAGCCGTGTTAAATTCATAGGTATGGTTACTGAGAAGACTAAACGACGGGGTTATAGGTTCCAGATAGAAGACCTTGAAGCATCTATAACCGTCGTGGTGCCTGAAAACGCTGATAGAAAGGTTTTAGATAAAGCCGAGACCGTCCTACAAGACCAGGTGATCTGTGTATCTGGTGTTAAGCTTTCCAGCGATTTGGTTGTAGCAGACGATCTCATATTTCCAGACGTGCCGGAACACAGGGTTCAAACGAGCGACGAGGAAGTCTACGCGACGCTTATATCCGACATTCACGTCGGTAGCAAGTTTTTCATGGATAAACAATTTGAACGATTTCTCAGATGGTTGAACGGTAAGGAGGGAGCTGAGCCCTTTAGAAGGTTGGCGGGTAAGGTTAAGTATCTGCTGGTGTGCGGAGACCTGGTCGATGGCGTCGGTGTCTATCCCGGTCAGGAAAGAGAGCTAGCTATAGATAACTTGGTACAGCAATATGAACACGTCGCCAGATACTTCAGTATGGTTCCAGACCATATAGAAGTCATCGTTATACCTGGAAACCACGACGCCTCTAGGCAGGCGCTTCCTCAACCGGCTATATTCCGGAAGTATGCCGAGCCTCTTTACGGCTTAGATAACGTCAGGGTCCTAGGTAATCCTTGTCTAGTATCTCTGCACGGGGTTAAAACGCTGATGTACCATGGAAGAAGCCTGGACGATGTACTTACCAATATACATGGCTTAAGCTTTCAAGAGCCTGACAAGGCTATGGAACTCCTTCTAAAAGTCAGACATCTGGCACCCATGTATGGTCAGAGAACGGCTATAGCTCCTGAAGAGGAAGATTACTTAGTTATAGAGGACCTTCCCGCGGTCTTCCACTCAGGGCACGTCCACGTCGCTAGGCACAGATATTATAGAGGTGTTTTGATATCGAACTCAGGTGCATGGCAGGAGCAGACGGAGTATCAGAAGAAGAACGGCTTAAAACCCCTACCAGGTGTGGTTCCGATAGTTAACTTGAAAACCCTTCAGCTACTGTACATAGATTTTAGGAGACCAAGCCTAGAGGCGATGGCTGAGCCGCCTATAAGCTACCCTTAACTAAAGAAGGTGGTGGTAGCCCTTTAGCTATTAGCCTGGCGACCCTAAGAGGCTCCGGGGTTTTACCCAGGAAAGTTATCGCCTTAAGCGTCTGTAAAGCTGTTTCTAGATCTATGCCATAGATAGACAGTACGAGCCTACCGTCTAGCACAACCTCGACAGGCTCACCCTGCTTTTTTAGTATATTAAACCGTTCACACCAGTCTGTAAACTTAGATTTCAAAGCTTTCAACACGTTAGCCATGTCGGGTTTACGGTCGAGCACGCAGATAATAGGGTATCCTGTTAAACTATAGACCCCATCGGCATCTATTAGGTTAAAACCGGCGTAGGGAATGCCATGCAACAGCACGAGGTCGAGAGGCTTCGACTTGTTTATGAAACTTAAAACCTTCTCTGTGGCATCCAACCCATCGACTTCTATGATATCGATAAAAATCTTCTCAACAGTATCGTAATGCATCAAGACTCCTACTAGAAACGCCTTGTCTAAAAGACGCCTATCTATCGTGAAAACACCGTCTTCTACAGCCAGCACCCTTAACCTTAAGCTCGACCACCTCTCAGACACTTAGGCGAATACTCCAAAACGAAGTTTAACCTTAAGTCTTCGGATAGAAAGCTCCTTAAAGTCTTCATGGGAATATTTAACCGTATTTTCTTTGACCGCCCGTGTCTTCCGAGACTCACGACCTTAGCGTTTATTATACCCAACGCGTCTAACTCCCCTATAAGCCCGCTTATCCTCCTCTGAGTCAGAGGCTCTAACCCCGTCTCAGAACATAACTCTGTGTAGACCTCATAGATCCCCCCGGTCATCATACGGTTATTCAACCCCCTCCGCTTTATGGCAAATATGCTAGCTAAGACGAGTTTAGAATGCAACGGAAGGGTTCTTAGAACCTCTAAAACCCGGTCTTCTTCTATCTTCATCTGCGCCATCCTCACATAGTTTTCATCTATCTTAGTTGCGCCTTCTCTCTCCGCTATCTCGGCTGAAACCCTCAACAAGTCTAAAGCCCTTCTTGCGTCTCCATGCTCAGAAGCGGCTAAAGCCGCGCACAGCCTTAAAGCCGCCTCATCGAAGGCGCCTGGGTTAAACGCCAACTTAGCCCTATCTAAAAGGATATCGTAAAGCTCTTCCGCCGTGTAGGGTCTGAAGACAAGTTCCTCCTCGCTGAGGGAGCTTAAAACCCTGGGGTCCAAGTAATCCTTAAACTGAAGGTCGTTAGATATTCCTATTATCACGAGCTTTCCATACTCGGACTCCTCGTTAACCCTTGTTAGCCTGTATAGGAGGTCGTCGCCGTACTTTCTAACCAAGACGTCAAGCTCGTCCAAGACTATTATAAGTATGGCCCCCAGGGACTTTAAGCCGTTTTTAAACCTTTCAAAAACTTCACCTTTCGACAATCCTGTGAACGGAACCTTAACTCCAACGCTATCGCATAAATAAGTCAAAATTCTATAATCAGTACCCACAGTTCTACAATTTATAAAGCAAACTTTTAATGGATTATTCACCTCGACGCTTTTTCTAGATAAATGTTTAAGGACATACCTTGTAACAGCTGTTTTACCCGTGCCGGGTTTTCCATAGATGAAAATGTTAGAACATCTATAACCCCTCAGGGTTGGAGCCAGTATAAGTCCAAGTTTAGTTATCTGTTCCCCCCTATGCGGGAGATACTCAGGGACATAATCATGTCTGAGACATTCTCTATTCTTAAAGATGGAAGACCCCTGAATGTACCTATCGAAGATGCTTGAAAGAGGGTTTTTCTCCAGGGACTTCACCTATATTTCAACTGGAGAAAAATACGATAAAAACTTACTAGTAAAAGAGTTTGTATCTATAATGTTTAATATTTGTACTACCCCTACCCCATCGCTTCCTCTGGATCACAGGTTTCGCATCACGTGAAGTCCTGTGAAGCTTTGTTAAACCTATATGTTAAAAAGATTAGAGTAAAAGATTTTTATAATTCAATTTTTCAATAAAAATGGGAGAGTATATTTATCATAATATAAATATAATATGGAGAAATTACATATCTTCCTTTTCCAGTTGAAATAAAGGGGTCCCTCTCTAGCCTCTCTAAGTCGTTTAAGACCATGGATCATGTTCTCAGAGACTTTCTCAAGTGAACTTTCCATAGGAAATGATCACCTTTTCTGTTAATTTTCCATACGCTTCATCGAGGAAAGATATCTTTTTATAGTGAATGTTTGACCCCTCGATTTCCACTGGAGATCTTAAAGAAACGAACTCTTTCCTTAGTTTTTAATCTCAGGAAATTTGTGAACTTGTAGAGAAGAAAAAATAGGAGATTTTAGAGATTTCACGTTTTAAACTTGTTTTTCTGGTTTTCTTTTCTCAAGTTCTCACACTAACTTTTTAACCTCCGGCTTGTGAATCTATGTGTAGATGCCTAAGTCTAAACTGCGTTTCGAGACCGAGGATGAGTCAGGTGTAAAACTAACTATTACCTTAGAGGGGAACATCTCTAGAGAGAAGGTGCTTCAAGTTTTAGATTTAGTCGAGCTTATGGGTGGCTTATCCGGCAATTCTAAACGTATTAAAAGCTTCGAAGGCTCCACTAAGCTTGAGAAAATCAAAAAGCTTATAGTTGAGAGACTTCCAGTGGGGTGGTTCTCATCGAGAGATGTCCAAGCTGAGTATGAAGAACTTTATGGAGAGCCGATACGGCTAAGTACGGTTTCGACCTATCTCCAACGACTTCACAGCAGTGGTTTCCTCTTGAGGTCTGGTTCTAGAGCCATGAGAACGTACAAGCTTAACAGTATGAGTGTTTCCGATGTCTCAGGCTCTTCCCGTCCACGGTAAGCTTTCATGCTTTCTACATCTGTTTTCTCAATATAGTCGTTATAAGGTCGATCTTAGTTATGATCCCAGAGATTTTTCCATCCTTCATTACGAGAACCGCAGGCACACCTCGAGAGAATATGTATAGAAGCTCTTGGATACTCGTGTTAGGAGCTACCTGGGGAAAAGGGTTCTCCATTATGTTTCGAATGCGTTTCTCCGAAAACCTTCGGAAGTTCCTCTCCCTGATGAGATAGTTTATCAGGGTCGACTCCTGAAGAGCCCCTATAGGCACCCCTTCTTCATCGACTACTGGAAGCTGTGAAATATCGTACTTCTCCATAAGTTCCACAGCTACCTTAACAGGCTGGCTTGCTTTCACCGTTATGACGGGTTTATGCATGATCTGCTCAGCTGTCACCTTACCCTTTACCGACAACCCCTCGATAACCCTCATAATCTTTCTCACGGTCGAAAGCCTAGGATCTATATTACCTCTCTCTATCCTAGAGATCAGAGATTGGCTTAGACCAGCTCTTCTAGCCAATTCCTTCTGAGTAAGTCCTACGGCTTTCCTAAGCCGTCTAATGACGTTGCCGTCAGGTATCACATGAGACATGATATCTTTACTCCTAGGTTAGGAGTTTCAAATTAAGAAATAAACCGGTCTTTAAAATATGTTTTTATGTAAATAAATTTTGGGAGGGGTCACCACCAAGGTTTAACCTCTGGAGGCTCAACCTCTAATAGAGGTTTAAGGTATGTCACCGCTTGTCTTACACCCGAGTCTCTGCTCATGCATGGGTCTTCATGCTCGACCGATAGGACATAGTCGTAGCCTATCTCGAGCAGAGCCGTTATAATGCGTTTCCAAGGCATCTCACCCCAGCCGACGGTTCTAAATCTAAATCCTCTAGCCGCCTTATTCCAAGGTCCGGTCGCCAATACACCAGACGCTAAAACCGTGTGATAGACTCTTTCGGAGTCTTTTGCATGGCAGTGGAAGATCCTATCTTTAACCTCGTATATGAACTGCACAGGGTCCATGCCTTGCCATAGGAGATGACTTGGATCATAGTTAAACCCCGCAGATGGATGTCCTCCGGAAACCTCTACAAGCCTCTTAGCCGTCTCCAGGTTGTAGTTCATCTCCTGCGGATGAGTTTCATAAGCTATTTTAACGCCATGGTCCTTGGCGTAGTCTAAGATCGGAAGCCACCTTTCCTTGAAGAGGTCCCAATAGCTTTCCCAGATCCTCTCGTTCGCAGGTGGGAATATATACCATTTAGCCCAGTCTGGACATCCTGTGAAGGAGTTAACGACAGGGACATCTAACGCCGAGGCAGCTTCGATCGTCTTCTTAAGCCTCTCGACACCATAGCGAACCTTCTCCTCAGGAGACCCCTTAAACCATTCATCCGTACTCTCATCTAACGGCCCCAGTATAAGCTGTCCCTCGAGATGATTGCTTAAAGCCGAAATGATTAAACCGTATTTCTCAACTGTTTTCTTATACCCCGACGCTCCACCTGCGAGGATCTTATCTATGTCTATATGGGTGCTTCCCTTCCATGCCGCTATCTCGACGGCTTCATAACCAAGCTTTGAGATGAATTTGAGAACCTCTTCGAAGGGTCTGTCGTTATACAGGACTGTAAATATCCCAACTTTCATAAGCCATCTAGCTAATATTTAGCAGATTTAGAGTTTTTAGGTTTACCCTGTCTTGGCTTAGACTTTTAAATTTGAACACACTCTTTTTCTAAAACGGAGGTTTTTATGAGTGAAGAGGTAGGTTTCGTTACGATGGCTAAAGTCGAGCGTAGGATACGGGAGCTCCCAAGGGTTGGCGTCGGGCTTCTGGGCTATGCCTTCATGGGTAAAGCGCATACTCACGCGTGGAAGTCTATACCGACGTATTTCTGGCCTCCACCGGCGATACCCCGCTTAGTGGCGATCTGCGGTAGAAGACTGGAGGGTGTGTCCGAAGCCGCTAGACGATACGGTTACGAGAGGTACTACACGGATTGGCATAAGCTTGTCGAGGATCCGGATGTCGAGGTATTCGACAACTGCGGTCCTAACAACGTTCACGCGGAACCTTGTATAGCCGCAGCCGAAGCCGGTAAACATGTGATATGCGAGAAGCCCTTGGCTAGAAACAGCAGAGAGGCCAAGATGATGCTAGATGCCGTGAGGAAAGCCGGTGTTAAACACATGTGTGCATACAACTACCGGTTTGTACCGGCGGTCAGGTTGGCTAAGAAGCTTATCGAAGAAGGCCTTGTCGGCCGGATATACCATTTCAGAGCGCGATATCTTCAAGAGTGGATCATGGATCCTAACTTCCCCCTGGTCTGGCGTTTAAGAAAAGACCTAGCCGGCTCAGGTCCGTTAGGTGATTTAGGCTCGCATATAATAGACCTCGCCAGGTTTCTGGTCGGCGATATTAGGGCTGTGTCCGCGGTCACACGTACGTTCATAAAGGAAAGACCACTGCCTGAGGATCCCTCTAAAAAGGGGCTTGTGACAGTCGAAGACGCCTTCGCAGCAGTAGTAGAGTTTGAGAACGGAGCGATAGGGACGCTTGAGGCAACGAGATTTGCAGGGGGACGTAAAAACTACAACTCTTTCGAGATAAACGGTGAGAAAGCCTCTATAGAGTTCAACCTTGAGCGTCTGAACGAACTCCGAGTGTACTGGCGGGAAGAGCCTGTGAAGGATATCATGGGCTGGCATGAAGTCTTGGTGACCGAGAGCTACCACCCGTTCTATAAATACTATTGGCCGCATGGACACATAGGCGGATGGGAGGATACCTTCAAGAACGAGCTCTACCACTTCTTGGACTGCGTCGTTAACGATAAACCCATAGAACCCTACGCCGCTACATTCGAAGATGGCTGGAAGGTAGATGTAATCTGCGACGCCATCCTCGAATCCGCTGAAAAGGGTAAACGCGTCGAAATCCGATATTGATCCACCTCCCCTATTATTTTTAAAGCAACTTTGAAAAATTTAATGTTTTTAAGGAAGCTCTGAAGTTTCCTAAGATCGTGGAGGTTAGAAAGGCGCAGTTAAGCTCGGGCACGTTATTTGTATCCCTTCCGAAGGCTTGGGTTGTGCGTCATGGTCTAGGTAAGGGTTCACCTATATTTATGGAGGAGCGGGAGGACGGGGCTCTGGTTCTTTATCCTTTCGGTAAGGTTAAGTATACCCCTAAAAGCACCGTGGTACTGGTGTCTCCGGACATGGAGAAAGAGATCACTAGCAAGTATTGGCTTGGGTATGACTCGATAGTCATACGTTCTCCAACCGGTAAAATCAGCTTAGCCGAGAGAGAACGGATTAAAAACTTGGTTAGACGATTCATAGGTTTAGAAATAGTGGAGGAGAACGCATCGTCGATAGAGCTACATTGTTTCATAGAGGCCTCCTCGGTTCCGCCTAAGAAGATCCTTAGAAGAGAGCATCTGTTGACCGCCGCTATGCTTAGGGATTTGAAGGAAGCATCCCTAGGCGACGAAATGCTTCTTAAATCCATAGTCGCTAGAGACGATGAAGTCGATAAACTTTACTTTCTTCTGGTCAGGGTCTTAAGGATAGCTATTCAAAACCCAGTGCTCAGTAGCGAGCTTAAGGTCTCTCCCCTAGACTGTATGGATTACCGTTTAGTAGCTTGCTTCATAGAATCGATAGCCGACTCTGTAGCCTCTATGGCTGACAGCCTTCTAAGACACGTTGATTCTCCGAAGATTTACCTAGAAAGATTCCGGTCGCTTTTGACGATACTCTCCGAAATTTACGAGAAGGCTATGGAGGCCTTCTTGGCTAAGGATTTCAAAAGAGCGGAGCTTGCTAGAGCGAGACGAGAGGTCTTCGATTCGAGGCTTTCCTCAGAAGACCTCGGAGATATCGGGTTTTTATCCTCTGAGCTTGTCAGGATAGCCGATATAGCCGTCGATATCGCTGACCTAGTCATTCCTTAACTAAACCTAGGTATTCCCCGCCGTCAACCTCGATTTTCGACAGTCCTCTCAAGTAAAAAACTGGGATCCCCTCTCTTCTTAGTCTTCTCCTAAGGTCTAAGTCGTTAGTAGCTACCGGTAGTTTCATCCTAGTCGCTAAGTCTAGTATAAGGTCGTCTACGTCGGCGTCTACGCGGGTCTTTAAAACATGAGTTCTAGTTTTGGCTAGAAGCTGGATAAGTAATCTGGCGTAGCGGCTTCGTTCGTCACTTCCCTTAGATATCCGTTTAATCTCGTCGTAAACGGGTTTTAGGATCACAAGTTCAACCCTCGAATTTAAAAGTCTCTCCAAGCCCTCTACAAAGTCAACTCTTCTTCTTATGCATTCTAGAAGGAAACTCGTATCCGCTATCACCTTGATGGTCAAACTACGACACCGTATCCTATGAGTCTCCATCTGCCGCCTATCCTACGGCTTATCGCTATTCTATGGCCTTTGGGGACGCATACCGGTCTTCTGAGCGTCACCGTTACACGGCTTTCCCTTACATCTGTCACGACACCGAGCGTTATCGAGGTCAAAGCGTTAAGAAGAAGCGGCTCTCTAAGCTTGATCTTCTCTACCTTAACCTGCTCCACGGTTCCGACGGCTCTCTCGAACAGGGATACGTCGACGGTTATTTCCTGAAGAGTCTCAGGCAGGGTTCCAGGTTTACCTAGCACGTTTCCAGCAAGTCTATCAGCCTTGGTTAGGCTGGGGTCTAAGCTAGTTCCCACGCCTACTAAACCTCCGCATCGTGCCTCTTCGACCGTTCTCCCTCCATGGCGTAGGGATACGACCTTAGTTATCAAAGACCTATGGGTCGTCCTACCATGTTCAGTAGTTATTATGCCAGGCCTTATCTCGACTTCGTCTCCGACCCTTAGCACACCTTGGACTATCGAGCCGCCCACAACCCCACCCTGCAGGTCTGCCGGCCTAGTACCTGGCTTGTTTACGTCAAACGACCTTACGATGTACATCAGCGGAGGCTTTGAGAGATCCCTCTTAGGCGTGGGTATATACTTCTCTATAGCCTCTATGAGATAGTCTATGTTAACCCTATGCTGTGCCGATATGGGTATTATCGGTGCATCTTCCGCCACAGTCCCTTCGATAAACCTCTTTATTTGACGATAATTTTCCACAGCTTCCTGGGGGGTTACCAGCTCGATCTTATTCTGCACGATCACTATGTTTTTAACACCTATGATCTCTAGAGCTGCTAGATGTTCCCTGGTCTGAGGCTGGGGGCAGGGTTCGTTAGCCGCTATAACTAGGATCGCTCCGTCCATGACGGCCGCACCGGATAGCATGGTCGCCATCAATATTTCATGGCCTGGAGCGTCTACGAAGCTTACGACTCTTAGGAGCTTAGTCTTAGCCCCGCAGTGCGGGCATGTCGGCTCTGTCGAGTAGCATCTAGGTGGAGGGCATACCGGGCATTTATAAAAACCCGCGTCGGCGTATCCCAGCTTGATCGTGATACCGCGTTTAAGCTCTTCGCTATGTCGGCTTGTCCACACACCTGTAAGAGCCTCTACGAGCGTGGTCTTGCCGTGGTCTACATGCCCCGCTGTACCTATATTGCACTCAGGAGGCTTCTCGAAAACCCTTGACACAGCTTCATCCCTCATTTAAGGAGGAAACCCGTTTTCAACTGATAAACCTTTTCAAGCTTAAAAGTCGGTTACGCGTAATTGGCTTAGGTGGTTTAGTATGTTGAAGACTAACGAGGATCGGCTTGTTAAAGTCTCTGTTCTAGGAGAGGTTTCAAGCCCTGTCATGCGCTATCCGTATAGGATATCCGTCAAAGGCGAGCCTATGGTGTTACCGGGTGTAGGCGGTATAAGGTATAACGTGCGGGTGGGAGATCCCGCGGTCGGGTGGATGGCCGACCATGTCGAGCCTGGTGTGAGCATAAAGGTTTCCGACGTCAACGCTAACATGGCTTTAAACATACTTTCGTGTATAGGCAACGAGGCTATAGTCGTCTCGGGGGATGCTAAGGGTAGTAAAGGAGTAGTTACAGGGAAGCATGGAGGAATCGAACACGTTATAGTGGACTTTACCCCAGATGTCTTAGATAAGCTAGTCATAGGCGATAAGGTTCTTGTCAAAGCCTACGGTGTCGGCTTAAAGATTCTAAATCTTCCCGAGGTTAGGGTTATGAATATAGACCCTAAGCTTCTAAAGCTTATGGATTTAAAGATAGTCGAAGGCTTTCTCGAAGTACCTGTTACGCATCTCGTTCCGGCTTCGATCATGGGTTCAGGCTTAGGTGCTGTGCAAACCTACAGCGGAGATTACGATATCCAGCTGTTCGACGAGGAGACGGTTAAGAAATACCACTTAGAAGACCTCCGGCTCGGAGACCTGGTAGCTATAATGAACGCGGAGCACACTTATGGTCGCATCTACCGTAGCGGGGCTGTCTCGATAGGTGTAGTAGTCCATACAGATTGTGTGATGGCTGGACATGGACCCGGCGTGACGACTATAATGACCTCAGGTAGTGGAAAGATAAAGCCTAGGATAGACCCTGAAGCTAATATAGCAAAGCTTCTAAACCTGAGAGACGACATCTAAAATGATGTCGCTTTATTTTTTCTACGTTGCTTTATGTCGAAAACCGTCTACATGACCGTCTAGGATCCTCTACTTTTCTCGAAGATTTTGCAGTCGAAGACCGTCTTCAGAACGGATAAATTTGTCGAGTCTAGTTAGGTTAACCTAGGAGGTGTTTAGGTCTGACCTTATCGGAGGAGGATTTAGACCTCATGTTTTCAGCTTTAAGCCACGGCGCCAGGAGGGCTGTTGTGAAAAACTTAGGTGAGCAAGGTGTTCTATCTTTCTCCCAGCTCATGGAAGCGGCGGGGATAGAGGAAACCGGCACTTTCGGTTTTCACCTGAAGAAAACTGAGCCCCTTCTAGAGAAGCTCCCTGATGGTAGGTATAAGCTCTCTAAGCTTGGTGAAAAAGCGTATAGAGTCATGTTGTTTCTCGAAAAGCCTGAGGCCTTTAGTATGCCTTCTAAGAAACCTGAGGAAGGGGTTAAAGAACTTAGGTCGCTAAACAGGCTTCTCCTAGACGCCGAACGACTCGGTAGATACGATAAAGTCGTCATCAGAGACTGCTATGAGGTTCTGATAGACTCAGATGTCACACCTGAGCTTTTCAGAAATAAGGTTCTATCCATAAGGGAGGTCGGCAGGATAGTTTGCCCCAAAGAGCTTCACAAGGCTGTTTTAAGCAGGATTGAGCGTGGATGTGATGTCGTCGAAACATACGAGGGGGAACTCCCTTTAGAAGCTTTAGAAGGAAAGTATCCAAGACACTTAGGAAACTACAGCGAGCTTGTCGTAGATGTTTCAAGGCTTAGACCAGGTACACGTATAGAGAACTATGGTCACCTAACCCTAAAGGAGGTTACGGAGGAAAACGTCGGTAAAATAGCGGGTATAGAGAACTACGGCGTAATCAAGGTTCCGAAAGGTTTCAAAGAACTAGTTTTAACAAGAGTTACTAGCAACTACGGGATAGTCACAGAGTACGAATAACTGATAGATTAATATGGTTTCACAGCTCTACCCTCGTATACGCTATTCCAGACGGCTTCGGCTAGTTTGAGGGCTTTAAATCCATCCTCTATACTGGGCTTCGGAGGCTTATCCTCTAAAACGGAGTCTATGAAGTGCTCTATTTCGCCGTAGTATCCTCTGAGGTATCTGCTCTGATATTCTAAGCTTGGTAAATGGTTTATCTCCCAGAAGTAGCCCTGGTTTGCAGCCTTGAACTCCTCTGTTTCGATCCATAACCCCCTCGGATAGTATTTAACCTGAGACGCCATATCGTCGACGAAGATGAACGACTCGTCTCCTGTGACCTCTACGTATTCATCTATCTTCAGCCAAGACTGGCATGAGTTTAGGTTCATGACACCGGTCGCGCCGTTTCTAAACGTTACGAGTATCGAATACGAGAACTTCGTGTCCGTTAACGTATGGAGTTTAGCATAGACCTCCTCGACCTCGCCGACTAGAAACCTTATGAGGTCAAAGTGATGAACTGCCTGACCGATCAGAAAGGCTTTAGCCGGTGGTTCTATACCCCAGACGGAGCCGTAGGGACCGTTAGCAAATTTAGTCGATATATGAGTGACCTTACCTAGCCACAGCTTATCTATGACCGTTTTAGCAAGCCTGTAACCGACCGAAAATCTTTTCATAAACGCTACCATAACGAAGCGTCCAGAACTCTTAGACGCTTCCATAAGCTTGTACGCTTGGTTCGAGTTTAACGCCGGAGGCTTTTCCACAAATACGTGGATGCCTGATTTTAGACACTCAAGCCCAGCCTCATAATGCAAAGCAGGATGTCCGACGATGAAAACCGCATCTAGATCCTCCCTCCCTATCATCCGGCTATAATCGGTATACCACTTACGGAAACCAAATAATCTCGCATTCTTCTCGGCTTTCTCAGCTATAATGTCACAAGTTGCTACAAGCTCGATTTTATCGGCAAAGTATCTTAAACAAGGATACAGATTTTCCGTCGAATGAGAGCCACAACCTATAAACCCCACTCTAACCTTGTTCAGGAAAAATCACCATAAACCAATATTAAGGTTGTTACTTAAAACCTTATGACCGGTTTAATGGTTAAAAAATAGTTCCGTGAGGACGAAAGAGGTTTAGCGATTATCCTTCTGAGCCCCTTCTTTATGTTTTGAGAACTCTAGCCATGTAAAACTCTCTGGTCCTCATTTTGAACGTTGAGTACGCCGTTCGATGTTGCTGATAAGCCGTTCATTAACCCCTCCAGTCCATAACCCTCAACTTGAAAAATAACAGAGAAGAAAAAGAAAATTTAATTTAGTCTAAATCGCTCCACAAAGTGATGACTGAAACTGCTTAATGGAGGGAAATACCTTGTTTAAGAGTATTAGTGCCGGGGTTGCACGCGTAAATATTACACCAAGCGTTGGGTTTGACAATATGGGTGACTACTTACGGCTCAAACCTGCTATCGGCGTAGGCAATGAACTTTACGCTAAAACCATAGTCTTCGACGATGGTGAAAACCGGGTCGCCCTTGTGACGGCGGACATTATAGGCTTCCCAGAAGACCTAGTGAACGATATACGGAGACGTGTCGAACAACTTACAGGAATCGAGGGAAAGAACATTCTCCTCAGCGCCTCCCACACTCATTCCGGTCCCGCGATCACATCCAAGGACAAACCTGCACGGGAATATCTCGTTGAATTGGCGAAGAAGATAGCCGGGATAGTCTATATGGCAGATCAGAACAAGCAGGAAGTGCTCATCGGCGCAGGTGTCGGCGAAGCCAAAGTTTCCATAAACCGGTGGCAGAGGACTCCTACAGGCGTAAGATGGGGTCCTAACCCTGACGCTCCGGTGGACCACTCCGTAGGTGTGCTCCGTGTGGATAAGCTCAACGGTGAACCACTCGCCATACTCGTTAACTACGCTTGCCACCCATCCATTATGGGTGCAAACAACCTTCTCTACTCAGGCGACTACGCCAGTTACGTCCAGAGTGTGATTGAAAAGGTTTACGATGGGGTGACCGCGCTCTTCAGCAACGGGGCTGGAGGAGATGTCAAGATAGCTGTGCTCACCGAAGACGGCTCCCAGTTCCGCTATGCCAACCTAGAAGATTGCCGCCGCTTCGGAACGATAATCGCTGCCGAAGCCATCAAGGTTGCAGAGAGCATTAAAACTAAGCCTGTTAAACGGGTGAGCGCACGGACCAAGCGTGTAGACCTTCCACTCGCCCCTCTTCCCAGCCCAGAAGACGTAGAGGCCGAGCTATCAAGGCTCGAGAAGGAAATAGCTGAACTTGAGGCTCAGGGTAAAGATGCATACGAGAAGAGGCTACACCTTGAGTGGGCGCAGAGGACGTTGACCGCCCTGAGAAGCAAGACAGCACCCACGTCGATTCCAGCGGAAGTGCAAATGTTGCGGATAGGGGAGGAGATAGCCTTCTTCGCCGTGCCTGGAGAGTTATTCGTGGAGGTGGGGTTAAAGATCAAAGAAGCGATGGGGCTACCAGGTTCCTTCGTAGTAGCGTATGCAAACGGATATATCGGATATCTCCCGTCGAAACGGGCTGAGGAGTGGGGATGGTGTGCACATGACGACTCCTACAAGACCACAACCCGACCAGCTAACTTCTCCGGCCGCATCGAAGACATACTCGTCGCGGCAGCTAAGGAGCTTCTTTCAAACAGTTGATGATTAAAGGAAAAATCTGGACGTGAAGTAACGGTGAGATACCCTGTTTTACATCGAGCTCAGGCGGTTCCCTGAGCCGTCATAAAGCCTAGGGGATCAAGTAATGGAAGGTTCCCTGTGTTTAAACAATATAATCGACTTATGGCGATATGACTTCCTAGCTGGAAAGTCGATTATATGATAACCTTAATATTGTGACTTAATATATGATGGAAAATATTCTTTGACCGTCTAAATTACCCTTTAGCTACTGCTATCGGCACTAATCTAGCGACTTTTGTAGCTATCCCTACGTTATGGCTTACCTCCGCTACGGCGTCGCAGGGCTTGTAGGCTCCTGAGGCTTCTTCGCTTAAGACTCTCAAGCTCGCCGCCTCGACTAGGATCCCTCTACGCTCCATATCCCGCTTGATCTCGGAACCTCTCCACTGACGTTTAGCCCTAGCCCTAGATAGTAATCGCCCAGCTCCGTGCGCCGTAGAACCGAACGTCAGCTCCATAGCTTTCTGGGTTCCGAGTAGAACCCAGCTTGAGTCGGCCATAGAGCCCGGGAGCAGAACCGGCTGACCTATGTCCCTATATTTCGTAGGTAGCTCCGGTCTACCGGCTGGGAACGCTCTTGTGGCGCCTTTCCTATGCACATAGACCTTTCTCTTAGTCCCCTTATCGTCGACTATGTGCTCCTCGAGCTTAGCTATGTTGTGCGCCACGTCGTAGACTAAATGCATACCTAGATCCTCTGGATCCGTCTTGAAGACGCGGCTGAAGCTCTCTCTGACCCAGTGCATTATCGCCTGCCTGTTGGCGAACGCATAGTTTATACCGCATTTCATAGCCGCGATATAATCCTGCGCCTCTCTGCTAGTAGCCGGTGCGCATGCAAGCTCCCTGTCGGGCGGATGAATCCCGTACTTATGCATGGCACGCTCCATAACCCGCAGGTAGTCGGAGCATATCTGGTGTCCAAACCCCCTAGACCCCGTGTGGATGAGGACCACGACTTGCCCCTCATGCTCTATACCGAAGGTCCTAGCGGCTCTAGGGTCTTCTATACGGTCCACCACATCTATTTCTAGGAAGTGGTTTCCGGAACCTAACGTGCCTATCTGAGCTGCTCCACGGCTCCTAGCCGTGTTGCTAACCTTACTCGGGTCCGCCCCCTCTATACCCCCTCTCTCCTCGCAATAATCTAGGTCTTCATCCCATCCAAGCCCGTGTCTCACGACCCAGCCGGCGCCCTCGACCATGAGGTCGTCTATATCCCTGCCTGTGACCCTAAAGTCTTTCCTACGGCTACCTAATCCGCAGGGAACGTTTCTGAAGAGAGTCGCTATAAGTTGCTTGAGAACCGGTCTGACATCCTTCTCGCTGAGGTTTGTCCTGACGAGCCTGACACCGCAGTTGATGTCGTAGCCTACTCCGCCTGGGCTTACCACACCGTTCTCCGCGTCGAAGGCTGCGACTCCGCCTATCGGAAACCCGTAGCCCTCGTGTCCGTCTGGAAGGGTTATACTGTACTTGTATATACCCGGTAACGTAGCTACGTTAGCGCATTGTATAAGGGTTCTGTCAGACCGCATCTTGGTTAAAAGTTGCTCGCTGGCGAGTACCAGCCCCGGGACTCTCATACCTGACTTGTAGTTCTGGGGGATACGCCACATATAGCGGTCTATCCTCTGAAGAGGAACTCTTTCACTCAACTAAACACCTCCTGAAGGGAGCATCTGTCGGTCTCCCTCTTTAGAAGGGAGAATCCTAAATTAAGCTAGCTTACCATCACTCTAATAAATTTATCCACAACCTAAGTCCCCGCGGCCATGTATCTCCACTTCTTAAGAAGACTATCCTTCTTAAGCCTCTTCTTAACGAGCTTGTAATGCTCCTTACACAGGTATACTCTGCCTTGGCCGCCTACTTTAAGCCCAGACCTTGCGACGACTTCTCTCGACAAAGACCTAACCGCGGCTCTACCGCATCCCGCGACATCGCAGAGCTTACCTTTAGCTACCTTGCCCACAAACCACCTATAGAGTTTAAGGGTTTGATTAAGTTTACCTTGGAACTAAGATGGATACTAGGGTGAGAACTAGGTCGCCCACAGGGATAAGCAGTAACCCGGCCGTTATAAAAGTTATAAAGGGGATGGTCGGTGTAGCCAAGACACCGTCGGTGTAGAGCCCTTTAGCGACGTAAGGCTCCAGCTCTTTCATAAGCTCCTCCTTATCGACCTCCGCCTTCATGAAATATATGGGTCTTCTGACGACATCACCGTCAGCCTTTACGGGGCGCTCGGCCGGGTAGTATCCGACTTTTCTCCTGAGCGTCTCAAGCGAGACGCGTCTCGTCGTCAGGAGTAGAACAACAGTCGATATGGGGCCTTTGAGCTGTAGCCCCTCAAACGGGTTTCGACCTCTAGCCAGGTCCGTTAGGTTCAGGGTTAGAATGGCTAAGGGATAGCATAGCGATAGTATAAGCGAGTTATCGAATATGGTCAAAACGGGTATCGGGGTCGACACGGTCATCTGTCTAAACCAGGTGGGATACTTGGGTATGGTTAAGGATAGAAACATGAGGGCTTTCGAGTCGGCTCCTCCGAAAAAGCCCATGTAGAACAGGGCTAAGCCCAGAACCGAGCCTACGGCTATCGAGACTGCTAGGCTTAAAACCGAGAGCGCCCCCGTCAGGATCTCTAGCCCCGTCATGGCTAGGCTGAAAATGAACCCTACCACCCAAAACTTATCCGGCACCTCCCTAGTCTTGATGTCGAGTATCGTGGATGGGATCAAGACGGCGAGCGACAGCATAGCCTTGGGTATGAACAGATCCATCCTTCCGAAACCTTGATCGACCCCTTTTAATTAAACGTTACGTACTAGAATGGCTGTCTGAAAGTTTAAGCCGCTGTTTTCTAAGCTTATCTAGGTCCTCGGGTATCCTAAACACCCCATACTCCGTTATTATCGCGGATACGAGCTCTGAAGGCGTCACGTCGAAAGCCGGGTTCAAAGCTCTAGCTCCCAGGGGAGCGATCCTACGACCGCATATCTCTAACACCTCCTCCTCGCTTCTGAACTCTATGACTATGTCTTCCCCCCGTTTAAGCCTAGGGTCTATTGTGGACATCGGAGCTGCGACGTAAAACGGTATGTTGTGGTGTTTAGCTAACACGGCGATCGTGTAGGTTCCTATCTTATTAGCCACATCACCGTTAAGCGTTATCCTATCCGCTCCTACGACAACCTTATCTACAAGACCCCTAGACATGAGGAAGCCGACCATGCTATCTGTTATGAGCCTAAACTCCACCCCGTCTCTGAGGAGTTCAAAGGCGGTTAACCTCGCGCCTTGGAGAACAGGTCTAGTCTCTGTAGCATAGACTTTCAACCGCAACCCCCTAGATATCGCAGACCTTATGACTCCAAGGGCTGTACCATAGCCAGTTGTGGCAAGTGCCCCCGCATTCTGCTGGCGTTTAAAGCCATTTACAGTGCGTGAGCACCCTATCTCCGTCCTCTAACAGCTCCGCTCCATAGTCGCCTATACGCCTGTTAACCTCATAGTCCTCCTTCCATATGGCTAAGGCCTCTTCGAGTATAAGCTTCTTAGCTTCTTCGACGGTTTCGGCTTCACGCGCTTTCGAGATAACCCTGTCCAAAGCCCAGAAGAGGTTTACCGCTGTCGGACGGGTGGAGGCTAAAACCCGATATGCCTTTATCAGGTCGTCCATAAGGTCTTTAAGGGTTGTTTTCTCAGACCGATAGGCTGCGAGGGCGAGGCCGAAGGCCGCTGCAGAGCCTATGGCTGGAGCCCCTCTTATGGCCATGCTCTTTATAGCATCGGCCATCTCCTCTACGGTTCGTATCTTGAGGAGTTTAAACTCATGAGGTAGTGCTCTCTGGTCTATAGTCACAACCTCTCCGTCTTCCCATTTTATGGTCCTAAACGTGAAAAAGCTTTCCGTATGCATCATAAACCGAATTAGTCTCCAGGATGTCTATAAGCGTTTAGCCGGTTCCCTTTGAAAAGATGGATAACGTTTAATTTTAGGCTTTCCATGTTAAAGGCTTGGATGGATTCAAAGCCTCAGCTTATGACCGGTGTGGCATATCTCGAAGACGGTAGAGTAGTCGTTAGGGATAGGGCTTACCGAAGCTTTCTCATCCAAAGGGGCTACGGTTTTAGAGAAGGTAGCCTTCTTATCTTAACGGGTGAGGAGGCGCTTTACCTCCTCAGCGAGAATAAGCTTAAGCTCCTCGACGAAGAGTGTGAGCTAGGTCTTAAGGAAGCTGCTGACAGGCTTATAGCGGAAGACCCCGACGTATGGGTTAGGTTTCTGATCTATCGCGACCTGAGAGACCGGGGTTATGTGGTGCGCAGAGGCTATGGGCTTGGGCTGGATTTCCTACTTTATGAACGTGGAACCTATGGTAAGAAGCCTGCTAAATACTTGGTCATAGGAGTTTCAGAGGGTAAGCCCCTGGGGCTCAACGACTTACTCAGAGACCTTAAAACCGCTATAAGCTCTGATAAGGAGCTTATCCTAGCCGTCGTAGACCGAAGAGGGGATGTAGTCTACTACAGGGTGTCAGCAGGTTTTAGATGAGCTTTCTAGGTTTACTTCCTCTTCAGTTAGAGAGATGCCTACGAACTTAACTATCTCGACCCCTTTAACCGTTCTGAGCTTCTCTGAAAGCCTACGCACCTTGTCAGCTTCTCCCCTGACGGCTATGATCTCCAAGCAATCCTTATGGCTTAAGTGAATGTGTAGTGTGGAGTTCACAAGCCTGCCGTAGCTGTGCTGTAGGTCTGTCAGTTCCTCCTCTGAACCCTTAATCTTGTGGTTGAACATCACCAGAATGGCTCCTACGCATAAGCCCTCGCCTTTAACCCACCTATACTCTGATAGAAACGTCCGTATGGCGTCTTGAACGGCTTTCGAGCGTTTTCTATAACCCATCCTTGAGATCGTTTCGTTAAACTCTTTCATCAAGTCCTCTGGAACAGTTACGCTGAACCTAACAGCGCCCATCACACTATTATAAAACCCTTTAGGGTTGTTAAAAGTTTCCAGGTTTTCCGGTTCTGCAAACGCAGGGTATCGACCCACATCTCGGACATCCCTTACCATACTTCTCATAAGCCGCTTTCTCTGCATCTATACCCAACAGGTTGCATAGGCTTAGAAGCCACGCAAGCACGTCGGCGACCTCCTCGGCTATGAGCGGTTTACTACCTCTTATAAGCGCCCTGGCAAGCTCCCCCACCTCAGATACGAGCCAAGCATAGGTTATAGGTACCCCCCTCTCCCTGTCTCTCTCAAAGTATATCGTCCTCATGAGGTTTTGGAAATCCCTTATACCGACCATGGCTCATCATCTACCTAACCTCAGACGGTAAAAACATTGTCGTAAAGACGAAGTTCAATTTCGCTATCGTATAGTTAATTATGGACTTTAGGATGCCAGTACCTTTATAAGCCTGCAACTACATTTCTCTGTAACGTTACAGAAAAATGTAGGAGGTTTTCCTGAGCCTTGAAAGATATAATCGTGATCAGAGATTCTAACGTCGCTAAACTACTAGCGGATAAAACGCGGCGTCAGATACTTGCGTTGCTAAGGGTTAGGGATATGTCTGTAAACCAGCTTGCCAAGGTTCTGGGCAAACCAGCCTCGTCGATAACTCATCATATAAAGTGTCTCAAGTCAGCCGGTCTGGTGGAGCTTGCCGGTGAACGGAGGAGGGGTAACATAATCGAGCGATTCTATAGGGCAGCTGCTAGACACTATGTCGTAAGCTATGCCCTACGGTATGAAGAAGGTGAAAGCTTGTTCAGAGACCATGAGAAGACTGTCATGGAGAAGACCGTGGCGGCTTTAGAGAACTTCGGCTATAAAGTCGTCGATGAGCGTAAGGTCACTAGGCTTCTTAACGAGTTTATGCGTCTAAGCCAGCTTATGCTGGAGCGTTTAGCCGAGAGACAGGTTAAGTCTTCGGACTTGGATACACCTGCTCTACATCTGCTTCTGCACATGTTACTACATCTTGAGCTCTATAGAGATGAACGATATCGAAGGCTTATGGAGGAGTTGTCGGATTTGATAGTGGGTGGTCGGGATGACCGAACGTAAGACCTCAGATGGCGTTTTTAGAAGACTTTTAAACTATCTGTTAGCCTATAAGCTGTATTTAGCCTCGGTTATACTGCTCACGCTCATAAGTAACGTGGCAGACCTTCTGATACCATGGATGGCTAAAGATATAATTAACGAGGTCGTCGAGGGTTCGACGTCTGAGATATGGCTGTATGCGTTGTCCATAGTGGGTTTAACGGTCGTCAGCGGCATACTGTTCTTCTTCAGAAACTACCTGTCGAGTTTGACATCACAGAAGATAATACACCATATGAGGCTTGAACTCTACAAGCGGCTTCAGGAGCTTTCCTACAGCTTCTTCGACAGGGTCGACATAGGTCAGATAATAACCCGGCTAACCAGCGACATGGATACTGTAGGCTCCTTCATAGGGTTCAGCATACCACGTCTGTTGAGCGCGGCTTTCATGCTTACCCTAACATCTGTCATGCTATTTTCCATGAATATTCCGCTGACTTTCATGACGCTCTCGATAACCGTGCCGGTCATAGCCTTAGTATCCCTGATATTCGTGAAGCTTGTCCGCCCTATATTCGAACGTAGGTGGACTGAGGTCAGCAAGCTGAACACAGCGGTTGCTGAGGCGGTTTCAGGTTTCAGGGTTCTCAAAGCCTTGGGTGCTGAGAGCTGGATGTTTAAACGCTTCGACTACAGAAACCGTCGGGTCTACGAGCTCGAGATGTTGTCGGCAAAGCTTAGTGCTCAAACCTGGCCCCTCCTGAACCTCGTCATAAGCCTAGTCTCTACCCTCATATACTGGTACGGAGGGTTGAAGGTTATAGAAGGCGGTTTCAGGGTCGGCGACCTAGTGGCCTTTACCATGTACCTGGGGTACCTTGTCTGGCCTATAATGATGTTCGGTTTCACGATGGCTCGTTACCAGAGAGCCAACGTATCGGCGAACAAGATATTCGAAGTCTTAGATACCGAGCCAGAGGTCAAGGAGAAGCCTGACGCGGTCGAGCTTCCCCCGGTTAAGGGGCATGTTGTGTTCGAAGACGTGGTTTTCGGCTACGAGCCCGACAAGCCCATACTCAAAGGTGTGAGCTTTGAGGTTAAGCCTGGTGAGAAGGTCGCTATAATCGGGGCTACAGGCTCGGGTAAGAGCACGCTTATAAAACTGATACCTAGGTTTTACGACCCCCAGAGGGGTCGCATACTCATAGACGGCTATGATATCCGGGATGTTAAGCTAGACTCCCTGCGTAGGCAGATAGGTATAGTTCACCAGGACGTGTTCATATTTCCGACGACCATACGGGAGAACATAGCATACGGCAAGCCTAACGCGACCATGGAGGAGGTCGAGAGAGCCGCTAAGGCCGCTCGTATTCACGACTTTATAATGAGCCTTCCAAAGGGTTATGACACGGTCGTGGGTGAACGGGGTGTGACGTTATCCGGTGGTCAGAGACAGAGGCTAGCCATAGCCAGGGCGCTTCTTATAAACCCTAAGATCCTCATACTCGACGACTCTACGTCCAGCGTAGACTCTGAAACAGAGAGGGAGATCTACGAGGCGTTGAGAGAGCTCATCAAGGATAGAACGGTTTTCATAATAACCCAGAGGTTGTCGACGCTTAAGCTTGCGGACCGTATAATAGTTCTCGACGATGGACGTGTCGTAGAGGAAGGCACTCACGAAGAACTTATGGCTAAAAACGGGCTGTATGCGAAGCTATACAGAGCTCAGTTTCTAGGCTCGGAGGAGGTGTAAGCTATGGGATGGTACTTCAGACATTATGCCGAAAGGGTCTCGGATGAGAAGCCTGTTAAGGTTCCTACCACGATACTTCTCAAGTGGTTTGCAAAACTATTGGCTCCGATGAAGCTCGGGCTCGTAGCCATGTTGCTAGTGGCTATAGGCTCCATAGGTCTAAGCATGGTAACCCCCTACCTCAGCAAGCTTATCGTAGACGAGGGGATAATGGGCGCCAACATGGGTTCTCTAACATTCTACGCAGTCCTACTGGCCTTGGCTGCCGTAGCCCAGTGGGGGATAGGGGCCTCTAGGCGATACTTATCGGCATACCTCAACCAGCGGCTCCTCTATGGTCTCAGGACGCGTGCCTTCAAACACCTGATGGAAATCGATATACAATACATAACCGGAAGACCGGCCGGTAGAATGATATCGTTGATAACCAACGATATAAACGCCATAGGTGAGATAGTCACCTCTGGCGCCATAGACCTGTTGATAAACGCGTCCACCATAGTCGGTGCGCTTTCGATAATGCTGAGCATGCATCTTACGTTAAGCCTAGCTGTGTTATCGGTTTTACCGCTCATGGTAGTGGTTACCTATTTCTTCGCACGTAAAACCCGTAGCGCATACAGGGAGACGCGGGTTAAGATAAGTAAGCTCACGAGCAGCGTCGAACAAAGCGTGGCCGGTGCCAGGGTCGCTCAGGCGTTCACGAAGCGTAAAAACATAGACTTCAGCTCCTTCGAAAGCGTAAGCCGTGAGACGATGGCTGCGAACGTTAGAGCAACGCTCATATTTTCGCTTGTCCGTCCCTCCTTGGACGCGATCAACGCGCTCGTAGCCGCTATACTGATCGGCTACGGAGGGATGCTTGTGGCTTCTCGGCAGCTGACGATAGGCACGCTCATAGCCTTCTACGGCTATGTGCAGATGTTCTTCAGACCGGTGATAATGCTTACGACCTTCTACAACACGCTTCAGTCGGCTCTTGCGGCGGCTGAAAGGGTCTACAGCTTCCTCCAGACTCAGCCGTCGGTCAAGGACGAAAGCTACGCTAAGGAGCTGGAGATAGAGAAGGGCGAGATAACGGTCGAAAACGTTTATTTCAGCTACGGCTCAAACCCCGTATTCGAAAACTTAAACCTCAAGGTGAGACCGGGTGAAATCCTAGCGGTCGTCGGACCTACCGGCGCCGGTAAAACCACACTCGCAAACCTGCTCATGAGGCTGTATGACCCTCAGAAGGGACGTATACTCATAGACGGCCACGATATCAGAGAGTTCAAGCTCGGTTCTCTAAAGCGTCAGGTGGCTCTGGTGCCTCAGGAGCCCATACTGTTCAACGACACGGTTTTAGAAAACATAAGGATAGGTTTTCCAGACGCCTCGGACGAGGATGTTAAGAGAGTAGTCGCAAGTCTAGGTCTTGAGAAACTCATCGAAAATCTCCCAGACGGCTACGAGACCGTTATAAGCCCGGGTGGCGAGAACCTGTCTATGGGACAGAGGCAACTGATAAGCTTCGCAAGGGCGATGCTTAAGAACCCTAAGATCCTGATCCTCGACGAAGCCACTAGTAGCCTAGACCCATACACGGAGGCTATGCTTCAAGACGCTATGATGAAGCTCATCACCGGAAGGACATGTATAATAATCGCGCATAGGCTCTCCACAGTTAAACTCGCAGATAGGATCATAGTCTTGGACCATGGTAAGATAGTCGAGGAGGGAACCCATGACCGGCTTCTACGCAGAGGAGGACTATACGCTAAACTCTATGAGACACAGTTCGGTGCACCTAAGCTGACGGCTAAATCCGAAGCTGGGCCGCTGGAGTCGTCGTCTCGCTAAATACAGATTAATAGACTTTTTTATATAAAAATGTGTATAAAGTTTATCTAGGAACCTCTTAATTTACTTCTTAATAAGAGAAATGGAGAAGCCCATGATAATCCTCGACGCCATGATGCCCTACTACATGAAAGCGTATCTCATGGTCCTAGGATATCCGAACGTCTACCATCTAAGAGACATCTGCCCGGTCGATGTTGACGATACTGAGGTCAGGCGCATAGTCGAGTCTAAAAGAGCGATACTCGTGACGAGAGACCGTAAACACTTCAACTGTCTTAAAGAGGGCCGGGTTTTAATACTGAGCCGGGAAGACCCCTACTGGATGTTCCGAGAGGTCTTAGAGGGCTTATCGTTCATGGGCCTACCTCCTAGACTCGAATGGCTTAACAACCCAGGGAAACCTAGCGCTAAGACTTAGCTAGCTCGTCTAAGGTTTTAAGAAGCTCCATGACCTTATTCTTCTCGACGACCCCCGAGGCCGCTACCGCGTGTCCATCCGCGAATCCTCCGTGTCTCGAACAGGCCTCAGGAAGTATCTTGGACAACGGGGGTTTTCGACCGTTTAAGATATCCTGAGTCAGCGGTCTAGGGGCTCTCGTAGAAAGCTTGACATATTCCTTACTAAGTCTGCCATAGCCCGGTATCTCGGGTAACACGTCCATGTAGCCTACGATGTACTTATCCTGGTCTATGAACCGCTGATACCGTAGATAGCTGCAGAAGCTTCCTATGACCTTGGTCCCCATACCCCGATACACACCGCCGTCTGAGAACCACTGGATGGCCTTCATCCTCTTCAGCCCTCCCCTTCTAAGTCTCGCAAGAAGCATAGCGTTGGCTTTCCTCCTTTCCTCCTCAAGCCTAGAAGCCTCTTCGTAATCACGGTCTTCAAACCCCTTCATACATGCTTTTAACGCTCTGAACGGTCCACCCCTGTAATAGCCTACCGAGGCTAGAACCGAGAGCAAAGTCGAGTATCGTTTATAGGAGAGCGGCTTACCGATGTTCAGAACCCTGTAGCCTGCCTTACCCCTAGGCTCGACTACCCCGTTTTCCAACGCATCTTTCAAGGCGAGCATGTTCAACCCTGTGAATGGGCCGGGTATCTCAGCGGCGCCTATAACGGCTAAAGACGATAGGTCAACGTTATCTGGGCTTAGGGCTTTAGCAAAGAGGTATGCGACTGTCGACGCAGAGGCATCTCTTTCACCGGATAGCCCCCAAAGCTCAGGGTTCAGGTTTAACACGTCAGGTCGCTTAGACTCGGCGGTGTCGTGATGGTCTAACATGATGGTTAAAGAGCCTTCAGGTGCTTCTTTTTCTACCAGTTTTACATGGGCGGAGCCTATGTCTGTAAACACATATAGCCCGGCTCCAAGGGAGTATATGCCTTTCAAAACCTCGGGATACAGCTTATCTAGGCATATAGTTTTGAAGCCGAACCCGGCTCTTTTAAGCGACTTAGCTGCTATAGCCGCTGAGCATACACCGTCTGCCTCATCGTGGTGAACTATTAAAGCTTCTCTAAAACCGGAAGTAACGAGTTTATCGGTCGCCTTTTTCAAGGCGTTTAGAAACTCCTCCAGTCCCATCGCTACCCGATCATGTATTTGGAACGAGGGGAAAAAAGGCTTCCGCCGACCTAGATATTGCTGCGATTAGCTTATATCTTGTCCAAACGATCGAAATGAGGGAGGTGAAGCGTTCTGCTTTTGAAGGTTAAGAGGCTGTACATCGAGGCTGGCGGTAAGCCTATAGTTCTCTTGAATAAGGATGATGCAGACGATTTAGGTGTTAGGGCTTTAGGCCGGGTTAGGCTTAGGGCTAACGGTCACGAGCGCACGGCTATCGTCAACACAACCTCCAAGGTGATCGAGAAGGGCGTAGTAGGTGTATATGAGGAGGTGGCTTCCAGGTTAAACCTTGAGGATGGATCCGTTGTCGACGTTAGGCTGTCTGAGCCTCCTAGAAGCATATTCTTCATAAGGGAGAAGCTCAAGGGTAAGAAGCTCACCTACAGCGAGATCTACGAGATAGTCAAAGATGTGGTCGAGGGTAACCTGAGCGAGGTCGAGATATCAGCCTTCGTGACGGCGTTGCACACGTTCGGTCTCGACCTAGACGAGGCTACGAATCTGAGCATAGCTATGGTTGAAGTAGGAGAAACTTTGGACCTAGGCGATATATTGGTCGTGGATAAACATAGCATCGGGGGTGTACCGGGCGATAAGACCAGCTTGGTAGCCGTACCCACCGTAGCCGCGGCGGGTTTAACGATCCCTAAGACGAGTTCTAGGGCGATAACGAGCGCCGCCGGTACGGCCGATAGAGCTGAAGTGCTTATGCCTGTGTCGCTCGACCTAGATGAGATCAGGTCTGTCGTCTTGAAGACCGGTGGCTGTCTAGTCTGGGGAGGTGCGCTACATCTATCCCCGGCCGACGACATATTCGTACAGATCGAGTATCCGTTGGCGATCGACCCGCTTCTGTTGCCGAGTATAATGAGTAAGAAGAAAGCCGTCAACGCTAAGATGCTTGTTATAGACATACCGACCGGTAGGGGAACCAAGGTTAAGACGATAGGTGAAGCCAACGCTCTGGCTAAAGACTTTATAGAACTCGGTAGGAGGCTGGGTATACAGACCGGGTGCGCCGTAACCTACGGGGAGCAGCCTGTAGGATATGCCGTGGGCCCCGCGTTGGAGGCTAGAGAGGCTCTTGAAACCCTCATGGGCTCTAATAGGGCTGTGGACTTGGTCAGTAAAGCCGCTAACATAGCGGGTGTGCTCTTCAAAATGGCTGGTGTAGGCGATGCGGAGACGGCGCTTCGGTTGATACGTTCGGGTAAGTCTGAGAAGAAGTTTAGAGAGATAATCGCGGCTCAGGGTGGAGACCCAGATGTCAAGCCGGATGACATACCTATCGGGGATAAGACCTATGAGGTTAGGGCTAAGCGTCGGGGACGGGTTTTATGGATCGACAACGGCAGGCTCGTAGAGGTGGCTAGGGCGGCGGGCGCGCCTAAGGATAAGGGAGCTGGTATACTGCTTAATAAGAAGATAGGGGAGCACGTGGAGGAGGGGGAGCTGTTATACACCATATACTCTGAGTCTTCTGTGAAGCTTCAAAACGCGATAGAGCTTGTGGAGGCCAGAGACTTCATGGGTATAGGTAGGAGCATGGATATGCTCATACAGTTCATAGCTGAACCGCCGGTTTACAAGAGAAGGTTCGAGCTAGAGCGTTAAACGGCGGTCCTAAAAAGTATGAAGAAGGGTGATTGGGGTCTAGAAACTTCGTCTCCTGCTCAGTATCACGATCACGGCTATCGCCACTACTATGGCTGCCGCCATGCCTCCGAGTATCACAGGGTTCTGATACCAGGCTAAGACCACTTTAACCATGACACCCTCGCTCTCGAAGCTCTGGTCTACGAAATCGTAGACCGCTTTCACGGTGAATTCTCCCTCTTTTTCAAGCTTCAGCCTCGCCGAGAACCTCCCCTCCTCGTCGGTCACGGTCTCGGCCAATCTAACACCGTCTACGACTATGTTCACCTTTTCCCCGGCCATAGGATTACCCAACACTCTGAGGATTCCTGAAACCTCTACTTCTCCGCCTACGTCGACCTCCCTTCTATCGACCGTTATCTCGATATCAGGCGGTGACCATACGATCTCCAGCTTCCTAAGACTGTGGCTGTACGTCGCGTATACGACGTAGCTCTCCCCCATAAGCTTCACACTCGGCTTGACGAGTTCACCGTCCACCAGGATCACTATTACACCGTTGACCAAGGTCTTGGGGATGGATGCGTTTAACGCACCTAAAGTACCTTCGACGCCTGAAACTGTGATCTCCAGCCTATCGTCTGCAAACGTCGGCATCTCCACCAAGCTTGAGTTCGTGAAGATCTCGACGACGTACTCAGCTCCATCAACAGTTTTCTTAACTTCTATGTAGTTGAAGTCTATGATGCCTATAGTGTTAGGCTTCTTTATCAGCTTAAGCCTATCTATGGCACCCAGCTTCTTGAACCTCCACTCTATCCTATACCTCCCCCCTACGGCAACCGGCTCGGCTATGTACTCCTCAGCCGCTAAGGGTATCTCGACCTCGACCATCTCCTTGGCATCTGAACTACCTTGAACCACAAGCGTAAGCCGATTCGAGGGCATAACCTCTGACGCAAGGCTTACGACGCTTAAGAAGTCCGGTATAGACTTAGGCTTTATCTTCAAACCTGAGAGATTAAGCATCGCGTATCCTTCATCCAGGTTTACATCCATCGATACGGTTAACTCATCGACGTCGAACTCGCTGTTGGTTACAAGGTCATATACCTCTAGAGCCAGCTTCTGAACATCCTCCCTACCCTTCCCAGCCATAAACGTCAACTGAGCTCTGAGAAGAGTCGTCCATACCATCTTGTACTGTTTCCCTAGGTCTCCGCCGTAGACCGTATAGCCTTCAAAAACGAACGCCCCATCCTCCCTATCCCAGGTCATGTTGAACTCGGCGTCTTCAACCCAAGCGTATCTAGTCTCTAATAGGCTCAACATAGCCTCCAAGACCTCCCTAGCCTCCTTCGGTATTTCAGGCATCGGAGCCGGTGGGGTGACCGGGGTCGAAGGGGTTATAGACTTCTCAATAAACCTCCTAAGCCCCTCTACCAGATTTCCTGATACCCTAGCTTCGAAGAGTAAGGTCGCGGAGTCTGGTCCTATGGTGTAGTCTTCAAGCTTTATGCTCAGGTCTATCAGCTCATCTGAGGCTTGAATCACAGCAGCCTCTATAAGACCTCTCAGGATGGGCCAGGCCACGACTATATCCCTGACATCCGACTTCGTCATGTTCAAAGCCTCATAGTACAGGGTGACCTCTAAGGTGATGTTGATATCCGAGTATTTCTCGACTACGTTCCCGTAAGAGCTCAGCTCGACGCTTACCTCTATGGTCTCAGGTAGGCTGAAGTTTGCGTTTACATGCCACTTCGTCTCGTTCTCGTTTCCACTTCCCTTAGCCACGATATCCAACACCATCTTCTCCAAAGCCTCCTCGACCTTAGGGTCGGGGATTTCAGGCATCTCCACGAAGCCGCTGGCTCTCTGTTCGACTTTTCCACCGACCGGCCTACTAGTCATGTTTATACAAATCCTGGGAATGCTTACATTCCATCTAGGTTTCTCTAAATTAGCCTCGAACGTCCCGGTTAAGCCCACGGAGTCGTCGGGATAGATCTTAAGCACCACCACACCGCTGACGTTACCTGGTCTGAGAACGGTAGGCTTGACGTATGGAGCCTGGCATCTTACAGCGTTTAAGCTCGAAGCAGTCGTAAGAGTCAGGGCTAGCAACACTATCATGTAAAATGTCGGGATACGTCTTCTCATACCTCTACACACTCCTCGCTTAAGATGGGTTCAAGTAGCTTTTAACTAATAAGGGTTTCAAGCCTATGCAGTGACCAAAACAAGAAGCGTCTAGAGGCTTGTTCCACTTCATATTGTAAAACGGTTCGAAGTTTATTAGAGACCATGAGCTTGGAATCTTCTAGGGATGCGTGGTGGTTAGAGTATACCTCGAAGTCTACGGCTGTAGCGCTAACGTAGCCGACGCCGAGATAATGCTAGGCCTACTCAGGAGTAGAGGCCATGAGGTAGTAAACGACCCGGAGCTCTCTGACGTAAACATCCTAGTGACTTGTACGGTTAAAACGCCTACTGAGCACAGGATGATTCATCGGATAACCGTACTCTCAAGCCTTGGTAAACCGCTTATAGTCGCAGGCTGTATGCCTCTTACGGGTAGGGCTATAATAGAGCGTATAAACCCTAAAGCCTCCCTCCTAGGAGCGAGAGCAGTTACGAGGATTGAAGAAGCTGTGGAAGCAGCGGTCAAGGGTAAACGATTCATCAAGCTTACCGAACCTGATGAGGTTAAGCTCTGTAAGCCCAGGTTCAGGCTTAAATACCCCGTCGGCATCGTCCCGATAGCCCAAGGATGCCTAGGAAACTGCAGCTTCTGCCAGGTTAAACTGGCTAGGGGGAGGCTTAGGAGCTATCCGCCCGACATGGTGGTCGAGGAGGTCCGTAGGGCTCTAAGACAGGGCTGTAAAGAGATATGGCTGACGTCTCAGGATAACGGATGCTACGGCTTCGACATAGGGTCTGACTTAGCAGAGCTGCTCGAGAAGGTCCTGAGCATCGAAGGGGACTTCATGGTTAGAGTCGGGATGATGAATCCATCGTATCTATCTAGGTTTCTAGACAGGCTTCTCGACATGTACTCCGATGAGAGGATCTTTAAGTTCGCCCATATTCCTGTCCAATCTGGAAGCGACAAGGTGCTTAGGGATATGCGTAGAGGATATACGTCGTCCGAGGCTGAGGAAGTCATGCGGAGGTTCAGAGCCAAATACCCAAACCTAACCCTTATGACGGACATTATAGTCGGCTATCCAACAGAGTCTGAAGAAGACTTCGAGGAGACATTAGCCTTCATAGCGCGTGTGGAGCCGGACCACGTCAACGTTTCGAAGTTCGGAGCTAGACCTGGAACAGAAGCCTACAAGCTTAAGCCCCTACCGGTTAAGCTCGTCAAGGAGAGGGTTAAACGTTTAAACGCTCTATGCTCCGAGATATCCTATAAGCGTAACCTCAGCTGGGTCGGCTGGGTAGGAGAAGTCTTGGTCGAGGAGCCTGGTCTGAAGCCTAGGAGCTGGATAGCCCGGAACTTTTCTTATAAACCGATAGTCCTCCGGACACATGAAGATCTTTTAGGTAAAAGGTTAAACGTCAGAGTTGTGAAAGCCTATAGAAACTTCCTCCTAGCCACCACGCTGTTGTCAAGTTAGACCCCGGCGTTCTAAAACAACCGGCATAAAGAGCATACTGTTTAAACACGATTTTCAAACTACCTGGCATTTCTTCCTCAGCCGTTTAAATACCTCCGTGGACGATGTATTATCCACGTAATACCAATAGCTATTTCTAAACATGTGCTATCTATAGGTGGCTTAAAGGGAGGATGCTATGATGAAGCTTGTGTCGGTTCACCTACCTGAAACCTACCTTAGAGACCTAGATGTTCTCGTTAAGGCCGGATACTACCCGAATAGAGCCGAAGCCATAAGGTCCGCGGTGAGAGACCTTCTGATACGAGAAGTCTGGTATAGACGTTTTGACATAGAAGAAACAGCCGAGTAACTTAACGACTTTAGCCCGTTAGAAGGTGGTGGGGCCGGCCGGATTCGAACCGGCGACCGACGGGTTTCACCTAGCGCTCCAGAACCCTCATCATCCCCTGTTTAGGGTCTTACCCTGGTCGCTCTCCGGCATCTGGAGCCCTTAACGAACCCAGCCTTAACCGGCTGGGCTTGTCGTCATGCCTGGCTAGACTACGGCCCCCACCGAGATCACAGGTTTTAACCAGGCTCTATATTAAAGTTATCCTCCATCGTCAACCTACTAGGGGCAAGATCTCTGATGCGACCATGTTTATGAAGTCTGTTTTATCCATGTTGCTGAACGCCACCACGACACCGTCTCTGGTAAGCCCGATCGTAACCCCGTAGCTTCTAGCCACCGTAACCAGGTACCAGATGCTTCCCATCGTCAGGTAATGACTATATAGGTCTGTCTGCCTAAGGTCAGGCCCATATAGCGATAGCTTATCGAGGTTCGGCACGGGTAGGTTGTCAAAAAATATGACCTTGGTGCTCTCTGGGTTTTTCTCATGATACTCCCTCATCTTCTCAGGGCTTATAGAGACGTTAACTATGTATCCCTTGGAGATGAAGAGTAGCTGGCTGAACAGGTTTGCAACCCTGTTAGCGATGCTCTTCCTCTCAACCGCCAAGAGAAACGTCCCGCCGGCTGTCTTGAAGAAAGCAAAGGTCACGTATAGGGTTCTCGGGACAGGTATCCTGTTACCCCTATGGTATGTGAAACGCAGGGTATCCCACGCTAAGACCCCTCTCAAACTGTTGAAGCCCACGGCTAAGTCCAAGACCTCCGTTATCAGCTTAATCCTATACGGCTCCTCCTCGAACTCATCCTCGACCCTGTATCCCCTAAGCTTCTCAGCTATCCTCGATAACGGTAGGTCCTCCACAAGCCTGAAAATTTTACCGGCTAAAACCAAGGAAGAACACCTTTCAACCTCGTCTACTCGGCCAGCGGAAACACGACCTTCTCCTCCTCCATACTAGCCCTGTAGATCGCCAGCACGATCTCCAGAGACTTACGTCCTTCCTCACCGGTTACCATGGGTTCCCTATCCTCGACTATGGCTGAGAGGAAGTCTTCGACCACAGCGTTATGCCCTGTAAGGCTGGTCTTCATCTCCTCCTCGCTCGGAGGTTTCACGTCTTTGACCGTCCAGACCGTTATCCTCCCATCTCTTACGCATACCGCCCCCTCAGAGCCGTATATGTTCAGACATGTTTCCTGAGGCTTTATGGAGACACTTCCGACGATGTAGCCTAACGCCCCGCTTCTAAACCTGAGGATCGAGACCGCTAAGTCCTCGACCTCTATGTGATGCGTCCTAGTGTCGCATATTCCATACAGAAAATCCACGGGCCCCATGATCCACTGCAGCAAGTCTATCGTGTGGATCGCCTGGTTTATCAACGCCCCGCCTCCCTCGGTGGCCCGCTTCCCCCTCCACGACTTAGCCACCTCATCTCGGAAATAGTATCTAGCCTCCTCCCTATACCACTTCACCATCGCTTCGGCTAGGACAGGTATACCGAATCCTCCGCTGTCTGAAGCCTCCTTGATCCTCCGGTAAAGCGGGTTGAACCGGAGCTGAAACACTATACCGAGCTTTACACCGTTGTCTCTACAGGCCGCTATCATCTCATCGGCTTGTCTCAGACTTATGGCCATAGGCTTCTCGCATAGAACGTGTTTACCTGCCTCGGCCGCCGCTACCGTCTGCGAAGCGTGAAGATGGTGAGGCGTGCATATGCTAACAACCTCGAGCTCAGGATCTCGTAGAAACTCTTCTAAGCTGGTATAATAACGTGGGACGCCGAACCTCTCGGCCATGGCTACAGCCCTCTCGCGTCTTATATCGCAGACCGCTACGAGCCGGGCCCTGCTGGCCCTCCTATAGGCCTCGGCATGAGCCGTAGCTATACCTCCGCAGCCGATTATACCCGCACCTAAAACCCTACCCATAGGTCTCTAGATCGGATAAGCCGCAGCTATACGGTTTAAATTTTCTCCCACCCCAAGACAAGCCGTTGGAAGAGCTTCTCCGAGGTCGGTTTAAGAGATGACTACATTATATTAAAAAAGAGAGGTAGTAGACCTAACGGCGCTTTGAAGGAAGAAGCTTTTATCTGCATATGTCTATTAGGCTTCTGAAGGTGTTGGAACGTTGGAGGAGAAGCCTGTATTTTTCGTGAACGAAGGGGAACGGCTTGTCGGTATGCTTCATGTTCCTGATGAGACGCCTGCGCCGATCGTGGTCTTCTGTCACGGCTTTACAGGTCACCGGATCGAGGCTCACCGGCTCTTCGTCCACGCGGCTAGGACGTTCTGTAGGCATGGCTTCTTAGCATTGCGTTTCGACTTCAGAGGGTCTGGCGAGAGCGAGGGGTTGTTTCAGTCGATGACCGTTTCGGGGGAGGTTAGCGACTTGAAAGCCGCCATAACTTGGGTTGAAAACCTCGATGAGGTTGAGAAGGGTAGGGTCGGTGTGGTTGGTTTAAGCCTAGGAGGGGTGGTCGCCATACTGACGGCTTCTCAGGACGATAGGATCAGGGCTGTGGCTGCATGGAGCGCGCCTGCAGACCTTTCAGAAGTGGCTAAAGGGGTCCTCGGCGGTGTGGAGCTTGAGGAGGTCGCGTCTAGGGGTTACCTAGACCTTCCGTCTGGCTACCGTGTAGGTTACGGCTTCGTATCAGAGGCATACTCTATGAAGCACGCTGTCTTATCGGCCGTCTCGAAGATTTCGCCTCGGCCGCTTCTGATAGTCCACGGAACCGAAGACCAAGTGGTTCCGCCTAGCCACGCCGAGAGACTGTATAAAACGGCTGGAGAGCCTAAGAGCCTCTTCATGGTCGAGGGTGCAGACCACACGTTCAGCCGCTGGGAGCTTCAGTGGAAGGTCATAAACCACACGGTCGAATGGTTCGAGGAAAATCTCAAGTAAGACTCCTAAGCTTAAGCTTGTTAACTCCCTTCCTTCTCTTGCTACGAGAAGAATTTCACGTTTTCTAGAGAAACCTTATGAGCTATAACCTATAATGATCTATCGAATCCGTATGGTCGTGAAGATCGGGATCGTGGGTTCAGGTTGGGCTTCTCACATGCATGTCCGTTGTCTCAAGGAGAATCCCAAGGCCGAGGTCGTGGCGCTGGCGGACGTAGTCAAGCCTAAAGGGCTGTCCTTTGCGAAAAAATACGGTATCCCGAAGTTCTATGAGTCTCCTGAGAGGCTTTTCAAAGACCCTGAGGTCGAAGCCGTCTACATAGCTTCTCCGCCTAAGTTCCACGTCGTCCAAGCCATAGCTACTTTGAAGTCGGGTAAGCACGTGTTCTCTGAGAAACCTCCCGCCATAAGCCTCGAGGAGGCTGAGAAGCTCGTTAAAGCCGTGGAGAAAGCGGGTTTAATCTATCAGGTTGGCTTCAACAGGAGGTTCTGGCCGGTCTACAAGAGGCTTAAGGGGCTTGTGGATTCTAAGCGTCTCAGACCGTTCGTAGTCGATATCAAGA
>LUCB01000017.1 GCA_001593865.1 Candidatus Bathyarchaeota archaeon B24
GGGCAGTATGTGTCGACCGGGTGGTAGGCGTGCTGCATCAGAAAGTCCTCCCGTATCATCCTAGCTATCTCCAGGTATACCCTCTGAGCGTCTGACAAGGCGTCTGGGCCAACAAGCTGGACTATCTCTCTAAGCTCCTCCTCCCGCTGTAGGATATACATGGCCTCGGCTCTAAGCTCATCCCACTCTGGGTCCACACGCTTCCTAAACCAACTGCTCAAGTCGTCAAGATACAGCGAATAGCTCCTAAGCCAGTTTATCGCCGGGAAGTGTCTACGCTGAGCTAGGTCGCTGTCTAAAGCCCAGAAGACCTTGACTATCCTGAGGGTGTTCACCGTAACAGGCTCTGAAAAGTCGCCCCCAGGAGGAGATACGGCCCCGACGACCGAAATAGACCCTATCCTATGCGGAGACCCCAAGCACTCGACCCTACCGGCCCTTTCGTAGAACTCTGCAAGCCTACTCGCTAGGTAAGCCGGATACCCCTCCTCGCCAGGCATCTCACCCAGTCTACCGGATATCTCCCTAAGAGCCTCAGCCCACCTGCTGGTCGAGTCAGCCATCAACGCGACGTCGTAGCCCATATCCCTGAAATACTCAGCCATCGTCATCCCAGTGTACACGCTAGCCTCCCTAGCCGCTATGGGCATGTTCGAAACGTTAGCCACTAGGATGGTCCTATCCATAAGAGGTTTACCGGTCCTCGGATCCTTAAGCTTGGGGAACCTCTCTAACACCTCAGCCATCTCGTTACCTCTCTCACCGCACCCGACATAGATCACTATGTCGGCGTCTGCCCACTGAGCAAGCTGGTGCTGCATGATAGTCTTACCTGTTCCGAAGCCTCCTGGTATCGCTGCGGCTCCTCCCTTAGCCATCGGGAAGAACACGTCTATAACCCTCTGACCGGTTATGAGGGGTGTTTCAGGTGGGAGCTTCCTAACGTATGGTCTAGCCCGTCTAACCGGCCACCTATGCATGAGTTTAACCTCGTACTTCTCTCCCTCCCGTTCTACTACGGCTATCGTATCCTCCACCGTGTAGTCGCCTTCCGCAGCTATGTAGGTAAGCTCGCCCCTGACACCTGGGGGTACCATAACCCGATGGTCGACCATGCTGGTTTCAGACACTATACCTATCACGTCGTTCTCCGACACCCGTATACCAGACTTAACGGTAGGTTTGAAACACCACTTTTTACGCCTATCTAAAGCCGGGATCGCGTATCCCCTTTTAAGAAACGGTCCTATGAGGGCTTCCACGTCCGGCAGAGGTCTCTGAATCCCATCGTATATCTGACCTATGAGACCCGGCCCTAGCTCGACCGACAGCGGCTCTCCCGTGCATAGAACAGGTTCCCCCGGCTTTAAACCGGCGGTTTCCTCGTAAACCTGTATCACCGCCCTATCTCCTTCGACCCTTATGATCTCGCCTATGAGCTTCTCCTCGCCGACCCTAACCAGCTCATACATCTTAGCCCCTAAAACGTCCTTGGCCACTACGACAGGTCCTGAAACCCTGCTCACAACCCCTATGATCGGCATTCCGTTACAACCTCCAAACCTAGCTATAGGAAGATACGTAAAGATGTTTAAAGAGTTTACCCACGCGAGTCGGCGATTAGACTCCGAAGCCGTTATAAAAAGGAAACCCTGTATCGGTTAAATGGAGGTAGACCCTGTTTGAAAGCAGCTCTGATCAGAAGACCTTACAGCTTAGACATAGTCGATGTAGATGTCCCATCGGTTAAACCTGGCGAAGCCCTGGTGAAGGTTCACGCATGCGGGGTATGCGGCACCGACATACACATATACGAGGGTGCTATGCCCTGGGCGCGGCTTCCACTCATACCTGGACACGAGCTCTCAGGGGTCGTGGTCGAGGTCGGCGAAGCCGTATCTAATATAGAGCCTGAAGATAAAGTGACCGTAGACCCGAACATAACGTGCGGAGTATGCCGCTACTGTCGAAGAGGCAGACGTAACCTATGTCCGAACCTCGAGGCGATAGGCGTCACGACCAGTGGAGGCTTTGCAGAATACGTCGTAGCTCCGGTGTCGCAGTTGTATAAGGTTCCCAAAGGTTTAAGCCTCGAAGAGGCGGCCTTCGCCGAACCGGTCTCATGTTGTGTACATGGTTTCACAAGATTATCTATCCAGCCTGGAGACGACGTCCTGATAATCGGGGCGGGTCCGATAGGTCTCATCCACCTACAGCTCGCTAAGAGATGCGGAGCCGGTAAGGTCGTAGTGGCCGAGGTAAACGAGAAACGGCTTAAACTCGCGTCAGAACTCGGAGCCGACCTAACGGTTAACCCGTCTGAAGAACGGCTCTCTGAAAGAGTTAGGCAGTTCCTCAGCGGTAAGGGGGTTGAAGCCGCGATAGATGCGGCCGGGGGCTCGGCTCCGCTAGATCTGGCGCTTAGCTGTCTAGAGCCTGGAGGCCGTCTACTGGTCTTCGGCGTGGCGTCTGAGAAAGACCTGTGGAAGATCAAACCCTACGACTTGTACAAACGCGAACTCACGATAATCGGTAGCTTCATAAACCCCTACGAGATGGATAATGCGCTGAACCTGTTAGCATCCGGAGCTGTAGATGTCAAGCCTCTCATAAGCCACGTGATAGGGTTAGACAGCCTTGAAAAGGCGTTAAAACGTGAGCTTCCTAACGCTTTGAAGATCTTGGTTAAACCATAGCGGCTACCTAGTAGTAGCCTTAACCTTTCTAATGACCCTTATATCCGTGATGACAGTCGACGGATACTGCCCCCCTTCATCTTTTTCAAGCTGTTTACACATGTCGAATATCGTGAGCAGAGCAGCCATAACCCCTGTAAGCGCCTCCAGCTCCACCCCGGTTTTCGCGGTAGCTCTAACGGTCACGGTAACCTTTACCGATTCTTCTAGAGGCTCGATCTTCACGTCGACCGATGTCACAGGTATAGGATGGGCCAAAAGGATAAGCTCCGGGGTTTTTTTAACGGCATTTATGGCAGCTAACTGAGCGGCGGTCGATACATCGCCCTTCGGAACCCTACCCTCTACCATGGCCGATACGGTCTCAGGTCTGAGCCTGATAAACCCCTCTGCCACGGCTTCCCGATACACCTCGTTTTTACCGGTTATATCGACCATTTCCACGCCCATTACGCAGGCCTCCCTTTTAACGTTTGAAAGATCTGACCATTCACGCTTATATTCGTTTAAACCAGATATCTTAACGGTCGATTATGAACGATATTTCCGAAAAACTCTCTAGGTTTAAGGGCTTCATAGAAGGCTCTGTAATCGACGAGTTTTTCGAAGAGTTCGACGTCAAGTTCGGGGCTGGAACCTGGGCTGCAGGAGACTTCTCAGACAGGTTTAACACTAGTGGATACTTCCCAGGTCTACCCGTGGACTTGAAGTCTAGGCTGAAGCGTATCCACAAAGCCGGTATAAAAGGCGCGACCCTGCTAAACACCCAACTTATGAATTCGAGCTACGAAGTAGACTGGGGGCTTGTCGGAGAAGTTAAGGAATACATGGCGGAGCTGGGTTTAAAACCAGCCGGTCTTGCTTTAGATATATCCGGTATATCCAAATGGAAACTCGGAAGCGTAACGAACCCAGACGAGCAGCTTAGAAAGGAGGCTTTAAACGTTCTCCTAGACGGGTTGGAGTTAGCGAAAGAGCTCGGAGCAGATGCGGCTTCCCTATGGCCTGGCCAAGACGGATGGGACTACAGTCTCGAGGTCGACTACGGCAAGAGGCTTGAATGGCTCTACGAGGCCTGTCTGACCCTAGCCGGGCGAGCTAGGAAACTCGGCCTAGCCTTCGCGATCGAGGCTAAGCTTAAGGAGCCTAAGGAGGGTAACATGATAGTCCCGACCTCACATTTTGCCATGTTGCTGGCTAAGGCCGTCAACGAGGAGCTCGGCTCCAAGGTTATGGGGATCACGATAGACTATGGGCATGAGGTCATGTATGCAGTGGAACCTGCTTTCACCGTCTACGCTGCTAAGAAGTTCGGAGTGCCGATAATTACGTTTCACGTGAACACGGCTAAGACCCACAGCAACGACGAGGACCGTGTCGTCGGTACAGGAGACCTATGGATGTTCATAGACTTCCTATACGCGGCGTTGAATACAGGTTTTAAAGGCTGGTTTGTACTGGACCAGTTCTCATATAGGATGAATCCGGTCGAGGCTCTTAGGCTCTCAAAGGAGCTTTTCGCAAACCTCTACAAGAAGGCTCTGACGATATACGCGTCTAAGGAGGAGTTTGAGGAAATCAGGGCTATGGGAGACCAAGCTAGAATACTGGATTACCTCAAGAGGATAATTCTTTACAGCGGCTAACCCCTATTATTTTTTCCTAGAGCTTCAAGATCCTCTCGGCGTTCTTATAGATTATCGCCTCGTAGACCTCCTCTTCAAGCTCAAGCTTTCTGAGGAGCTTCAGATGTCTCCTGTTAGGTCCATACTGGTCTCCATAGTCGCATATACATGGGAAGTCCGTCCCGTAGAGAATTTTATCCCGGCATTCTCTCAAAAACCTCCTCGAGTATCCTAGGTCTCTAGACAACGCGTTCAACCCGGATGTAGCCGATATATCTGCGTAGACGTTAGGCAGCTCCTTAAGGGTTTTTTCGACTAGTCCTCCAGGTTTCACGGGGCCTTTTGGATAGTCGACGTCTGGGGGCGGGTTAGCCGATATCTCCCTCCACCAGCCAGGTCCATGAGCTATGAACACGGTGTTCGAATGGGTCTTGGCGACTTCTATGAAGGCATGTATATCCATGTTATGCTCGCGGTCTATATGGAGTAAAACAGGCATACCTAACCTTCCGCACAGCTCATATATGGCTTTCGAAGACGGGTGGTCGACTCTAAGCCGGACCTTATGCTCACCGAATCCTCTAGCCCCCTCCTCATAGAGCCTTTCGACCGTTTCTAGGGCATCTTCGACCGTCGGGTTTATCGAGCAGAACGGTATGAGATTATGCTCTCCTCTACAAGCGTCTAGAACTTTCCACGCGTCGTAGATGTTTTCACCTATGTCGGGCCTAAGCTCAGGGGTAGATAGAAGGACGGCGTAGTCTACACCTACTGCATTCATGTACTCCTTCAAGTCGTCCTTAGAAACCGTGATCACCCCTTTTAAAACCGGTGAATAAGACCTCACCGAGCCGAGATGGGTGTGTACGTCTATGATCAAACCGAGCACCCTAAGCGAGATCTTACCGGGATTTCAGCTTAAGACTTTTCTCTTTCCGTGCGAGAGAACGTTAACCTATTTAGGAGCATCTGCCTTTTATTTTAATGCTAGTCTGGGGTCTAGGAGATGGTGCATTCATGGTTAAAACCATCATAGCCGCCTCAACCCATAATGCTAAGTCACCGTTCAATAGCTGGTTGAAAGACATCTACAACCTCGGCTTCAGATATCTCGATGTCGAGTTTTTCAGAATAATCGACGAATCCTACTGTTTCAAAGACGGAGTGGTTAAGATAGGTCGTCTTAAAACGGATTATCTGAAGGAGCTTAAGCAATGGGTCGATAAGGGGCTTATGCAAGTCGTTTCCTTCGAGGCGGGTTCTCTCTACGTGGACGATGAGGAGAGGCTTAAGAAGTCCATCACAAGGGTCCGTAAGGTCGTAGCCGAGGCGGAGTCTTTCAAATGCCCCATAGTTAGCGTTACACCTGCCTCTTTTAAAAAGGGTATTTCAATGGATACGGTCGCCTGTTGCTGTAAAAAACTCATAGACGAGTGTAGCTGCTATGACGTTAAACTTGCTCTGGAGAACGGCGAGGTAGGGTCGATTAAGATTCTGAGAAAGCCCGAGGACATCGACTATGTGTTGCATAAGGTAGGCTCGCCGAGGCTCGGTTTCTGCCTAGACGTCGCGGCGGCCGCTACCGTAGATTTCGACGTATCCTCCTATGCATCCAAGCTTTTAGATTACATCCTAGTGATCCACATGAACGATATAACCAAAGACTTGCGGTTTAAAAACCTCATAATCGGTTTAGGCGATTTAGAATTCAAACCTCTGCTCGCTATGGTGAAGCCCCGTCGAATTCCTTTGGTCATAGAGATATACTCGGGCTACAGTCCGATAGACCTCTACCTTTGTAGAAGACAGATAGAGAAACTCGTGAAGCAAGTCGATTGTTAACCCTCAGATAGGGGGTTCAACCCTTCTTCTTTTATCAGCCGGAAGCCTAGTCCATCGGATGAACTCCCTAGAGGGAGGCTCCTTCTCGTAGAGTTCAGCCCTGTAGGCTTCTAGAAGGTTCTCCTCTAATCCTAAGAATCCGGCGGCTGTGTACAGCATATTACCGTGTCTAGCAGCCTCTGAGAAGGCGTGTCTAGCAGCATCTCTCCAGCCTCGGTCTCTAAGTAGATGGTGATCCACCACCGTTACACGGGTCTCGGAAACGAGCTTGGCTAAGTTTTCCAACCCCCTCTCTATACTCTCCTTCCGTACTCTAAACCCTGCTAAGTATAACGGCGGTCCTCCCACTACGATCATGTCGGGTTTTTCGGCGAGTATGAGTTCAAGCGTCTTGCTCGACATGGGGCCTTGGACATCTGAGCAGTAAAGCAGCTTCTCACCGCGGCTTTCAACCGTGACCATTAGAACCCACCCTAAGGCGGAGCCTTCCTCACCATGAGGTACGGGCTCGGAAAACCTGAAGACTGTGTCTCCAAACTCGAAGGTTTTCCCGTCGCAAACCTCTATCCTCTCGGCGATTTCTCTGGTGAATTTTTGAAGTATCCATCCTCTCTGTCTCTGGCTGAGGTTTATCTTACGCTTTATGTTTTTGACGAGCATGAGCTTGCCGCTGTATATGGCTGCGCATTCCTCACGGTTGCTCCACGTCCAGACCCAGTCCGACTCGAACGGTGGAGTTATATGGTCATAGTGATAATGCGAAACAGTCACCACATACGCCTTAGACGCGTAGTGTCTTATCCTCCTCCTAGCCTCCTCTAACGCCTTATACTCCCGTGGATGCGGAAGCCTCCTGAACCTAGGACCCAACGAGACACCGGGGTCTAGGACCGCCTTGACGTCTTTGGTCTCTACGTAGAGACACATAGACCTAACGCCAAGGCTCTCAGAAGCCAGGGGCTTTACTATTATATGCTTAAGAGGCTGAATGGGCTTCAAGCTCATAGAACCATCAGACGAGAACAGTTAATGCGTTTGATGAATTAAACTTAACCCTCGGTCTTCTTTATATGTGGAAGGTTGGACAGTCGAAGATGTAGAGCGGGTCATCAAAGAAGAGCTAGAAGAATGCCTAAGCTCAGAGCATAGATAGCCTAAATAAAACTAGGTTGTTCATAAAGGATGGAGATGGATGCTTGAAAAGCCGATGCGGCTGGCGGGATTTGAACCCGCGACCTGGGGCTTGGGGGGCCCCAATCCTACCAGACTAGACCACAGCCGCCCAAGATCCTAGGTTTAGCCAGGAATTTATTAAGGTTTACCTCGGTCTAATCGAGTCTCGTCTGTCTACCCGCCTTTTCAGGCTCCGCATATCTGCTGTTTATGAACGTGTAGATGGTTTCGGCTTTGTCTCTGCTTAGGCCTTTGACTTTCATCAGCTCGGTTATGGAGGCGTTGAACACGTTTCTGAGGCTTCTAAATCTTTTGAGAAGTCTCTCGGCTAGGGTAGGTCCTACACCGGGTAGGGTTATGAGCACCCTAATTCTCTCGTCGAAAACCCTACCCGCCTTAGGCGGTGTTATCGGCTGTCTGGATTCGCCTCGTTTATGAAGCCTAGATGCTATCGTGTATATGTACTCCGCCGTTTGTCGTTTATCACCTGCGTATAAGACCGGCATCTCAAACCCTATGGCTATCGCCGTTAACGCCCCTATGATAGCCCTAGGTCTGTTCGTGAGTCTCTCGACGCTCGTTAGGTCGCCTTCGATGAGTAGTATAGGCTTCTCGTAGACCTGCTTCAAGACCTTAACTTGTTTGAAAAGCCGTCCATCAAATATGGAGGCCACGAGGTCTGGCACGGTCTTCCTCTCCACAGCAACCCTATTGGAGAGCAGATAGTCTCCGGTCTCTAGGACATCGTATACAACTCGAACCCCCATGTCCTCTAGTAGCGTGGGGACGCTGGATGATCGTTCCCTCTCGTCGGCTACGACTCTCATCTGGTACCATATACGTAGCGACGGAGATTTAGGTTTAACACTCATCCCTACTCTACTTTAGGCCAAGGTAGAGTTTACCCAGGTCCTCGTCTTTAAGGATCTCCTCGGAGGAGCCTGAGGCTATGCACTTACCAGACACGAGTATATATGCCTTATCTGAGACCTCGAGTGTTTTAAGCACGTTCTGCTCAGCCATCAGTATGGGTATGCCCTCATCCCTTATCTCGACTATCTTGGAAAACACGTTTAAAGCGGTTTTAGGCGAAAGACTTGCCGTGGGCTCATCCAACAGTAAGAGCCTCGGCTTACCCATAAGCGCCCTAGCTAAAGCTAGAAGTTGTCTCTCCCCCCCGCTTAAGCTATCGGCTCTACGTCTCAACATACCTTTAAGCTCAGGGAAGAACTCCAACACCTCTTCTACATCGTCTTCCACCTTCTCCTTCCTGAGATACGCACCTATTTCGAGGTTCTCCTTAACCGTTAGGCTTCCGAAGATGTTGGACACCTGGGGGACGTAGCCGATACCCATCCTGACGAGTCTGTTAGCCGGAACCCCTGTCACGTCTAAGCCGTTGTAGATGATCCTACCCTTGAACACCTTTGCAAAACCCATTATGCTCTTAAGAATGGTTGATTTCCCGCTTCCGTTAGGTCCTAGAAGCGCGACTATCTCCCCCTTATCGACTCTTATCGAGATGTCCTCCACTACTGGAATCTTCCAATATCCCGCGACTAGGTTTAAAACCTCTAGAACCATCACACCGACCCCAGGTACACCTTAACTACGTCAGGGTTATTCATGACATCGTTAGGTCCTCCCTCGGCTATAAGTTTACCTTGATGCATGACGTAGACCTTATCTACATACTTCATCAGAAGCTCTATCCTATGCTCTATTATGAAGAATGTTATCCCAAACCTCTTCCTAAGCTCCTCGACCCGGTCGAATATCGTATACGCCAGCACAGGGTTAACCCCCGCCGTAGGCTCGTCTAAAAGCATCATCTTAGGCTCGGATATAAGCGCTCTAGCTATCTCCAGAAGCTTCATCTGACCTCCAGATAGTTCACTAGCGGGTGTGTACGCATGTTTATCGAGACCTAAAAACCTCAAGATCTCTAGGGCCCTCTCCCTAAGCCTGTTCTCAAACCCCATCCATCTTCTTCGTCTAAACAGCGCTGCTAGAAGGCTTTCCCCGGGGTTCCTCACGGCCAGCATGACGTTATCCAGAACAGTCATCTTCTGGATGATCTTAGGCGTCTGAAACGTTCTAACCAATCCTTTAATATAGACTTGGTGAGGCTGAAGCCCGTCTATCCGCTCCCTACGGAAGAAGATCTTCCCAGCATCCGGCCGGTATACGCCTGTTAGAACGTTGAATAATGTGGTCTTTCCGCTTCCGTTAGGCCCTATGAGACCTACGATGCTCTCCTCCTCTACGTTTAACGTAACCTTATCTACGGCTGTTAAGCCGCCGAACCTTTTAACTAGGTTGTCGGTGTTCAGGATCGAACCCACGTCTTAACCCTCCTGTACATGGGTTTGAGCTTCTTGAGTAAGCCCCTATCTAGAGGAGTGATCCTCTCCTTCAACATGCCCTGTGGTCTGTAGAATACGACCGTGATAACCAAAAGCGCCGTAAGCATAACTTGGAGGTTTATCGGGTCCAGAGGAAGCCCTATATAGTCTTTAAGGAGCCTTGACGACCGGTGGAATCCTTCGACGAGGAATGCCCCTAAGACCGCGCCGGTGTTGTTAGCCGGCCCTCCCAGGATGACCATCATCCAAACCGAAAACGTCACGGTGGGCTCGAACATATACGGGCTTACGGTGCCTATATATTGTGCGAACAAGGCTCCCGCGAGCCCTGAGACCGCCGAGCCTAAGGCAAAGGTGCAGGCTTTATATCTGAAAACGTTTTTACCATAGGCTGCGGCTAGAAGCTCGTCTTCCCTTATCGTCTTCAAAACCCTACCGTAGGGAGACTTAGCTATGAGTTCGCATACGACGTAGCACGCCACGAGGCATCCATATATCAGGGCTATCTGGACCAGAAGCCTCTCCCTGAACGATAAACCTTGAACGACCACCGCAGGGGGTATCCCAGATAATCCCCAAACCCCTCCTGCAAGCCATTCCTCGTTCTTAACTATGAGCTTCATAACCTCCCCCAAGGCGATCATGGTTATGGCTAGGAAATCCTCTCTAAGTCTCAGAGCTGGGAGAGAGGTCAAAAGCCCGATAAACCCCGCTACTAGGGAGGCCACTAGGGCGTACACGGCGAACGGATACTTCATCCTAGCCATAACCGCCGCCACGTAGGCGCCGACCATGAAGAAAGCGACCTTCCCAAAGTTTGCGAGGTTCGTATACCCGTATTCCAAGTTAAGGCTAAGGGATAGCATCCCGAATATACCCGCATACGCCACGGCGTCGAGTGCATACATCAAGGGGTCCGGCATCTCAAGCCCTCCTTTTAACGGTCGATATCAATCCCTCCGGCTTGACTATCAGGGTTGAAACAAGTACTATGAAAGCCACGGCTGAGCGGTAGTCCGCCGATAGACCTAGCCATGTCAGTGCTACAACCCCCAAGTTTTCAGATAAGCTCAGTATGAAGGATGCAGCTAGGGTGCCGTAGAAGCTTCCTATACCGCCTAGCAGGGTTATCGCGAAGGCTTGGAGAAGCACCTTCCAGCCGAGCAGGGGGACTAGGCTACTACGCATGGCTAGAAACACTCCTGAAAACCCTGCTAGGGCGGCTCCTAGAAGCCAAGTGAACAAGCTTACTCTATCCATGTCTATTCCCGAAGCTGCGGCTAATTCTGGGTTATCCGCCGTAGCTCTTATGGCTTTACCCAGCTTTGTCTTCATGAGGAGTATGTGGAGCAGAATCGCTACGATGAACGCGGTCACTATGGCCGTTAGAAGGAGAGGCGTCGTAACAACCGGACCTATGAATATACAGGACCATATCATTTTGAACGATAGAATACCTCCCCCGAATACCTGCATGAGCGTATGTCTTATGAGGAGACCCAGCCCTATGGACGCTACCATGAGATGTATCAGAGACGCCCCCCTAGACTTAAGCGGTTTAAAGAGGAGAATATAACTTAACCCGCCTAGGAGAGCAGATGATAAAACGGCTAACCCTACAGATAGGTAGAGGTCTAACCCTAGTATGCTGAAAAACATGTAAGCCATATAGGCTCCGAAAGTAATGTATTCGGCATGGGCGAAGTTAGGGAAACGGGATAGACCATAAGTTAAGGATAGACCTACGGTGGCCAGAAGATACATGCAACCCCAAACGAGGGAGTTCATCAAGACCTGAAGCCAGTTTATCACCATCCACCACCTGTAGGGGGAGAAAAGGAAAAAATAGATGATTAAGGCCAATACCCTGTACCTACGAACTTGTATTTACCGTCTTCCTCGACCACATCCCATATCTCGTAGACCTGGTATAGCTGGTCTCCGTTCTCGTCGAACAGCTTATACCCGGTGGCGCCCATGAACGTCTGGCTTATATCGATCAACGCCTCACGTATCTTAGGTCCGTCATACTCTCCAGCCTTAGCTATGGCCAGGATAGCCATCATCGTAGCGTCATAGGCCGTGTCAGAGTACATGGGAGGCTCCTCGCCATATGCTTCTTTAAACTTCTTCCTGAACAGTTCATAGCTGGTAAGCCCTACCGGGGCGGAAGGCCTAGTGCCTATGCAAGCCTTCTCCATGAACTTAGCCGCCGCCGGCTCCTCGAACATCGGGTCTCCGTAGACGCCTTCGGCGCAAACCCAAAGTATATTATCCAACCCCATCTCAAGCGCCTGTTTGAACATGATCTTACCGTCTTCATAGTAGCCGACGTAGAGCACAGCATCCGGGTTAAGGTCCTTGATCGTCTGAAGCTCCGTGGTAAAGTCTAGCTTAGAGGGGTCGTATCTGATGGTCTTAACGACCCTATCGTTCAGAACCTTCATGGCCTCCTCCATTATACCGACACCGTATGCGTTATCTATAACGAGGATAACGACCTTCGAAGCCCCTCTATCGACTAGTATCTCCCCAAGGGCCTTACCCTGGAGAGTGTCGCTACCGACCGTTCTGAAGACGTAGTCGTCTGGAAACTCGGTAGTTATGTAGGGTGCCGTAGCGGTCGGTGATATCAGAACGACCTTATGCTCGTTCGTGTAGTTGCCCAGAGCCCTTAAGACCCCGCTAGCCATAGGCCCTATCACGACCTGGCAACCGTCCACCTCCACAAGCTTCTTCAAGGCCTCTAGACCCTTCGTGGGATCTGTGCCGTCGTCTTCGACTATGAGCTTGATCTTCCTACCGGCTATCCCGCCTCTCGCATTGACCTCGTTAACCGCTAATTCGACACCCTTAACTATGTTCTCTCCCATAGGACCTAAGAACCCAGTTAGAGACATTATGCACCCTATCTTGATCTCCGAGGGTAAAACCGGTGAAACCTCTTGAAGCGCCTGTTGCCGTCCGTCTGCCAGACCTGCTTGATACCCTGCGTCGTAACCCTCCTGATAGGCAGCTGATGCGGCTTCGGCAGCGGCTGATTGTCCGGCATAGTAGCCGGCTACACCTGCTATGATAGCTACGACTACTATCGCTATGAGCGCTAAACCGGTGGAGATCGCCTTTAGACTTCTGCTAGCTCTCATAAACCCACCTCTTATGCAGAATTAAAATAAATTTCCATTAGATACTTAAAAATGTTTACTGTACTTTTTTGAGCATTCCTATAGGCTCTTTCATGCCTCACTTAGGTTTATATCCAAATCTAGGGCTATGTTTAAGGAGGTTTAATCAGTAACGTAGCGGTCAGAAGGATTATCGATAAGATCATGAACACGTAGTCGTTCTTAGACATCTTCAGCTCGTATAGGCTGGTTCTCTTCTCTATAGCCCCGTAGGCTCTAGACTCCATAGCCTCAGCGAGCTCTAGGCTTCTCTGGAAGCTCCTTATAAACAGAGGTACGAGTATCGGAAGAGTCTTGCGGATCCTCTCGATGAACCCTCCCCTCTCGAGTTCGAGCCCCCTAGACTTCTGGGCATCCATTATAGACTGCGCCTCCAACGCGATGTCTGGGACAAACCTCATGGCTGCCGTGAAGGCGAAGCATATGTCATACGGTATCCTCAGCTTCTCTAGAGCCAAGCTTAGGTCTTCAGGTGTAGTTGTCAGGAAGAACAGCGAAAAGACCCCCATGAGGAGGATGAACCTGAGGGTCATCGCAGTCGCCGTTAGGAGCCCCTCTAAGGTGAAGCCACCCATGTACAGGTAGCTCGTCAGGAGGTTTACGGCGAATATGAAGACTGCTAGAAACGTCGAGCCCCTCAGGGAGTTCAGCCAAAACCTCACGACTTTAGCCGCATATACAAGCGGTATCTGTATGATCAGCAAAACCGTTAAGACCAACGGGTCTGAGTACACGATGGATAGAATGCTCACGACGGCTACGTAGACAGCCTTAGACCTTGGGTCCAACTCGTGAACCGGGCTCGGTATCCTCCTAAACCTTAAACCCTCGAAAACCCGCATCAACTTCTCCACCCTCCTCTATGTTTAAGCAAAGGCTTAACGACCTCCAGCATGTCGTTCTCGTCTAAGATCGTCCTAGGGATCTTCGGGTTTCCGAGTTTGTATGCGAGTTCGGTCATCTGAGGTAGGAGTAGCGATGCATCGTCCATGAGTTTAGAATCCGATAGGATCTCCTCGGCTTTTCCATCGGCTATGATCCTTCCCCTACTCATCAAAACGACTCTCGGTCTCAGGTCTACGACGAATTCTAGGTCGTGGGTTACGATCACTACGGTTCTACCGGTTTCGAGGTAGGAGTCTATAACCCTCCTTATCTCGACCTTCTGTATGTAGTCCTGACCTATCGTCGGCTCGTCTAGAACCAGGTATTCCGGCTCGAAGACTACGATCGAAGCTATGGCAAGCCTCTTCTTCTCACCGCCGCTCAGGCTGAAAGGCGAGCTCTTCCTATACCCTAGAAGCCCCATCCTCTTCAAAACCTTTTCAACCCTACGCTCGACCTCGTCCTCTGGGAATCCGAAGTTTCTCAAGGCGAACGCGACCTCTTCCTCCACCGTTTCGCTGAAAAACTGGTGGTCTGGGTTTTGGAATACCAACCCCACCTTCCTAGAGAGCTGCGCTACAGAAGCATCCTTGGTCTCAACTCCGTCTACTATAACGGTTCCTCTGGTGGGTTTCAGAAGACCGTTGAAGTGTTTCACGAGCGTCGTCTTACCCGCTCCGTTCTCGCCCATTATGGCTACACACTCGCCCTTACGTATAGTGAGGTTCACACCTCTCAGAGCTGTAAACCCGTTCGGATAAGTATAGTAGACGTCTTTAACCTCTATCAAGCCATGATCCTCCTGATGATCTCAGCTGCCTCATCCGTGGTAAGCGGTAATTCCCCAAACTCATAACCTATCTCTTCGAGTTTCCTGAAGAACCTCACAAGCCGGGGAACGTTTATCCCATACTCTTCAAGCTCATCGTGGAAAAGTGTCGAGGGCTTTCCATCTAAGATTATGCGTCCCTTATTCATGATTATCAGTCTAGATGCGTATCTCGAAACGAGGTCAAGTCTATGCTCGACGAGGACCACGGTCAACCCCATCCTCTTGTTCAACCCGTCGAGCAGTTGGAAGATCTTCAAAGCGGTTTTAGGGTCTAGATACGCCGTCGGCTCGTCTAGGACTATGATCTCGGGTCTCATAGCCAATACCGCGGCTATGGCAACCCTCTGTCTCTGGCCTCCAGAAAGCTCGTAGGGCGCCGCGTACCTATACTTTTCCATCCCGACGGTCTTCAGCGCCCAGTCCACCCTAAGCCTCATCTCATCCCGGTCTATGCCTAGGTTTTCGAGACCAAAGGCTACGTCCCTCTCCACGGTTAGGGAGAAGAGTTGGCTGTCGGGGTTTTGGAAGACGAACCCGACCTTGAGGGCGAGCTTATGGATGGGAGTATCCTTAACGCTTAAACCCGCCACGCAGACTTCGCCTCTAAGGTCTCCGCCGTAGAAGTGCGGTATAAGGCCGTTGAAGCATCTGCAGAGCGTCGTCTTACCGCATCCGCTCGCCCCGGTGAGTAGTACGAACTCGCCTTTCTCGACCTCTAAATTCACATCTAATAGAACGTCTCTCTCAGACCTCTCATATCTATACGACAGGTCCCTAACCTCTATAGCCTTAGCCATCCCCGACCCGATACCGCAGCCCGTCTATTAAACATAGACATTAAAAACTGAGGTCTCTTTAATTTTTTCCACCGGCTCCCACGGCAGAACCCGGCTTAGGGCATATCGGTTAAGCTTAAATATCATGATGCCAGAGAAATTGGCATGAAAAAGCTGGTTAGACAGATATTATCCTATGTATTGGTCGCTATAATCGCGTCCGCCTCTACATATGCATTCCTACTGCTTCAACCCACGTTCTCGACAGGATCCGATATGCGTAAGGAAAACACAACCTTAGTCCGAGTGATACCGTTGGTCAGCGACCTTTCAGAATTTTCTGGCGACGAAATCGGAATGAGCTACATACAAATCGAGCATAAACACCTCGACGTGATCACAGTCCCAGCAGACGAGGTTGTGGCTTTAAACCTGACCTTCGTGCTCGAAACTAAACCACTTTTCCAAGGAATTGCTGCTCCTTCGATGTTCGACCTGCTCATGATATTCGGAGGAATGTTTGATAGTAGTGGTGACGGCGATATGGAAGGATTGGCGTTTCTGATGATGGGTAATCTTGAGTATTTCGGAACTCCCGACGTTCAGGTCGTGGTTAAGCGTATGCCCCCTGACTGCGGCATCGGAGTCGGACTGCAGATATACGACTATAACAAATTTAATGTGACCATAGTCTTTACCGGAGGAAGCGAAGACTGGGAGGTCTACTACCCGGTTATAAAGATAAACAGGCTCTTGTTGGTGACTGGAGTATACGACGAATATACGATCCCTCAAGTAAGTCTGAACGTCACGGCTACCGTATATACACCATAAGATAGCGACATCGTAGGGAACGATCGGCGTTTGATGTTTCTGGAGGCTTTCGGCGATGTATGATCGTAAATATACAGGCCTTATCATAATCCTAGGGCTGATTGTTCTATCGTTCTCCGTCGTATCTGATGTGAAGTGTCAGACTGTGGAGCAGATACCTTTCGAGTGGTATGCGGTAGATATGTTATACGCCGACTTCTTCGACTTCGCCGACGACGACTATTTCGATTACCGGCTACCCTGGCCTTTCCCATACAACGGGAAGACCATATCGATGATCAGAGTATGCTCCAACGGATACGTCGAGCTTGTCGAAACAGGTGAGACTCCGGTTACCGAAGCCTTCTCTGGAACCATAGACGACTTTTTGACAGAGTATCCGATGGCTGATGCATTGTTCGCGGCTATGGACGACCTATGCTCTGAGACTTGCGGCTACTACGCGGTGAAGCACTTCACTACACCCGTGGATATGGTCGTCGTCTACTGGCATACCCCGACAAAGGAAGACGACAGCCCGGTCTACATGAACGAGTTCGAGATAATCCTATACAAGAACGGCGAGATCCAGTGGAACTATAACTTCATGGACTTCGACCTTCATACCTATGACATGTTCGCCGGGATGTACGACGGCGACATCGGAGAGCCTGTCGAGATCGAGTACGACGTCGATGCTCCATGCTCCTATTCCTACAATTACAACCCTGCAAACCACCTAGCCGGCTCGTTTAAAACCAAGGAGACGCTCGAGCAGTCTTTCGAATGGGACACAACTGCTGAAAACGACGTAAAAATCTCCGTAGAAGGGGCTTTCTACACTTGGCTGTTGAAGATGCGAGGCGGCTCCGATGTCGGGGGCATAACGACGGCCAGGTACGAGTCTCCTCCTCAGACAACCGTCGATGTCGAGACGGATACAGGCTTGATCCCGGTGAAGTATGTAGACGTTTCTGCAAGCGGCTTCGTCGGAGGTAAGGCTACGATAACCGTCTACTACACGGAGGACGAGGTTATACGTGCTAAGGTCTCTGAAAGTAGTTTAACGCTCTACTATTGGAATGGAATACGTTGGATAGAGCTTGGAAACGTCGGCCGAGACACTGAGAAAAACATCGTTTGGGGCGAGCTCTTTCTAACAGACCTGATAGGAACCCCTATCGTCGTCGTGGGTAAGCCGCTTCCAGTCGGCGGGGAAGTAGTCGAATCGTATGAGGAAACTCCGTTAACCGCGCTCTACGGCTTTGCCGTCTCATACTGGTGGGTTCTAGTATTTCTCGTCATAATGGGGGTCGCACTGATATTCTCAAGGAGAATCGGCTCTTAAAATAACCCAGTCTTCATTCTTTTTTACCGAGGAAAAATATGGATTCCTCTACTATGAACTTAGGCTCTTATATTCCAGCGCCTCTGAGCTTCTCCTGGAGCTTCGTCCTAGCCTCTTGAAGCTTGTCTCTGGCTCTGCTCTCCTGCTTCGTGAGGATGGTCAATCTGGCGTTTAGAAGCTCCTTCTGGTCTTTAAGCTCTTGGATTAGGGTTTCTTTATCTGCCTTGATGAGTAGACTTCCGACAGACTTGTAGACGACAGCGTCGTCTCCGAGCTTCTCAAGCTCCTCCAACGCCCTCTCGACCCCCATAAGCTCCATCTCGACCTGCTGCTTCTGAGCCACGACGGCTTGGAGCGTCTGCTGAAGCTGCTGAAGCCTGACAAGCTGCTCCTGTATAGCCGGTGGTATACGCTCACCAGTGCTCAACCTGAAACCTCCTGAACCTAACGTAAGAAGAGCCCTTTACTCCCCATTAAGTTTTCCCCTCCCAAGCTTAAACGAGCTCAACCGTAGTGGCCCAGCCTCTTTAAGACTTTGACCAGCCCATACCCGAGCAGGTTTATCGATATCAGCGAGCCAACTAGGATGCTTAGAAACCCCACCTCCAGAGGTACGTTAAAGAGAACGGCCAGATACCCGCCGACTATTATCGAGACTATAAGCGTTTCTGCCAAGAGCGCTACTATAAGCGACCCTCTAAACCTCCTTTTGGCTATGAGAAACCCCACGGTTGTCGCTATGAGGTTCGCTAAGCTTCCACCTACGATATCTACTATTCCATAGCCTCCGTACAGATTGGCTAGAGCACAGCCTATGGCCGTCCCCGCGATCACGGGTAAGCCTAGGATCGTCGAGAGCGCGAGCAAGGCGTCGGCGACCCTGACTTGGTATATGTAGAACGATATCGGGGCTAAGGCTACTACTCCGACCGTGTAGGCAGCCGCGGTCATAGCGGTCAAGGCGACAGCCTTAACCCTCGACTTAGGTCCCGGTAGCATTGTCCCTCCTCTAGTAACTATCTAGGCTTAGCGTTTTTCAGTAAGGAAACCGCTCTCTTATGAACTTTACCGCTCTATTTTTAAACTGGTGCTCTCTAAATCCATACCTTAGGGTTGAGGGTTAAGCGTCTAGTCGTCGGAAGGCTTAGGACAAACTGTTACATCGTAGAATGCGGATATGGTGAAGCGTTGGTTATAGACCCAGGCGGCTCACCCATGACGATAGTTAGGGAGGTGCTTAGACGTAGTTTAAAGGTTCCTTTGATCGTTATAACGCATGGTCATCCGGACCACTACTCAGCGTATAGAGAGGTTAAAAACGCCTTGGGCTCTAAGGTGGTGCTTCACGAAGCCGATACATGGGTGGCTGAGCAACTAGGCTTACCGGTCGAGCCTGACATATATGTGAACGAAGGTTCGGTTCTAAAAGTAGGTGCTTCAGAGTTTAAGGTCTTATACACACCTGGGCATTCGCCTGGGAGCATATCTCTTCTCGGCGACGGCTTGATATTCACAGGTGACACGTTGTTCAGAATGGGCTACGGTAGAACCGACCTGCCCGGGGGCTCTTATGAGGCGCTTGTGGAAAGCATCCGAAGGCTTCTAGCTTTAGACGAGGGGCTTAGGGTCTATCCTGGTCATGGACCCTGGACGACCATAGGAGCCGAAAGACTGTTCTACAAGAGACTTGGACATGAAGAGTTCTTCTGAATTTAAACTTTAATAGACAAAGCCATGTAGTAGGTTTCAGGTTTGACTGGTTCATCGCCTAAAGCGTTGCTGGGAATGGTCAAGACCAACCCACATGACCATAGCCTATACCTGCTTAAGCTAAGGGAATTTAGGGCCTTAGCCGAGGCCGCGGGGTATAAGGTCTGTGGCCTGGTGGTTCAGGTTAGGCTTAAGGAGAGCGTGAACTATGCCTTCGGCAGGGGTAAGGTAGAGGAGATAAAGGAGCTTGTAAGGGCTAATGATGTCGACGTCTTCGCGGTCTACAACATCTTGACGAGCAAGCAAAAGTATAATCTCGAAAAAGCCTTGGGGGTTAGGGTTCTCGACCGGTATGAGCTTACGCTCGAGATATTCGAAAAGGCTAGCTCAGACGAGCTTTCTAAGCTTCAGATAGAGCTTGCGAGGCTTATGAAGCTGTATCCGTATGAGAAGCTGAGGGCTGCTATGCGGTATCGCATCGGTAGGGAGCATCCCTGGCTTAGGTCGAGCGGCGAGTACATATACCACTCGGTCGTCAACTCTCTGAGACGTAGGATGGCTAAGGTTCGAGATAAGCTTGAGAGACGTAAACGTTTCAGGATAGAGCAGATAGTTAAACGTCGTAAGCTAGGTTCTCCCATAGTCTGCATAGCTGGGTACTATAGTAGCGGTAAGACTACGCTGTTTAACGCTTTGACAGGTTTGGATAAGCCCGTAAGCCCTAAGCCCTTCACGACCCTATCGAGTAAATACTACCTTATAAACGGGTTTAAGGGGCTTGGGAAAGATTTGTTCATAGTCGACACGATAGGTTTCGTGCATGACCTAGACCCTAAGATGCTCGAAGCCTTCGAGCTTACGCTCAACGACATAAGGTTTTCAGACCTCGTCCTTCTAGTGGTCGACTGCTCAGACCCGGAGCCTATAATGATGCTTAGGCTATCTACTTGTCTAGAAGTTCTTGAAAGCCTGGGGGTCGAAGACGAGAGGGTCGTGGTGGCTCTGAATAAGATCGACCTTGTGAACGGTGACGAGTTGGCTGAACGTTTAAAGCTGGTGGCGAACCGGGTTAACCCGGCGCCGGTAATACCGATCTCGGCTAGAAGAGGTTTAAACTTGGACTTGCTTATGGGATCTATTTTCTCTAAGCTACAATCTACCTTAAGTAGTCAACTAACTTTAAAGACGAGTCTTCCTTAGCCGCGTTTTAACCGATATCTGGTGAATTAAACTAATTAATCGTTCATATGTAGAAACGGCTGTAGCAGAGGATGTTATCCTGGTATTAAGGGTTCTCTCATGAGCCGTGTAACGTCTGTAGAGCTGGACGAGGAGGATGCGAAGTATATAGAGGACCTCATAAGAGAGGGACGTATAAGGTCGCTTAAGGAGTTTGTGGAGAAGTGTGTTAAGTTTGGGAAGAAGTATACCCTCGACAGATGGCAGCCGGGCGTCTTCAACGTAGGACCCGTTAGGATGGTCATTATTCCCAGAAGAGTTTTGGAGTTGCTCATCTCTAGGCTTTCCGAAGAAGACCGTGAAGCCATCGGCCGTGAGATGGGTGAGATACTTCGCTCCCTCTTCTTCCTATACTACCGTATAACCCCTGAGGAGAACCTGGAGTTGGCGTTAAAAGCCATGTCTGAAAACGGTATAGGAGAGTTCATCCTAGACAGCGATGGCTTCATAAAAGTCTTCCACTCCGTATTCCCGTCTAAACTGGTTAAAGCGTATCTGGAAACGGCGTTGAACGTCAGGCTTGAGAACATCGAGCTCAAAATAGATGTACAGATGTTTAAAATAATCGGATGGAGCAAGTAGGTTTAAACGGTTTTATACAAGTCTATGTTAGATCTATGAATCTATACGAGTTCATCTAAAATTATAGACCTTCGGTCCCTCCAAATAAAAACATCGAATTCAAGCCTTTTTAAACAAAATATCTGAGAAAAATGGCTTTTTCGGCGAAAAAGGGTAAAATTTAAATTATTTTGTTGAAAAAATCGTTTTGATGAAGAATAAATTTTTCGGAGCCATGGATATGGAGTCGTTTCTCAGAGAACCTTACATAACCAATTATATAGGTGTCATAAACTCCTACCTCGATAGGGCGGTCAGCGACTATTTCCCTATGTTGAGAGAAATGTCTAGATACGCTATCCGAGGCGGTGGCAAGCGTATAAGACCGCTTCTCGCGGTTCTATCCTGCGAAGCGGTCGGCGGTGACCCTAAGCTCGCCATACCTGTGGCGGTGGCTTATGAACTCGCTCATACAGCCGCGCTCATACAGGACGATGTCCTAGATAGGTCACCTAAGAGACGGGGTAAGCCTTCGGTCTGGAAGCTCTACAGCCTGGGGGAGGCTATACTTCTCTCAGACCTGTTCTTATTCGAGATATATGGCGTCCTAGCCGAATACGAGAACCTGAACTTGCCGCCTAAAAGGCTCTACAGGCTTCTGAGGCTTATAAGGGAGTCTGCTAAAAACGCCGCGTGGGGTGAGCTTTTAGACCTCGAGTTGGCTAAGAGGAGTGACGTGACCGTGGAAGACTACTTGGAGATGATAAGGTTCAAGACCGGTAGCCTTCTAGCCGCCCCGGCGGCCGCTGGGGCTATAGTCGCGGGTGCATCTGAGAGCCGCGTGCAAGCCCTATACTTGTTCGCAGAGAGGATCGGCATGGCTTACCAGATTCAAGACGATATTCTAGACATAGTCGGCTCAGAGGAGGAGATCGGTAAGCCCATCTTCCTCGACCTTAAAGCCGGTAAGAAGAGCATCGTCTTAATCCATGCTCTAAAGAACGCCACGGGGGACGAGAGACGCTTTCTGGAAGGAATCATGTTTAAAAACCTACGTAAGCGCGATGTCGAGAGGGTCAGACGTATAATCGATAGGTTAGGCTCCGTGGTCTACGCTAGAGAGCTAAGCCTCAAACTGGCCGAGGAGGGTAGACGGTATCTTCGGCTTCTAAAACCGAGCATGGCTAGAGACGCCCTGTTAAAGCTTTCTTATGTAGCCGTGAACAGGTATGCCTAGAGGGGTTTAACCCTGAATGCCTTTATCCCTTTATCCGTGATCCTGTAGGGTATCTCTATTGGCATGAAGTTGGTTAAAGCCATCTTAACCACGCGCATATAGTGTCTAAGCCCTCCCTTCTCGACCCTGCTGTAGAGCTCTATGACGCCTTCTGATACGTGTCTAACGATCTGCTCGTTAGCTGAGCCGTGGATGCCTTTATGCACTACACCGAACCCGACGTAGGTGCCTGTTTTAGCTAGGCCTTGAAGTTTAAGAACAAACCTGACGACGTTTAGGAAATTAGTGTTTAAAGCGATCGTGGAGAAGGAGTCTAGGAAAACCCTCGTGGGCCTGTTGACCCGATGGGTGTAAGCCTCTATACGTCTAACCATGTTCATCAGGTTTTTTAAGTCGAAGGGCTTCTCAAGCCAGTAGCGTTCTCTGCTTCTTTCCCCCACCCTCGCCGTAAAGCAGTCGAGTATTAGGAAAGCACCCTCCCTCTCATACCTTTCGACATCCCAGCCGAACCGCTTCATGTTCTCCCTAACCACGTCTGGATGGTTGTCGTACGTCGTGTAGACGCACATTTCTCCGTCTATGAGTCCCTGCCAACACAGCTGTTGACAGAACGTAGACGCGTCGCTCTCAGGGTCGTTTATGATGGCTACGGTGATCTTGCATGGTACACCGCCGTTTAAAGCCCTATCGAGTGTAGGTATGCCTGTTCTGAATCTATACATAAACCTCTAAAAAAGGGGTTGCCGGGAGGGGGATTTATCAATATTTATCTAATTCTTAACCATAGCGGGTCTTAAGCTATGTTTATTTCAACCCTCGACCTAAAATCCCCTGGAAGGCTCTCTAGCCTTCACGGTTACCTAGGAGGATGAATATGGTAGACCGGTTTAAAACAGGTGTCTTGCTCCTCGATAGGTTGTCTATGGGCGGCTTCCCCAAGCCGTCGAACGTATTGATCCTCGGACCGCCGGGTGTCGGTAAGAGCATACTATGCTGTCAGATACTTTATGAAGGTCTTAAGATGGGCGGCTCAGGGGTTTATATAACTCTTGACGAGCCTGAGGACGAGGTCATCCGGGTCATGGAGGGTCTCGGGTTCGAGATCGCCGATTTTCTAAACGACAAGCGGTTTAGGATACTGGAGTCTACACCGTCTAACCTAGCCGACCTAAACAACCTGAGCATAGAGCTGGCTAACGCGATTAAGGGGTTGAACCCCGGTACAGACCTGCGCATTATAATGGATTCCCTAACGTCTATCTTGAGCCTGAACGTGGGCGACATAAGATCCTGTATAGAGTTCGTGAAGACCTTGAACTACAGGGTTAAGAGCCTCGGAGCCTCCTGCTTCTACAGCCTAAACAGCCAGGGTTTCGACCGGAGGATCATCGCTCTCATCGAGGGTATAATGGACGGTGTCGTAGAGATGAGGATGGAGGAGGATGTTTTCCCGAGGTTCTATCTACGGATACTCAAGCTCAAAGGTGTGGTTCATAGCCGTAGGTGGGTTAGATACCGTATAGACAACCAGGTCGGATTGGTTTCATACATCCCGACTGTCATACTTGCAGGGCCTAAGGGTGCAGGTAAGAAGACCCTTCAGAACCGCTTCGGGTCTAAGAGGTGGCGTCTGGGAGAGGTCGAGGTCGACGTGATCCTATGCGAATCGTTCTCGTCAGAGGTTCTGAAAACCTTACGGTATGGGGAGATAGACGGATTCCTACTGATACTCGACTCCTCAGACATAGAGTCCCTGACCGAGTTCATGGAGATCTACGAGAAGCTACATGATTCGAAGACCCCAAAGGTTATCCTAGCTAACAAACAAGACAAACCTCGAGCCCTGACACCTGAAAACCTGAGAGAGGAGCTAAGCATACCCGACGAAATACCGGTGATAGGGGTCTCGGCGCTAACAGGAGAAGGCTTGGAAAAGGCTTTAAGAACCCTGACGAGCAAGATACTCGGCTCACCCATCTGAATAAGGCACCTAGGGTATTCTGACAACTTATCGTTGGAGGGACTATCGAGTTTTCCTCCCTGCTTCATCACTTTCTCCATATTTACCTTCACGAATGTAGCAGTAAATGTAATTAAACTCACAAAGTTGGTAGGGATCTAGAGAGTAATAATCCAAAAACCATGAATTCCTTTCCTTATGCTTGTTTAAAATAGACTTAGCGAATATTTCTTTTACCTTTTTAATCTAACCCCCTCCAGTTCAAGTAGTTTTCTTTTTACTTCTTTACCTAATGGATAGAAGCCAAAAAGTGTTCCTTTGTTTGTTAACAATCTATGACATGGAATTAAAACTTGAAACGGGTTTTTCATTAGAGTCGCAAGCAATTCTGTATATTTTACTTTTGATTTTTTAGCTATTTGAGCGTAAGTCGCCGTTTTACCTTTTGATATTTTTATAATGTTCTCGTATACTAATTTGTTTTTATAGTTGAACTCTGGTAAGTCAAATTCCATACCATCTATCACTGTCTCCTCTATTTTCTTTTTTAGCCATGCTTCTAACTTGTTTGACTTTTTAACGTATCCTTTAAGATTGTGAAATTTCTTAATTTTGTTCAGATGATTTAACGCCCTCTTCTCGTCATAATGCCAGGCATACGCCAAAACTATGTTTGCGTTGACCAAAAATACCACTTTAACCTCAAACCCATATAGATTCATCTTAACCACTTTTAGCCACACTTACTAGGCAAATAAACTTCATTATTATTATAAATGCTTTAAATGCTTAAAGCTTCCGAGTGCTGAGGTACCGGCGATAAGTTAACAGACCCCCCTAGGTGAAAGATTTAAAAACTCGAACACACTTCTAAATAAAAACGGATCCAGGGTAACTCCGACACGAACGGGCCGGTAGATCAGCCTGGTATGATCGCCCCCTTGGCATGGGGGAGGCCGAGGGTTCAAATCCCTCCCGGTCCATTTTGCCCGAACCCGGTACATTCTTTACTTGCGCTTTCTGAAGATCCTGACGCCTTCAAAGTCACATACGTATTCGAAACTAGCTTCTATAAGCTCGCAGGCCGGGAGTGCATCTAAAAGAGCCGTGGTGGCTTTCGCCTTCATGCATGTCGTATGTAGGGCTTCAAGGTCAAACGTGGCACTTAGCCTGAATAAGCCGCCTACTTTAACGATCGAAGCTCTCTTAAAGATGCTTCCAATGCCTCCTTATCTCTGTGAGTTGCCTAAGCGGAAGAGGCTTTATGTCTCCCTAAGTTTAAACATTTATATCGTGCTGGAAGTAATTAAGTGAGGGTCTCTATGACGGATGTTGAAGCTAAGCTGACGACTCAGAGGCAGGTCGAAGACTTGATCGCCATAAGCCTATACCAGGCAAAGGTTAACAAGGTTAGGGATTATTTGAGGAGGCTTTACAGAGACTACGAGCCCTATCTTAAGCCGATAGAAGAGGTTAGGGAGATACTTGCACAGGAAATACCTGAGAAGGAGACGTTAAGCCAGGAAGTCGTCAGGCTTAGGAGAGGGGAGACTCATTAAATGGCTACCTTCTACTTCGATACCTCTGCGATCGTTAAAAGGTAAAGAGCTTGGGTCAGAGGTTTTAGATAGGATATCTGAGCTTAAGGGGCATGTATTTGCCATATCCTTCTGGACAGTCCTTGAATTTATAGTGGCCTTCTCGGCGAAGTAGAAGGAGGGAGCTGTCGAGGGAAGCCTTTAACATAGCGGTCTCACGCTTTCTTAAAGATATTCTAGATAGGTTCACCATTATAAGCGTGAACGATGAGCTTGTAGCCTCAGCGACGTCATTAGCTGTTAAACACGCCTTACCTTCGGCGGATTGCATACAATTAGCCGGTGCCGTAAGCTTGAAAAACGCTTTAGAGCCTGCGAAGGAAAGGCTCGTTCTGGTATGCTCAGATAAAGATCTATGCAAAGCAGCTCATAAGGAAGGAATAGAATTCATAAATCCAGAAGAGAAGAATGCTTTAGAGAAATTAAGCAAGATCATCGCTTAAGTCTACACATCTATCGAGAGAAACCCATCGTATATTAAAATATCTTAAAGCCCATTAGGCCGATATCTTTTCTAAAAATTCAGAGTTTTTAAGGAAAATAAATCGCTTTAACGCTACTCTGCTTCTACAGATAATTACAGGCTCCAAAAAATAAAGGGATATGGGGGGGTTATGACGATATCGCCATCCGTCTTGGGTTCAAATTCCTCCCGGTCCACTGCCTACGCTTTCTTAATAGATGTATCTGTACTTTCATAGACCGACTTGGTAAGCTTAACTCGCTCTTCGAGGTTTGGTGACGGTCATGGTCTTGGATGGTTTCTCTTACGCTCCTTGGAGTAGCCGGCGCCTAAGCTATGATGCGGCTTAAAAATTAGTGTGTGGTATAGGTATAGAAGTTGTTCGGAAAGGGGGTGTTTTGGTTGAAAGCCAGATGTGTTGTGGTGGATAGTTCTCAAAGCCCATATTCTAGGCTCAAACCCGTACCTATAGAGTCGGTTAAGCTTAAGGACGATTTCTGGGCGCCTAGGGTGAAGACACTCGTAAAGGTGACGCTTCCTACGCAGTATGAGTTGCTTGAGGAGACCGGTAGGTTGGATAACTTCCGTAGGGCAGCCGGTAAGGTTAGAACAGATTTTAAGGGGTTCTTCTTCAACGACTCTGATGTTTATAAGTGGGTCGAAGCCGCGTCCTACGTCCTAGCCTTTAACCGTGATAGCCGTATTGAGAAAATGGTTAATAGCGTGATAGAGGAGATTTCTGATGCTCAGGATGACGACGGATATCTGAACACGTACTTCGTGTTCGAGAGGAAAGCGGAGAGGTGGACTAACCTACGCGATATGCATGAACTATACTGCGCGGGTCATCTGATCCAAGCGGCTATCGCGCATCATAGAGCCACCGGCGAGAGGATGTTTTTAGACGTAGCCGTTAAGTTTGCGCGTCATATAACCGGTGTGTTCGGTCCTGGTAAGATGCTCGGCGTCCCAGGACACCCTGAGATAGAGATGGCGCTTGTCGAACTTTATAGGGTTACACACTTGGAGGCTTTTCTCAACCTAGCTAGGTTTTTCATAGATAACCGTGGATGCGGGCTGGTCGGAGGTAGCGTCGAGCTTATAGACCACAGACCGTTCAGGGAGCTCGAAGAGATAGTAGGTCATGCTGTGAGAAGCATATATCTAAACTGTGGAGCCGCGGACGTGTACATGGAGACCGGCGATGAAACCCTCCTAAGGGCTTTGAAGCGTCTATGGGTTAACATGACCAGGTGTAAGATGTACGTCACCGGGGGGTTGGGCTCTAGATACGTCGGGGAGGCTTTCGGGGAAAACTACGAGCTACCGAATAGACGCGCCTACGCCGAAACCTGTGCCGCAGTGGCTAACGTGATGTGGAATTGGCGTATGCTCTTAGCAACCGGGGATGCGGAGTATGCGGATGTCATGGAGTTATCTCTCTACAACGGAGCCCTAGCGGGCATAGGTTTGGACGGGAAATCCTACTTCTACATCAACCCCTTAGCCGATAGAGGACGTCACAGACGTCAAAGGTGGTTTGAATGCGCATGTTGTCCGCCAAATATAGCTAGGCTCATAGCATCGGTTCCAGGCTACTTCTACAGCACCTCGAGAGAGGGGGTGTGGGTACACCTGTATGCGTCGAACGACGCGCTCATAGAGTTGAACGGTCGACACGTTAGGCTGGTTCAGGAGACAAACTATCCCTGGAGCGGGCATGTAGAGGTAACCGTATACCCTGAAGGCTTGTCGGAGTTTTCGATATTTCTACGTATTCCAGGGTGGAGTAGAGACGCGGTGGTTGCTTTAAACGGGAAGCCCGTGAACGGTAAACCAGAACCTGCGCACTATTTAGAGCTCAGAAGAAGATGGGAGGAGGGAGATGTTATATCGGTGGATATGGAGATGGGTGTTGACGTTTTAAAGTCTCACCCACATGTTTTGGAGAACAGGTGTAGGGTAGCGTTGAAGCGGGGACCCCTTGTCTACTGTGTAGAACAAACCGATAACCCTGGCCACGACGTATGGGATTTGATGCTTTCTCCGGACTCCTCCTTCAAGGTCGAGTATAAGCCGGATTTACTCGGCGGCGTTGTTTTGATTCATTGCGGCGGCTCGGCGGCCGACACGAGCGTGTGGACGGGGAGGCTTTACTTACGCGTCGAGGACTGTGTGATGAACCTCAAGCCTACTAGATTCACTGCTATACCCTACTACGCGTGGGCAAACAGGGAACCCGGCCCCATGACCGTGTGGATCCCCATGCTAGATACGGGCTTGAGAAACCGTTAAAAACATGGCTATGACGGGGTGTCGACCGCTGACGGAACTAGGCCATGGTTTAAAACCGTAGGTTCACGGGTTTTCTCTCACCCATGGACTTCAATATCGCCTCGACGACGACTAGGTCTTTATACGAGTCGTGGCCGTCGGATATGGGTGTCAGGTCTTTCCTTACACAATCTATAAAGTGTTCGGCTTCTGCCTCAAAGGACCATTTCCAGATACCATGCGGGTGTTCCTCCCTTTGGACTTTGCCGGCTTTGTATACTTCGACTTTCGCCGGCACGTTTCTCAGCAATGGCGGGGGTAGTGTTAACTTGACCCAGCCGTTTCGCATATAGATCTCCATGCGTTCATCCCAGAAGTCCGCCGTTATCCAACCCTGTTCTAGAACCGCTGGGAAATCTCCGTAGTTTAAGACGGCTATGAAGCTTCCGTTACCCCAATCATATGCGTAGCCGACGTTTCTAGGGTCTCCGAGCATATACCTGGTCAGGTTGATGTCGTGTATCTGCTCCAGTAGGGCTTCGGTTACATGAGCGAACTTCTCACCGTATTCAGGGTATACCTTCTCTTCTTCAGGCTTAGGCTCACCCGTATCTATTATGGGATGTATAGTGGGTCCGCAAACCCAATCTCCACCGAAAATATGCGTACGAACATACGTTATGGTGTCGGAGCTAGACATCTCGGTTAAAATCTCCCTAGCGATTTTAACACCGCTATCGTATCTTTTCATATAGCCGACCATGAGTTTAACCCCGGTTCTATCGGCTTCTTCGACCATGGTCTTCGCATCTTTAGCGGTCGTGGCCATGGGCTTCTCGACGAACACATGTTTACCGGCTCTACAGGCGTCTACGACTATGCTCTTATGGCTGAACTTACCTGTGAGAACCAAAACGGCGTCTACATCTCCGTCTTCGAGTAGGTCTAGATGGGAGCTGTAGACCTTTGGAATCCTGTATTTTTCGGCGAGGAGCCTAGCAAGCTTCACCCTCTTATCGCAGATAGCCGTTAACCTTACGTCTTCAAGCCTACTGAAGGCGGGTAGATGCGCGGCTTGCGCTATAAACCCGCATCCGATCACGCCGATACCGATTTCAGACATGTATGGAGAAAATTTGATCTGAGGACATTTATGCGTTGTGGACCGGTTCTGCGACCGCTGTTTTCCGCTCATGGCTTCCGTTTCGTAGGAGAATATCGGAAAAATGCATATATCAACCGCAAAGCTATATTAGGAGATATGTTTAGAAACCTAAGTCCTTATGCCATAGGTATCCGCAAGCCACTAAAGGATACGGTTAAGCTGGCTAAGCTCGGTTATTTCCAAGGGGTTGAAGTAGATATAAACGAAGTTTCAGCCCTCGTCGAGAAAGAGTCTATAAGCCATGTGAAGACACTATTTGAACACGAGGGGATAAAGCCTGGAGGCTGGGTTTTACCGTTCGAATGGAGGGGAGACGAAAATACGTATGAGAGAGGCTTAACTAGGCTGAGTCGTCTAGCTCACATAGCGGCTAGAATAGATTGTACGAGAGTCTTCACATGGGTCTTACCTTTTTCAGACGATAAGCCGTTTAAGGAGAACTTCAACTGGCATGTGGCTAGGCTTAAACCCATAGCTAGGGTTCTAGCTAAAGAGGGGTGCCGCTTAGGATTAGAGTTTATAGGTACTGAGTCTCTCAGAGCCGGTCATAGGTATGATTTTATACACGACTTGAATGGTATGCTAGAGTTGTGCAAGGCTTTGGAGATGGAAAACGTAGGCCTTCTTCTAGACAGTTGGCACTGGTATGCGTCCGGAGGAACCGTAGAGGACATACGTAAGCTCAAAAACAGAGACGTAGTATACGTGCATGTGAACGACGCTCCGGCAGACACGCCGATAGACAGGCTCATAGACAACGTGAGGTGCCTACCCGGAGAGACCGGTGTGATAGACCTCATAGGTTTTCTGAAAGCTTTAAACGGTATAGGCTACGATGGACCCGTGACGCCGGAGCCCTTCAGCGAAAAAGTTAACAAGATGAAGCCGGAAGACGCAGTGAAGACCACGGGCGAGGCCTTAAGAAAGGTCTGGGAAGCCGCGGGACTACCTTAACGACCTTCAAGATTATCTAGGGATCGACGGAGGTTTACTCCTCTATAATATAGACAGCCAAGACCCCACAGTTTTCTAAAGCTATCTTCCGTCGGGTTTTCTAGCTTCCCACAGATTTTTTTGTTTATAAATGAATGAACAAAATTGTACATCAATAATCCTAGTCTAGGCGTCTTTCGTGAAATTTTGGTGGGCCGGGCAGGATTTGAACCTGCGACCACTACCTCGTAAGGGTAGTATCCTACCAGACTAGACGACCGGCCCCTTGTTCGAGGTCGTTT
>LUCB01000005.1:0-79300 GCA_001593865.1 Candidatus Bathyarchaeota archaeon B24
GTCCAGTGGGCGTATGCCACACCGAGCACCGATAGCACTATAACAAGTAGCCCGAATACCCCTATCAAACCCTTGCTTCTCATCCTTCCACCTCCTTCCTACATGCGGGCTATCATCGCCTCAGGGATTGAGTACCCCTCCGGCTTTAACCGGGGCTCCCGTTTAGTCCCCGGGTGAAGAGCACTCCATCTAGACGATGAAGCGTCTTCATCACAGGTTTGAGATAGCCGATGTCCCGATTTAAGACGTGTGAAAGTTAGATTCTTAGCTGGATGTAGGGTTTCAGATCCATATCTTTGCTATGAATCCCAAATTCGTATCTCAGATACATAACAGTTTTAACCCTTAGACGCCTTCGATCGCGATCGAGGAATCAGACCCATGGGCAAACCCGAGTCAGATAAGAAGCCAGATAAGAGGGAGAGGCTGTTCCCGGCGATGCTTCTGATCCTACTGATCACGGCTATCCTATCGGCAGCCTCCATGGGATACCTATACATGGTCAACACCACACCGGTCGAGCTGCGTAGGGAGGAGACCCTAGCCACCTACACGCATCAGGCACGCTACACCTGGAGGGCATACCTCAAACCCAACGTGGTCTACCTGAACGCGTCGAGGATAGAGGACACCACACCCATGTACATGAGGGTCGTGAAGCTCCTCGAGATAAGGCTCAGATACACGTTCACATCCAACCCACAGGGGAACATAACCGTAAGATACCGGCTAGAGACGACCCTACGCTCCCCGAAGGAGGGTGGATGGAGCATACCCATCCGGCTTAACGCATCCTACAAGGGCGAGGAGACGTTCAAGGGGGCGGCTAGGCTAGAGCTTAAACTCACCCTAGACCCAAACGGATACTGGGACCTGATAAAGACAGTCGAGAAGGAGACCGGAACCTACTCCAGCGAATACCACATAGAGGTCAGCCCACACATAGAGGTCGAGGCAGACCTCGGCTCCCGGAAGCTGGAGGAAACCCTAAACCCCAAGCTCACGGTTAAGCTCCAGCTTAGAACAGACGTAGGAGACGTGATATCCCTCGAAGGGACAGAGTACAGCAAGCCAGGCCAGATAACGGAGACCAAGGTCATAACCCAGGAGGAAGTGGTCAGACAAAGAGGATACGCCCTCATAGCCTCGATAACCAGCGTATCCGGCCTGGCTGGCTCGCTGATAGGGGTGGCTAAGACAAGGCCCCGGAGGAGGGAGGAGCCCATAACAAGGGAGCTGAAGCAGGTCGAAGAAATCCTGGTCGAGACGAAGGGCGAGCCCCACCTCAGGAGGGGACACACGGTCGTGAGAGTATCCACGCTGGAAGACCTCTCGAAGCTCTCGGAGCTCCTTATGAAACCAATCCTAGCTTCCAAAGCCCAAGACCAAGCCATCCTATACGTCCTAGACGGACAGGTGAAATACATATACAAGCTGGAGAGGAGGGAGGATGAGGCCACGTAGGAGAAGCAGGCTAGAGATACTATACCTCATACTCAAGAGCTGCGAGAAGGGAGCGTCGAAGACCCAGATAACCTACGACGCCAGGATAAACTTCAGGATATCCATGCAATACCTCAACCTTTTAGAAGAGAGAAACCTAGTTCAAACCCAGCAGGTGGGAGACCGAAGCATATACAAGCTAACAGAGAAGGGAAGCCTTCTACTACACCACCTGGAGGAGGCTGTGAAGTTGCTTCAAGCCGACGGCATACCCCTACCGGGAGGCGCCTCTACGGAGGGCTAAGGACCCTCGACGATGAACCCGGCTAAGTCGGGGCTTATCCTAACCACCCCCCTACCCTCGTCGTAATCGAGGAAACCTATCGAGGCTAGAAGCCTAACCACCTCCCTAGCGGTGTCTAAACCCACCCCGAGAACCCCGGCACACTCCTCAAGAGTATGCCAACCCCTATCCACAGCCAAGTACTCCAAGAACCTATCGACCCTCTCCAAACCATCAGAGCGCTCCAAGCTCCCGACAGATGGCTAAATCTACAGGATAAGTACTTAAAACTTGTGATACCCAAGACCTTAACAAAGGGACTAGACCGAATATAAGAACACTAATCCTAAGAAAAACTAGGCTGAAGACCTTCGAACAGCCGTCAGGAGAGGAGCTTCCTAAGCTCCCTACACACCTCGAGAAGCCTAACCCCCTTATCCGTCAACTCATACGCGTCGTTATCGTCGGAGTGCTTGATAAACCCCTTCCTCTCCAGAAAACCCAGGTATCTGCTAAGCTGCTTCCAGTTCAAGTTAGCCGCATACATGATGTGGGTCTTCCTCTTACCCTCCCCGACGCTGAGAAGAACGCTCTCAGCGATCTCGAGGAAACCCCTCCGCCCGGCTAGCCGCTCATACTCCAAAACAAATCAGCGAATACTTAGTTATTCTACATAGAAATTTAAGTTTAGTCGGGAAAAAATGTAAAACCCTATTGGATAAACCTTGTGAAAAGGGAAAAAGCTAAAAGAAAAATACCCCTAAATAGATATACAGAGTGGTGTACATATGGGCCCCGGACCTATAGACGACGACCCCATCTTCTAAACTGATAGGGTTTTAACATTAAGAACCTCATACAGAAGGTTTAAGTTAGCTTTAATGCTGAACTTCCATCCACCCTTTTCATCGAACGGCTTCAACGGCAGCATATAGCTTCTGCTACACTCAGGGTCGATGAAGCCGTACCGCATCTTCCTCTTAAGCCTCGGCAAAGTCTTCCAGATATATTTAAGCATACCTTGAAGATGCTCAGCCGGCACGACCAGGTAGGCTAGGTAAACACCCGAAGCCGCAGAATATGCGTCAAACCTCGTGAAGGGTATGTCTTGGAAAGCCTCCTTAACCTCCTCGACCTCTTCTGGGCTTAGGTCGTTGAAGACCCCGACCATACGGACCAGGGGCTTCCTCCATCTACGATCTCCATGCCATTTAACGATATAGCCTTTGACTATCCCCCTCCCGAGGACATGCTCCTTATAATGGTAGAGAAGCCTCTTATACTCCACGCCCAGCTTTCTAGCAAGCTCCCTCATCGTGATCGAGGAGTTGGCCTGAAGCATACCGGCTATCTGCAGGTCCAGCTTATCTATCCGAGGCTTCTGGACATCCTCCTCTATCGAGACGGCGACGGGTCTATCAGACCTCGATAAGGTATCCCATTCAAACCGCCACGTGGCGTTCTTGAAATCGTAGCAGTCGATCCTCATAGAGAAAAATCGAATCCAGTTCATCCTAGTCATACCGTAGCTCTTCAAGACCCCCATGTCGACGAGCTTGTCGAGGAAAATCCTGTATTTAGCCTCAAACTTAGGCGGTAAAGCCAGTAGGGAAAAGAAGCTTCCCCAAGGGATGACCCTCCCGAAGTACACTATATAGTCGTTCCTAGCCAACCTATCCAACAGCTCGACAGCCCTACTCTCCCAATCCTCAGAGAACTCCAGGAACATCCAGTACCTAGCCAAACCCAGCGCACCGAAGTTTATGTGGACGTGAACCCTGATACCCCTCCCCAGCAGGTTCCTCCTAATCTTATACCTAACCGTCTCGACAGGTAGCCCCGTGACCCTAGCTATCGCCGTGTAGTTCCTAGGCCCGAAAACCCTTATCGCACTAGCCAACAGACGCAGGTCCTCCCCGTCCCTACCCCGCTCACGTATAGTCCAGACAAACCCAGGATCCGGTCTGGCTACTTCGTAAACTCTCCGAAACCTCATTACATAACACTAATACTTAACAATGAATATATAAAATTATCCAAAAAACGCTGGAAATACGTGGTTAAACCCACCCAGTATGGAAAACAAGAAAACGTTAAAGATTTAAACCACCCCTCCCCCAGTTAATATCTCGGGTAGCGGGGGTAGCCAAGCCTGGCCTAAGGCGCAGCGCTGAGGTGGGCTATCCCATGGACAGCCCTCAGAACCGCTGTGGGGTAGCCCTTCGTGGGTTCGAATCCCACCCCCCGCACCAATTGCCCAACCCCACCAAACAGAAAAAGTTAATTATCCGCAAAGCAACCCAGACGTGAAGGTGGAGTATTTAAATTTGAAAAGAGTTAGAAAACATCGGCGTAGCAGTTTCCAAAAATATATTCTGATGGCTTTACTGAAAGAGGGCTCTTTGAGTCTTAAAGAGTTGGAGGAAAGAATATTCGCGTTTGTTTACCATTTTCACGGATTTGGGTACAGCCTACATGAGGAAGTTGAGAAAAAGGTATTTAGTTTTCTCTCTTGGTTTGGATATGAGCCAAAAGAGGATTATTCTACAAGGATGAAAAAATGGCGTGAAAAACATGAACAACAAATCAACGTCCAGCTGGAATGCGAAGGTTTAATTGAACAGGGCATGCTAAAGCTAAACGAAGAAAACAAGTATGAGCTAACTAAAAAGGGGAGAGAAGAAGCTGAAAAAAGCATAAAGGAGACGGAAAAAGCTGCAATTTCATTTAGAGATCGCTTGTTAAGCCCAACGGCAGCCGCAAGAAACACGGTTATCGCTGATTTCCTCCTGGCGGTGATGAAACTCTTAGCCGGTTTCCTTAGCGCCAGTGTCGGTTTAATCGCAGACGGTGCAGACGCCGCTGTAGATACGGTTTCGGCTTCCGTCGTGTGGGCTGGAATAAAGTTCAAAAAGGAATTTTTGGGAACATTGATCATCATCTCGATGATGTTCATAACCTCCATTAGCGTTGGATACGAGTCGGTAGGCAAGATCATGGACGCTATAACCGCGGCAATACCGCCGATATCGTTGCCTCACCTAGTTGTCGCAGTCGAAGGGGTAGCGCTCGTAGCGGCGGCTATTCTGTATTTTTATCAACGTTATGTAGGAAAAAGCAACGGAAGTTTAGCGCTTATTTCGCAGTCGATCGACTCCAAGAACCACATCTATGTTGCAGCCGCGGTTATCATAGGAGCCGTTTTCTCAGTCTTCGGGATACACTTTGTCGACGCGTTAATCGGCACGTTTGTCGCCGCTAGAATTCTCGTAGATGGGTTTGAATTGTCAAAAGAGGCCCTCTCTTCCATGAAGGGGGAGGAAACCGATTTCTCCAAATATGAAATACCACTCGAAAGGCGTTGGCGTCTAAGTAAGCTAGAGACCTTCAGAACCTGGGTGCTGTACTCGATCAAAGAAGATAATCTGAACACAAAAGAAGAATTAATTAATTCGTTGGAAAGAGCATTCAAACCAAAGTATATTCCCATAATAAGCGGGTTCAAATTTGCTCTTGGGAAAGGGTTTGATTTTGAAAAGGAGTTTGAAAATATCATTAAACCGTTACTGGAGGAAAAATTCATAGTTAAAAAGGGTGAAAACTTTATTTTGACAGAAGATGGTAAAAGACGGGTCTGCAGAATATTCAAAAGCATCAGATATCGTCAAAGTAGATAACCACCGAAAGTCCACAGAAACCAATAGAGCCTAGACAACCCTCTGTTTTCGATCTCCGCCGGGAAATTTTTTGTTTAAAAATAGATGAACAAAATTGTACGTTAACGTTCTATAATCTTATTTAGGATAAGGAATTTGATGAAGCCATAGGAAGCCGTATCAGAATGGGGAAAAATAGATGCCCAGAGAGATGGCTTTCAAAGACCTCTCTGAGCATCACATCCGGGTTTTTCTGCGCAGCTGGGTTATGAGCGTCTTCGCTACATCGTAGAGTCTAGCTTGTCGAAAGCCGCCGCGGTTTACCAACATAGCAACAGCAGCCCAGACCGCTATCGGTAAAACAATCCACCAGTAACTTGTCAACGCCTGACGGGCGAGGGAGACGAAGGTCAAAGGCCTGTTCACAGGTTCAACCTCTCCCCCGACCGGGATCGTTATATAAACCGTTAACGTGTCTACACCCACTCCCCCGTCGTCGTCCGTCACGGTTAGAGTGACCGTGTAGGTAATTGCCGCTACACCGCCATACTCGTAAGTATGGGTGGGGGTCAGGGTGCCGGTGGCAGTGGTTCCGTCTCCGAAATCCCAAACTATCGTGTGGGTGTCTAACACGCCAGGGTCTGTGAAGCTTCCGCTGAAACTGACCGTAGCTTCGTTACACCCACCGATTACCGTTTGGTCAGGACCAGCGTCCACTGTCGGGTCGACGTTGTAGACGGTTACCGTAGTGCTAGTCTCATTCGTTAGACCATCGTCATCTGTAACCCTTAGGTTGATAGTGCCCGTATAGTCATCGTTCCACGTATGCGTGACTGTAGGGCTGGTAGTGCTTTCATCATATGTCCCATCGCCGTCCCAGTCCCACTCGTAAAGCGTTATGGTTCCATCTGGGTCGTATGAGCCAGACGCGTCGAAGGTTATAGGCGAGCCTTCATAGCCTGTGTAAGGCCCATCGGCATCAGCTACAGGGTAGGTCTGAATCGTTAGGGTTGCCGGGTCTGTGCACCAGTTGTTCGTCTCGTTATACTCGGGTATATCTTCCCCAGAGTCGACCCAGGCGGTTATCGCGTAGGTTCCGCTGGACACCCCGGTCGTGTCCCAGTCGAAGACTACGCTCGTAGACCCGCCGGATGCGAGGGTGACGGTTTTCGTCCCGATTGTTATCTCATCTCCTATAACGGATGTATCTAGGTCCGCATACAAAGTTACGTCGAAGGTCTCTTGCAGGTCTCCGTTATTACTCACCACGACGGTTATGGATTCAACCGTTCCAGATGGGACCTCGGTATGCGGGTGGCTTTGGCTATCCGCAGAGACATCCTCAAGCTCGAACTCCACATCGAGGGTCTCCCAGTAGATGCTCCAATACGATGTACCATCGATTACTATCGTACAGTTATAGTTCATATTCATCTTCACCAAGAATATTCCGTTAGGCCTATTACCCCCAGCCGTACCCCAACTGTTCACCATAATCCAATAATGTTTATCGGGGTCTGGGTCTGTGTCGTTGTATCCCACGCATAGAACTGCGTGACAACCTCCCTCATCTGTCATCGTCAGTCCGCAATACGGGTCTGGGTCCCAGATAGCGTCTTCAGGCTCATTCCACCAGAAAGTTCTAAATCCTTCCGTAAAGTTCCAAAGGCAATATACGAAATAGACAGCCCTATTCTGGTGGAGAACGTTCTTTATATTGGCGATGGCTTCCTCTCTACTTATACCATGCGTTTCTATAGATTCAGCTACACATTTTTTAATTCCATACCTAGGCACGGTGGATATGGTATTACAAGGAACTCCTGTACCGGCGGAGCAGGTTCTCCCCCCATCTTGCCAGTGAGCGTTCGTGTTAGACCATGGAATTATGAAACCCTTGCTTGCATACCAGTCTGCAAACATCTCTAGGTTGCCTCCGCAACAGGCCCATTTACCGGGTGCTCCTGCATTATAACATGAAGTAAAATACTGAACAGATAGCCTGTCGAATATTCCTTCTTGAACGTCTAGAGCTATCTCTATTGTACCTGTCCCAGCCCAGACCCAGCAATTTCCACAGCTTCCCTGATTGCGTTCCGCCGGAATATAGTTTAAGTGAGGGAGAAGGCTGAAATATTGCCCAGACGACTGTTTAATCGACTCTTGAAACGAAGGTTCTATCGTTACCCTAGGAATTTTTTCATGCGTCTCCATAAGCTTCTCCATAATCTCCGGGGTAACTTTCATGATAGCGCAGCATTCCTCAAATTCGTCATCTTGTGAGCCTAGGCTACTGTTTCCATTGCTGAAGCATCCACATTGCGCGGTGTAAATACTTATGGGCGGCATGAGGATCAAAAGAACGGTCAAGATTGTTAACATAGTTATAGAATTCGAGCGTTTTCCCATATACCTCTTTCAACATTCTGTAGGAACGTGTATATAACAATTTCCGCTTAAAAATAGTTTTAGCCAAAGTTTCACATAAAAATGTTCTAACCAATAGAGTAAAATACCTGTAATACGGAGATACCTAATGACATGGTTATAAGAGAAGCCTCACGCTCATCTGCAGTCGTGATCTTTGCCATAGCTCTGCTAACACTTACTGTAGGAGCCTCTATCTTACTATTAGACACCATCAAGGTAAAGATAAATGAGCCGACCGAAAAGGTGAGAAAACTCGTGATAGAGTACATCCGGCAAAAACATCCTGAGGCTATCGCATTTGTAGGAGAAAACCTAACATGGATTTTAGAAAAACAAATATCCGCTGAAACTGGGGTTGAAGAATATGTCTACATAAACGGGTCTTGTAAAGTTAAAATTTGCCGAGCATCGTCAATTCACTTGTCGTATGACGTCGAGATGATATACGATGGAGGAATTTTCTGGATAGGGAAAGTAGAAAACGATAAGGTTATAGAAATGCTTTACAAGTTCAGCATAGGTGGAGAAGGGGAAAAGATGGACGTAAAGATATTGGTTCTGGAATACATAAGACGGCACCATCCTGATGCAGCCTCTCTTATAGGTGATCCTTACAAGATAAATTGGACAAAGAAGTCTTCAGAGATCAAAGTGGGATATTCGAAAACTGTCTATGTATACGATGACTGGGAACTGACCATAGGACATGCTACGACGGCTGAACTCATATATGAGGTGGAGGTCAAGAATGTTAAGGAGGGAATTATCTGGGTGGGGACCGTCTCCAATAGAACAGTTAAAGAAACCAGTTACAGCCATTTTAAAAGTCGATAGTGGTTTCGCATCGTAAAAACAGAAACGTCTATCATCTAGATTTCCAAGGTATTACCTCGGGTAATTTGTCATGGAAAAACCTAGAGGGGAGGAGGGGTCGGATTCACCATACGAGATTACCAGGGCTTATGGGAAGTCGACTTGAGACCTAGCGAGACCCTGTCTCTGTCGAGAGGCGGCTTTCGGTTTTGAATAATGGAAAATTGTCGATCTAGACGCCTTGTTTAGGTTTTAGAGCGAGTCTTAAAGACCCTGAGACACCGCTCGGTATTCCGACCGAAACTACTATGCTTATATCCGTTAGGTCGTAGTTTTCCCCAAACTCCCTTTGAACATCCTCTATCTTCTCCCTTAGCCACTTGACGGGGTTAAACGCCTTAACCTCCCTCGTCTCGAGTATATCAAGCCTAACTTCATCCAAAACATATACACCTCCTAAAGGTAGCTCTGGGCTAGAGTTAATAAGCCTGTGGGCGGGTCCGGCCAGGCTCAAGCCGGCGACCATCCGCACAACCCTCTTGAACCGATGTAGATCTCCGTGATTTTGCTTAGAAAACATGAAAAACTACTTGTGTTTTAAACATGGTTTTTGATACCGGCTTGGAGACCTAAAGACTAATAGCCTATCGGCTATGTTAGATTTCATGGTGTGTTTCATGGGTAAACCTGAGAGGCTCGTCTTGATAGGGTTTGACGCGCCGATAGCGTCTAGGGTGTACCGGTATGCGGTGGAGGGGGAGCTTCCGAACATAGGGAGGCTCATAGAGAACGGCGTGTACTTCGAAAATTGCCTGGTGCCGCATCCGACCATAACGCCGCCGAACTGGACGACCATAGCGACCGGGGCGTGGCCTGGAACCCACGGGATAACCTGCTTCAACATGCATAAGCCCGGCATGCCTCTTGATGAGACCTATCCAGCGTTTGATTCACGCGACTGCGAGGCTGAGTACCTCTGGGAGGCTGCGGGGAGGGACGGTGCTTTAAGCATCCTAGTCAACTACCCGTCGACTTGGCCTCCTAGAGGCGATAAGGTCGTCCAGGTTGGCGGTGGCGGGTTGTCTATGAACGAGTGGAGGATAGGTGTTAAAGGAGGTTACAGGTGTTCCCTATGCGAGTGTATGCTCTTCTCGACCGAGGAGTATCCATTGGCTTCGGTTTTAAGCCTCAGAGAGGCTGAGGGATGGGTGAACCTGCCTTCGAACGTCGAGAGGGCTTTAGAGGCAGAGGTCAAGCCATACTTTCCCCGGGCTCTGTATAGGGTTGAACCGGTCTCTTGGTGGCTTCTGCTGCTCGACTATGGTGGAGGCTTTCAGGAGGCTATCCTTTCTGAGCGTAAGGACTTCGAGAAGGCGTTCGCTAGGCTTCGTAGAGGCGAGTGGAGCAGGCTTATTAAGATGACGTTTAAGACCGAGCGGGGTAGGGTTAAGGCAGCCTTTAAAGCTAAACTCCTAGAGCTGTCCGAGGACGGGTCTAGGGTTAAGCTCCTCATATCCCCCATAGGTGCCCTGGAAGGCTGGGGGCACCCCGAGGAAGTATGTAGCCTGCTGGAGTTTGAAGACCTCTATCCCGTCGCTTCTCATGGCTTCTACTCAGCCCTGAACCTGGGCTGGATAGACGTGGACACGTTCCTCGAGGCCGTGGACATGGAGCACAGGTGGCTTGCCGAGGCTTCGAGAAGGCTTATGGATAAGTATCCTTGGAAGCTCTTCTTCATGCACGCCCACTGCCCAGACTGGGCTTACCACGCGTTCATAAACAGGATAGACCCCTCTACGGCTAAGGATCCGGCTGAGGCTGAGCTCTATGGGAGGGTTGAGCTCGAGTTCTACCGAAGCCTGGATAGGATGGTCGGACGGATACTTGAGGGGGTTAGCCTAGAGGATACACTTGTGGTTTTGGTTTCAGACCACGGCGCTAAGCCTACGACGAGGAGGTTTGACCCGAGGGTGATTCTAGAGAAGGCAGGCCTGCTCGTGTATAAGGTGGAGAACGGTGAGAGAAAGGTGGACTGGTCTAGGACCAAGGCTATACCTCAACGGTCCTCCTACATCTATGTGAACCTCAAGGGTAGAGACCCGCAGGGCATCGTAGACCCCGGCGAGTACGATAAGGTTAGAGACGAGATAATCAAAGCCCTGTACGATTATACAGACCCTGAAACCGGTTTAAAGCCCGTGGTCTTCGCCCTTAAAAAGGAGGACGCTAGGATAATAGGCCTGCACGGCGATAGGGTCGGCGACGTGGTCTACGGGTTAAGAGCCGAATACGGCGGCCAGCATGGGGTCATAGTCACCACGGCAGAGTATGGTATAGGGTCGCTTAAGGGGTTACTTATAATGGCTGGACCCGGCGTCAAGAAGGGCGTGGTGATCGATAGGACGGTTTGGCTCACAGACGTGGCTCCAACAGTCTGCCACCTCATGGAGCTCCCGATACCTAGACAGGCCGAGGGAGGAATAATATATCAGGCTCTAGAAGACCCCGACGAAAAAACCAAGGAGCTTAAAAAGCTCAGAAGAAACTACCAGAGGCTCCTGGAGGCATATAAGAAAGAAGCCGAACTCACCCACACCTACTTCATGGAGGAAAACTAACCAAAGACGACCGTTCATCGAGATCTCCGACGGCGTCTAGGGGGAAAGACTAAGAGAGGAGCTGAAAACGAGTAGAAAAGCTACTAATAGACATGGGATGTAGCCACCTGTAAACCTTTTTCCCTTTCCAGAAAAACCGAGAGAGAAAGAGAAAGCAGTGGGCCGGGCCGGACTCGAACCGGCGACCATCCGCGCGTCAGGCGGATATCCTAACCAGCTAGACGACCGGCCCCTGGTCTGCTCGGTTGAGTTTAGGATGTGATGTGGGGTATAAGGTTTACGGTTCATTAGGCTAAAATGTGTTTGGAAGCGTGGTTAACAAAATCCGGGGAAATTCTTGTGGCGGTCAGGTGGGTTTAAGCTTCCTTGCTATGATCGGTGCGGTCGTGATCTTCGAGACCGGGCCCGGTATGGAGTCTGTCCCCACGACCTCCTCTACCCCGGCCGCCTTTAAACGTTCTAAGGCTCCCTCGGCTAGTAGGGCGTGGGTCACGCCTACGTACACCCTCCTGGCTCCCTGTTTTCTCAGTATCCTAGCCGCGTTAGCCGCCGTCCCACCGGTGCTTATTATATCGTCTATGATAACCACGTCTCTACCCGAGGCTTTGAGAGGCTTCTCGACCGTGACTATCTTCCCGGTTTCCCTGTCTCTATGCTTTTCAAGCCAGTCGTAGTCTGTTCCTATAGCCCTAGCCGCGGTCTCGGCTCTCCGGATGGCATCCTCCTCCCCATCCGGCGCGAGTATAAGCGGGTTCTCAACCCCCTTGGAGACGAAGTATCGGATTATCTCCTCCGCCGCGGTCAAGTCGTAGGCTGGTATGCGGTAGTAGTCTAGAACCTTGATGTTATGTATATCCACCGTGTAGAGCTCTGAGGCGCCGGCCTCCTGTATGAGGTGTGCGAGGATCTTTGAGCTGACAGCCTCACCGGGTAGGTACCGCTCGTCCTGCCGGCTGTAGGCCAGATACGGCGCGTAGACTATGAGCCTCTTCGCCCCAAGCTCTCTACACGTCTCGAGTATGTATATCAACTCGACTATATGCTGGTCCTGAGGCGGGTATAGGCTCTGAACCACCAGAAGGTCTTCCCCCTCTACGTCCTCTAAAAGCCTAAAGTAGAACTCGCCGTCGGGGAAGCGTTTGAACTGGGCTTTAACGCATGGTATACGCATCTCATAGCCTATGTTCTCGGCGAGCTTCACAGAGCTCGGTCCACCTAAAACACGCACCGTAAACACCTCTAAGCTAGGATTTAGACTACGCAGATAGATAAGGTTTTGATACGCTTCCTTCCCGGCGACCCGACGAGAGCCATCCTACACCACGGTGAGCCCCGGCTCATAGAGGGTAGGTTTATATCGGAGATTGCTTTCATCCTGTCTGAAAGGTGAGTGGATGGCTGAGGCGGAGATGCCTAGGTGCTTCTGCTGCAACAGGCCCATACCTCCGGGCGACTTAGCGGTGAGGTTTCCCTGCCCAAACTGCGGTAAGATCATCATATGGCGCTGTAGCACTTGTAGGTCTCTAAGCAGACCATACAAGTGTCCGGTATGCGGGTTCGCGGGTCCCTAGGAGGTGTCGAATATGGCGAGAATAGTCGCTAGGTTCAGGGTTTTCCCCGAAAGCATAGAGGTGGACCTCGGGGAGCTTAGAAACCGTATAGAGGCTGCCCTACCCGAGGGTTCTAGGGTCGAAGGTAGCGGCGAGGAGCCTATAGCCTTCGGTCTTAAAGCCCTCATAATAGGGGTCTCTATGCCTGAGGACGCCGAGGGTGTGATGGATAGGGTCGAGGATGCTCTGAGACGTGTCGAAGGAGTCGGGGAGGTTCAGGTTCTAGCGGTTACAAGAGTTAGGTGAGTCCTCGAGTTGAAACCGAACCCCCTCATAGACGATTACAGGTTGAACTGGTGTTTCAGATATCTGAGGGAGGCGAACGCCGACTACGAGTGCTCGAAGCTCGTTAAAAACCGGAATACGTGCATAAAACTGTGCTCGACAGCGTTAAGGAAGGCTCAGACCGCGGTCCTCTACGCGCTGGGGGAGCCGACTAATGTATATAACAGCATCATAGCGGTGTTGGAGGGAAGGGTCGAGGCGGATGACCCGCTTATACGGACGCTTACTTCTATGGAGAGATTCATAAGAGGGCTCATAGACGGTGCTCACTCGATCCCGAGGGAGTCCCTCATAAGATTGACCGGGGAGCATATATCCATAGCCGAGAGGCTTGTAGAGAAAATACTCAAAACATACGACGGGATGAACGTTTAAATCATCCCGTCCTCATTCATATACCCCGGGGGATGAGGACACTGACCTGCTCCGACGGTGCAGGATGAAGACGTGGACCTCCCCCGACCCCGCTTACCTTTAAAGAAACCTGCTCCGACGGTAAACGTCTAAATAGCTCCTCGGTCATCAAGTTTAGGCTGAATGAACCTAGAGATGAAAACTGTGGAGATACGCGTCAGGCTTTTAGGCTTCCTTGCACGCCTCTACGGCTCAGACGAGATAACCCTACGGTTTGATGAAAACCCGAGGTTGGGAGAACTGCTCGGGAAGCTGGCTCGACGCAGGAGACGGTTCAGAAAGGCACTATTCGACGAGGACGGAGACCTAAGTTGGAATATACTACTTCTCGTCAACCGGAGAGACGTAAGCGTGCTAGATGGGCTTGACACCCGGCTTGAGGATGGAGACGAGGTCGTCTTAGCGCCTATATCGCACGGCGGCTGAGGCTCGCAACTTTTCAACGTTCATAAACCGGAGCACACCCATCTAGAGGAGCTGTCTCTGAAGCCACCTCTCTCTGCACAGTAGTCAAGTAGGCATAGCTGAAAATCTAGGCGTACCGACGTTTAGCAACGTCGGTCTGAGCTTGCCCCTCTAGGACGGATGGATATGTAGTCTAGCAGGTCCACTCCCACCTTTCTCAGAAGCTCATAAAGCCTTCTTACAGGTAGCCCCACCACGTTGAAGTAGCATCCTTCAACCCTATCTATGAATAGGCTTGCGTAGCCTTGGATCGCATACCCACCTGCCTTTCCGAAAGGCTCACCCGTGGCTACGTAGAACTCTACCTCCCTACTGGATAGTCTCTTGAACTTCACACGGGTCTCCTCGACCGATGTGTACTCAAGACGCTCCGGGACCGTTATGACCGCCAGACCAGTTAGAACGGTATGCCACCTGCCGCTGAGCATCCTAAGCATGCGTTTGGCGTCTTCCCCGTCTTTAGGTTTGCCTAAAACCGCCCCGTCTACGGCGACGGTCGTATCGGCAGCTATGATAAACCCCTGGTCGACGGCGTCTACGACGCTCCTGGCCTTGGATAACGCGTTGGATACCGCTACAAACCTAGGCTCGCCTCGATGAACTTCCACCGCCTTAGGCTTGAGTACCGTGAACTCGACCCCTAGCCGTCTGAGGATCTGGATCCTCCTCTCGGACTCGGAGGCTAGGTATATCCTCCTAACGGTCATAGACCATCGAGGGAACGATGTTCCGAGCCGTTAGATAAGGTTACGGCTTAAACGAGTCGAAAAGTCTAAGTCGAAGTACCTCCTCATTGATCGATTCGGATGCTATGGCGGCCATAGAGGCTATCGATTTGTATAAGAGGTTCGGAGACCTGGTGGCGGTTGACGGTGTAAGCTTTAAAGTCGACTCGGGAGAAGTCTTCGGCTTCCTAGGGCCTAACGGTGCGGGGAAGACCACCACCCTGCGTATGCTGACAGGGATCCTACCTCCAGACAGGGGTAGGGCTGTTGTCTTAGGTCTTGACGTGTGGGAAAACCCGATAAGGGTCCGGGAGCGCATAGGTATAGTCCCCGAGGCTTCCAACGTATACATAGACCTGACGGTGTGGCAGAATATGATGCTTATGGCAGAGCTCTACGGCGTCCCCAGAGACGTTAGGGCTTCTAGGGCTAGGTCGCTATTGGAGGCTATGGGTCTTCTTAAGCGTAAGGACGAGAAGGCTAAACGGTTGTCTAAGGGTTTGCGCCAGAGGCTTCTCATATGTATGGCGTTGATCCACGAGCCCGAGCTTCTTTTCCTCGACGAGCCGACGACAGGCTTAGATGTGCAGAGCGCCCGTGAGATAAGAGACATGCTCCGTAGGATGAATAGGGAGGAGGGGGTTACGATCTTCTTGACCACGCATAACATGTGGGAGGCTGAGGAGCTATGCCATAGGGTCGCTGTCATAAACCATGGGAAAATAGCGGCGATTAGCGGCGTAGAGGAGCTGAAGAATACGGTCAGCCGCCTACATACGATAGAAGCTCGTTTCGAAGAAACGGTCGACCCAAGCGGTTTCTCTGAGGCTTTGGGATGCGACGTAGCCGTTTTAGGAGGGGGGAGATACCGGGTTCAGGTCGAAGACGTAGACGAGGCTATACGTCGTATAGTCGACTACGCGCGGGAACGGAATTTAAGGATCCTCGGCCTAAACGTTGTTCAACCCAGTCTAGAAGACGTTTTCCTAGAAATCTTAAAGAGGTGAGGAGGGAGTGTTCAAAACCCTAGAGCGTATATGGGCTATAGCGAAGAAGGATATACGCATCTACTACCTCAAAGGGCCGGTTATGATATTTGGCCTTCTGATCCCGCTGTCCCTCTACCTGGCCTACGCCCTAGGTAGAAGCTTAGAGCCTGAGGAAGCCTTCTCGAGCATAATCTCGATGAGCCTATTCTTCACGGCGACCGCCGTGGGGCCCGTAATAGCGCCATGGGAGACACGTTCGCATACGTTGGAGAGGCTTATCTCAGCCCCCGTTAGCATGGCCATCATAATCGCAGGCGATGCGTTGGCCTCGGCGGCGTTCGGTTCGGCTATAACGCTCATAGCCACATCGTTCGGCCTACTGGTGGGTCTTCAGATATTCAACCCAATACTGATGGCTCTTAACCTGCTAATTTCATCCCTATGCTTCTCCTTCTTCGGGCTTCTACTATCTTCACCTCCGACAGATATACCGGCTGATGTCATGATGATATCGACCCTGCTTAAATTCCCCATGGCTTTCATAAGCGGAATATTCCTACCCTTAAACCAGATGCCTGAGCCGCTTAAACACGTGGCGTTGCTTTCACCTTTAACCTACACGACCGAGGTCTTCAGGCACTCGGTCTACGGGGAAGCCACGTTTCTACCGGTGCAAGTAGAGCTTCTAATACTCACAGGCTACATGCTGTTCTTCATAGCGGCCTCGATAAAGCTTCACGAGAGAAGCCTGCCGAGAAGAATATGACCCGAATGATTAAACTTTAAACTCATCTCGGTAGGGAGAGATTATCGTAGGAAGGCTTACGATGAATCTCTTAAACACTTTAACTAAGAAGGCTCCCTGGCTAAATCAGTATGCGACGATGTATATTGGATGGGTAATCGTATTTCTCAGCTTCTCCTCAGCCTCCATATTGGTAGTGCTATCTAACGCGACGGCCGTTTCCTGCGCCTTCTGGAGGGTTTTCCTAGCCAGTTTAATGTTATGGTCGGCTCGTCTTCTCCGCGGCGGGGTTAGGGGATTTTCAGCCCTAAACAGTGCTACCGCATACTCCATATTAGCAGGATTATTTCTAGCCGTACATTTTCTACTCTGGATGGAGTCTCTTTTCCTGGTCCCGGTGGCCGTAAGCACAACAGTCGTGGTAACCTATCCCCTGCTCTCGGTTTTGATAGACCGCATGGTCTTTAAGGAAAAACTGCATCCGCTTCAGATAGTAGGGCTCGCCGTCGGCTTCATAGGGGTTCTCCTGTTCATGCAACCATGGGTTTTGGGCACCTATGACAGCTACGGCGTCCTACTATCCTTCGGAGGCGCTATCGCGGCCGCATGCTATTTCAGCCTAGGTAGGTCTATCCGTAAAGGGACGAGCTTAACCGGTTACACCCTACCCGCGTACACAAGCGCTTCGGTTTTTCTACTCCTTTACGCCCTGGTCTCAGGAGAAGAACTGATAAACTATCCTCTTCAAGCGTATCTATGTTTCATATTGCTGGCTTTGATACCGATGGTCGGAGGACATACATTGGTTAACTACATGCTGAGATACGTGAAGACGAGCGTAGCCACTTCGATAGCCTTAGCCGAGCCTATAGGCGCGGCGATACTCGCATATTTCATCCTAGACCAACAACTAGACTTATCTAAAGCCCTAGTCATGACCATCACTTTATCCTCCGTAGCGGCGGTTATAATTCAAGAAGCCAGGTCGAAGAGCGAACTTGCCTACCAGGGCGGCTCATCATGAGAGGGCCGCCGGCTAGATGTAAACCCTTGGGTCTTCTTTCACGACCTTAAGGATCAAGTGCGTTATCGTCCGCTCGACATAGTCCATAGCCAACATGGATTTGACAAATTTGCTCAGCTCACCCCGGTTTCTGAACCTCACGAGTATCATGGCGTCGCAGGTTCCGGTCACGTCGTAGACCGCATAGACGTGTGGGTTTTTGGCGAGCTGCTCCTCCACCTCTCTAAGCCTACCTTTCGATATGATGATCTCTATGACGGCGGAGACGTCGTAGCCGAGCTTATCGGGGTCCAGAATCACCGTGTAGCCCTTTATCACACCGAGTCTTTGAAGCTTCTCCACCCTAGCCTTAACCGTGGCTACCGAAAGGTTGACACGCCTAGATATCTCCCTATAGGAGAGCCTGGCATCGGTAAGGAGTTCCCTCAGGATCTTCAGGTCCTTCTCATCTATACGATTGTCCATCTAGATCCCTGTTGAACTGAACATTTGTAAATAAAAAATATAAATATTACTGTGTTTGTTAAAGAAAAGCTATGAAAGAAGAAGCGGTAAAGAAAGCCATAGAGATCCTTGAGAAGAACCGGGTGAGATGGGTACACTCGACATTTGTCGACATAAGAGGTTTGATGCAGGACGTGGTGGTCCCGGCTAGGGCGTACGTCGAAGGAGATGCGTTCACCCATGGAATAGGGTTCGACGGCTCCTCTGTAAGAGGGTTCAAGCCTATAGACGAGTCGGATATGGTGCTTAAGCCAGACCCGGAGACCCTGGCTATAATCCCTTGGACACAGGACGACGCTCAGAGAAGCGCGATAGTGATCGGAGACATCTATGAAGCCTACGGTAGCACCGAGCCTTCTGAGGTTTGTCCGAGAGGCTATGTCGCGAAGAGGGCTGTGAAAGAGGCCGAGGCGATGGGATACACCGGGTGCTTCGGCCCAGAGCTTGAATACTTCGTCTTTTCATCCATAGACCCGACCAAGCTAGTCTGGGACCCTTGGGTCAGCCCGAACGGGGGCAGAGGCGACTCATGGGGTCCGCCAAGGGTTCTACCCGAGTCCCCGGAGATAAAGCCTGGGGGATACTTCTTGAGACCTAAGGAGGCCTACTTCAGACCCCCACCTGAGGATACGACGTTGGAGTATCGTAACGAGGTTGCTTCCATACTCGAAGACTACTTCGGGTTTAGGGTCGAGATGCATCACCACGAGGTTGCGACAGCCGGTCAGCTTGAGATAGACTTCCAATACGGCGAATTGGTTAAAACAGCCGATAGGACTATATACTATAAGTTCGTGGCTAAGAACGTCGCCAAGAGGCATGGGATGCTTGCGACTTTCATGCCTAAACCCGTTTACCTCGACAACGCCAGCGGCATGCACATCCACGTCTCTCTCTGGAGAGACGGGAGGAACGTCATGTACGACGAGGACGACGAATACGCCGAGATCAGTCAAACCGCCAGATACTTCATAGGCGGGCTTTTAGAGCATGCAAGGGCCTTAACGGCCATATGCTGCCCGACCGTCAACTCGTATAAGAGGCTGGTTCCGGGGTTCGAGGCACCGATCTACGTGATGTGGTCCCGCCGTAACAGGTCGGCTCTAGTTAGGATCCCGGTATACTTCAAAGGCCCAGAGTTCGCCTCGGTGAAGAGGGTTGAATTCAGGGCGGCCGACCCATCTTGTAACCCGTATCTAGCGTTTTCATGCATCCTCATGGCTGGGCTGGACGGGGTTAGGAGGAAGATAGACCCCGGCGACCCTGTGGATGAGAACGTCTACGAGCTGACTCCTGAGAGACGGCGTGCGCTCGGTATAAAGGAGCTGCCTACTACCTTGAAGGACGCCTTGGAGGAGATGGAGAGCGACGAACTCATACGTCGAACCCTGGGAGATCACCTCTTCGACGCGTTCATAGAGTATAAGACAAACGACTGGAACCAGTACTGCCTATACGTGACGCCGTGGGAGATAATGAAGTATCTCGACTACTAGCCTCCTATCGCTTCGTCACCAACCTATGATATCTGGAAACCCCAGGCTCACCCCCTCACCTAGAGAGCCTATGACTAGGTCGTATGAGGCTACGTCTGAAAAGGCTGTGAAATATGCGTCTCCTCCCGTAGAATTTTTTGTTTATATACTGGCGATCAAAGTTGTTCGTTGAGGAGCTAATAGCGGTGGGTTCTTTATGTTGATGCGGGGGGTGGGATTCGAACCCACGTAGGGCCTACGCCCACGAGGTGGCTCATCTCTTGCTGATCTTGAGCCTCGCGCATTTAACCTGGCTCTGCCACCCCCGCTGTTTAACAGTTTTCGGGTTTGTTTCAGATAAACTTTAAGCTTCAGGGTTTATTGGTATGTTTGGCATGCTTTACATAGTCTTCACGACCGGGCGCTGTAACCTTAGATGCTCCTACTGCGGCGGCAGCTTCCCGAGGCGTCTGGTTCCATGGGAGGTTAAGTACCGCGTCGAGGAGCTTGCGGATTTCCTATCCCAAGACCCCAGCCCCATAGTCGCCTTCTACGGCGGTGAGCCGTTGCTGAACCCGGTTTTCATGATGGAGGTCATGGATAGGGTGGAGGCCACCTACGTGATCCAGACCAACGGTCTCTTGGTGGATAGGCTTGGTCCAGAGTATTGGAGACGCTTCGATACGGTGCTTCTTTCGATAGACGGGGTCGAATCGGTCACGGATATGCACAGGGGTAGAGGCGTCTACAGGAGGGTTTTAAAGTCTGCCAGATGGCTGAGGGATATAGGGTTCGGAGGAGACCTAGTGGCTAGGATGACGGTCACCGAGGTAAGCGACATATGGAGGGACGTAACCCACCTCTTAAGCTTAAACCTGTTCGACCATGTACACTGGCAGCTAAACGTGGTCTGGAGCCCCAGGTGGAGGGACTTTAAAGGATGGCTTAGGTCGAGTTATAAACCGGGTTTAGATAGGATTAGGGAGCTTTGGGTTAGGAACCTTCTTGAAGGCCGGGTCTTAGGGTTAGCACCCTTCCAAGGTGTGTTGAGAAGGCTCTTCTATGGGGGGCCGAATCCTCCATGCGGGGCGGGGGTTGAAAGCTTCTCCATACTGACCGACGGTAGGATTCTCGCCTGCCCCATAGCCGTGGACGTGCCTTGGGCTAGGCTTGGGCACATCCGCGACACCTCCCCCGAGGAGTTGACGGGTAAAATATCGATAGGCGAGCCTTGTACGGGCTGCGATATCCTCCAGGCTTGCGGCGGCAGATGTCTATACGCTCATATGGAGAGGCTCTGGGGGATGGACGGCTTCAGAGATGTATGCATGGCTACCCGCTATCTAGTCGAAGAAGTCATGGGGGTTAAGCCTCTGGCCGAAAAGCTCATAGCCGACGGCGTGGTAAACCCAGACGAGCTCCTATATCCGACATACAACAACACGGTCGAGATAATACCGTGAAGTCTATCTACTCCATCTCGACACGCTTCCTCAAAAGACCGATCTTCTCTATGTAAGCCTCCACCACGTCACCCGGCCTCAGATATATACCCCTAGCCATCCCGACACCAGACGGAGTACCCGTCGAGATTATATCCCCAGGCTCCAGGGTGACGAAGCTCGATATGAACTCTATGAGTTCGGCCACCGTGAAAACCATCCTAGATGTCGAAGAGTCCTGCATAACCACCCCGTTAACCTTAAGCCTCAGCCTCAAGCTCTGCGGGTTCCCTATGTAGTCTGAAGAGGCTATGCAGGGCCCTATTGGCGCGAAGCTGTCATGCCACTTACCGTGGAGCCAGTCGAAGAACCTGTCCTTAGGCCTAGGCTTTCTCATGGGGTTAAGCCTGAGACACCTATCTGACACGTCTATCAGAATCGTGTAACCCGCTACGTGGCTTAAGGCATCCTCCGCCCTTATGTGCTTCCCACCCCTACCTACCACGGCCGCCAGCTCGACCTCCCAGTCCACGCAGCTCGGCGAGGTCTTAGGGATGAGTATGGGGTCGTCTGGGTCGGTCAGGGTCGTGGAAGGCGGTTTCATGAAGAAGTAGGGGTAAGTGAACCTTTTATCAGGTATCTCGTCACCGCTCTCCGCGACGTGCTCTGCGTAGTTCCCGGCCAGAAGGATCAGCTTCTTAGGCTCGAGAACCGGTTTCAGCAGCTTAACGGTCTTTACGTCGAGGGTTATAGGCGGCGAGTCGAGCTTATCGAGATTCGACTCGTAGAACCCTTTAAGCCTCCTAGCCATCGCATAGCCGGCGCCGTCTGGCGGTAGGTAAAACAAGGGGTCTACCGGGAGCCTCTCCAAATCTCCGGCTAACCTCTCACCGCCTAGGGACCTATACGCCATGTATAGAGCCTCTAAGTCGACAACCCTCTCATCGTAGTAGAACCCTATACGCGTCTCACCGTCCAACCTGTAACGGCAGACCCTCATGAAAGAAACACTAGCCATTATTGGGGATTTAAAGCTTGCTCGACCGGGTCGTCTAAAAAATGAGGACGCTTAAACCGCTAAACCCGGTTCTAGCGGCTACCCAAGCCTATCTTCTCAAGAATCTCTATGAGTTTTTTCATGCATATCCTCGACGCTTCGAAGCCTAGGCTGGAGTATTTGGAGCCACCGGGCATAAGGACTTCTTTTTCCTCAAGCTTAACCTTAGGTCTCCAGTGGGTTTCGAGAGATAAATACCCCCTATAGCCGTCCAACGCTAGGGCTTTAAACTGGCCCCTGTAGTCGACGTCACCGTCTCCGACCGGTGTAAACTCGTGGGCTCCACCCGGGCCTTTCCTCACACCGTCTTTTATATGGACGTGAACCACGTAGTCTCTGACGTATCCATATCCGTCTGGGTACGGTGTCTCACCTTCGGGATCCCATATATCGTTTCCAGGGTCCCAGGTCGCTCTGACCACCCTGGAGCCTACCTTTCTGAGGAACTTGGAGAGTTTGAGACCGTTGCTCGCATACGTAGACGGCTCGTTTTCGACGGCGAGTATCACACCCTCCTCCTTGGCCATGTCTATCGCCTCCTGGTAGAGCTCGACGATCCTATCCATCACAGCCTCTATGTGGTTCCTCTTCCAGAACGTGAAGACCCTGATTATGTCTGTGTCGAGCGTTTTACCCAGCTCTATACACTTCCTGAGTATGTCCAAGTGTTGCCTATACTCCCTCTCGTCGTATAGCTCGGATTTGAAGACCGGAGAAGCAATTGCCGCGGTCTCCAACCCATGCCTCTTGAGCGTGCTCCTTATGGAGCCTGCGATGTCCACGAGTTCATGCGGCTTTTTATCGAATAACGTTCTGATTTCTAAACCGTCTAGGTTAAACTCTTCGGCGAATTTTACGAGGTCGTCTAGGCTCTGTGAGACCTCATCCGATATCACAGATAGCTTAAACCTCAACAAGCCCACCTGTCTATACGTATCGTCTCGAGCTCTCTTATATCTTAGCTCCCTAGGAGCCTAGTCTAAGCCTCTCGACGTGAAGGAAGTCCCTATACCCTCTCCTAGGCGGTCTAACGGGTTTCTCGGCGGGATACCCCACGGGGATTATGGCTATAGGTCTCACGTAACCCGGCGCCCCTATGATCCTCGCAACCTCCTCGTCTCTGAAAGCCCCGACCCAGCAGGAGCCTAACCCCAACGCCGCGGCGGCGAGCTCCAGGTAGGCGGCCGCTATGCTCGAATCGTTTATCGAGTAGAGTTCCTCGCCTCTTCTACCGTACCTCATAGCCGACCTTCGTCTATTAGCGCATACGACGAACACGACGGGTGCCTCGGCTATAAAGTACTGTCCCCAAGCCGCCCTAGCCAACGCCTCCTTACGCCTCTGATCCTTAACGAGCACGATCTCGTAGGCCTGCAGGTCCCCGGCGGACGGCGCCAGGTTCACGGTCTCAAGGATCTTAACGATCTTATCCTCTTCGACGGGTTTAGGTTGATAACTCCTTATGGACCTGCGCCTCTCAACCGTTTCGAAGAAGCTTAACTCGGTCATCGAACTGATATATCCTGAAAACCGGTATAAAACCTACTTCACGAGTTGGCGGGTTAAAGATATATCCGCGTCCACGTCATAGCTTATGGCGGTGGAGTTTCTTGAGCGGCGAAGGCTACAACGTGATCGTGATAATCTCAGACACGTTCAGATACGACCTTCTGAGGGGGAGGTTCGAGGTTAAACCCGGCGTATACGCTAGGACGCCCAGCTTGGATAGGCTTGCGGAAGACGGCGTCTTCTTCACGAGGGCTTACCACGCGTCTTTCCCGACCGTTCCGAACAGGCACGACCTCATGACTGGACGCTTTACGTTCACATACTCCGACTGGGCGCCTCTTCCTAGGGACGAACCGGTCATCCAGGAGGTTCTACGTAAGAAGGGGTATACGACGATGATGATAGCCGACACACCGCATATCCTTAAGGATGGTTATCATTACGACAGAGGTTTCAGCGGATGGGTCTGGATAAGGGGACAGGAGAACGATAGATACCGTACGGACCCGTTAGAGGTCGAGCTTCCATGCAAGCCTGAGAAGCTCAGAAACGTCGAGACCACGGTTCAGCATATGCGTAACAATGCTCTAAGGCGTTTTGAGGAGGACTGGATACCCGCCAGGACGGCTACCGAAGCCATCAGGTGGCTTGAGGGAAATCACGATAGGAGGTTTATGCTGTATGTCGACTTCTTCGACCCGCATGAGCCCTGGGATCCGCCTAGATGGTACGTCGACATGTACGACCCCGGCTATGAAGGCGAGGAGGTCGTCTACCCGGCTTACGGTCCATGCAGCTACTTGACCGAGGAAGAGCTTAGACACTGCAGAGCCATGTACGCGGGTGAGGCCTCGCTCGTAGATAGATGGGTCGGGCGTATAGTCGAGAAGGTCGAGGAGCTTGGTTTATGGGATAGAACAGCCCTGTTTTTCACCAGCGACCACGGCTTCTACCTCGGCGAACACGGGCTTATAGGTAAGTCGATAATAATGGGTGGATACCATGGTTTGACGCCGCTCTACGAGGAGGTTGCGCATGTACCCCTGATCCTCAGGCTTCCAGATGGTTTAAACGCGAAGATGGAGTCAGACGCCCTGGTGCAAACACCCGATATAACCGCTACGATACTCGAATTAACCGGTGCGGTTAAGGGTTTCCCCGCTGAAGGAGAGTCTCTTATGCGGATAGTCCGGGGTGAAGAGTGGACTCGAGACCTGGCGGTGTCGTCTCCTTCGATCATAAGGGGTGTCAGGGCTGGTTTGAGGGCTACGATAACGTCTGGGAGGTGGAGCCTCATCCTAGCCCCGGAGGGCAGACCGGAGGTCGAGAAAGCCGAGTACACCGTGATAGTCGACGGGGAGCCTAGAGTTCTGAAACCGTTCGGTAAGGTTCAGACCGAGCTGTACGACCTCGAGAGAGACCCTAGGCAGAGCGTAAACGTCTTAGAGGAGCATAAGGAGGTAGCGGTTAAGCTCAGAGATGCGTTTTTAAACATGCTTAAACGGTTGGGCACGGACGAGCGGTACATCAAGCCTTGGAGACGTTGTAAGGGGCTCGAGTAGAACGTAGCTGGTCTTCAGTGATGCGAAGTATGCCTCGCTATCCTCGACTATGTTAGGTTAAAAACGTTAACTATCGTAATTCACGTTTGACTAGTATGTTGAGTAATAAAGTTTAAATGTGGGTTATCTTCTTCTTCTCGAAGATCGAGGCATGGACGATAAGGATTTCAAGAGGGTGCTTGAGGACGGGGAGAAGCTTCTAGCATACTTCGAGAGCGACCTGACAAGGGATGGACGGTTCGGCTGTAGCTATCTCCTCGTTACCGATAAACGAGCCGTCGTCTGCGACGCCGATTTAAAGGTCGAGGTCTCTGTAAACTTAAAGGATATCCGCTCGGTTTCGGTGAAGGATTACATCGGAAACGCGGAGCTTATGGTAACTCTGAAAGACGAATCCGTGGTCATATTGACTAGGTTTTCGAGGGCTCTCCGAAAGAGGTTCGGAGACGCTAGTAGGCTTTTAGAGAACTTAGCCTTCCTTAGAAGGGTGAGGCGTGAGCAGGTCTATGAGGAAGAGGAGGTTACGGCTAAGTCCGGTACCCTACGCTCGATCCTGAGGTTCGTCCTACCGTATAAATGGGTCTTAGCCGCCGGGATGGTGGCTGGTGTATGCGGCATATTCCTCGGTTTGCTCCCCCCATACTTCATGAAGATGCTGATAGACGACGTGATCCTAGGTCGTAAAGAGGAGCTCCTAGCCCAGGTGATACTGGCGATCATAGCGACCCAGGCTACGAGCTCCCTGCTCGGGGTCATACGCAGCTACAGCCTATCCTACGTGAGTCTAAAGGCGATGTATAGCATAAGGATTCATCTATTCAAGCACATCATGCGTTTCCAGCCTAGCATCCTAGATAGATACGAGGCCGGGAGGCTCATATCTAGGATAACGGACGACGTCGGCAGGGTTAACTGGTTCCTCTCATGGGGTCTTGAACAGCTTCTGAGAAGCAGCATATCGCTCATATCCGTATCTGCTATGATTCTTCTGCTCGAGCCTAGGCTAAGCCTCATAGCCTTGATACCCATGCCCATACTAGGGCTCGGCGTCTTCCTGTTCAGAAGGAAGGCCCGGTGGGTGTACCATTATGAATGGAGGAGGTGGGCTGACGTATCGGCTCTGCTCGTCGACGTGATACCAGGTTTTCCGACGGTTAAAGCCTACTCCATGGAAGACCACGAAGCGAAGAAGCTGAAGCTTAAGCTCAGCGACGTTATAAAGGCTAGTTTGAGGTCTACCAAGCTTAGCCTCCAGTTCTTCCCGATGCTTGGCTTCGTGATCTCCGCCGGGACGGCTATAATATGGTGGCTAGGCGGGCTTGAAGTGTTAAACGGGACTCTGACGCTCGGAACACTCTCGGCGTTCATCTCGTATGTCAGCCAGTTCTACGGCCCGATATGGACGCTCGTAAGCATGGTCGAGCCCATGAAGAGGTCTAGCACGGCGGCTGAGAGGATCTACAACCTCATGCGTATGAGGCCGGAGATAAGAGACACCGAGGATAGCGTCGACTTGAAGATCAAGGGGAGGATAACCTTCGAGAACGTGTCCTTCGGCTATCTCCCCTACACATACGTGTTGAAGAACATAAGCTTCGACATAAAACCCGGTGAAAAGATCGGTATAGTCGGGCCTACCGGAAGCGGGAAGACCACCTTGGCCAAGCTGATCCTGAGGTTCTACGACGTGGACGAGGGTAGGATACTCATAGACGGCGTCGACATAAGACGGATAAAGCTTAGGAGTCTTAGGAAGCAGATCGGCTTGGTGAGCCAGGAGCCTAGGCTCTTCAACGATACGATAGCGAACAACATACGCTACGGCAAGCCCGACGCGTCGCTAGACGAGATAATAGCGGCTGCCAAGATCGCCGCTGCCCACGACTTTATACTTCAGAAACCTCTCTGCTACGATACCCCCTGCGGCGAAAGCGGAAGTAGGCTTTCAGGCGGCGAGAGGCAGAGGGTTGCCATAGCTAGAACCGTGATATCCGACCCTCAGATACTCGTCTTAGACGAAGCCACCAGCAGTGTCGATACCATCACGGAGGACGCTATAAAGAAGTCTCTGGACGAGATCGCTAAGGGACGTACGACGATCATAATAGCCCACAGGCTTAGCACGGTTAAGGACGCAGATAGGCTTATAGTCATAGACAAGGGCCGGCTTGTGGAGATGGGAACCCACGAGGAGCTGCTTCGGAAAGGTGGACTGTATGCTAAGCTCTGGAACACCCAGTTCCTAGAACAACCGGCTGAGGCTAAGGTGTAGCCGTATGACGAGCATAAGGGAGTTTGTCAAAACATCCCTCAGGTTCGCCGACCCGAGGAAGGTCAGGTTCGAGTACGATAGGTTCCATGATTCCTTAAACTTCTACGTCGACGGTATGGTCTATAAGAACGTCGAGCCGGTTAAGCCGTTTCCCCTCTCGGCTCCTTACTACGTGATCCTGAGGGTGGAGTCGGGTAAGGACCTTTGTGTGATAAGAGATATCCGTGGGCTCGACGAGTCTTCGCGTAAAGCCTTGGAGTACGTCCTAGACAGGAAGTATTTCATACCTGTTATCCGTAGGGTTCTCGATATCACGTATACTGGAGAGTTTTTCGTGTGTAAGGTCGAGACCGATAAGGGTGTTAGGACGTTTAAGTTACGTGGTAGGAGGCGAAGCGTCTTCAAAATGGACGATAAGATAGTGCTATTCGATATGGACGAGAACATATACCTTATAGAAAGCTATGAGAAGCTGGACCCGAAGAGCAAGGAGGAGCTTATGAAGCTGCTCTAAACCCTTCTCTCTCAGTAACTCTTTAATCTTTTCGCTTCAGTTTGATCGATGTGGAGCCCTTCGACTATAGACGCTACTATCGTCTCGTCGAGGAGAGTAGGAGACGGGTCGAGGCTGTCCGGGATTTCGAGGAACCCGATAGGGTGCCGGTCATCATAGGTCTGGGCGGACCCTATTATGCTAAGCTTTTCGGCTACACGTTCGCAGAGTACTACGGCGACTTTAAGGTGATGTTAGAGGTCCAGGTGAAAGGTATCAAGTGGAGGATCCATTGGCTGAAGGACGACTTCACATCCATCGGCGTGGGCTTCGACCTAGGCTCCATAGCCGAAGGCATAGTCTTCGACTGCGATATCCGCATGCCCGATGAGAGAAACCCCTGGATGAGTCCCTGGATCGTGCCTTCGATACGGAGGCTTGAGGATATAGACCGGCTTGAGGTCCCCGACCCCGCGAAACATAAGGGGATCCAGGAGTACTATCGAAAGTTCGAAGAGTTCAGGCTGTTAGCTAAGAGGAATTACGGCGATATACCTGTCTGGGGTGGTCTTGGAATACATCCCCCAGTTTCGGCCGCAGGCTCTCTGATGGGTCCGCGGCGGCTCTACTCTTGGCTTCTAAAGTACCCTTGTGAGATGCATAAGCTCTTCAGGAAGCTCGAGGAGACGTTCGTGGTTCTACGGGAGTATTACTTCGAGGTCACGGGGGCCGATGGAGGTTATCTGGGTCTATGCGACGACCACGCGGGATACCTGAACCGAGATATGTATAAACGCTTCGCTCTTCCCTACAACCTGAGGCTTTACGAGCGTTTCGGGCATAAGGGTAGAAGCCTTCACATGGATTCCCACATGGACCACATAGCAGATATACTAGTCGATGTTTATAAGGTCGGGGACGTGGACGTAGGTGTCGAGAACGACATAAGAGTGCTGGCGGAGGCGTTTAGGGGTAAGGTGGTCTTCAACGGTAACGCTAACTGGAGGGTGCTTCTGAAGTGCTCTCCGGAGGCTGCGGAGATGGAGGTCGAAAGGTGCATATACTATGCGGCTCCGTCACGCGGCTACATATTCGACAACGGTGGAGAAACATACGCGAACATACCGGCGGAGATGCTGAAGTACGAGGTCGAGTACGCGAAGAAGGTCGGAAGATACCCGATAAAGCGGAGTCGATTTAAGCATCTAGACGTGGTCGAGAAGAGGTCTCGGGAGACCCATAGGTTCTGGGAGATATGCCTTTAGAAAGGCTACCTGGATATTTATTCGGATAAACGTTTTAATCGGCGGAAATCATATAACTCTTAGTGCGTTTCATGGAAGACTACGTCATCGAGGTCAAAGACGTTAGCAAGGTCTACAGAAGCGAAGGCGGCGTGGAGACATGGGCTTTACGAGACGTGAATCTGAACCTTCGCAGAGGAGACCTCGCCGCCATAATGGGTCCATCGGGCCACGGTAAGTCTACGCTTTTGCACATAATGGGTCTGCTGGATAGACCGTCTAAGGGAACGGTTGTGATAGACGGGGTAGATACGAGTAGGCTTTCGGATGCCGAGCTAGCCTACATAAGAGGCGTGAAAATAGGGTTCGTATTCCAGATGTACAACCTGATAAACCGTATAACCGTTTTGGAGAACATCGAGCTTCCCCTAGTGGCTAGGGGGGTTCCTAGGGCTAAACGGATCGCCATGGCCCGTGAAGCCCTGTTGAAGGTCGAGGGCGACGAGTCTTGGCTCGATAAACGTCCTACCCAGCTAAGCGGCGGTCAGCAGCAGAGGGTCGCCTTGGCTAGGGCTATAGTGCATAACCCGTCGATAATACTAGCGGATGAGCCGACCGGGGCCTTAGACTCCAAGACGAGCATAGAGATACTTAGGCTTTTCCAGAAGCTGAACCGGGAGGGATGCACCATAGTCATAGTTACTCATAGTCCCGAAGTTGCCTCCTATACTAGGAGGGTAATTTTCTTAAGAGATGGTAGGATAGTAGGTGAGGAGGAGAGAGGTTGACCGTGGACGAGTTTAGACGGCTTGAATCCTTAATCCTCGTCCTGATTCTGCTTCTAGGCTCGACCTATGTATGTATGGATGAGGCTTATCCACGTCCAGGCGGTTTAGCGGTCGTAGACTCTTTCTGGGGTACGAGGGGTCAGCCTAGAAAAGCATATCCTGGAACCCGGGACAACCTTTTAACGGTTCTACTTCGAAACGACATGGATGAGAACGTAACGAGTTTAACGGGTTATCTCGCTCTCCCAGGAGGCTTTACAGACTTCTACGGCCGTAAAACCCCGGTCGATACGTGGAGCGGCTCTCTAGAGCCTGGAGATACCGTTAGCCTAAGCTATCACATAGACATAGACTCCTCGGTCGAGCCTGGGACGTATTATGCGTCGTTAACGGTCGAGTATATCTTGGAAGACGGCTCAGAGGGGGAGGTCGACCTAAACGTCGCGCTCCACGTGGATCCCACACCGGTTCTGAGGATAGAGGTGGTCAACATCTACTGGGGTTCCCCTGGAAACCCGTACATAGCTGTGCCTGGCTCTAGAGACGTAGACCTAGTGGTCGAGGTCTTAAACCTAGACAACTACCCGATCAGGGAACTCACGGCATACCTCGACCTACCCGGGGATATAAAAGACCTTTACGGTTCTGACGAAGTGGTCTGCACGGTGTCCGGGGTCGGAGCTGGGGGAGGCTTAGCTAGGCTGGTCTTCAGAAGCCTACAGGTCTCCGAGGACGCTAGTCCAGGGTCTTACCTATGCCGGCTTGACCTAGAATACCTGTTCGACCTCGAAGGCTCGACTGTCGAACAGAGTAGAGGCTTCGATATATACGTTAAGATATCGGGGAAACCCGAAGCCCCCGTGGAGCTTGCCTCTGCCTATTGGAGCTATGGAGGCGAGCCGACTGTGGCTTTCCCAGGCTCAATGGGTATAAGCCTACACCTAACACTCGTGAACCTAGGCTCTTACGACGTTTCGGCGTCTAAAGTCGAGGTCAAGACGCCTAAGGGCTTCAGGCTTCTGAGGGCTTCCGGCAGCATCTTCAACCCGACCCCAAGCGGCTCCTCCGCGTCTCTGAACTTAGACTTCAACATAACAGAGGAAACCGCGCCTGGGAAATATATACTACATCTGACTCTTTGGTACGTAATCCACTGTGGTGGTAAAGGCACGGAGGCTAAGGCCAGCCTCCGGATACCTGTCGAAGTCGAAGACCCCTCCGGGGTCGACACGGAGCTTGAAGTGGTCTCCGCATACTGGGGTTCCCCTGGAAACCTTAGGGTCGCTACACCAGGTTCGAGGCTTATGCCCTTAACCTTAGAGATAATGAACCGGGGTGTTTACCAAGCGTCCTCCCTCGTCATAGACTTTGCGCTTCCAGACGGGTTTAAACCATCCTACGGCTTTGCTAGGGCATCGGTAAGAAGCCTGATAGCATCCGGCGGGTCGGCTTCCGTGACCATATACCTCGACTTAGACCTAGGGGTAGCCCCCGGCCTCCACACGTTTCAGGTGAACATAAGCTATAGGGTCAGCGTCGGGGGAGCGGTCTTCGACCGGTTTAAGACGTTCAACATAACCCTGCCAGTGGAGGAGGCGGCTGGGAGCTCGTATCTCGAAGTGTCTTCTGTGGATTGGGCTGATGGTAGACCCGTGTATCCAGGCGACGAGGATGTCGAACTGACCGTGGGTTTAGTCAACAGGGCGGCGTATCCGATATCCGGTGTACACGCCATACTGTATCTACCTGAGGGCTTCGAGGGAGACTACGGCTCATCGACCGTCGAGCTTTACGAGCAAGGCTCCATACGTAGATGGGGAGGTTTCACGCTTAGCTTTAAGATGAGCATCGATAAGGGTCTAAGCCCAGGCATATACGAGATGGTTCTTCAGCTAAACTACATCCTCGAAAGCGGTGGTCTGGGTGTGAAGTGTGAGGAAACCCATGTGCTGAAAGTTGAGGTCAGCCGGTTAGAGGGAGTCGAATTTGTACAGAGCCTATGGTATGGGAGCAGCGCAGGACCGGGGGATACAGGTGTACGGCTTTTGACTGTTTTGAGGAACACGGGTATACCTAGTATGAGCGGCATAGTCGGTTATGTCGAGATGCCTAGGGGCTTCACCATAGTCCTTACCGGCAATAGGACCGCCAAGCTCATACCTTCGAGTTTGAGGGCCACGACCTCCATCCCGACCCTCGGAGCCGGGGTCATACCGTCTGAGATACCACTCCAGCTTCAGCCTATGAGCTCCGCCTCCAAGGGAGACGACATATACTTCATGATCCCGCTTAACATAAGCCTAGACGTGCCGACCGGAAACTACCGGTTCAACATAACCCTGAGTTTCCTAGACCAGTGGGGTAGTCTCCAGGAGATACCCGTCAGATGCACGCTCCCGCTGCTCGGCTCCATAAAGCTCATACGCGTCGAGGCTGTCTCCACCCTCCTCACAATCGGGGAGCCTGATAACAGGCTCTCGCTTAAGCTTGTGAATCAGGGGACCGCTCCGGCGTATGACGTGTATCTGGGCATACTGGGTCTCCCACCAGGCCTATCGGTCGAGCAGAGCATGTTCTACATACCGTCCATACCGGCCGGGGGAGAAGCTGTCGTCGAGACAAACGTCTACATAAACCCAGATATCCAGTATAAAGGCCCCATGACCGGTCTCGCCTTGATAATGTTTAAAGACGTCTACGGCACGTTACAGAAGTACAACCAGACGTTTCCCCTGATGGTAAGGGGGAACATAGAGTTTCAGGTGATGTCCGTGACCTCTACGCCATCACCGGCCTATAAGGGTGCTTTGCTCATGGTGTCCGGTATAATACTTAACCGGGGCCGCGAAACCGCAAAGCATGTCTCCGTATATCTGTTGAAGAGTTCGGCCATAGAGCTTACAGAGGGCTCCAGCCAATACATAGGCGATATAGACCCCGACGCCCAGGTCCCGTTCACGATAGAGGCCGAGGTGGTCGGTGAAGAGGGATTCTACAACCTAACGCTGATAGTCGAATACTTCGACAACTACGGCGGAAGCTACTCTAAAATTTACCAGTTCCCCCTTGAAGTAGGACCTCCTCCTAAAGCCGAGGCTCCCCCCTTAGAGGAGCAGTTCTACCGGTTTCTACCGGCTATACTCACAGGGGTGTTCTTAGTGGTCATAGGCTATCTGGTCCTACGCTATGTCCGTAGAACCATGGGGCGAGGGGGATAGCGGTTGAACCCCTCAGACATCCTCAGGCTGGTCGTGAGGGCGGTGACCGAGCGTAGACTACGTTCGACCCTGACGATCCTAGGGATAGTCATAGGCCCTGCGGCTATGATCGCCATAATCGGGGCCACCAAAGGCTTCACTCATGTGATCACGGAGCAGCTAACCTCTCTAGGTCAGAACACGGTCATAGTGTTCCCCGCTAAAGACTACAAGCTAACCTACTCAGATGTCCTTAGGATCAGGCGTATACCGTTCATATCGCATGTGACGCCTTTCTACCAGGCGTCGGGGGAGCTCAGAAAACCCGACGGTGAAAAGGTTAGGGTGACGATCTACGCGTTCGACCTAGTGATTCTAACAAGAGTTATCGCCGGTCTAGAGGTCGAGGAGGGTAGGATACCTCCCGCTAAGGCCTATGCGTCTTGCGTCTTAGGCTCCGATATCGCGTCCTCGGAGAAAACGGGTGCGAGGCTTTACAAGCCAGGCGCGGCTCTAACGGTCAAGGTGCCGGTCATAGAGGACGACTCGATAACGGTGAAGAATCTCAACTTCATAGTCTCCGCGGTCTTGAAGCCCTACGGGACGATGATGCTCGTCAACCCGGATAAGTCTATATTTCTACCCCTTGACGCCGGTAAGGCTCTGCTGGCTCAGCAATACTACACCGGGGTCTTCATAGTGGTCAGGGATGTCGACAGGGTCGAGGACGTGGTCAGCAGGGTTAGGGATATGTACGGAGACTACGTCGAGGTCGTATCGATCAAGCAGATCGCTAAAACAGTCAGCAACATCATACACGTGTTAGACGTTCTACTGTTCTCCACTTCGTCGATAAGCTTCGCCGTGGCCGTTACCGGGATAATGGCTACGATGTTCACCTCTGTTATGGAGAGGACGCGGGAGATAGGTATCATGAAGGCCGTCGGCTTCACGAGCCGGCAGATCATGATACTCATGCTTTCTGAAAGCCTCTTCATGAGCGTAGTAGGAGGGGTGACGGGTGTAGCCGTCGGAGCGGTCGGAGCGTATATACTGACCGGTAGAACCCTCGCCTTCGCAGAGAATATAACCTTCACGGCTAAGCCGGCTATAACACCTGACCTCGTGGCCGAGGCCCTGCTCATGGCCGTCTCCGTCGGCGTGGTCGGAGGGATACTCCCCGCCTTCAGAGCCTCAAGGCTTCCGCCTGTAGAAGCGCTCAGGTATGAGTAAAACCTTAAAACTCCATCGTCTTCTAGATTCCCAGGTGTCCACGGTTTGGTAGGCTTAGCTATCGTAGGTTTCGGGTCTATAGGGAGAGAACACGCGTCGAGTATAGTAAAGCTATCTGAAGCCGAGCTTGTAGGAGTCTACGATGTCTCGTATGAGGCTAGACGATTCGCCCGTGAAAAATATGGGGTTAAGTCTTATGGAAAGTTGGAGGAGCTTCTTCGGGACCCAAGCGTCGACGGCGTGGTGGTATGCACTCCACCCTACATCCACGCAGAGGTATGCTCCAAGGCGGCGCAAGCCGGTAAGCATGTATTCTGCGAGAAACCCTTGACCGCCTCATGGGATGATGCGTTGAAGCTAAGAGATGTCGTAAGGTCTTCCGGTATCAAGTTCATGACAGGCTTCGTCCTCAGATACTTCCCGGTCTACGTCGAGGTCGAGAAGCTCCTATCCACGGGTAAACTAGGTAAGGTATACAGCGTACTGCTAACCGACGCAGGCGGCCTATATCCCTTAGGCGCCGGCGATTTCCGGAGGTTTAAGCGTTTGAACGCGGGGATAGGTGAGCAGCTGATTCACGAGGTCGATGCGCTCAGGTTTCTAGCCGGAGACGCGGCTAAGGTCTATGCTAGAGGTGGGAGGTTTAAACACGAGGTCTTAGACTACGAGGATAACATCGTAATCCTGGCGACGATGGAGAACGGGGCGATAGGGACAATTCTCGGAAGCCTGACGGCTAAACTGTATCGGCGAGACGGCTACTTGATATGCGAGAATGGGACCGTGGCATTCGACCTGAGAAACTCGACTGTGGAGGCTAGAATAGACGGTGAAGAGTTCAAGGTTAAACCGGAGAGAAACAACCCATTCCTTGATGAGATGAGGGACTTTGTATCATGGTTGAAAACTGGTAAAAAGCCTAAAGCGACGTTCGAAGATGGGTTTAAAGCTCAGGAGATACTCGAAGCCGCCTACAGGTCTATCGAGGAGTCCAGAGAGGTTATACTGCCTTTGAGCTGAGCGACCGTTTAAACCGCCATATACCCAGGCCCTTCGGCTCGCCGTGGTTTTTCAGGAAGCTTTATCTCACCGAATTTTCTCTCGTAGGCTTCTACGTGCTCCTTAAGCCACATGAGCAGAGCCTTCGCTTGGAAGGGATTCATGAGCAGCCTACACTGTATGGTACGTTTCACCGCTACCTTAGAGGAGTCTGGTGGCTGGGTTTCTAAAGCCCTATCCGCCATGAGCTCGTCTGTATAGACTATGGCCTCGAAGAAGCCCGGCCTATGCCCTCCGAAAACACCTGAGACGACTATGGTCCTATAACATGGGCTACGTTCAACCTCAAACCTCACAGACAAGCTTCATCAACCTCCCTGGGAAATGGTGTATGATCCTTGATAAGGGTATCCGTCTGGCTTCTAAATCGAACGTAGGTGAAAGCTTAAGCAGAGGAAGGGGCTTAAGGGTAAGTTGGATGAACCGTTTTATCGAGCTTAAAGTCGGTTCCTACACCGTGGCGTTTAGACGGGATTCCCTAGAGAGATATCTGAAGAAACGTTTCTCCGGTGAGGTAAAGCTTGTCGATGTACGTAAGCTCGGTGAGGGCTTCCATAACGCAGGTTTCATGCTCGACTTCAAGCTGAACGGAAAACCGAGAAGCCTCGTCATGAGGGTCGTCCGAGGCGACACCGGTTGGGGTCACGACTACCCAAGCGATAGGGCTTCCGTGCTTCTGCTACAGCATATGCTCTACAACTCCGCCCCCGAGGGGACGTGCATCCCGTCTATAGACGTCCTAGCCGTTATGAAGGACGGGTCTCTAACCTCGCTTGGAGAATCGGTGGAGTTCATACACCTAGTAGAGCCTCTCACAGAAGAACACGGCCGGCCCTACGTAGACTACCTAGTCGATGTAGCGGAAAGAGGATGCTTGACGGATATGGATAGACGTATGTGTCTCAGATGCTCAGAGTACCTGGCGAGCCTACACTCGGAGAAGGTCGAAAACAGGAACCTCTACATCAGGCATATAAGAGACCTCGTGGGGCACGGAGAGATGCTCATGGGTGTTATAGACACATATCCGGAGGAGCTGGACTTTATATCGGAAGAGGAGCTGTGCCGTATAGAGGTCGAAGCCGTGAAGTGGAGGAACCGTCTGAAAAGGAAAACCTACCGGCTCTCTAGGATACACGGAGACTTCCACCCGTTCGGGAACATACGGTTCAAAAGAGACGGCTCCATCATGGCCCTAGACCTCTCCAGAGAAATGTACGGTGAACCCGCAGACGACGTCTCGGCTTTGACGATAAACTACATTTTTATAAGTATATGGAGGCTCGGCTCCCTCGAAGAACCCTTCATACAGCTTCTGAGACTCTTCTACCGTGACTACCTCAACCGAACGGGGGACGAGGAATTGCTCAAGGTTATACAGCCGTTCTACGCGTTCAGGGGAATGGTCGTAGCTCATCCGCTGTACTATCCAGATATGCGTAGAGAGCAGAGGCGTATGCTCGTCAACTTCGTCCTCAACGTCCTAGAGACCGAGGAGTTCAACCCCGACGAGGTGGAAAGATACATCAAGCCGCCTTAGAAACCAGCCTTCAAAGGGTCTTGCTTGAGAAGCTCCCTCAGAAGAACTGTGGCGTATCCGCCTTGAGGCAGTGTGAAGGAGAGAACCGGTTTAGAACCTGGCTGAACCGTTAGCTTAAGCTCTGTGAACTTCATGAAGACTTCCCTGAAAACAGCCTTACACTTTATACCCAGCTCTTCGACCTTAAACTCCTCAGGTTTAACGTCCTCCTCGGCCATGACCTCCCTGATGAGTTCTCCAGGTCTCCCTCTAAGCCTCTCGAACCTGACACCTACTCCTGGGGCCACCATGTAGATGACCGATAGACCGCGTCTAACCATCGAGCTGTCTTTAGCGCCTCTGACTATGTCGCCCTCCATTATGGCCGTCGGGTCGAGCTTCGTCTCTATAAGCCGTCTACTCAGAGCCAGGTTAAACAGGTAAGACTGGTATCCGGACACGTAGAGCAGTCGTAGGCTTCTAGGTAAATGTTTGAGAACCTCAAGAGGGCTATGGCCCTCTAGGAGTTTTCTGACGACAAGCCTCTCGTAGAAGAGGGTTCTGGGATATTTTTCAAGCGCCTCCTTAAGCTTTCCCTCTTCGAAAAGCCTTCTAGCCTCATACGATAGCGGAGGCTCCCATGGATATGGATTTCCGGCTATCTCCCTCACGGCGGCATCCCACATGCGTTTAACTATGAACCTACCGACGACGTGGGTGTTCGGTCTTCTGACACCGAACCTCTGATACCCGTAGAAACCAGGTATACCAGATAGCTCTGATAGCTCTTTCAACGCGTCTATGAACTTCTTGAGCTCCCCCTTATCTCGTAGAGACACGGCTATCTTGAACCTGTTGCCTCTTAAAGCACCGGGTCTAAGCCTCCTGTTGGAGTAGCCGACAAGCCTCAGGCTTACACGTCCATCGTCTAGGTTCTCCTTGACCTCGGATAGCCTGTCGGCTGGGACAGTGATATACTGTCTAGTAACGGCCACGGTATCCTTCAAACCAGCGTATCTTACGTCCTTGACCGAGACTCCTAGAAGCCTAGCCACCCTCCTAACGGCGGTGAACGTATCCATACGCCTCTTCTCCATAAGATACACGGCGTATCCCCTCTCCATACGCCGCTCGACTATCCTCAAGTCCGTGACCTCCTCGACCTCGAAGTCTTCGACCTTCTCCCTTATCCTACCGGCCACAGGTGGGCTTCTAGTCACATAGACCAGCATTCCGACTCTCTTATCGATCTCGGGCGGCTCTATGGTCTTCACTCCGACATCACCGCGGCTTCAGACCTGTGGTTTGAAGAATGGCTCACGGAGCTCTACGGCCTTCAAGAATATCCTTTTAAGCTCCTCGTCTGAAGCCCCCCTGCGTAGGGCCGTTAGGATATCAACGTGGTTATCGCTTCTCAGCAAACACGGTTTTAGGTAGCCGTCTGAAGTAACCCTCATACGAGTACAGTTTGCGCAGAACTCTGTGTTATGCATGGGTTTAACCACCTCGACCTCTACCCCGTCAGGTAGCACATACCTGCGACGACGGTGAAGCCGTCTAACATAGACCTTCGAAGCCCTACGTTCAAGCTCCCTCTCGATCCACGAGATATCCGCATGGAATCTCTTGAAGATATCGTCTGAGACGTTGGACGTTTCCAGCTCTATCACCTGAAGTATCGCACCCACCTCGCCGGCGAAGTCGACCATGCTCCAGACCTCGTCTTCGTTGACCCCCTTCAAGACAACCATGTTCAGCTTCACGGGGCTTAACCCGGCCTCGACGGCCGCCTCGACTCCGTCTAGAACTTTCCCTAGCCCGTCTAAACCGGTTATCTGTTTAAACACCCTAGGCTTGAGAGAAGGTAGGCTAACGTTAACCCTCATCAAACCGGCCTCTCTGAGAGGCTCAGCCAGCTCCCTTAGGAGGTAGCCGTTCGTCGTCATACCCAGATCGTCCAGTGGACCAAGATTGTTTATAGCCGAAACCACGTCGACCACGTCTTCCCTCAGAAGCGGCTCTCCACCGGTTAGCTTAAACTTCCTGATATCGAACCTGTAGGCTATTTCAGCTATCTTAGCTATCTCCTCTACGGTCATCTCCCCCCTAGGTGTACCTACCTCGCCCTCTCTATGGCAGAAGAAGCATCTAAACATGCACCTTTGGGTTATCGATATCCTAAGCCTATCGACGACCCGTCCATACCTATCGGTAAGCATATACGCTCAACTTCCCCACTAAACTAGCTAAACGCGGTAGTTTAAGAATAGCGGTTAGACGACGTCTAAACCCCGACGCGGGAGGGTTTAAAAGCCTGTTACCGTGTTTAAACCGGTGGAAAGGTGTCCGGCTTGGCGGGTAAGCTTCCTGTAAGGCTTCTGAGAAAATACGTCTTTAGCCGTGTCGGTTTAAGAGACCCAGACGTGATAGTCGGCCCATCCTACGGGGAGGATGCCTCGGTCATAAAGGTATGCGACGGTAAGGTTCTAGTCGTACACTCCGACCCTATAACAGGCGCTGAGAAGAGGCTTGGATGGCTTGCGGTGCATATACCGTGCAACGATATAGCAGTCCGTGGGGCTAAACCCAGGTGGCTATTGCCAACACTCCTGCTGCCGGAAAAAACGGGTGAGGATGTCTTAGACGAGATAACCGCTCAGATGGACGAGGCTGCCTCTGAGATAGGTGTGATGATAGTCGGAGGCCATACGGAGTACACCGTCGGCATAGACCGGCCGCTCGTAGCCGTAACGGCTATGGGTTTAACAGATGAAGACCGTTATGTGACGACGTCGGGTGCCGAACCGGGCGACCTCGTCGTGATGACCAAAACCGCAGCCGTCGAAGGTACAGCCATCCTAGCCTCAGACATGGCAGACCTACTATCGTCTAAGGGGGTTCCAGAAGATGTCTTAGCCGAAGCTAGGAGATACTCCGGTTTTATCAGCGTCGTAGAGGAGGCTCTGACCCTAGCCGAAGTCGGGGTGGACGCTATGCACGACCCCACAGAGGGAGGGCTTCTAGGCGGCTTAGCCGAGATGGCTTACGCGTCAGGCGTATTGATAGAGGCGTGGGAGGATAAGATACCGGTCTCGACAGAGACGAGAACCATATGCGGTGCATTAGGTATAGACCCTCTGAAGCTCATAAGCTCTGGCGTGGTCGTAGCCGCTATACGTGAGGATAAGGTTGAAGAGGCCTCCAGACGGTTGAAAAAGCTTGGCGGCCGTCTGACGGTGATAGGCAGGGTTGTCGAGGGAAAGGGGCTTAAACTCTACAGGTCTGATGGCCATGTGGAGTACGTCGGGGAGTTCGTAGAGGACGAGTTGTTCAAACTGCTCTCAAGGCTAAAGGCGGGTAGGAACCTTTAATTCACCCCTCTAAGCTTTACCAGTTGAAGATGGGGCTTTCTTGGAACGGTATCCTAGCCGCCTACGGGGAACTGGCTTTAAAGTCCAAGACCGTTAGGAGACGCTTCGTGAGGAAACTCATCTCCAACATAGAGACCGGGTTATCCAACATAGGTGTGAAAGCCCGCGTCGCCCACAGATGGTCTCGGATACTCGTAGAGACCGAGGACGTGGAGCCGGCTCTTAAGGTTTTAAAAAGGGTTTTCGGCCTCGTCTATGTATCGCCCTACTGCTTCGTCAAGTTAGACCGTCTTGAGGAGTTCATAGCCGAGAACTCTGTCAGACTGGTCGAAGGAGCCGAAAGCTTCGCCGTCAGGGTTAGAAGAACCGGCCGCCACGACTTCACGAGTATAGACCTCGAGAGACGTTTAGGCGCCATAGTGAAAGGCAAGACCGGCTTAAGGGTCTCGCTGGATAACCCGGATAGAACGGTTTTCGTCGAGGTCCATGACGATGAGTGCTACGTCTACACCGAGAAATTCGAAGCCCCTGGGGGGTTGCCGCTAGGCACAGCCGGTAAGGTTGTGGCCTTAGTCTCCACAGGTATCGATAGCCCCGTGGCTTCGTGGCTTATGATGAGACGTGGTTGCTCGGTAACGGTTTTACACGCCTGGATAAGCGGTATGGATACAGACCCCTGCGCTCGTAAATTCATCGACCTAGTCGAGGTTTTGAAGAGTTGGCACGTAGGCGTAGATATGCCTGTATATGTATACCGGCACGGCGACGCCTTAAAAGCCATCCGTGAAGCGGCTTCAAACTACACATGTATACTGTGTAAGAGGCTTATGGTCAGGGTAGCGGAGAAGCTTGCAGAGAGGATAGGGGCCAAAGCTATCGTGACGGGGGAGAACCTCGCACAGGTGGCCTCCCAAACCCTAGAAAACCTATATGCAATAGATGCGGCGACCGAGATCCCTGTACTCAGACCGCTGATAGGCTTCGACAAAGACGAAACGGTCGAGCTGGCTAAGAAACTAGGGACCTACGAGATAAGCGTAAGGATAGACCCCGGATGCTCGGCCAGGGACGTATGCTGGGGCAAGCCCCCCAAACCGGTCACAAAGGCTAAGCTCGAGAAGGTGCTGATGCTGGAAGAAACAATTCAAGCCGAGAGGCTCGTAGAGAAAGCTCTCGATACACTCGAGGAATTACGCGGATAGGTATAGACATCACTAAGTTCATGATATATTAGGAATAAGGAGTCCTATGGTACTACGGTCAACCACGGTACTCTCCTAAAGTCTTCATCAAGTGAGACGATCGTATCTATTCCATAATATCTACATGTAATCGCTATTAAAGCGTCATTGGGAAGAAGGTTATAGTCTACAATTACCTTAACTATTTCTTCGAGACTTATAGGCTCAACAGGTAGTAACGTCACGGCTTGGAAGAATTCCACTATGGGCTCTAAATTTAATCGCATTCCTGTTCTCAGAAGAGCTCTACGATATACGTGTAAGGTTTCGAGGAAAACTACTATGTTAGAGCAGAGACGTTCATAACCGTCAAGTAGGTTCACGACATCAGGTTTACCCTTAAGATACCATACCACAGCGTTGGTGTCAACGAATATACTCCCCCTTCTCAACTTCTCTTAGCGCCTCCTTCAAAACATCTTCTGAAATTTTACTGTAGGCTCCCTTATGATCTTTCCAACATTTCCCTCTGCCTCTAGGCTTTTTCTCTATCCTAACCAGAACCCTCTCTCCTTCCTTTAAACCAAGCTCTCCTAAGGGTCTTAATACACCCTTCTCGTACACAGCTTCAACAATCCTAGACATAACATCACCTATCAGAGATTGTAGATGTGTATCATATAAGCATATGGCCGTATCACCCCTCTTTAGTCAACGATCTATCAACCTAAAGTTTTCTCATACTGGTTAAAGCAAAATAGGGTTCTATAAGAGGGTTATCGACGCTTATGATTACGATACATTTAAAGTTGAGCTCCGGTATAGAGCCGTTTTCGAGATGGGTATCGGGGTGAAGGCGGTTTTCTTCGACGCTGGTGGTACGCTTGTAGATTCTAGGGTAGGTCTGCCGCTGAGGGCTAAGTTTCTCGCCGAGAGGCTTAGAAGCCTAGGCTACGACTACGGTGAGACGGAGGTTCTCAAAGCTTTGAGGGAGGTCGGCGAGTATGTACGAAGCCTAGGAACGGATATAGAGTATAGCCGCAGATACCTACTGACGCTTATGCTGTTGAAGCTTGGGCTCAGAGGCTGTATCTATAGGATCCTGGAGCCCCTGTACGAGGCTTACAAAGAAGCGGTTTTAGCCGATGTCTACATTTATGAGGATTCGGTCTCCGTCCTTGAAACCCTTAAGCGGAGAGGCTTTCTTCTAGGATTGATTTCTAACACTACTGACTATGAATCGCTTAGAGATATCTTGAAGAAGTTTGGTATGTTCGAGCTTTTCGACTCCATAGCGGCGTCTGCCCTCACGTTGTGGAGGAAACCTAGGCGAGAGATATTCATGTATGCCTTGAGCCAAGTAGACGTCGAACCGCGTGAAGCCGTGCATATAGGTGATAGCCTAAAAAACGATGTGGCTGGGGCTAAAAGCGTCGGCATGTATGCGGTGTGGAAGGTTAGGAATAAGCAGAGCCTCGATTCGATGCAGGCACCGGTTAAACCAGACTTCGTCGTGGAGAAGCTCAGCGAGGTCTTAGACTTTGTGGAGCTTGTTTAATGCCGTGGGTTAAACTTAACCGCGTCGTCGACTTAAGGTTTAACGGGCATGACTCGGTTTGAAGAGCTTGTCGAAGCCGCCCTAGGTAAGAGACCGCTCAGCATCTTGTTCAAGGACGTTAACCTGGTCAACGTATACACAGGCGAGGTTTACAGGGCGGACGTGGGGGTTTTAGGTGATAGGGTGGCTTATGTCGGCGACCATAGCGGTCTAAAGGCTTCTGAAGTCGTCGATGGAAGTGGAAGATATCTGATACCTGGGCTTATAGATTCACATCTCCACATCGAGAGCAGCATGGTTACACCATGCCGGTTCGCAGAAGCCGTCCTACCCCGGGGTGTCACCACGGCTGTAGCAGACCCGCATGAGATAGCTAACGTGCTCGGCGTAAGAGGAGTCAAGGCTATGGTCGAGAACTCCAAGGGTCTACCGCTTAAACTATACTTCTGGGCTCCGACATGTGTCCCTCCTTTACCCGGCTTCGAGACGTCGGGGGCCGAGATAAGGGCTGAAGACGTCGCTGAGATGCTCGGCTGGGAAGGGGTCATAGGGTTGGGTGAGGTCATGGACTACCACGGCGTGTTGAACCTAGACCCGAGGATCGTGGACATAGTGAATGTAGGTCGGTCTTCAAGAGTTCTCATCGACGGACATGCCCCCATGCTCAGGGGTAGGATGCTTAACGCATATGTATCGTCTGGGGTCGAGGCTGATCATGAAAACTTCGGCTTGGAAGAGGTCGTCGAGAAGGCGAGGCTGGGTCTATGGGTGGAGGTCCGTAGAAACCTTGCTGGGTCTAGAGAGTTCATAGAGACGCTCGCGAAGTCTGGGGTTTTATCAAGGCTTATACTAACCACAGACGATACCTCACCAGATTTGCTTGTGGAGAAGGGTCACCTAGACGAACTGGTCAGATCTGCCATTGCCAATGGACTAGACCCTATCGAAGCCGTGCGGTCGGCTACTCTGAGACCTGCACAGCGACTAAGATTATACGACCGTGGTGGTTTAGCTCCAGGCAAACTGGCCGACATGATCCTCCTTAAAAGTCTAGAGAGATTCGAGGTCGATAGGGTTTACTCAGACGGTAGATTGGTGGCTAAGGAAGGTAGATTAGTCGCCGAGGTTCCTATAAGGAGTTTTCCGGATTGGGCTAAACGAACCGTTAAAGCACCCTCTCTGAGGGCTGAGGACTTCAGGGTTAAGGCTCCTATACCTGATGGATGGGTTTATGTGAACGTGATAGTCGTTAGAGGGTTTGAAACCTTCCTAGCCGAAGCTAGGCTTCCGGTCGAGAATGGCTTCATAAAATCTTCTGAATACGTCTTGGCCGCTGTCATCGAGAGACACGGTAGAGGCGGGGGTTTTGCTAAGGCTTTCATCGACGGTCTAGGTATGGAAAAGGGTGCCGTGGCGTCGACCGTAGCCCACGATACGCATAACATCGTGGTCCTGGGTAAGTCTATGTCTGATATGGCGCTGGCTTATGAGACCCTACGGAGAACCCAGGGTGGCTATGTGGCGGTCTTAGAAGGTAGGGTTTTAGCCCTATTGAGGCTTCCGGTCGCGGGTCTTATGAGCGAAGAACCTGTCGAAGAGGTCTCTGAGAAGTTTAAAGCCTTCAGAAAAGCCGAGAAGACGCTTGGGCTATCTGAGGAAACACCTATACCTCTGATCAGCCTTCTGACACTTCCGGTCATACCGCACGTCAGAGTCACGGACAAGGGATTATTCGACGTGGATAAGGGGTCGTTTATACCGCTCGTTAAAAGGTTTGAGAAGCGCTGAAAGAATAAGTCTTGGAACCTGCTCTGAGTATTCTTGGACCAAAATTTTATACATCATATGTGTTAACCCTTGTCCGGGAGGTGTTTCCATGTTCAGTGTGAACCAAGGTGCGTTTAAGATAGTCGAGGAGCTTATGTCCAATCCAGAATACTACGGTGTCAAGGTGGAGAAGGTCGAAGGCGGAGGTACTATAATAGACGCCGGTGTCAAAGTACGTGGAGGCTACGAAGCCGGCCTGAGGATAACAGAAATCTGTATGGGAGGCCTAGGTAAGGCTTATCTAACCGTCAGACGATACGAGGACCTTCTTCTACCTACGGTGGTCGTATACAGCGACGAGCCTTGCATAGCCACTTTAGGCGCCCAGTTCGCAGGCTGGAGGATAAAGGTCGGAGACTTCTTCGCGCTGGGCTCTGGGCCTGCCAGGGCGTTGTCTCAGCAGCCTAAGGAGCTTTATGCTAAGATCGGCTACAAAGACGAGTCTGACGTAGCGGTCATAGTGTTCGAGACTGATAAGTATCCCTCAGCCGACGTGTTCAAGTATGTAGCTGACAAATGCGGCGTCGAGCCTAGCAACGTCTACGCGGTTATAACGCCGACCTCAAGCATAGCCGGTTCAACCCAGATATCAGGCCGCATAGTCGAGACCGGCATCCACAAGCTCACAGAGCTAGGGTTCGACCCCAAGAAGGTCGTCTACGGAGCAGGCTCCGCACCTATAGCCCCCATACACCCCAAGTTCACCCGGGCCATGGGTAGGACGAACGACGTGATAATAGCGTGCGGAGAGGTTTACCTCACCGTCGACTACGACGGGGAAGACCTGGAAGAGTACGTGAAAAAGGCGCCGTCGTCTGAGTCTAAGATGTACGGTAAACCGTTCTTCCAGATATTCAAAGAGGCCGGGTATGACTTCTATAAGATCGACCCCGGCATATTCAGCCCAGCCCAGATAACGGTCAACAATTTGAGAGACGGTAAAGTATACACGGCTGGAAAGGTCGATGTACTGCTCCTCAAGAAGTCGCTAGGCCTGGGTTAACCCTCCTTCTTTTCATACATTTCCGAAAACCTACCGTGGGCGAGTTCGCTCAATAACATAGCAACACGCCAAGAACTCTTTCTTTATGCTCCATCAAGAGCCTATAGGCATCTGGGGCATTCTCGACCGGTAGTTTGAGGCTTATGTAGTCTCTAACCCTCAGTCTCCCATCGGCCATGAGCTTCAGCACGAGCCTCTTATCGTCTATATCTGTCCAGTAGTGTGGTAGGGACTCATGGCTCGGCCTGACGTTCGTGTGAGCGCCTATGATGACCAGCCCCCTCCTGTGGACAGGCATGTAGAAGTTCACGGTCGATACGCCTCTGGGGCTTCCGAGGATGACTACTCTCCCGAGCCTCCCGGCCATGTCGAGAGCCATAGGTATGGCTTCGGGGTTTCCCGTCGCCTCTATGACCACGTCGGCCCCCTTCCCATCGGTCAAACGTCTAACCTCTTCGACCGCGTCGACCTTAGAGGGGTTTACCACGTGGTCTGCACCGTGTTTAGCCGAGACTTCAAGCCTCCAGTCCACAAGGTCTACCGCTATCACGGGAAACCCGCCGCTAAGCCTCGCTAGTTGAACGGCGAGCTGACCTATAAGACCTTGACCCACCACCACTACGGAGTTTCCGAGCTCTATAAACCCCTTCCTAACGCCTTGGAGAGCTATCGAAGCTAGGTTGAAGAAAGAAGCCTCCTCAGCTGAGAGACCCTCCGGGACTTTGAGAACGCTGCTACTCTGAGCTAGAACATAGCTGCTATGCGGCGCCGACGAGACCACAAGCTCTCCCGGCTTAAACCCCTCGGCTTTTTCACCGACCTCCTCGACCACGCCGACGTTCGAATAGCCCGGATACTGCGGAAACCTCTTAGGCGTATTTGGCAGCGCCATCAGGAAAGCCGTCTCGGTCCCCGGGCTTATGAGGCTACAAACGGTTTTAATCAACAGCTGGCCTGCGTTTGGCTTAGAGACGTCGAACTCTTCGACATCTACGACCCCCCTGCTCCTAAAGACGACCCTCCTACCCTTCAAACCGATGCACCTGTCCCAAAGTATCTGGGAAGCGTGTTTAAAGCTTTCACCGATATCTCCCTTAAGCCTCTGCGTATCTTCTTAGAACGGTTCTATAGGCGAGTATACCCAGTAGGTATACGACCGTCGTCGCCGCCAAGACCTTAAACGTATCCAGTAACACCTCCGCCAGCCCGGCTTCGAAAACCATTATCGACCTCATAGCGTCTATAGCCCACGTAGCCGGGAATACGTCTCCTAGAAACCTCATCCATTCAGGCATCCAACTCTTAGGGAACCATATCCCAGCCGTGAAAGACAGCATCATACCGAGCACTGTGCTCAAACCAGACGCCCCCCTAGCGGTCTTGGTCACGAGCGATAGAAGCATACCGAACCCGATCATGAGAAGAGAGCCCAGCACGAGGAGTAGGGGGACGAGCCAGTGTTCCGGTTTCAAGGGGTTCCACAGGATCTTCGCACCGCACCCGAATATACCCACTATCACGGAAAGCCCGGTCGTGAGGCCTAGGGTGAGAACCCCGGCTAGGGTCTTGCCTATGAGCATGTCGGTCGAAGTGGCGGGGGAGGCGAGGAGCCTCTTAAGGGTTCCACGCTCCTTCTCGCCTACAGCCATCAAGCTTCCTATGTTCAAGCCTGTATATAGTATGCTCATGCCAGCCGCGCCTAGTGTATACCAGCCTATGACCGTGCTCCTAGTCATAAGGGTCTCAGGCTTCACATCTACGAAGGTCGCGTTTATCGGCTCCACCAGCCCGGTCATCCAAACCTCTAGGAATTCCACCAGTGTCTCGTTGAACCCAGGTATCGTAAGGTTTTCAGGCATATACTGGGAGCCGTACCTCCTCATGTAATAGATCGTCTCGTTCACCTTCCTATAGGCTATCTCCCTACTCATACCTTCTATAAACCCCCTGAGTATCGCCTCGTTTATCTGGGCGGACTGAAGGTCGCTAGCCCCAACGTATATCCTAAGCGTAGCTTGCCCCATCATGAGATTCGCACCGAAGCCTCTGGGTATGAGAAACCCTCCGTCGAGCCTTCCACCCTTCAGGTCGTCTACCATGGTAGACTCGTTTTCGTACTCAACTACGTCGAAGAGTTTAACTCCCTTATACTCCACCTCGTCGAGGATCTGTACGAAATACGAGCCGTTGAAGGGTGCCGTCGATCTATTATCGTAGTTCACGACCCCTATCTTCAACGTCTTAGGTTGGTCCACAGAGGGAGGTATGAAGATGTAGCCGGTCATCAATACTAGGATCATGGGCCAGAAAACGATCCAGAAGAGCTGCTCCCTGCTTCTTAACGTGGTCTTTAGCTCTTTGACCGCAAACGCCTTGATAGCGCTCCACCTCATTCTTCGACCAGCCTCCTACCTGTCAACTTGAGAAACACGTCTTCAAGAGTCGGCGGGGAGATCCTCATAGCCAGCAGCTTATACCCGTTGTTTAGAAGCCTAGACACGAGCTTCGGGGCTACCGTATCAGGGTCTTCCACGTAAACCCTTAAGCTGTTTCCGTCGACGTAGACCGCTCTTTCATAAGCATAGGGCTCGACAAGCTTCAACGCTCCGCCGGCAGGCTCCATCAACTCCAGGTTTATCACGGCCCTTAACCCGCACTCCCTCTTAAGCCTGTCGGGCTCTCCCTCGGCTACGACCCTACCCCTATCCATTATCGCAACCCTATCCGATAAAGCCTCGGCTTCCTCCATGTAATGCGTCGCAAGGATCACGGTCTTCCCCAGGCTTCTAAGCTCGGCTATTAAATCCCACACGGTTCTCCTTATACCGGGGTCCATACCCGTGGTAGGCTCGTCTAGAAGCAGAACCTCGGGGTCACCTATCAAAGCTATCGCGAAGTTCAGTCTCTTCTTCATACCTCCAGAGTATTTCCCCGCTCTCCTATCGGCGTGTTCAAGAAGTCCGAGCTTATCGAGAAGCTCTCGACACTTTTTCACCGCTTCGCTTCCGCTTAAACCATGCAACCCAGCGTAGAACATGATGTTCTCAAACCCTGAAAGTTCGTCGTAGACAACCGGTTCTTGAGGACAGAAGCCGACAAGTCCCCTAGTCTTACTATCTAGAGGACTCGTACCTAGGATTCTGACGGTGCCTGATGTGGGATTGACGACTCCTGCCAATATGCTCAAGAGCGTGGTCTTCCCGGCTCCGTTGGGTCCCAGTAGACCATAGACCTCGCCCCGCTTCACCTCGAAGCTCACGTCGTCGACCGCGGTTCTGTCCCCAAATCTCTTGGAGACGTTCTTGACGGATACCGCGGGCTCATACATAGACCGGTCGTTTGAAAGATTCATCAAATAGCCCCTATCTTTCAAAGATAGGATTCGAGGGTTAATAACGTTTCAGAAGGCGCTCTTAATAAACCCGGCCTTGAATACGTAAAGTTTAACAGGTTTTCATCCTCAATACATCCGGGTTGAGGATTCATGAAAGTAATGGTCTGTGGTAAGGGCGGGGTCGGTAAAACCGTTTTAACAGTTCTCCTAGCCGAGGCGTTGTCTGAGAAGTATAAGACATACATAGTCGACTCAGACGAGTCTAACATACTTTTACCCAAGCTTCTAGGCGTCCCCCCTCCGAAACCCCTAGTCGAATACGTGGGTGGAAAAGCCGAAGAAGAGGAGTTCGAGAGGAGAGAGCCGGACATAGCTAAAGCCTTAGCCAGAGCCGGTCAAGGGGTGAGACTAAGCCTCCTACCGGATGAGTACATCTCCTACTCGGCCGAGGGTATAGGTTTAGTCACGATAGGTAAGGTTAGGGAATACGGCGAAGGATGCGCCTGCCCGTTCAACATTTTGACGAGGATCCTTCTGAAGAACCTTGTTCTCGAAGAGTCGGAGGTGGTTCTAGTAGACACAGACGCTGGTATAGAGCATGTCGGTCGGAGGGTCGAGGAAACTGTGGACGGCGTATTGGCGGTCGTAGACCCCACGGCTGAATCCCTCCGGTCAGCCCTCCTCCTAAGAGACATAGTCTCTAAACTGGGTAAAGGCTTCTGGGTGGTCGCGAACAAGATAACACCCAGGACCTGGGCCTTGATCAGCAGGGAAGCTGGTCGTCTCGGGCTTAGAATAGATGGGGTCGTAAGGTTCGACGACGACGTCTTCGAGTCCACCCTCCTAGGTGGAAGGCTCAGATATAAAACCGCGTTGGATGACGTAAAGTCGCTTGCTAAAACCCTGAAGCTACTCTAGCAGCCGCTGAACCTCTCGACTTTTCTGAGCTCAGGCTTATCCATACCGCCGTCTTGATACGCGTACACGAACTCCTTCAAGCTGTGGGCGGCTCCGACCTCTCCCTTATTGTTCAACGCCAGAACAGCTATGCCCCCATCGAAGTTTCTACGGTAGAGGGTTTCGGCTATCGCTTTCTCACACGCCTCTTTAGGGTTAAGTCCCGAGGCCATCAGGTCGCATACTCGCTTAGACAAGCAATAGTTTATGGCGACCTCTCCCGTACCCGTCGTAACAGCCCCTCCGACCCTGTTATCGACGTAAAGCCCAGCGCCTATTACGGCGGAGTCGCCGACCCTACCCGGCATTTTCATGAACAAACCGGTCGTGGAGTTCCCAGCCGCCATACATCCCTTAGCATCCAACGCCACAGCGCTCACGGTCTCCTTCCAAAGTCCGCCTACAGCCTTCCAAACCCTACCGTAGAAAGACTCCACTTCATACTTCCCCTTTCTAAGGTTCTCAAGCATCTCCTCCCACCTCTCTCTGGAGCCTGGCTTCCAGAAACGTTCCCTCTTAAACCCGCATCTCAACGCGAACTTCAAAGCCCCCTCCCCTACGAGCAACACGTGGGGCGTAAGCTCCATGACCTTCCTAGCGACCGATATGGGATGTCTTATGTCTTTAAGGGCGCCTACTGCACCGCATCTTAGGGTTCCACCGTCCATTATAGATGCGTCGAGCTCGACCTCGCCTTCGACGTTCGGAAGTCCACCCAAACCTACGCTTAAAACCTCTAGGTCGTCTTCCACGACCTTTATACCCTCTTCGACGGCGTCTAAGGCCGAACCACCTGACAGTAGAATATCCATACCCTTCGAGACGGCTTTAACCCCGAAATTCCACGTAGCGACCATAACGGGCTTCATGGCTCAGCGAAATCCATTTAAACCGTCTACTTGCTTAAAACTTTTGACTTGCCGCTTCGTATTCCACGTCTGATCTTAGGGTCTCAGCCGTTTCTAGGCGAATCCTACCAAGGAGAGGAGAAAAACCGCATATACAGGGATAGGTTTTCAGACGAATCGTTCACGGCTAGGCTTCTGAGAGAGGCTTACCGGCTTGGTTTGGACACGGTCTCCGTGATGGCTATGCCCGGTAACCCTCTTTTCCATAAGCTTTTGAAAGTCTTAAAGAGTCTGAGGGAGGAAAGTCTAGAGTTTAAAGCGGCTCCCTGCGTGAGCATACCTCTTAAAGTCGACGAGACCCCGGTCGACGACTATAGGCGATGGTTAACCTACTATGTGTACGAGTCAAAGCTTGTAGGTGAAGAAGCCGTCAGGAGCAAATACCTTCAAGACCCTATACTCCTCACCAGACCGGGGTGGAGGAAGAGGTTCTCCGAGCTACTTAAGCATGGTAGACCATACACGAAGGCTGATTTCGAGAGGGTTAGGGTGGACTTTAAAGCCGTGGTCGACAGGATCCGGCTTTATGAGGGTTTAGGAAGACCCTTCGCGAACATAGGCTCCGAGTCGGATTTCCTAGCGGTAGCCGGTAGGTTCGACCTTCTAGGCGAAGTAGTCGATAGGTTGAGGGCCGCCGGATATGAGAGCGTGTTAATCTCATCCCATCACGCCGGGTTCACGATACCCCTACTCGAGGATTCCCGGCTTAGGGTAGACGGGTATGCCACACCCTTAAACCCCCTAGGCGCCCTGATGCTTCCAAGTATGGAATCTGCCCTAAGCGCGATAAGAATGGTCAGAGATAGGGTCGTGGCTATAAAGCCTATGGCGGGTGGAAGAGTCGACCCATTTAAGGCCTTCAAGTTTCTAGCCGGTGAAGGTGTGAGACACTGCATGGTCGGCGTAGCCTCCATCGATGAGCTCAAAACCGATGTAGAAGCCTCTAAATATATCTTCAGGTTATAAGGTGGTTTGAGCGGTTTGTTAAGGAAGCTCCCGAGGAAGCGTAGGCTTGTCTTGAATACTCTGATATCGTCTGTACTATTCGTGGTTTTCACGGTCTTAGGCTCGACGATAGAGATGTCTGAGAGCATAGGGATCCTAGAAGAGCTTGAGACCTTATCGGAGTTCCTTAAGGGTCTTCCGACCCCGATACTGGCTCTGGCGATATTCGCGAACAACTTCGTCAAAGCACTTCTCCTGATCCCATCAGGAGCGGTCTTCGGCCTACCACCCATAGCGTTCATAGCGTTCAACGGCTTGATACTCGGCGTGGTCTTCAACTACAGCGCGGCAAACCTAGGCGTCTGGACCACCCTGGCAGGGATCCTACCCCATGGTATTTTAGAGATCCCGGCGATACTGATGGCTTCTGGTTTAGCGTTAAACGTGGGCTGGGAGGTTTGGATGAAAGTGCTAGGTAGAGACGGGAAACCCAAGGCGACGATTAAAGAGGGTCTGAAGACTTGTCTACGGGTGATCCTACCGCTACTTGTAGTGGCGGCTTTAATCGAAGTCTACGTCACACCATTGATCGTTATGCTGATAGCTAGGGCTTAGGAGGTTTTGTTTCACCTAATGATCTAGCGCGTCGGTTGGGAGCGCCGAGGGCCGTAAATCTATAGGTCAGAAGACCGACTTACAAGATTCACTCCTTAGAGGAGTTGTAAAGATTAACGGTAGCGAAGAGTATGTTAGCCATATATTTAATAACTCGACTGAACTAATATGTACATCGGTGGTATGTGGAGCCGTGTGCTTAAGAGGCTCGAGTCCTATCCGGCTAGGATAAAGGTGGCTAAAGCCATAATAGAACTCGGCTTCAGGATATCTGAGGACGGTAAGATCTACTGCGGTCCGGTCGAGCAGAGCTACCAGAAGATCGCCCGGGCTCTCGACGTCGATAGGAGGGTTGTGAAGGAGACTGTCTACACGATTCTCAGGGATCCGGAACTTAGGGAGATATTCAAGTCTCTCAGGCCGTCTGGGCCGCTGTTGTCGGATGTGGCTAAACACCTAGGCTTCTCGGTTATAGAGATCTATGCGGACTCCAAGAAGGCGGGTATACTCGCTAAGGCGTCTAGTATCGTGGCCTCAGAGGGTATAAGTATAAGGCAGGCCGTGGCGGAAGACCCAGACCTATCGCCTGAGCCCAAGCTGATTCTCGTCATAGAAAAACCGGTGTCTGGAAACGCTTTGAACAAGATACTCGAAATAGACGGTGTGAAGAAGATTTCAGTATACTGAGGAGAAAAAGGAAGAAAAGGGGAGCTAGCCTAGAGGCATGAGTTAGCCATATCGAGCAAAACCTTGTACGGGTCTTTAGCCTTGACTACGCCGCTTGCCAGCAGCACACCTCTGGTTCCTAGTTCTAAGGCCTTCTTTACATCTTCTCCGGTCGTTATACCTGCTCCACAGAGGACCGGTAACCCCGGGTTTATCTTCCTGACAAGCTCCAAGGCAGCCGTAACGGCTTCCGGCTTCGCCTTACTGACCGGTATCCCCGTACCTATGAGCTCAGGAGGCTCGTAGGCTATTATATCAGGGCCTAAAGCAGCGGTCGCGTAGGTGACCTCTGGGGTGTTTGTGCATACCAGGCTTATCAAGCCGACCTCCCTAGCCCGCTTGACGCACTCGTCTATATCCGCTAGCCTAAGCCTCTTCTCGCTATGGTTTATCAAGGTACCTATCGCCCCCGCCTCCTTAACAGCCTCCGGCAATACCGCGCCTGTCCCCCTGCCCGGCGGCAGAGGGTCTATGTGCTGGGCGAACACCGGTATCTCCGTGTTTTCGGCTATGAGCCTTATATCCGGCGTCTGCGGCGCAACCCCTATGCATACACCGGTCTCCTTGGAGACCTTTTCGGCGATTTTAGCTAGTTCCAGCCCCTTTCTACCGACGGATTGTATGTAGATTTTAAAATTCACGATTATAACAGGGTATTTTATAGCCGACATACTCCACCAGCTCCGACCTTTTTATCAGCTCTCTTAAAGTAGAGTTTTTATTTAGTGTGCTCCTAGAAAAGTCTTCTTGTTTGAAGACGGAGAGGATGCCGTGTTGGTTAAATTCATATTCGTAACCGGAGGCGTGTTGTCGAGTGTAGGTAAGGGAATAGTCACAGCCTCCATAGGTAAGATCCTCCAGGTCCGAGGCTATAGGGTTTCGGTGATAAAGATCGACCCCTATCTAAACGTAGACTGCGGGACGATGAACCCGTATCAACACGGCGAGATATTCGTCACGGAAGATGGGGGTGAGATCGACCTCGACCTCGGACACTACGAGAGGTTTCTGGACATAAACCTGACTAAAGACCATAATATAACGACCGGGCAGATTTACTGGGAGGTTATACGTAGGGAGCGTAAGGGCGACTACCTGGGTAGATGCGTCCAGATAGTACCTCATATAACCGACGAGATCAAACGGCGCATATACATGATCGCCGATAGGGAGCCTATAGACGTGCTCCTGACAGAGGTGGGCGGTACGGTAGGCGACATCGAAGGCCTACCATACCTCGAAGCCATACGTCAGATAAGGCTTGAGAAGGGCTATGAGCATACGATGTTCGTCCATGTAGCCCTCGTCCCGATACTAGACGTCACCGGAGAGGAGAAGACCAAACCCCTACAGCACAGCGTCAACGAGCTGAGGAGGATAGGTATTCAACCCGACGTCATAGTGGCCCGGTGCGTCAGGATGATAGGTAAAGAGGCTAAGGCTAAGATAGCCTTGTTCGGAACCATACCTGAGGAGGCGGTGTTTTGCTCTTACACGCTTCCGTGCATATATCAGGCCCCGCTCATGCTCGACGAGCAGGGCATGGGGGATTACATAGTCAAGAGGCTCGGTTTAGCCGCTAGAAAACCCGACTGGACCAGGTGGAGACGCATAGTAGAGTCATTCCTCGACGCCAAGTATGAGGTTAGGGTCGCGATGGTCGGTAAATACGCGGCTCTGGCAGACGCATATGTTAGCATAAACGAGGCGATCAAACATGCCGCCGCCTACTGTAACGCTAGAGCACATATAGACTGGATAGAGGCTGAGGAGTTTGAGAACCCTGAGAACCTTAAGAGGCTCTCTGACTACGACGGTATTCTGATACCTCCAGGCTTCGGTGCACGTGGTACGGAGGGTAAAATCATGGCTGCAGACTACGCCAGACGGATGAACATTCCCCTGCTAGGTATATGCTTCGGCTTCCAGATGTCTATAGTGGCGTTTGCAAGGTACGTATGCGGTCTTAAAGACGCCAACAGTACGGAGAACGACCCTGATACACCTAACCCTGTCATAGACCTTATGCCTGAGCAGAAGAACGTGAAGATGCTCGGGGGCACCATGCGGCTCGGGGCTCAGCCTGTAAGGCTTATCCCAGGGACCCTTGCCCATAGGCTTTACGGCGGTAAGGCTGTAGTCATGGAGAGGCATAGGCATAGGTGGGAGGTTAATCCTAAGTACTGGAGCATCCTCCAGGAGAACGGTATGGTCTTCTCAGGCTTCACATTAGACGGCACGAGGGTCGAGATATTCGAGCTTCCTGACAGGTACTTCTACATGGGAACCCAGTTCCACCCAGAGTTTAAGAGTAGACCTGGAAAGCCGTCTCCCCCGTATTACGGTTTTATAAAGGCGTGTTTGGATAGGAGACTTGGTAAACCTAGACCAGAGCTCTAACCGGGAAAAAAAGGGAATAGTTGTCAGCCGAGACCTTTAGCCGCCGAGAGTCTATGCGACTCTCGTAGCCGTTCGGAACCTCGTCTTACAGTTAGGGCATTCGAAGAGGGATATGCGAACCCTAGGCCCCTTCTTCCTCTTGGGTTGAATCTCCCATTCCTTTATAGGTTTTTCAACCTCCGTACCACACTTCGGGCACTTAGCCATCTTCCATACCTCCATGATGGAGATGGAGGTCCATGATATATAAGATTTTCCATGATGGATCGTTGGCCTTAAGGTGTTCGAATATTGTCCATCAAGCATATCGGTTAAGGAGACTCATGTAAATATCGCCTTCCTTCACGAGGCTCTTTATCTTGGTTATGGTAATTTTAAACACCTAAAATACCTAGATGTTAGGTGAATTCTTTGATTATCGACACGATCTTCTCGACACCGTCGTAGCTTCTAAGCTCCCTAGATGTCTTACGGCATCTATCCACAAACCCCTCGTTCATAACTCTGCCTATAGCCTCCAGAAGCCTTTCTCTGCTAAGCTCCTCTTGGTTTAGAGCTATCCCCAGCCCCATCTCCTCAACCCTAGACGCGTTACCCATCTGCTCGGTGTGATTCGGCGTAGGTATCAGAACCATCGGCTTACCATAGTACATACACTGCGTGATCGTCCCATGCCCGGCTCTGGAGACCACTAGGTCGCATGCTTTAAGATACTCGAACCTATTATCCAACCAGTCGTAGAGGATCAGCGGGCCGTACCGAACCGGCTCAGAATTCCCGTTGGAGTTAGCCCTAGACATGACTATCTGAAACCCGTCAACAGTCTTGAATATAGAGGTTAAGACGTCGATCAAATATCTACGTTCTCTGAGGGGGCCGCTTATGGGCGCGAACACAAGAGGCTTGTCGGGGTCGAGGCCGAGTTTTTCTTTAAGCTCTTCACGGCTCGGAAGCTCATCCGGTTTAACCGAGATCACCGGGCCTACCAGGAAAACCTTCTTAGAGTATGCGGGAGGTATCTCGAGGTTTCCCAGGGAGACTGTGTAGGGCATAGGGTAATCCGGTATCAGCACGAGGTCGCTTACCGTCCACACCCTTCCGATGAGCGCTAACGCTCCGGCGTCTACAAGCCTACACAGTCTGAGAAAACGTCTCCTACGGGGGATGATCAGTTTAAACTGGTTCAGTATGGTTATGCACGGTATTCTAAGTATCTTGGCGGCGACTATGCTCGAAACCCTGCTATCAGACACTACGACCTCTGGCTGGTGCTCGCTTATCGACATGAGCTCGAACGCTATCTGCTTGAGAACCTTTATCGACGCTATGAACGGACCCGGGTTCACCGTACTTTGTCTGAAGTCGACCGACCCATCTACTTTGACCGCGAACCCTATGGAGGGTGCCTTCTTGAACCTGAACTGGTATCTGCTTACGTACTCCAGTCCATCGCTGTAGGTCGAGAAGACTACGTCGGCCCCCTCCCTTGCGAGTCTCATGGCTATCGGTATACACCGGCCTGCGTGTCCTAGACCTATCCCGCATACTCCGAAGTAGACCCGCATAGTCTCCTACCCTAACCTTCTCCGTATAACTCTCCCCCTAGGCTCCTCCTCCTCGAAGACCTCGGCTTGAAACCTGTAGACCCGTGTTCCTGGTACAAGCCAGCTGTCTGGGGGTAAGCCGGCTTTCATACATGCATAGCTTAGAAACTCCTCCTCGTCCCAGCCCCACTCGACCGGGACTTGTGGAAGCAACAGCCCCCTGTAGTATCCTCTTTCGACGATCAAGCCGTCGACCCCGATTCTGATAGCCTTAGGAAGCTCCCTAGGGTCTCTCACCTTTATCAGCTCAGGCACTGTTAAAACGCTTACCTCAACCGCTATTTCATCCATTTCCTCGAGCTTTACAGGCGGAAACCTGGGGTCTCCGACAGCAGCCTCTATGGCGCTCTCTATAGTAGCCTCGACTAAGGGGTGTGTAGGATATGGAAACCCTATACAGCCCCTAAGCTCTCTAGCACCTCCCTTAACCGTGTTTAGAGTCACGAACACACCTCTCTTGCCTTTCAGACGCTCAGGCGTATCGTTAGGAGGCTCTATCTTAACCCCGTTTCTAAGATACTCCTCTATGCTTCTCCTAGCCAGTCTCACCAGAAACGCGCCCTCCTCGTCTGTTAAAGCAGACAACGCTACCACCGCTGAACCGAGAGTCCCGTGCTAAAAGTAGGTTTAAGGGTAACTTCTTATAGAAGTTTCCCTTAGAGTGTCAAGATTGAGAAGCCTAAGGTTGAAGAACTGCAGGGTCTTCTACAGGGGATCCATAGTCGACGATGCTGAGCTCCTCATAGAAAACGGACGTATAAAAGAAGTCTCGAGGTTAAGTATCCGGAAACCCGTAGACGAGACCTTCGATTTAAAGGGTTTACTCATCATACCGGGGCTCATAGACGTTCACGTCCATCTCAGAGGGTTGAACCTAGCCTATAAGGAAGACTACGACACGGGCACCATGGCCGCGGCGTCAGGCGGCGTCACGACGGTTCTCGACATGCCTAACACCGACCCGCCTACGGTAGACTTAGAGTCTCTCGACCTTAGGATAAAAGCCGCCGAGCCTAAACTCTATGCTAACGTCGGCTTCTACAGCTTTGTGCCAGAGGAGTTGACAGAGGTCTCCGAACTAGCCGAGGCGGGTGTGTTTGGTTTTAAGCTCTTCATGCATAGAAGGATGCCTGGTTACAGGTTTGAAACCCTAGAGGACTTGAAGGATATTTTGAAAGCAGTCGGCGAAGTAGGCCTACCGCTCCTCGTGCACGCAGAAGATAGAGGGCTCCTCGAAACCGTTAGGTCTGAAAACCCTGACGGCGGCTTAGAGACGTTCGAGAAGGCCCTATCTGAAGAGTCTGAAGAGAAGGCCGTTAAAACCGTTTTAGAAGCTTTGGAGGCTGTTAAAAAAGCTAGGGTACACTTCTGCCACGTAAGCTCCATAGGTGCTCTCAGGCTTATAGAGGCGGCTAAGGCCTCGGGCTTACCTGTCAGCTGCGAAGCCACCCCTCACCACTTGCTGTTGACCAGAGAAGTCTACGAGAGGCTGGGGTTTTATGGGCTTGTAGACCCACCTCTAAGGTCTAAGGAAAGCTCTGAAGCCCTATGGTCAGCCGTCGAACACGGTGTAGTAGACTGCATAGCGACCGACCACGCTCCGCATACGTTGGAGGAGAAGACCGTCGGAGGGCTTTGGAGTCTCAAAACCGGCTTCCCAGGCCTAGAGACGCTTCTACCGTTGATGCTGGACTGCGTGAATAAGGGCAGTCTCTCCCTATCTGAGCTTGTCAGGCTCACCGCTCACAACCCGGCTAGGCTCTTCAGGATAGCGGATAGGGGCTGTATCGAGGTGGGGTATTGGGCCGACCTGACGGCTGTAGACTTGAAGAAGGAGGCGATAATAGATCCGTCAAGCTTTAAGTCTAAGGCTAAGCACAGCCCCTTCGAAGGCTGGAGGGTTAGGGGTGTTCCAGAGACGGTTTTCGTGAACGGTGAGCTCGTTCTTCTAGACGGCGAGGTCGTATGCGGTCCCGGGGTCGGTAGGGTGCTTAGACCGGGGGTTTCTTAGCTTTGGATGAGGTTTTCGTGGTGGATGCTATGCTCGGGAGAACTGCTAGATGGCTTCGGATACTTGGCTTGAACGTGCTCTACGACCCTTCCTGGAGCGATGACCGTCTGCTTGAGGTTGCCTTAAGGCTTAACGCTACGGTGCTTACGAGGGATAGGGAGCTTGCAAGCAGGGCAGCGTCTATGGGTCTAAGCGTCTTAGAAGTCTCTGGTAAAAGCGAGACCGAGAGGATGCGCTTCCTTATCAAAAAGCTCGGTTTAAGGCCGGTTATAGACCCGTCCAGAAGTAGGTGCCCTGTCTGCAACGGCTCCCTCAGAGAGGTCTCTAAAGAGGATGTTTCACACCTTGTTCCAGAAGGGGTTTTACGTAGACAAGAGAGGTTCTGGATATGTGTAGAATGTGGGAAGGTTTACTGGCTCGGCTCCCATTTCAGGAACATGAAGAAGTTCCTCGAAAGATGCGTGAATGAGGCCGGTACGTGATCAAGCATGGAAGACCTACTTCTCCATCTCCTCTAAGCAGTCTCTACACACAAACCTGCCGTTTCTAAAGGTGAGTATGTCGCTCCATTGACCGCATATTTCGCAGTAGCCTACGGCCGTCTGGGCATACCCAGGTATGACCGTAGCCTCCTCTATACGAGCCTTCTCGTATATCATCTCTATAAGCTCAGGTGTGATGGTGGTTATGTCCCTGGAGGAGACTATGCCCACCAGTCTACCCTTATACATGACACCCAATCTCTTAACACCGTATCGGCTCATCAGCTTAGCGGCGTCTGTTATGTTCGCGGTGGGGTCTATGGTTATCAGCGGCTGGCTCATAACCTCGCCGGCTTTAACCTCATAAGGGTTCAGGTTCTTAGCGACAACCCTCTTGATGATATCCATATCCGTTATTATGCCTAGGGGTCTACCCCTCCTATCCGTTATGATAACGCTTCCTACGTCGTTGAGGTCCATTATCTTAGCGACCTCAACGATGTTCTCGTCGACCCTAGCCGTTATGACAGGGCTAGACATTATCGCCTGAACCTTCATCTTCAAATCCATGATTTCACCCATCTAACCATCCTCCAAAACTCCACCGCTCCCAGGTATAACCCTATAAACTTCATCAATAGGTAGCACTACTCTTCTTAAAACCTTTTTCGAAACCATGCGTTCAAGCCTCTTCTTAACCTTCTCGGCTAACCTTCGCTTATCCACGTTACCAGGTCTTAAGATGACATATGCGTCAAGCCACCCCTTAACAGCGTCCTCGGAACCGACGAGAATCCTAACCCCGTCCCCTTCGACCCTGACGCCTAGACACAGCCTCAGTGGAACGTTGTGCAAATAGTTCTTACGTCCTCTAACCATGAAGCTTCCACGAGCTAGGTACTCGCCGGAGGGTGCTTTCTTCGAAACCTGCTCGGGTTTAACGTAGAAGACGTCTAAGCTAGCTAATCCATCACTCCAAGCCCTACTGTAGCATGCCGTGAAAACCGCGGCCTCTTTCAAAGCCTCGGCCGTGGCTTCACGCGTTCCTGTCTTAAGAAGGACGAACGGGGAGCCCCTATAGTCGGCGTGAAACACCAAGTCCCTAGGCTCCATATACCTGTTTATGAGTAGCTCGTTCGTGGACGCGTCTTTTCCACCCACGATTAGAAACCCCTCTCTCGTGAACGTGTATCTAAACCTCTCGTACCATGCTCCGACCCTCTTAGGCCGTAAAACCTCCTCTTCGGCTTTAAGCCGCTCGACGCGTTTCTCAACCTCCTTCATGGCCTCTCTTACACGTTTAGCTTTCTCCTCCGCCTCCTTAGCTAGCCTATAATAGCTCGAAGCGTTTTCGGCCGGGCTTAGCCTCGTATCGAGTTTAAACCTAACCCCCCATCCCTCCACGTGTATGACCTTACCACCCATATCGGTTCCAAGAAGCTTAAACCCCTCCCTCTGAAACTCGTCTTTGAGCTTTTCCTCCGCCGCCTCGACCCCTAGGTCTTCCACCATCTCCTTGAACGCCGGTAGAAGCCTATGAAGGACGTGAAGCTTAGTCATCAAGAGCTCACCGACTCTTCTAAACGTCTCAGCCTGTTTGGTGAGCTTCGAGAGGCTCTCCCTCTGCTGAGTTAAAATCCTACTAACTCGCTCGGCCTCGGCTTTAAGCCTCCGCTCCTCCTCTAGGGCTTTCTCGTAAAGCTCAAGCTCGGTAAAATACGTATCAACGGTCTCCCCGAAGCTTTTGTAGAAGCTGGCCTTAAACCCCTTATACATGGTAAGCGGTACCGGTGAAAAATCCACCAATACACCTTCATCATCTCTGTAAACCACCGGCTTCAGGGGCTTCTCGAAAACCTCTCTGAGAAACGACTTCAAGTTTTCATAGACCTTCTCCAAAGCATCCTCACCGTCGAATTTGCTTGGACGTATCGATGGATCCACCCCGGCTCTCAGAAGAACCTCTTCGGCGTACGGCGGAGGTAAGCCCGTGGCCCTCGATAAAGCCCTTTGAAGGTTTCTTGAACCTATGCCCTTTACTGCACTGAGGTCGTTTAGGGTCACCTCTCTAGGGTCTTTCAACACCGGTGGATACTCGTAAACGGTTTTGGGCTGAACGGTTCTATCCTTCGACACGATCCTACGCATCACAGCCCTCACCACGTTGTTCTTATCCGTCAAGATCACGTTTCCAGCTCCGAAAAGCTCGAGGATGAGCTTACTCTCTCCACGCCCACCTAGGAGATGGATCACCACGATCCTCTCCAACCCCCGTTGCTCGATTCTAGTGATTTTTAAACCAGATACGTGCTTGCGAAGTAGCATCGCGAAGGAACGTGGCTTCAGAGGTTTAACCTTCTCGAAACCTGTTAGGTATAATGCCCTCCCAGGTTTAACCACCAGCTCCCTGGATACGCCTGAACGTTTAAGCTTGAACACGAGCTCATCGTCAAGCATGTAGACGTTATCTACATACGCGTCTTCGACTATATCCCTACTCTCCGCTAGCAGAACCGCTATGTCCACTCCGTTCATACGGTCTCTAGGCATCTCTGTTGATGGGAGAGGGAAAGCAATGCTTAAAGGTTTCTACCTGGTTAAAGTCTCCTAGCCGATGAAGCTCAAGACGATCTACTGGATACGCTTCGGACTTGCATTAGCCGTGGCGTTGTTATCTGGTTTTCTGAGGATATGGGGCTTACCTGGGGTTTCGCTAGCCATACTAGTCTACGTGCTGAGCCATGGAGTTTTCAGAACCCTAGCCGAGGATGTGGAGCGTAAAAAGGTCTTGCTCGAAGGTATAGGCACGTATTTCCTAGTGTGGCTTACCGTGTGGACGATCCTCTACAACTTTCTAAGATAGCTTCTCTCTATCTGCGTTCAGATGTTCCAAAACCGTGTTTAAGAGGTCTAGCCAGCATCTAAAATACCCCTTCTCGTAATCGTCTAGAAAAGGCTGGTCAAGCTTCAGAACCTCTTTAAACCTAACCTCGTATTTCTTGACGAACCTCTCCTCGAGGAGGCTTCTATACGCGTAGGGTTTATCTCCTCCCCTCATCGATAGGAGCACACCGTTCATGGCGTTCAGGTAGCCGAGCTCCCACTCAGAGAGCTCAGACTGGCTCAGCTCCTTGATTATCGGCTCGGCTTTGCTATACTCACCCCTAACCACGTGGTCGAAAAACCTCTTCACAAGCTCGTCGTCTAGGGGCAAGGTAATCACTTCCTCCTAGGTGGCTCCTCGACATCTTCGACACCGTTCTCCGTGATCTTGAATATCGCTTCTCCCTCTGGAAGATACGGGCTCGATACGAGCCTCGCGATCCTAACGTTCCCCTTAGCGGCCTTCTTGAGGTATATTCTCGTGTGGCTTGTATGGGCCACTATATGCCCTCCGACGGCTTGAACAGAGTCTCCGAAGAAAACATCTGGTCTCGACATGACTTGGTTAGTGACGACCGCTACGAGGTTGAAGACCCTCGCCAACCTGAAGAGCCGGTGCAGATGCTTGTTAAGCTTCTGCTGTCTCTCAGCCAGCATCTCCCTCCCTAGGTATTCGCTTCTGAAGTGTGCCGTAAGGGAGTCGACGACTATGAGCTTGACATCGTTCTCCTTGATTATCCTGTCGCACCGCTCCAGTAGAAGCATCTGGTGGTCTGAGTTGAATGCCTCAGCGTATATTATCCGTTTAACCACCTGTTCAGGGTCTAAACCTCTGAACTTAGCCATCTGGACGATCCTCTCGGGGCTGAACGTATGCTCCGTGTCTATGTATAAGGCCGCGCCCTCTAGCCCCCCTCTCTCATAAGGGAGCTGGACGTTTACGCATAGCTGGTGGCACAGCTGGCTTTTACCGCTACCGTAGGCGCCGAAGAACTCGGTGATCGTCTGGGTGTCCAACCCTCCTCCCAGAAGCTCGTCGAGGGCTTGGCTACCGGTCGTGAGCTTCTTGACGTTAAGCCTCTCCTTGAGAAGCTCATCCGCTGTGACGAACTGCACAGATATCGAGTCCCTAGCGATCGATATTATCTTAGCCGCCTGCTTCTCACCTAACCCGGCGAGGGTAAGCTCTTTAACCGTGGCCGTGGCCAGAGACTCGACCGTGTGATAGCCGAGCTCCCTGAGCTTAGAAGCCGTAGCCGGACCTATACCTGGTATATCCTCGATACTCTCGAAGCGTCTCTTAGGGCCTTTAGACAACTCAACCGTCATCTTTCCCATGAGTCTCTTATAGAAAGCTCCTATTTAAAGAATGCACACACTCTTAAACCGGAGAGGTGAGTGAAAGTATAACGGTTTAAACACTAAGACTTTAAACCTAAGACCGTGTTGAGTCTTAGTAGTCTTGAACATTGAAGAGGTTCTGTTCGAGGTGGCGGTCGAGCTTATCGATAGGGCCGTTAAGGTCCTCCCTAGAGATGTCGAGGATGCTCTTAGACGAGCTTACGAGAGCGAGGTCTCCGAGACGGGTTTGAAGATACTCGAAGCTATACTCTTAAACGTAAAAACGGCTAGAGAGGAGGGTAGGCTTATATGCCAGGACACGGGTTCTCCCGTCTTCTTCGTAGAGGAGGGGGTCGCATACCCCTGGAGAATAGATTACCGGAAGGTTTTCACCAGAGCCGTTTCAGAAGCCACAGAGAAGGCTCCTCTCAGACCGAACATAGTCCACCCGCTGACTAGGGTTAACACGGGAGATAACACGGGCTTCGGAAACCCTATAATCCACATATCCAAGGCTACGGGTCCGCTTCTGAAGGTGTCTTTTATGCCCAAGGGCGCAGGCTCAGAGAATATGAGCAGCCTACACATGCTCACACCCTCTGAAGGTGCCGAGTCTATCAAACGCATAGTCCTAAGTAGGGTGGTCGAAGCCGGGGGTATGCCGTGTCCGCCTACAGTCATAGGGATAGGCATAGGCGGGACGGCCGACGAGGCTATGCTGATGGCTAAGAAAGCCCTGCTCAAACCCCTAGGCAAGCGGAACAGGGACCCGGTGTTAGCCAGGCTGGAGGAGGAGCTGCTCGAAGAGATCAACCAAACGGGTATAGGGCCCATGGGTCTAGGGGGTAGATGGACCTGCCTCGACGTCAAGGTGGAGTATGCAGGCTGCCACACGGCGAGCCTGCCCTTGGCGATAAACTTCCAGTGCTGGGCTGCTAGGAGAGCCTCGGCCGTGATAGAGCCTGACGGCTCCTATAGGGTCGTTCAACCCTAGGTGGTGGTCATGGAGTTCGAGCTCAAGACACCGGTCAAAGAGGTTTCGAAGCTGAAGGCCGGGGACGTGGTCTACTTGACCGGGCTTGTGGCGACGATGAGGGATAGAGCAACCCGGAAACTCATAGAACTCGCCAAGGGAGGCTTAAAACCTCCGATGGATCTAGCTGGTATCCCGGTCTTCCACTGTGGCCCGGTGGTTCGGAGAATAGAGTCCACGTGGGTCGTCGAGGCCATGGGGCCGACGACAAGCGCTAGGATGGAGCCTCTCCTAGAGGACTTCCTCAAGTTTTCAGGGGTTAAGCTCATCATAGGAAAGGGTGGTTTCAGCGGTGCCTCTACGAGGCTGTTTAAAACACATGAAGTCGTCTACTGCGCACTACCAGGCGGGGTCTCCGCCATCCTGTCTAAAGCCGTTAAAAGAGTCTGCTCCGTTTACTGGCTCGAACTCGGCCTTCCGGAGGCTGTATGGATTCTAGAAGTCGATAGGTTAGGGCCGATGGTGGTGGCGATAGACTGCCATGGTGTAAACATCTACAGCGAAGTTAGAAGGGAGGCTTTGAGAAAGCTTAGAGGCTGTCGGTAGAGGCTTGGCGTCATCATTCTCAACTGTCAGGCGATGCAGGCCTCCCCATCCGCCGATAAGATCGAATAGTCTCTGAAGAAATAAGGTTTTCCCGTTTTTAACAGAAGAACCGAAGCCGTGGCTCCAGCGCCCCCTGTCTTAGCCCCTCTCCAAAGCTCACCATCAACTTCTATCATGGTCCAGACCTTTCTAAAATTTTAGAAATCGTACATGGATGGGGGTTAAAGGTTTTTAAAGCCGTAGGTTTTTAATCTGGGATAGTATCGGTAAGTCATAAACGGGACGGGTGTTTAGGGTTCTTGAAGATCACTTTCCTAGGTGGAACATGTGCCATAGGCAAATCCGCCGTGGCCGTTAAAACCGGCGAGACCACGGTTGTCTTAGATTATGGAGTCGCTATGGATGGGGTTCCGAGCTTCCCCATGCATATAGCCCCGAGGGATGTGGATCTCGTTATAGTCACGCATGCGCATCTAGACCACAGCGGGGCGGTACCTCTCTTCCACGTTAGCAGACCCATACCTGTCTACGCCACTCCGGTGACGTTCGACCTAATGGAGCTTCTCCTCAACGACTTCTTGAGGCTATCAGGCTACTACCTACCCTACGAGTACTTGGATACGAAGACGATGTTCGAATTTTCTAGGCCTCTCAGGTATGGGGAGAAAGTCTCTGTTAAGGATGTCGAGTTTACCCTCGTGAACGCAGGCCACATACCTGGCTCGGCTCAGGTGCTTCTGGAGGCCGAGGGTAAGAGAATTCTCTACACAGGCGATATAAACGATGTGGACACGTGCCTCCTAAAGGGTGCGTTCAGAGACTATGGCCCGCTGGACGCGGTGATAATCGAGAGCACCTACGCCGACGAGGAGCATCCTGAAAGAGACGATCTTGAGAAGGAGTTTGTAGAGAGCATCCTGGAGGTCGTCGAGGGAGGGGGTAAGGTTCTCGTGCCAGCGTTCAGCGTAGGTAGGTCCCAGGAGGTTCTCACAGTTCTCACCAAGTGGCGTTTCGAGTATCCGATGGCGGTCGACGGGATGGCGGTCGATGCGACACAGATATTCCTGAAACACGTGGATTGGCTTAGGGACCCTGAACTTTTCAAGAAGGCCGTGAGGGCCGCTAAGTGGGTCTCAGGGTGGAAGGACCGTAGGCTTCTGCTTAAGAAGGAATGCGTGATAATCGCTCCGGCAGGTATGCTTAAAGGCGGGACCGCCGTGTTCTACGCCGAGAAGCTGGCTAAATCAGGTAACAACGCGATATACTTGGTGAGCTACCAGATACCTGGCACTCCTGGGAGGGAGCTTCTGGAGAAAGGTAGGTTCGTCATAGGTGGGAAGATTAGGAAGGTTAAGGCTAAGGTCAAGAGGTTCGACTTCTCATCCCACATAGGGATGAGCGGCTTTAAGAGGCTTTTGAAGGAGCTTGAAGGAAACCCTGTTGTCTACGCGGTGCACGGTGAACCTGAGAAGTGCGCTGCCCTATGCAGATATGCTAGGGAGCTCGGCCTAGAAGCCCACGTACCTAAAGTGGGTGATGTATACGAGGTCTAAAGACAATGTGGTCTTGACGCCGTTGGGAGACGTCGACCTAAATCTTCTCGTAAGGCTTACGTCCGAGGTCGAGGAGGCTCTACCGTTCGTCAGATGCACGGTATCATCGCTACGGCTGGAGCTTCCGAAGAATGCATACAACCCCATTCGAAGACAGTATAACTCAGATGTCATAATGAAGCTTTACCGGAATAGGTTCAGGGATAGGACGCTTATGGTTACCAGGGTCGACCTATACTCTCCGGGGCTGAACTTCATCTTCGGACAGGCCGAGTATCCTGGTCTACTAGCCTTGATATCGTTAGCTAGGCTAAACCCTAGGTTTTACGGTAAGCCTTACGACGAAACACTCTTCATCGATAGGATTGTCAAGGAGGCTGTTCACGAGATCTGCCACACCTATGGCTTAAGCCACTGCTCAAACCCCAGATGCGTCATGCATTTCTCCAACAGCATAGTAGACACAGACTTTAAATCGAAGATTCCCTGCCGTGTATGCACGGCTAAGCTCATGAAGATCCTCGAGTTGTCGTCCTAAACCTATATATAATGGTTTATCACCCCCTTAGGTGAGATGTCTTTAGATAAGAAGGATGTGATGCGTGTTTTAGAGAATGTTTACGACCCTGAGTATCCGGCTTCTATAGTCGAGATGGGTATGGTCGACGAGGATTCGGTCGAGGTAGGAGACGGAGAGGTTAAAGTTCAGTTCAAACCCACGACACCGTTCTGCCCCATGGGTGGGCTCATAGGTGTGTTGATAAGGTATGCCTTGGAAAAGGCGCTGAACGTCAAAGCAGAGGTTCGGGTTAAACCTGGGACGCATCTGAACGAGGCTATGGTTAACACGATGATCAACGACGAGGCTCAATACAAGAGGGTGCTGGGTCAGCTCTCAGACATGGGTATGCTTGAAAGATGCGTTAAAGTTAAATGATCATATGGTTCTCTTTAACTGGGGGGTTAGGTTGAAGGTTAAGGTCGACAGAGACGCTTGTATAGGCTGTGGGTTATGCGCCTCTTTATGCCCAGACGTCTTCGAGCTGGATGATGAGGGTAAGTCGGTCGTCGTAAACCCTGAGGGATGCGATGGATGCGACTGCGCCGACGTCGCGGAGCAGTGTCCTGTAGGCGCCATAACGATCGAGGAGTAGCGTAACGATTCCCCTCCCCTTTTTCTGAGGATCCCTCCTAAGCCTTATCAACTGTCAAGTCTAAAATTCGATATTGATGCATATGTCGTCTACCAGGGTTAGGAAGGAGAAGGAGCTCGTAGCCAGATATGCGTCATCTTTGGTTAAAGACGGCCAGGTGGTGGGGCTTGGTAGTGGAACCACGGCTGCGATTTTTGTCAGAGAATTGGCTAAGAGGGTTATGGATGAGGGACTTAAGATAGTCGCCATACCCTCGAGCATACCCATCAAGCTTCTGACCTTAAGCCTAGCCATACCCACCGCTTCGCTGGATGAATACCCGGAGGTAGATATAGATGTCGACGGGGCCGACGAGGTCGATAGGAGTCTAAACCTGTTGAAAGGCGGCTCCTATGGGGTTTTCACGAGCGAGAAGATCCTCGCAGCTTCTTCCAAGACGTTCATCGTGATAGCAGACCATAGAAAACCTGTGAAGAAGCTTCACACTAGGTTCCCGATACCGCTTGAAGTGTTGAAAGACGCACGGAGCCTCGTCTTCAGAAGGCTTAAAGAGATGGGTGGCGAGCCTAAGCTCAGGGTTCAGAAGGTGGACGGTGAGGAGGTTCCCTTGATGACGGAAAGGGGCAACCTCATAGTCGAGGTCTGGTTCAGGAACCTCGAAATAGGATTTAGGGAGCTGGACGACGAGCTTAGAAGAATACCCGGGGTTCTAGAGACCGGGTTATTCCTCGGGATGACGGATATGGTCTGCATAGGAGTCGGTGAAGAGGTCCGCGTATTCAAGAGAGGCGAAAAACTACCCGAAGAATTATTGACATAGCCGATACCGACTTCCTCGAGAAAATAAACCCTCTTCATCATTCATTTCACCTTGTTCTCCCCTGTCGACCTATATCTTGAATGGATTATCGCATAGACGTTAAAGCTATGTAGGGTTACGACATTGCTTTCACTACTAGTTGATGTTCGACCCAGTTTAAAAATGCGGTGTTGTATAACTACCGTGACATCCTGTTTATCTGCCATTCACAGACATCTTGCGAATTGGAGAACGTCGTAACACCAGTTCTTCAACGCTTAGTTCTCTCCAAACTCATATATGATAAACGAACAGTCAGAGTAGCTACTAAAAGTACAGTCACTAAAGATATTTCAAACTATAATTTGAGTTCAACCGATGGTCATCATAAGCGCTTCAAGCCTTATCCGGATCAAGCACAGAGATGGTTTAGAGGTCTCTATTACCCGCAGCCTCTTTCTTGGCTTGATAATGGACTAAGAACCCTTAACTTTGAAACCTCATGTTCATAGATTTTGCTGACGAAAAGGAAAGTTTTAAATAAAAGGAAGGTTTTACGTTTTCATGGGTGTAAAAATAATGTCTGAAGTCGTTAAAAGTGGTAAAGCTGTTTTAGAACCTGGCTCTAAAATATACTATCAGGGAAGATGGATAGATGTATCAGAAATAGTGACCGTTAAGAAAGGTAGAGCTAGGCTTAAACAAGCACGCGTAGAGCTTGCACGTAGGGTGGTCTCAGAGATCCTAAGGTCTCCCAGAAACTGCATAAGACGTGCTAAGCTCATGGAGCTTAGCCGCCAAGTCGCTGAAGAGATGGGTCTAAAACGGCTAGGCTACAGATTTCTTCTATCTCAAGGCATAATCGGCAGACCTCCTGGTTCAAAGCTCTACTTCCTTACCGAGAAGGCTAAAGAGATGTTTCCAGACCTCTTTCCGAAATAGCTTCATCCGCTTTGACATACCATACCTAAAGCCTTCCACCTTTTTATCATGGCTCAAACAGGTCCTATATAAGGCTGTGAAAACCTTATCCCTTAGTGTCTTCAGTATGTTATAAATCGGTGTCTAATCTGTTTAAGTTTGCAAAAGAGCAGAAGATTTTCGATGTGGCTGGGATTAAGCTCGGTGGACAACCCGGCCAGTTGCCTACGGTGCTCATAGGCAGCATCTTCCATAAGGGTCATAAAATAGTAAAAGACCCTGTCAAAGGAGTGTTCGACCGGAGAAGGGCTGAACATCTCATAAACCTCCAGGATGAGTACTCTGATAGAACCGGTAATCCATGCATGGTCGATGTCGTGGGTGAGACCGTCGAGGCCCTAGACCGCTACATAGACTTCGTGGCGTCTGTCACAGACTCTCCCATACTCGTTAACGGTGTGGACCCATCGGTTAGGGTCGAAGCCTCAAGACACGCTGTAGAGGTTGGTTTAAAAAATCGGGTCATCTACAACTCGCTAAACTTCAGATGCACTCAGGAGGAGCTTCAGGCGATAAGGGAGATGGGTCTCGAAGCGGCCATAGTCCAGGCCTTCAACCCCCGAGACCCTACGCCGAAGGGGATGTTAAGGATCATAACGGATCTACTTGAGAGGACCGAGAGATATGGAGTATCTAAACCCCTTGTGCTCACACCCGTGCTAGATATCCCGAGCATCGGGTTAACCGCGGCGGGTTTAAGGCTTATCAAAGAGGACCTAGGCATACCGGCCGGTTGCCCACCCATAGGGGTTGTGGGGAGGTGGAGGGGTAGAAGCGAATACTGTCCTTCAGCCATAGACTCCTGCAGGGGAGCTGCGGCTGCTCTCGTTCAATCCATGGGAGCAGATTTCATCATCTACGGGAGTCTCTCTAAGGCGCCCCGTATATTCCCGGCATGTGCTCTCATCGACGCTATGATCACCTACTATGCGAGATTCCAAGGGGTGAGACCGCTGACGAGAAGCCATCCGATATATAAGGTCTTCTAGCCTAGCCCTCCCCGTATATCTCTAGCGGCCTCTTCTCGACTATCGCTTGGACGAGTTTCCTCCTACCGTTGTTTAAAGCCCTCCAGAGGGTTCCTCTAGAGATCCCCATCATCTGAGCCGCGTTCTCCTGGGTAAGCCCCTCTAGATAGACGAGCCTGAGGGCTTCGAACTCGTCGGGCTTCAACATAATGGGCTCTCCAGAAGATAAGGGGGTTTCCCCCACCATCGGGACGAACAGAACTCTACCCGGTCTGGACCTTATCACCCTGTGCTTCGGCGGTCTACCTGGTCCTCTAAGACCCCAACGCCACCTCCAAGCTCTGCCTGCCATAGGGCTCCCAGCCATCATAAAAAGATGACCCTCGACCTATAAAGATTCCTAGACTGGCAATTAAAAACTATCGCACAAAATTTATTACAAGGGCTTTCTCATACTGTTAGACGGTGAAGAATTTGGCAGGATACGGTCGACGTAGGAGAACGCGTTGGTGGTGGTACATGATGCCCCCGATGCCTCCGCCTATGCCACCGGCGGCTACACAGCCCCCGGCTCAACAGCCTCAACAGCAGCAGCCACAAGTCCAACAGCCTCAGCCTGGTTATCAGCAATATCCCTATCAGCAGTATCCATATCCATGGGCTTTCTATCCACCACCGTTTTACGCGATGCCACCTCCCTATCCTAGAACACCTCAGGAGGAGCTTCAGATGCTCGAGGAATACAAGCGCGACTTAGAGGCCGACCTACAAGACCTACAGGAAGAGCTAAGAAGCGTCGAGGAACGTATAGCGGAGCTGAAGAAGATTCTAGAGGAGGGGCAGCCTTAAACCCTGACCTTTTTAAACCTTACTAGCGTGCGTAAGGTTTATATCCCCCGAGTCTATTTTTGAGATATTGAACAAAATAGGAGGTGGTCAAATGGCGTGGTTTGGATGGGGTGGATGGGGTAGAGGGAGAGGTAGAGGAGGATGGTTTGGACCATGGCCTGGACGCGGACCTTTCAGCTACCTACCTCCATGGCAGAGACCCGGCTGGCTATTCGGTAGAGGGGCCTGCTGGTGGCTTCTCGGATACCCATGGGGCTACGGCTACGGGTTCTATCCACGCTTCTACGCACCGTACTATGCTCCATACATGGCTCCGTATGCGCCGTGGCTCTATAGACCATACCTACCGTGGACGCCATATATATACCCCTACTAGACGCTAGGAGGTAGGGAGCATGGCATACCCATACTACCCGTATTTCGGATATGGGTATCCGTGGACGCCCTTCGACCCGTTCACCGCCTTCTACTACTGGATAGGGATGATGTATTACCTCTACATGTTCAGGATATGGATGGACATCTGGGCTAAATTCGTAGAAATGATTCCGGGGATGTTCCCGACGGCCCCGACGGCTAAGCCCGCGGCGTAAGCATTTTTCTCCCAAATTTTTATTTCTAGCAAATGCTCTAATTCTCTGCTAGGAGGTGATGTCCACGGGTTATCCACCTTACGGCGGAGGTTATGGACGTGGTAGAGGTCGAGGAGGCGGTTATGGCCGGGGAAGAGGTATGGGTAGGGGGATGGGTCTTGGGCCATTCCCTCAGCAGGCCTTAGAGCCTATTCCTCCTCCACCGCCTGGTGTGTTGAGGGTCGCGGCGTCTACAGACGATGGAAACGGGTTGAACGCTAGGATATCCTTCAGGTTCGCTAGGGCTCCTTTCCTAACGATAGTCGACCTAAAGGACGGTAAAGCCGTAGATAGCCGCTCCATCCAGAACCTCTTAGCCGCAGGCGCCAGGGGGGTTGGGGTAGCGGTCGGACAGTGGCTAGTGTCCTCAGGCGTTAGGCTTGTCTTGGCCCCTCACCTTGGACCGAATATAATGATGGTTCTATCTCAGGCGGGCGTTAAGGTCGAGATGGTTCCACCCGGTGTAACTATTGAAGAAGCACTTAGAAGGCTTAGGTTAGTGTATTAGCCATGGAGATCGTCGTAGCCAGCGGTAAGGGTGGTACAGGTAAAACGTTTGTAGCATCCAACCTATGCGTGTACTTAAAAAGGAACTTAAGCGAAGAAGTTGTGGCGGTAGATGCCGACGTCGAGGCTCCTGATCTTTTAATGGCTTTAGGAGGCTCTACGAGGGAGGTCGTTCGTGAGGAGTTCTACGGCTCATACATACCTGCGATAGACATGTCTATATGCTTCAACTGTGGACGGTGCGCCGAGGCCTGCGAGTTCGACGCGATACATATGGCTCCTGAAGGCCCAGTCATAGACTATTCCAAATGTGAAGGGTTAGGGACATGCGCCGTCGTATGCTCTGTTAAAGCCATAACCCTCATCGAGGATAAGACGGGTGACATCTATGCCTCTGAGACCCCCTTCGGGATCACGGTTGTAACCGGAGACTTGGAGCTTGGTAAAGGTAACAGCGGTAGGCTTGTCTATGAGCTTAAGGAGCGGGCATACCGGATAGCGTCTGAAAAGAGGGTAGAATTCAGGGTCGTAGACGCCGCGCCGGGTATAGGTTGTCCTGTTGTCTCTAGTATAGCGGGCTCAGACCTCCTTATAACGGTCGTAGAGCCCACTCCTCAGTCTCTGAAGGGCTCCCTCAGGCTTCTAGAGGTCGCTGAAACCCTAGGCATCAAGACGGTTGCGATAATAAACAAGTATAACTTAAACCCAGGCTTCACCGCTGAGGTCGAGAAGAAGCTTGGAGTCGAAGTCTTAGGATACGTGCCCTATGACGATGCGGTGGTCAAAGCCTATACGTCTGCTGTACCTCTCCTAGAGTATTCTCCGGCTTCAAAGGCCTCGGAAGCGTTGGTCAAGTGCTTCGATAGGTTTAGAGAAGGGTGGTTTAGGTGACCGTACTAACGGTTACAGGCGGTAAGGGTGGTACTGGTAAAACGGTAGTGGCCGTCAACTTGGCTTTAGCCTTAAGCTCTTTGACGGGTGAACGCGTGCTCCTAGTAGACCTCGATGCGGATAACCCCTGTACGTATACTCTACTAAACGTCGAACCTAAAACCGTAGAGGAGGTTAAGTCGTTTAAACCGGTTATAGACAAGGACGCGTGCGTCAGATGTGGTACATGCGTAAAGCACTGTCCGACTCACGCGCTCTTCTTGATACCTAACGCAGGTTTATCGTTCATAGAGACCTTATGTGAAGGCTGTGCGATGTGCATGTATGTATGCCCTAAGGAGGCTATAAGCCGTGGTCACCGTTTAACAGGCTGGGTTAAGGAGGCTGATGCAGGAGACCTGCATCTAGTCTTAGGCGAACTCAGACCGGGCGACCGTAAATACCATGACGTTATGGAGGCTGCTTTAAACTACGCCAAAAGGATCTGGGGGAACTACAGGATTGTAGTGATAGATACTCCCCCTGGAACCGGTAAGGGTATTCTCATGGCTTTGAACAGCTCAGACATCATAGTAGCCGTTACGGAACCTACCAGTCTAGGTCTCTTAGACCTCAAGAGGCTTAATAGGCTCGTTACCCCCTTGGGTAAACCTGAGATAGTGGTCGTCAACAAGTATGGACTACCTGGCGGGGCTCATAATAAGCTTGAACGGTACCTACAGGAGTGCGGTCTCAGGTGGGCTAAAGTACGTTACGATAAGCGGTTGATGAGCGCTTATATTCGAGGAAAGCCTGTCATACGCTACGACCCAGACGCCCCGTCTGCCTTAGATATCCAGGCTTTAGCGGAGATGCTGGCGAAGGAGATGAGTCTAAATCGAAGCTGAGCTGATGGGATGATAGACCGCCGTCTCAGAATCGAGGAGGGTGAGAAAGCGGCTAAGGTGGCCTTGACCATAGACGGTTTGTTGAGCCTTGTGAAGATAACGGTAGGTGTCTTCTCCGGTATCACTATGTTGACCGCCGACGGGTTACATGGGTTGGCGGATTCCGTGACGTCGATAGCTACGTGGCTTGGATTGTTTCTCTCGAAGAGGAAACCCACGGGTAGGTTTCCCTACGGCTACTATAAGGCTGAGAACCTAGCGTCCCTACTCGTATCTACGTTCATACTCTATACGTCCTATGAGGTTCTGCTCGACGGTTTCGAAACGTTTTTCAAGCCCGAGCCCATATCTATGCCCTTCGAAGCTACCATAGTGGCGTTGTCTTCGGCTTTAATCTCTTCTCTCCTATTTCTTTATCTTAAAAAGGTCGCCTTGAGAATAGGTTCTCAGTCGATATCGGCCATAGCCAAGGAGAAGATGGTCGACGTTTTGTTCGCGGTCTCTGTGGTCATAGGAATTTTACTCGTAGTTTATACCGAGATGTTTTACGTCGAAGGAGTTCTCACCACGGTGATCTCGATCCCGGTCTTCTACACGGGTCTTCTGATAATGAAGGATGCGGTCTACGCTCTGATGGATGTGAGCCCTAGTAAAACGGTCGAGGAGAAAGTTATGCAAGCGATAGGATCTGTGGAAGGTGTTATAGGATTCAGAGACCTTAAGCTTCGTAAGTCTGGTTCCTTCCTATTCGGCGAGGTCATTATAAAGGTTAAACCGGGTCTAAGCGTCGAGAAGGCGCATGAAGTAGCCGATAAGCTTGAGAAGGCTATAAAAAGTAAGGTTGGAGAGCTTGAATATATAACCATCCACGTCGAACCTACGGAGAAACCCGTTCAAAAGGTGGCGATTCCCATAGAACACTACGTAGGGTTGGGCTCTAGGCCAGCTGAACGATTCGGTAGGTCTAAGAATATACTCATAGCAACCGTCAACTTAGAGGATAAGGAGCTTATGGATTTAACGGTCGTCAAAAATCCCTACAGCCAGGATAGGGTTAGAGCAGGTTTGAAGACGGCTAAGCTTCTACTTAAGCAGGGTGTGGATGCTGTGGTGACTAGCGAGATAGGTGAGATCGCTTATCATACGCTAAGGGATGGATTGGTCTTGATCTATCTACTCGAGGGTTCTACGGTAAAAGAGGTCCTAGATAGATTCATGGATAAAAAACTCATGGTTCTTGAGAGACCTACTAGAGAGGTGGCTTAGAAACATGGATTCGAGTAGAAAGAGGAGCTTCGAGGTGTTCGACAGGTACGCCGACCGCTACGACTCTTGGTATACGCGTCACAGGATAACGGCTGAGAACGAGGCTAGGTGTCTGAAAAGCCTCGGGCTCCATGGTTTAGGCGTCGACATCGGCGCAGGCTCGGGTTTCTTCACAAAAATCTTAGGGGCTATAGCCCTAGAGCCCTCACGTCAGATGCTCTATAAGGCTAAAGAGAAAGGCCTAGAATCGATCAGGGGGGTGTCTGAATATATACCGGTTAGATCTAACATCTTGGACTACGCAGTTATGGTAGTAACATTGTGTTTCTTGGAAGACCCTATGGAGGCCCTACGGGAGACGTGGAGGGTTCTGAAAAACGGAGGGGTCTTAGCGTTATGCATAGTCCCCAGGGATTCTAAGTGGGGCCGGTTCTACGAGTCGAGAAAAGCCGAAAGCCCCTTCTACAGGATGGCTAAGTTCTACACGGTCGAGGAGGTAATCGGTATGCTTAGGGATGCGGGTTTCAAGGTCGAATCCGTTAGAGCGTCGTTATCCTATGGCCCCTTGGACGAGGCTAAGGTCGAAACCCCCGTAGAGACTTATTCAGACCGAAGCTTCGTCTGCATATCAGCCTGTAAGACCGTCTCAGAGCATTCTCCGCTTAGGCGAACCTCCGAGCCTTCTCGAGGCTGAGCTTCAGATAATCCCGGTCTTTTGAGAACACCTCTAGTGTTACGGTCTCGTCGTATCCATAGCTCCTTAAGAGTTTAAACACTTTGACCCAATCTATCCGTCCAGCCCCTAGCGGTAGATGCAGGTCCCAGCCTTTAGCCGCAGAGCCCCCGACGTTATCGGATACGTGTACGTGTATCAGCTTGGACCCTGGCGTGAAAGTTTTCAAAAACTCTTCGACCCTAAGCTTTTCAGAGTTTAGGTTTGCATGCCCAACGTCTAAGTGGAAATACGCCTCTCCCTCCTCGACGATGAACTTATACTCTTCTAGGCTCCATATCTTCCCTCCGTCTAGGTTTTCGACCATTACTACGGCTCCGAGGTCTGAGGCTCTACGGCTTAAGGCTCTGAACGAAGATGCCATAAGCTCTAAAAGCTTAGTCCTATAGGGTTGCCTACGGTATGCGCTAGAAACCATCAAGAAGGGATGGTATGTAACCTTATATGCCCCGAGCTTGGCTAAGACATCCAACGCCTTCAAAGCCTCCTCTAGGTACGCTCTACGTATGGAATCGTATGGATGGGCTAGCTGAAGGAACCAAGCCGTATGCCCGACCACGTCCAAGCTGTAGGACGATAGGGTATCCTTAACTTCGTCGATCCGCTTCTCTATGTCCTCGGGTAAGGCCTTGGGCCCTTCGACGGTAAAGTCTACGTAGTCAAAACCCATTTCACCTATGACTTTAATCTCCTTTACGAAGTCCCTCGAAGGATGGTTCATCGCTCCAAATTTCATAAACTTGAAAAGCGTAGGTCTAAGATGCAGATAAGTCTTGCTCTTTCTGATGGGGAAACCTTTACGTTAAGATCGTCTATATGAACCTCGTGTAGATGAAGATAAGAGTGCGAAGGGTAGAGGTCGACGTGTCTAAATGTAGGCGTTGCGGCTTCTGCAGAAGCGTTTCGATTTGTCATAGTCCTACCGAGTGTGTGGGTTGTTTGGCATGCTACTGGGCCTGCCCCTATGAGGCAAGGTATGTTACATACCTAACGAAGCGGGTCGAACGCATAAACATACGCGTCGACGGGGTGGAGTATGAGGTCCCGAGCGGGATAACGGTAGCCGAGGCTCTCAAGGTTGTAGGGTATGGCTTCTCGAAGCCGGGTTCTAAAGGCGTCTCGCTATCCTGTGAAACGGGTGGATGCTGGAGTTGCGCAGTTCTGATAGACGGCCGTCTCGAACGGAGTTGCATAACACCCGTTAAGGACGGCATGGTAGTATCGACGGATGTCGAGGGTCTGGAGCCCATGCGTATAGTCCACGGCCCAGAACCCCATAGGGTCGGAGGTAAGGCTACCCCCTGGTTTGAAGTCGATTACTCATCATACGTCGAGGCGGCCATATGGGTCGCCGGATGCGACCTTAGATGTCCACAATGTCAAAACTACAGCGTGACTTACGATAACTCGAGTCCAGCGTTGACGCCCAGAGAAGCCGCGAGGACCTTAGCGGCTTGTCAAAGAGTTTATGGAACTAGAGGGGTTGCGGTGAGCGGGGGTGAGCCTACTTTGAACCGTAGGTGGCTCGTAGAGTTTTTCAAGGTTCTCTCGAAGCTTGTCGGTCCTAGGGTTAGAAGACATTTGGATAGCAACGGTACCCTGCTTACGCCTGATTATGTGGACGAGCTTGTAGAGGCGGGCTGTAACAACATAGGCGTCGAGCCTAAGGCCGTTAACGTCGAGACCTACATGCGTATAACGGGCTTAAGCGATAGGGAGCAGGCCGCTAGGTATCTTGAAACCTCATGGAGGGCGGTGGAGTATATCTACGATAAATACCAGGATAGAGTCTACCTAGGTGTCGGTTTAATCTACAACTCTAAGCTCATAAGCGTCGAGGAGATTGCCGAAGCTGGGCGGAGGATCGCGTCCATAGATCCCCATATCCAAGTTACGGTCCTAGACTACTTCCCAGCTTTCAGAAGACGAGACCTGAAACGACCTTCAGTCTCCGAGATGCTACGGGTTAAGAGAGTTTTAGAAGACCAAGGTTTAAAATGCGTGATCGTTCAAACGAGCATAGGTCACATAGGCCCAGGAGATCGAAGAGCTCCTTAAAACCTTAGAGATTTTATGTAGTCTCCAAGCTTTCTCCAGTCATTTTCTAGGATTATCCGCATAGACGGGTTGTAGAGGGCTGAAGCCGGATGATACATCACCGCTAAGTCGAAGTCTAATGTCAAGCTTCTTACTCTGTAGAATTTCCCGTGTAGTCTGCCCATGGAGCTGTATGGAAGTTTGAACTTGGACAGTAGGTATTTAGCCGCTACGGAGCCTAAAGCCACTATAAGCTTGGGTTTTATAAGCTCGATCTGTCTGTCCAGATAGGGTGTACAAGCCTCTATCTGCTCCTCTGTGGCCTTGTTATCCGGGAGATAGCATTTAACCACGTTTGTGATGTATATCCCGCTCCTATCGAGGCCTGCAAGCTCGAGAAGATGGTTGAGGAACTTTCCAGCGGCTCCCACGAACGGTCTACCTTGAAGGTTTTCATGGTAGCC
>LUCB01000005.1:79365-129552 GCA_001593865.1 Candidatus Bathyarchaeota archaeon B24
TCCGCGTCTTCCATAGCTCGCATTTTCTACAGTTCTCGACTTCAGATACCAACTTTTTATACCTCGCGACCTTATCCATGAGGCTCATGTTTAGAATACACCTGCGGTTTCTGAAAAACCTTAATCATAATAATGTGAGATAATGTTTAATTCTGGTTTTTAGATTCACCTAAAATCGGTGTAGGCTCGTGGTCGAGGTCTTATGTCTCTACGGGAGCCCCAGGGTTGGTGGCAATACCGAGACTCTTGTACGCCATATAGCCCGTTTATTCGAAGACCGTGGGTTTGACGTAACGGTCATAAACCTATGTAGTTTAGACATCAAGTTCTGTAGGTCTTGTAGGCAATGCATTGAAACCGGTTATTGTTCTCTAGAAGATGATCTCTCAAGAACGGTTTTTCCCAAGCTGTTATCCTCGAAAGCTCTAGTCTTAGCGTCTCCAGTATACTTTAACAACGTATCGTCTTGCGTCAAAGTGTTCATGGATCGAACTTGGAGCTTGAGAGGTCGGCTTAAAAACGTCGTAGGCGGAGCAGTGGTCGTCGGTAGAGGTTATGGAGCCGAGCTCGCTATAGCAGCGATACATTCGTTCATGCTCAAACACGATATGATCCTATGTTTCAGAGGGGTCACAGGGTTCGCATATGAAAGAGGCGAGATCTTACGAGACAAGGAGGCGTTTAAAAACGCTAATAAGCTTGTGGATAGAATGAGCGAGGTCTTGATGAAACTCGATGGATGAGGAGTATAGGGGCAATCGTTTTATGGCTCTTTTAAAGAGCTATTGTTAGGCGGTTTAGTTGAAGCGGTTTAGGGCCAACTATCATGTCCACACTTTCATGAGCGACGGCTCCTCTGAGCCCGTAAAATACTTGGAAAAAGCCGTCGAGAGCGGTCTCACCGAGATAGGATTCACAGACCACTTGATAATCCTCGACGACGGTAGTGTGGGTCCAGGGTCTCTAGACCCTGAGAGGCTGGACGAGTATATCGATGCGATGCGAAATGCTGCAAGCCTGTTCAAGCCTCTCTCGGTTAAATGCGGTTTAGAGGTCGACTACACACCAGGCGGTATCAGACGCGTCGAGGAGATACTCGCCTCCTACCGTCACAGCTTGGACTACACGCTTATAGGGGTTCACATAGTCGACGGCTTCGAGTTCGACATCCCCGAATCGATCCCGGTATGGAGAAGCCTAAGCCAAGAACAGGTCGACAAGGTCTACCGTAGATACTACCAACTCCTCTTAGACGGTGTTAGAACAGGGTTATTCGACGTAGTGGCGCACTTAGATATCGTAAAGAGATTCGGCTTTAAACCGTCGAGAAGCTTCCTCGACCTCATAGAACCCATACTACTTTCTGTTAAAACGTTGAGGATGGCCGTAGAGGTGAGTTCGGCGGGTCTAAGGCATCCTGTAAATGAACTATATCCATCGGAGGAGATAGTAGCGCTCATGTCCGAGTTACGGGTACCCGTGACTTCGTCGACGGATGCGCATAAACCAGAAGAAATCTCCACGGGGTTAGAAGCCGTAGTAGAGCTGATAAAATCTAAGAGACTTCCCTTTGCAGTACCCGGCGGAGGTCTCAAAGTATTCGATTCTTTAAAGGTTCTGTAAGCGGCTTGCCTACCTGCTAAGTTCTTCAAGGCCTCTCCTAAGTTTCTCCACCTTACTTCGGATGTCTCTGAGGTTGAGCCTTCTGAAACAGATTACGGCTGAGCCTATGACGGGCTGGTAGCCTATGAGGGGTTTTTCGAACCTTGCTCTCTTAAGCTTACGTTCGAGACGGCTGTAGAAGCTATCTCGGAGGATCCGGGATTTAAAGACACTTCCGACGGCTCCGACGACTATAGGCTCCTCGACCATATCCAGCTTCGAGGCCACGGCGTAGCAGGCCGAGGCAAGCTCGGCTCCCCCTCTGTCTAAGATGTCTATAGCCACCTCATCACCGGCCTCTGCAACCTCGTCTACTAGGACGGCTAACTCGGCTATCCTAGTGGAGTCTCCTCCCATAACCCTGTAGACGATTTCCATAAGGTCTATGGGCTCCACCAACCTGAAGCGTTTCATAAACGCATCGAGTAGCTTAGTCTCCACCCCTCTGCCGTCGCATGCCTTAGCAGCCGCCTGAAGAGCCTCCCTGGCTATCCAGTATCCGCTTCCCTCGTCTCCGAAAACCCATCCCCACCCTCCAGCCCTAGCCCTCTCACCTCTACTGTTCATACCGAAGGCTATGCTACCTGTCCCGGCTATGACGGCAACTCCGGGGTCTCCGTAGGTTACGGCGTAATAGGCCGTGACCGCGTCGTGCTCGACCACTACGTCGGCCTTAGACGGTATCGGAAGATTCTTGACGATGACCCAGGCTCTCTCAAGGTCCTTCCTAGTATCTATATCGGCCAAGCCTATGGAGAATACCTCCACGGAGTCCACCGTGAGATCGACTTTAGACAACGCATCTATTATGGAGCTCCAAACGTTTCTCCTCACTAGGTCTGAAGCTAGCATCACCCCGCTCGGTCCTGCGGAGGCTGTGGATAGGAGTTCGCCGTCTTCGTCGAATACTATACACGTCGTCTTCGTCTTACCACCGTCTACAGCTACCAGGACCATCTTTCCACGTCAGAAATAGCTGTGGAAGTATGTTCTAAACGTTACCCACACCGGGGGATGAACAACCATATATGAGATGCATTCGACTTTACCAGTTCTATAGAGGGGATAAGAGTTGGTTAAGAGGGTATCCTATAAGGACATCGGTCTAAGATATGCTCTCAGCCCGCTCTATGAACCGGTCTTGAGGGTTAAACCAGGCGAACGTATAATAGTTGAGGTTCAAGACGCTGCTTCTGGTCAGATTAGACATAGGGGTGATGTGAGGGATAGAAGCAAGGCCCCCTATGGAAACCCGGTCGTAGGCCCGATATACGTAGAGGATTGCAGGGAAGGTGATAGTCTAGTCGTAAGGATCGAGGACATAAAGCCGAGCATAAACATAGGCGTCACATACTTCTCCGGGTTTACCGGAAGCTACTTCATAGGAGACCATGCTATCGGGTTCACGGGGGTCGAGATACCCTCCGCGGCGAGGATATGCCGTATAGAAGAAGGTCTCGTCTACTTCTCAGACAGGCTGGCTATTCCGTATAGACCGATGATAGGCACCATAGGTACAGCCCCCAAACCCGAGCTCTATGGTATGTCTAGTAGCCTATCGGTGGGGCCTAACGGAGGTAACATGGATATACCCGACATAACCGTAGGCGCTGAAGTTTATCTTCCGGTTTTTCATGAAGGGGGTCTTCTATACATCGGAGACGCGCATGCGGTTCAAGGAGACGGTGAGATATCCGGTACGGCCGTCGAGATGCCTGCGGAAATAACTTTAACCGTCACGGTATTGAAGGGTAAGTCTATCAGATGGCCTAGGGTTAAGTCGAATGATGAGATAATGTGCCTAGTGTCTACCTCACCTGGCAGAGGCCTCAGAGACGCTATAAAGACCGCTTTCACAGAGCTTATACGGTGGATGGAAGAAGATTACGGCATCGACAGGTGGGAGGCATTGATGCTCCTAGGGCAAGTGGGTAGGATTAGGGTCGGAAACCTGTGGAGCGTAGCGGCGAAGGTAAATGTGAAATATCTTAAGCCCTATCAGAAGACGGGATGAACGGACTTTACCCTCGTCTTAAGGGCTGATCTTAAAGACGAACTAGGGTGAGACCTTGAAGGTTTACAAGAGCGAAGGAGATGGCGTTAGACCACTTAGACTGTTCGTAGGCGGTGTTCACGGTAGAGAATGTCGAACGACTAAGCCGATATTCGAGAAGCTGGTTAAGCTAAGGGGCCCTAGAAAAGGCTCCGCCGTGGTAGTGCCGTGCCTCTATATGGGGCGATACATCTCGACCTTAGACCCCGAATATCTGAATTCGAAGGCGGGTAGAAGACTTGCTCGGCTTGTGGGGCGTCTGAAACCAGACGTCTACGTAGAACTACACTGCTACAAATCGTCTAGCTATCGAAACCTAGTTAGTCCCGATAGGTTCACGTTAAAAGGCGTACCTCCGCTCGTGGAGCTTGAAAAAGGCGTATTGATAGGCTTAGTCTCGCCAGTGCTCATGGCTAAACTCAAGCTTAGAACCCCGATAATCGTGGAAACTCCTTGCGGAAGCCTTGACAACCTCGAAGTAGTCGTTAGGATTCTGAAAACATTCATCGATGCCCATTCGGTCCCAGAGTCCTTAAGCATATTGAGCGATAGGTATCCTGAGCAGATGAACCGGGTTTTAAAGCTCTACGGAAAATGGATGGTCTAAACGGGCTTAACTGGTCTTACGCTTTTCTAGAGGCTCTAACCTTTTCAAGCTTGTTCTTTATTATCTGACGTGTTAGGTTCGGGTCTGCCTTGCCGCGGGTTATCCTCATGACTTGGCCTACTAGAAAGTGGACGGCCTTCTCGTTTACTAGAGCATCTTCGACGGCCTTCCGGTTCTCTCTGAACACCCTGTCGACTATCTTTTCAAGCTCCTCTCTGGAGCCTATCCTACGTAATCCCTTCTCCTCGACGATCGCCTCAGGGTCTCTACCGGTCTCCAGCATCTCTCTAAGGACCGCTTTGGCTAGATGCCCGGTTAACACCTTCTTATCCAGCAACCTAAGGAGCTTAGCTATGTACTCCGGCTTAACCTTAACCTCTCTAACCGATAGGTTTAAACTGTGTAGTTGAGCTAGGAAGTCCCCGACGAGTAAGTTGCTTAGCTCCTGAGCTTTCCCATAGTGTTTAAGACAGTCTTCGAAGAAGTCTGCCAAGGCCTTATCGTTCACGAGGACCTCCGCGTTCTGCTCGGATACCCCGTATTTTTCGACGAATATCCGTTTCCTCTCGTCGGGTAGGATCGGTAGGCTACGTTTAACCTCGTCTATGAACTCGTCGGTTATCACGACCGGCGGTAGGTCGGGTTCTGGGAAATACCTGTAGTCCTCCTCGGTCTCCTTAACCCTAAGCGAGACGGTGACCCTCCTACGCTCGTCCCAGAACCTAGTCTCCCTAACGACCCTAATACCTCTCGATATCAGGCTACTCTGTCTGGTTATCTCGAACCTTAAGGCCCGTTCGACATCTTTATACGACGAGATGTTCTTGATCTCCACCCGGACGCCTCCCTCGAGGGATATGTTGGCGTCGCACCTCATCGACCCCTCCAGCTCACCGTCGAAAACCCCTAGATGCTCCAGTATGGACCTGAGCTTCTGGAGAAACCGCCTAGCGTCCTCGGGGGACGTTATATCTGGTTCTGTAACGATCTCGATCAACGCTACTCCATGCCTGTTGTAGTCTACCAGGGTCGCGGTGGCCGTGTCTATAGTCCCCTCGTAGACGAGCCTTGCCGGGTCCTCCTCTAGCTGGAGGCGTCTGATTCTCACGACTTTACCGTTACCCAAATCCACGTAACCGCCCTTAGCTATAGGTGCCCCGCCTACACCGTCATACTGCGATATCTGAAAGTTCTTAGCCATATCTGGGTAGAAGTAGTTTTTACGCGTGAAATAGGTGAACCTAGAGATCTTCGAGTGAAGAGCAAGAGCAACCATGACGGCGGCTCTGACAGCCTCCTTGTTCAAAACGGGTAGAGTTCCAGGCTCACCCATACAGACGGGGCATATGTTAGTGTTAGGAGGCTTCCCCCTGTAGTCCGTCGGGCATGAGCAGAAGAGCTTGGTCTTGAGGCTGGTGAGCTGGCAGTGGACTTCAAGCCCTATCTTAACGCCGTCGCCGACCATCAGACGATAAGAAGACCTAAACAAGCTAATAGGGTTAGCGGTCTAGGGTTTAAGCTGGAACATCCACTTACCCGTTCTTTCATAGGCGTATGCGACTTTGAAAACTAGGTCTTCCCTCAAGGGAGGAGCCATGACCTGTAACCCGACTGGTAACCCATCCGATAACCCGCATGGCACCGATATGGCTGGTATACCTACGAGGTTAGCCGGTACAGTATTTATGTCACACATGTAGAGTTCAAGCGGGTCTTCGATTTTCTCACCTATCTTGAACGCGGTCATAGGCATCGACGGGCCTACAAGTACGTCGAACTTCTTAAACGCTTTCTCGAACTCCATCCTTATCAAGGTTCTAACCTTCAACGCCTTCAGATAATACGCCTCATAGTACCCGGCCGATAGGGCGAAGGTCCCCAGGATTATCCTACGCTTAACCTCCTCGCCGAACCCCATCCTCCTAGTTTTAGCATATGCCCTATTCCAGTCGAGACCCTGGTCTGAGGACCTGAACCCGTATCTTAAACCGTCGTATCTGGCTAGGTTCGAGCTGGCCTCAGACATGGCTATTATATAGTAGGCGGCTAAAGCATAGTCTAGACTTTTAAGAGAAACCTCACCGACCCGGGCTCCCAAGTTCTCCAAGCTCTGAACGGCGTTCCAAACCCTCTCCCTTACACCCTCTTGAACACCTTCGCCCATAAACTCCTTTATGACACCGATGCGCAGCTTCTCCAACTCAGGTGGGTCTGTGAGCTTAGTCTGATAATCCATAGGCTGAACTTTGAGCGAAGTGCTATCCCTAGGGTCATACCCTGCTATGACCGACAATAAAAGCGCACAGTCTCCGACGTTTCTAGCCATAGGCCCTATCTGCTCTAGGCTGTTAGCATAAGCCACAAGCCCGTACCGGCTTACGAGACCATAAGTCGGTTTAAGACCGACTACTCCGCAGAAGGCCGCCGGGCACCTCACCGAGCCACCTGTATCAGAGCCTAACGCGAGCGTAGCCTCGCCCGATGCGACGGCGGCTCCGCTTCCCCCAGAGGAGCCTCCTGGTACTCTCTCTAGATCCCATGGGTTTCTAGTAGGGCCGTATGCGCTGAATTCTGTGCTCGAGCCCATCGCAAACTCGTCCATGTTTGTCTTGCCGATTATAACGGCGTCCTCTGCCATGAGTCTCTCGACGACCGTGGCGTTGTAGCTCGGCCTATAGCCCTTTAAAATCCTCGAGCCACACGTCGTCTCGACGCCTTTGACGCATATGTTATCCTTGACGGCTACGACGACTCCTGCGAGTTTGCCGACTTTAAGCCCTTTTTCAACACGTCGGTCGATGTTTTCAGCTTTTCTACGGGCCAGCTCCTCGGTAACGGTTATGAATGCGTTGAGCTTAGGCTCTACATGTTTCAGCCTCTCTAGGACGGCTTCTAGATAATCCAGCGCCGATAGCTCCCCGTTTCTGACGGCCGACGCGACCTTCTCCGCCGGATAGAGTAGCGGGTTCAAGGCTAAACGATCCTCGGGGCCTTTATGAACCTACCCTTCATCTTCGGGGGGTTCTTGAGCACTATGTCTGAGGGGAACGGTCTAGGCTCGTCTTCCCGGAATACGTTGTAGTGTTCGACGACGTGGAAGGTCGGCGGTAGTTCTTCGACGTTCGCCTCATCAAGTTTGTCAAAGTACTCGAGTATACTCGAGAGCTGTTCCTTAAACAGTCTCTTCTCCCTCTTCGTAAGCTGCACCCTAGCCAGCCACGCCAGATGCTCGATCTCCTTAAGGGTTATCCTACTCTTCCTAGGCAACCCATCCCCCCTACGGAGTTAACCTAGTCTGGTCCCTCGGGAATAGTGTAACCTCTCTTATATTAGATATTCCCGTTATAGCCATCATGAAGCGCTCAAGCCCAAGTCCGAACCCGGCGTGCGGCGGCATCCCATACTCATACACCCTAAGGTGGTATTCGAATAGCTTGGGGTTTAACCCCTGCCTCCTCAGACGTCTAGCCAACAAGTCTCTCGAAGAGACCCTGGAGCCCCCAGACGCCAGCTCTAGGGAGCCGTGCATCAGGTCGAAGCTTTCCGATAGCCTCGGGTTGTCTTCTCTAGGCTTGATGTAAAACGGTTTAGATACAGTAGGCCAGTCGGTTATGAAGTAGAAGCCTGGGTTAAGCTCTCCAAGCTTTCTAAGAGCTGGTGTGGAGAAGTCTTCTCCCCATGAAACCTCGACGTCCAGCTTTTTAAGGGTCTTGTAGGCCTCGTTATACGTAAGCCTCTTTAAGGGTAGCCGCGGCTTCTCAAGTTCGATCTCTAGGGCCTTAAGCTCCTCTGAGCATTTATCCAACACGTCCGTGATGGCTCGATGGATCATTTCCTCTAGAAGCTTCATAACGTCCTCGTAGTCTGCGAAAGCCATCTCGACGTCTACGGACGTTATCTCGCTTAAGTGTCTGGGTGTTTTAAACTTCTCGGCTCTGAAGACCGGGCCTATCTCGAAAACCCTCTCGAAAGCTGAGGAAAGCTGTTCCTTATAGAGCTGGGGGCTTTGTGCTAGAAAGGCCTCCTTATCATAGTATAGAAGCGGGAACAACGCGGCTCCGCCCTCGGTGGCGGACCCTATGATCTTAGGCGTGTTAACTTCTATGAAGCCTTTCTCGACCAGGAAGCTCCTTATAGCTTGTAGAACCTGGTGTCTTATCTTGAACACCGCCTGAGCCGTCGGTCTACGTAGGTCCACAGCCCTTATCTCAAGCCTCTTATCCAGGCTTGGAAGGGTTTTGGCGAACATGTCGAACGGTGGAAGCCTCTTAGGCTCTGAGAACACGTATAGATCGTCTACCTCTACTTCAGCTCCTCTAGGGGCTTTCTCTATAGCCTTAACTACGCCTTTAACCCCGATGTAGCTGTGGGCTTTAAGCCCGGTTAGTCTCTCGAAAACCTGTGGCTCTGTTCTATCTTTATGGGCCGTGACTTGAAGGGTTCCATATCTGTCTTGGAGGATCACGAAGCACAATCCACCCTGCTTTCTCACGCTTAGGACCATGCCGAGAACCGTGACCTTCTCGCCTTTGATAGACGGCTTTATATCCGCCGAGAAGTGGCTTCTCTTCCATCCTTCAGGTATAGGCAAGCCGACCACCGCTTTACCTCATATGCTACGTGTTTAGAATCTAGATGGGGTAACCTAATGTAAAGGTTTTCCTGGGGAAACAAAAAGAAGTGGGGTTTAGTAGGAAGCTACTCCTCCCTACCTATAACTCTAATCCTACCGAACCTACCTACGTTAAGCTGAAGTACTCCCCTGAATGAGTTTACGTAACCGTTTCTAATCTCGACAAGGTCCCCAGGCGAGACCTTACCTATATCCTCGTTCCACAGAGTCAGTTTAATAGAGCCGGAATCGTCTTCAAGAGTCGCCGTGGCAACCCTAGACTGCGTACCATATCTCGTCATAACCTCCCTAACCTCAGAGACGTCTAAAACCTTACCCTTGACGTTAACACCGCGCATTCCCCTTCTAAGCTCAGATATCTTCAAGCTAACCAACTCCGGTTGAACTAGCCTCCGCCTACTAATAAGTTTATCCATTTCAACAGCGTAAGATGCCGGTAACACCTCCGCATGGAATATACACCATTATGTCACAACGGTCTTATGGGGCCTAGTCAGAGTAACGTTTTTAAGAACGCCCTCCTCTCTAAACTCTCTAGGCCAGCCATGAGGCTTTTAAAACTCAAACTCTACATGGTTGGAACGGTGGCTTTCCTCATAGCACTGACTACGTTGTTCTTCGCTGTAATACTCCAACTCGCAGGAGCGCCTCTGCTTTTCGTGATACCTATGGTCGTGACCTTCAACCTGATTCAATGGCTTATAGCTCCATATCTCATAGAGATGATATACGGTGTTCACGAGGCTCCTCCTCATAGATACCCTAGGCTTCATAGGATAGTCGAGAGGTTAAGTCTTAGGTCTGGGATACCCAAGCCTAAGGTTATGATAGCTCACATACCGATCCCCAATGCCTTCGCATATGGTTCGCCTATAAGCGGATCTAGGGTCGCGGTTACCGAGAAGCTTCTAGATGTCCTCGAAGAGGAGGAGGTTGAAGCAGTCTTAGGTCACGAGCTAGGGCATCTCAAACATAGAGACGTTCACATAATGATGTTCGCGTCTGTTCTACCGGCGATATTCTACTATCTGGCGTACTCGCTTATGATGAGCGCCTACTATGGAGGTTACCGCGATAGGGAGGGAGGCAACGCCGGTTTAGCCCTGTTGATCGGTATGGCCTCGCTCGTCCTCTACTACGTGGTTTCGCTGGTCGTCCTCTATCTCAGCCGTCTGAGGGAGTACTACGCCGATATGCACAGCGTATCGGTGGTCGACGAAGGGGCTAGGAAGCTCTCAGAAGCCTTGGCGAAGATCGTAGCCTACACCGGGCGGTATGCGTCTAGACGAAGGATGGACCCCGGGGTCGGCGCCTTCAAGGCGTTGTTCATAGCCGACCCGGATACGTCTAGAAACGACGCGGTACGGCTTGCGAGATACGGTATGACCAAGGATATGCAGCTCGTGATGTCCATAGCCTCTAGGAGGTTGACCTGGGCCGATAGGCTTCTCGAGGTCTTCTCGACGCACCCGAATATAGTGAAGAGGATCAGGGCTCTCCTAGAACTTCAGCGGCTACCGACACCTTAACCACGATCTTTACTCCAAGTTTTTCTGCGCAGGCTTAGCCCTAGGCCTTAGATGCCTCCATATTTCCGCCCTAGTTAGGTCGAGAAGCGAGACCAAGGGGCTTCCTATGATCGGTATGAGGCCTAACTGTAGAAGATAGTCTGGGCTGAGGGCGTTGACCAAGTCTCTCATGTAGAGGAACGTCATGGCTCCACCGTCTCCTTTGATGGGTAGTGACCCGCCTGAAACCGTCAGTACGAGGGCCGTTAGGAGGAGCACCAGAGCCACGGTCATGTAGACAGATGCCAACCCGTATAGAACGTCGTAGAGAAGCGTCGTCAATCCCCTACCCCTCTTAACCCATGGGATCAGGAAGCCCCCTATACTGAATATGCCTCCCACCACGGCTCCGGCTAGGAGCAGTAGCACTATGTTCCCCGGCTGAAGTTCCACATGCGTCTGTATGCGGTGGATGGATACCATGAGAACCGCCCATACGGCTCCACCCACGACGTTGACGCTTAGGGTTCTTAGGAATACATCTATACCGCTGTCCGTCGAGCCCTTGTCGCTACCCATATCGGTCCCTATAGTTTTTAAGCTACGAAACCTTTAAGACCTTAACCCGTCGATTTAAGCCTTAAGGTGGTGTCATGCCTGAGGAAGTGTTCGATGTCGAGAAGTTCGTGGAGCTTTCATCCCATGCGTCAGAGTGTAGGGTTAAGAGACTTGGAGACTTAGTTAAGCTCAAGCTCAGAACCAAGCGTAGACTCTACACGATAAAGCTTCAAGCTAAAGATGCCGAGGAGGTCTTAAAGAGGATTAAATGCGAGGTTAGAGAGGTTTAACATTTCCCGTAAAACTATTTTAGACAGATTAGCTGGTGATGATTCTGTATGACTGAGTTCGATTCTTCACGGGTTTTAAACCTTGCTAGGCGGCTGAGCTTTCCGAGGTTTGCCGGGTCCGAGGGGGAGGCTAGAGCCAGAGAACTCATAGTCGAGGAGCTTAGGTCAAGCGGATATGAGCCGGCTTTAGAGGAGTTTGAGACCCTAACCTTCAAGATAGATAGGGCTGAGCTTAGGGTTCTTAAACCCTGGACCGCGGACGTCGAGTGCGCCGGTGTCGGGTTCTCAGGGTCGACTCCTGAGAGCGGGGTAGAATCCGAGGTTAGATACGTGGAAACCGGAGAGAGGCTTCTTCTCCCAGAGGAGGGATACATACTTCTCCTCTCTAGGATGCCTAAGCTTGAGGGTTACAAGAGGATTATGAAGAGTAAACCAGCCGGTTTACTTGTGGCAGAGGGTTCTCCGCATAGGGATCTCTCCCACGTAGCGCTTATGCCTGGATGGAGGAAACACGGCTCAGCCCCGATGCTTCGGATACGGTTTAGGGATGCGCATAGGATCCTTGAAGCCGGTGGGGTGAGGGCTAGGTTAACTCTGATTCAGAACGAGTGGAAGGCTAAATGCTATAACGTGGTGGTTGAGAGGAGGGGTTGGAAGTATCCAGACGAGGTTGTGGTCGTCTGCGCACATTACGACACCGTATACGGGGTTCCAGGGGTTATAGACAACGCTTGTGGAACGGCTTTAGCCCTCGAGCTTGCGAGGCTCTTCTCAGGCAGACGGGTTAAAAGGACGGTCAGGTTCATTCTGTTTTCGGCCGAGGAGCTTGGGCTGAGAGGCTCCCAGGCCTACGTAGAGAAGCATAAGGACCAGCTCGAAAACGTTAAGATGGTTATAAACCTAGACGTTCACGGCGGGGCTCTAGGCTCGAACGACGCCATAGTGACAGGGCCGGCTCAGGTTAAACCCTACCTCGAGGTTTTGAGCAGAGAGCTCGGGGTAAACCTCTCCGTTAGGGAGGATGTCATGGGCTCGGATGGAACCCCCTTCGCCAAGGTAGGGGTTCCGGTCGTAAACTTCTCTAGGTCTAGCGGGGCTTCGGCTGGGACGCATAGCGTGGGGGACGACGGCAGGTTCGTAGGTGTCTGGGCCTTTGAAAGCATGAAACCGCTGTTGCTGAAGTTTCTAAACCTCCTAACGGAATCTGAGGAGTTCCCGTTCCCAAGGGAGGTTCCGGAGGGATTAAAGAAGAAGATTACAGAGTTCTTCAAGATGCTCGGCTTGGAAGATGAGGAATAAACCGAGTGGTTCCCCGGCGTGGGTTTCAAGACGGCTCTTTATGGCTCCCTTTTTCCAATATGGAACGTTCAACTTATCGAGTCTGAAGAATTTCTTACAATATGCGTCTGTCATCCTTTTGGCTAGATATCGTTGGAGTTTAAGGAGAAAATTCCACGTCTTCTCGAGAGGAATAGGGAGTTCAGGTACGGGGTGGCTGGGCTGATAGGGCTAGACGAGATACTTAATCGTTTAGACAAGCACGATGAGAAGTTCAACGCGATCCCGTCTAGGCTTGAGAAGCATGATAGGAAGTTCAACGAGGTTCTTAAGCGTCTGGATGGACATGAGGAAGTGTTGGAGAGGCATGGGGAGGAGCTAGCTAGGCTTAGGAGAGACATGAACGAGGGCTTCAGCCTCCTCAGGAGGCATATAGATGCTTTAGGCGCAAGATGGGGTTTTATGGCGGAGGAGGTTTTCAAAAAGGTGTGAAGGGTTTAGTCGAAGAGTACTTTTGGGGGAGTTGAGAGATGGACTTGTCAAGACTCTGAGGGGCTTGCGCTCGGCCACCCGGGTGTTGTCGAGACCGACTTGGTGGTCCGAGATGAGGAGCATATACTCGTCGAAGTTAAGTCTAGCGTTTCCAGGGGAGATGTTTACGAGTTCTGGAGGATAGGCCGCCTCTACGAGAGGGTTGAAGGGGTTAAGCCTAGGCTGGCTATAGTATCCCCATATGTAGACGGCGAAGCTAAGAAGGCGGCCGATAGATTGGGTATAGAGGCTTACACAGACATCGTATGACCCGTTGTGAGAGGTAAAGGTTTATGTGTCTGAACCTGTTACTGTAGGGGTTGGGTATGACTACGTCGATGTATCACGAGCTCTCCAAGGCCTGGAGGCGGCCTCACGAGTCTTATATAGCTGAGCTTATGCGGAAGAGGCTTATAGCCTGGAGGAGGCAACCTGCAGTCGTTCGGGTAGATAAGCCTACTAAGCTTCACACGGCTAGGAAGCTGGGCTATAAGGCTAAGCCTGGGATTGTCGTGGTGAGGGTGAGGGTTAGGAAGGGTTCTGGTGAGAAGCCTAGGCCTAGGTCTGGGCGTAGGCCTAAGGCGCTCGGTGTTAAGAAGCTGAAGAGGGAGATAAGTAAGCAGGAAATCGCGGAGAACAGGGCTGTGAAGAAGTATCCCAACCTAAAGCTTCTCGGCAGCTACTACGTCTGGGAGGACGGGGTCTATGAATGGTACGAATGCATATTCCAAGACCCCCAGATAGTCTCTAAAAACCATTAAGGCCTCCTTTTCTCGACATATTCTCGAAAGAAAATTACCTGTGTTAATGTTTCTATGCGTGTTTAGAGGTCTGTCGGCGCCCTCTCCCCTCTAGGTTTTTCCATGATAAATTACCCGAGGTAATATCGGCGACTACCAGGGTTTCAGGAGAACTATTCCCAATACGGTTAAGCCTATTCCCACCCACGTTTTTAGGTTGGTTTTCTCCTTCAGGAACAGCGTAGCCGCTACGGCGGATATCATCGGGTATATGGATGATAAAGCGGTTGCTCTCGCGGCGCCTATGAGCTTTATACTCTCGAGATACACGGACGTGCCTAGGCTCAGCCCGGTCACCCCGGCGGCGGCTCCCCAGAATAGCGCCTTACCGCTTCTAAGCCCCTTCCTGAAGCTCCTCTTAAGCAGCGGCGGGAGGGCTAAAACCAGGGCTAGGATGGAAAGCCTATACGTGTTCGCCACCAGGGGGTCGACGTCTCTGACGCATAGGGCTATCAGGGTTATACCTATGGACCATATGACCGCTGAGGCTATAGCGAGTACGACGCCTTTACGGAGGCTTGGGTTGTCTTTCCCCTCGTTTTCACCGCTGCTCGCTATGCTTATCAAAGATACCCCGAGGACCACCGAGACCGTTCCGAGAAAGCTTAGCACGGTTAAGCTCTCCCCTAGGAGAAGAATCGATATGAAGGTCGTGAACAGGGGGTAGGTCGAGGATATGGCTGTGCTCTTCGAGACCCCTATCATATCCATGCTCTTGAAAAACGCTAGGTCGCCTAAGCCCATGCCTATAACCGCCGCCGCGGTTAGAAGCGCTAAACTGTATAGGTCTACATCTACCAGCTGCCACCCCCTCGTCACAGGGAGGATCAGCCATAAAGCCATAGACCCGAAGACGCTTCTGACGAAGTTTAGGGCGACGATGCTGCTCTTCTCTAACGCTTTCTTACCGAAAACCGGTGTCAGAGCCCATAGAACTGCGGTGAGCAACGCTAGCAGTTCTCCGAGCATAGCTTAGAAGGATCGAATGCTCAACGCATTTAAACGTTGCTCGTGGAAAATCTTCGGCTTCCGAAGCTACGTTCACGAACCCTTCTGGTCAAAGCTTATATGGGGCGGCCTCTTGCTCTTAAAGAGGGGATGTTTATGGTGAAGGTTCTGATCGTTAAAAACTATGAAGAACTCAGTCTGGAGACAGCTCTCAGGATAGCCGAAGCTGTGAGGTCTAAGCCTGACATAGTGTTGGGGTTGGCGACCGGAGGTACTCCGCTTGGATGCTACAGGGAGCTCATCAGGATGCATAGGGAGGAGGGGTTAAGCTTCTCCAAGGTTACGACGTTCAACCTCGACGAGTATGTGGGCTTGCCTCCCAGCCATCCTCAGAGCTACCACTACTACATGTTCCATAACCTCTTCGACCACGTAGACGTGAGGAGGGAGAACGTTCACATACCCGACGGTATGGCCGAAGACCTGGACGAGGAATGCCGTAGATATGAGGAGGCTATAAAGGAGGCTGGGGGTATAGACCTTCAGCTTCTCGGTATAGGTAGGAACGGCCACATAGGTTTCAACGAGCCCGGCTCCCCCTTCGACTCTAGGACAAGGGTGGTTAAGCTCAGCGAGCAGACGAGGAAGGACAACGCCAGGTTCTTCAACTCGATAGACGAGGTGCCGACCCACGCGATAACGATGGGTATAGGCACGATAATGGAGGCTAGACGCATAATCCTCATAGCCAGCGGAGAGGCTAAAGCTGAAGCCATAGCCAAGGCGGTTAAAGGACCCAAGACAGTCGACGTGCCAGCCTCGGCTCTCCAAGACCACCCAGACTGCCTATTCATAATAGATAAGGAGGCCGCTTCGCTTCTCTAGCCGGATTTTTTTATATCTCCGTCTTCGTTTTAACCGGTATCTATAAAAACCGTTAAAACCTATTCGAGGATTAATCTTCCCTTTGGGGTGTAAACTTTGCTAGCTGCAGTTCTTAAACGACCGTTCACCCTCGAGCTTGAGGATGTTCCTAAGCCCACGCCCAGGGGAGACGAGGTTCTGATAAAAGTGGGCGCATGTGGGATATGCGGAAGCGATGTTCGATATTTTCAAGGTAAAAACCCCTGGGCTCTACATACGCTGGGCGTGGAGAAGCCGAACCCGCCGGATATGATCCTAGGCCATGAAGTCTCAGGAACCATAGTGGAGGCCGGCGACGCGAAGTTCGAAGATAGAATAGGTGAAAAGGTCGGTGTTATAGCATACAAGGCCTGTGGAAGGTGTAAGTTCTGTAGCGAAGGTAGGCATAACCTATGTGCAAACGTCCTGCATATCGGTCACGACGAGGCTTGGGGCTTCAAACCCTCCCCCGGCGGTATGGCCGAGTACTGCGCGGTGTGGGAGGATAAAGCCGTCAGGCTAGACTGGCCTGTAAGCTTCGAAGAGGCTTCTCAGCTAGACGGTTTAGCCGTATCTGTCCACGCGGCTTATAGGGCTCAGGTGAAGCCCGGCGATAGGGTCGCCGTGATAGGGTCAGGCCCGATAGGACTTATGATCCTACAGACGGTCAAGGCTTTCGGGGCCTCAGAGGTCTTCGCCATAGACATCTGGGATAAGCCCCTAGACATAGCTCAGAAGCTCGGCGCCGACCACACGGTAGACTCCTCGAAGGAAGACCCCGTAAACTACATACTATCTAAGACCCGGGGTTGGGGGGTCGAAGCCGTCGTGAACACGGTGGGCTCGCCTGAAACGGTCGTAGACGGTTTGAAGATGCTGGCTAGAGGAGGGTGCCAGGTTCTACTCGCTGTGACGAGCGACACGGTTCAGCTGAACCTTAGGCTTCTAGCAGGTGAGAGGGTTCTAACGGTCTCGTCGAACAACCTCTACCCAGAATACTACACCGCGGTAAGCCTCCTGAAGACGGGTAGGGTCGAGATAAAACCATTCATAACCCACGTCCTACCGCTCGAAGAAGTTAAAGAAGCCTTCCGCATAGCGTTGAACAAAGAGGAATACGGCGCCCTTAAAGTCGTGATCAAACCTTAAATGGCTTGATCTATATTCATCCCACCTTATCAGATAGAAAAACTACTCTATTTAGCATATTTCATATCGATTTAGTAATTACTTTTATTCCTTCTCTTTCGAGTCTATCCACTATTTTAGATATTCCTCTAACTTTTCCAATATCTAAAATGAAGGTCACCAGATGGTCATAGTACTGAGAATAATCATCTATCTGACCTATAAGTCTCTGTAAATGAGTTCGAGAACTCGGTATTTTAACTTCTATACACATATCGCCTATAACAATATCTGCACGTAGTTTTTCGCCCATCCGGCCCTTTAGTGACACTTCTTTCCTCACTTTTAAGCCAGGAAATTTAGCACGAAGATAAATGCATATCTGGTTTACAAGCTCCCTCTCGTCTCTTATATGCTCAGGCTTAAATTCTTCAAGAGCTTGTAAAATTTCACTATAGTAAGACGATGTCTTTACAGTGGATTTCTCTTCAATAAGTTTAGTTCTAAATTTATCTAGTTCATCAAGTAAGTCTTGGTGCTTAATCTTATATGCTCTTGCAAATTTGATTATAGTTTTCAGAGATAATTTATCAGCCAGCCTCTCTACTTTTTCCTCCTTGGTTTTAGCTCTATAGATTTCACCTGTTAAGAAGTCCTTCCATTTCCATGAAATTCCCTTTCTACGCGCGATCTCGTTCAACTGCTTAACTGAAAACCTATTGAGCATAGCTCTTCTAATTTCTCGTTCTTTTCTCCAATACTTAAAACTTGTAACAATGGAAACACCAGCAACCTTAGTGGCTAGAATCGAATATTTTGAAAACTTCTTAACGGCTTTGAGAAATCTACTCATCATCATTAAATTCTTAGGACATTTCATTTAAAAATTTCCACAGAATCTAACCCACTTTATCTGAAAGGGTTCCCAATGGTCAAATTTATGTGATGCTTCCAGAGGGATGTCTTATAAACCTTTAATAAATAAGTTTATTAAATACTTGTATTTCTGTATTCTTGTATGAATGAATTAGATGATTTTAGGAAGAGGGTGGAAGACTTCAAGAGGCGTTTAAAGGAGGACTTCGAGCGTTCCCTTAAACGCTACGAGGACGCTTTGGACGAGCTTGAGAAGAGGGTTGAGGCGCTTCCTGAAGATAAGCTTAGAGACGTTTATCCCACGGTCCGAGAGCTTAGGAGAGGGTTGATGTCTGAGCTTTATGGACTGCACCGTGAGTTTAGGCGTATGGTTTACGATTTGAGGAGAAAACTTAGGAGGCTTGCTCTCAGGCTTCCAGAGGACTATGGGGAGATGGTCGATGAGGTTAAGAGGGCTCTCGTAGATGCTAGAGACGAGCTGGAGGGCTATAGGGATTCAGCCTTAGCTCTGGCTAAAAAGCTTAGAAACCTTGAGCTTCGCGTTAGAGAGAGGCTCGGTAGGTCGGCTGGTTTACCTGTTGAAGTGGAGCCGCTGGAAAAAGGCTTCGATAGACTTATCGTAGGCATCGAGGAGGTGCTAGGGGAGATACTCTCCTCCGCCGGGAGGATCCTTTCTAAGACGTCTGAGGTTATATCATCCGTTAGGATCCCCGAGTCCGACGCTAGGGTCATAAGGCTTCTGGTCGACGCGGGGATATTCAGGAGTAGAAACGACGCGTTAGCGTTCTTCGTGCATAAGGGCATAGAGGCCAGCCGGGATTGGCTTGAAAGGGTTCAGGATAGGCTTGAGAAGATCAGGGAGCTTCAGGAGGAGATGCGTAGGGAGCTTGAAAAGATATTCCGTAGCGAGGAAGAATTCCCCAAGGACTAACGTGCTTAAAGGTTTTTGGCGAAGCCTTTATCCCTTAGAAGAAGGTTTTAAATCGTGTTGGGGAGAATGGGCTGGTTTCTGATAAGACCCGATGCCTTAACCGTTTTGAGGAACGAGATGGTCGTAAAGGCGTTGAACAGGTACTTCAAGGTAGTCAAGAACAAGCTTCCGGCCAAGTTTATGATCGCTAAGAGGCTGGAGGCTGATTTTCACGAAGACGATCCATTAGATAGGCTCTGGGCTCTACACGACAAGCTGACCCAGGAGTACTATAGGCTTGAGTCCAAGATAGACTGCGGCGAGCTTTCGCTAGACGACCTAGGAGAGCCTAGGAGAAGCTATCTAGACCTGAAGGTCGAGATCGCTAAGAGGCTTCTCAGGGCTTGCTGCTTCTGCGAGAGGAGGTGCGGCGTTAACAGGGCCGAGGGGGAGCTTGGATACTGTAGATGCGGGGAGATGTTTCTACTATCCTCGGCCTTCCACCATATAGGTGAGGAGCCTGAGCTCGTGCCTAGCGGAACCGTATTCTCGATAGGATGCAACCTCACCTGTCTACACTGCCAGAACTGGACGATATCCCAGCACATGGAGCCCGGCGAGCCTTTAACCCCTAGGGAGCTGGCGGCTGTCGTAACCAAGCTTAGACGGGAGGGCTGTAGAAACTGTAACATGGTCGGAGGTTCTCCTACACCGTGGCTACACGCATGGCTTGAAGCGTTCAAATACGTCGAGGTTAACGTGCCTACCGTATGGAACAGCAACAGCTACTACAGCGTCGAGGCAGCTAAGCTTCTCAGGGGATTCATAGACGTTTACCTCCTAGACTTCAAATACGGTAGCGACGAATGCGCAGTCAGGATATCCAACGCCCCCAACTACGTCGAGGTTTGCCGGAGAAATCACCTGATAGCTTTGGAGAGCGGAGAGCTAATAATACGGATACTCCTCCTACCTGAGCACATCGAGTGCTGCGGCAAGCCCATACTGAAGTGGATCAGGGAGAACCTCGGAGACTGGGTCAGGGTTAACATAATGGACCAGTATAGGCCACATTGGAGGGCCCACGAGGTTCCCGAACTACGTAGAAGGCTTAGGCACGAGGAGTACGTGGAAGCTGTGAAATACGCGAAGTCGATAGGGCTTCTAAACCTAGCGTAGCCTTATCTCAAGGAGTTTGACTTGTCTTCTAGAGCCTCCTTGGGTAGAGGATGTTATGGATGTTTCATCTTCTCCATGTATGTCCTCCTCTTAGCCTCGTAGTCCTTTCTCGTATAGACAGGCTTAGCCGGTGAACCTCTGACGACGGTATCCGGTTTGACGTCTCTGGTCACTATCGACCCTGCCGCTACCATAGCCCTCTTACCTATCGTAACCCCCGCCATTATGATCGACCCTGCCCCTACAACGGCCTCCTCCTCTATACGGGCACCGACGAGTAGACCGCTGGGAGGATACTTGTCGTTCAAAACCGTCACCATCGGCCCAAGGAAAACCCTATCACCCACCACGGTTCTCGGCGGTAGATAGCAGCCGGTTTGGATCCTAACCTCCGACCCTATCGAGACATACCCGTCTACAACCGTGTGAGAACCTATGAGGGTCTTATCACCCACCTCCACGTTCTCCCTTATCATGACGAAGTGGCCGGTTTCGACCTCGTCACCAAGCCTTGACCGCTCATAGACCACCGTGTAAGGTCTCAGGATGCAACGCTCGCCCACGACGCATCCTCGACTTTCTGAATCGTAGTTTTCTAGGCTTGAAGCCTCCTCCACGAGCTTTTTCAAAACCGCTCTAACCGGGTAGCCTAGCACCACTCCATAGCCTAGAACCGTCCCCTCCCCGACGACGGTAGGCCCCAGTATGGTAACCAACCCCTCGGCTAAGACCCTGCCTAGCTTAGCCCTCTTGGATATGAAACCCATACCGATACGATCTCTGCGGATAGGTCCTTTATCTTTAACCTTCTAGGTCTTTGAAGTATGGGATCACCTTCTCGCCTAACAGCCTTATGACCTCTAAGCCCTCTTTAAGGTCCATCCCTGGATAATGTACCCTGAAGATCATATCCGTCACCCCGAGGCGTTTAGCCGCATCCTCGACCTGGGATATACATTCGTCGGGGTCTCCGACTATGAAACGGTCCCTAGCCACGTCTTCGAAACTCCTTAAGTCTTTAACCAGCGAATGCCCCCAGGAGACGTAGTCTCGGAAATACATAGCCCCTATGTATTTCTCAGCTTTCTCACGCGCCTCCACAGGGTCCTCGGCCACGTATGCCTCCCTGACGAGCGGGATCCTCTCAGGTTTCTTACCGAGCTTCTTCATGTAATCCATGTAGACCCGGTAGCTGTTGAGGACATCGCCCAGCGAACCCACAGGACCTATAAACCATGCATCCCCCAGCTCAGCCGCCCGCCTTAAGGCTCTCCTGCTCCATCCCCCTACCCATATAGGGGGATGAGGCTTTCTGACAGGCTTCGGATACAGCGAGAAGCCTCTAACCTTGAAGAACCTTCCCTCGAAGTCCACGGTTGGCTCTGTCCAAAGTTTCTTTATGAGGACCAGCGACTCGGTCATCCGGTCTCCTCTACCCTTCATAGGAACCTGGAAGACTTCGTACTCCTCCCTTCTATAGCCTAGGCCGACACCTAGGATAAGTCTTCCACCGGATATCACGTCGACCACGGCGGCGTCTTCGGCTACGTGAACCGGGTGGTACAGCGGAAGTATGAGGATGCACGTCCCCAGCTCTATACGCTTAGTCGCAGACGCTAGCCCAGCTAGAGCCACTAGCGGAGACGGATAATACATGTCTTCCCGCCCATGGTGTTCGAGCATCCAAGCCGAGTCGAAGCCTAGTTTCTCGGCAAGCTGAACCTCCTCGACCGTCCAGCTCCAATACCAGCCCCACTGGATAGGCGCCATGCCGAACCTCATGGAACGGCTCATGTTATCTCATAATCTTACCGGGAAGTCTTTTAAGCTTTGGGAGCGGAAGGGTTTATTTATGGAGCGACCCAAGACCCAGCTGGGCTACGGCTCCACGTATAAGGAGGTTGAGGAGAGCGGAGTCGAGGGGGCTCTGCTTCCCATAGGCTCTCTGGAGCAGCATGGACCCCACCTTCCGTTATGCACGGACACGGTCATAGCCTTCGAGGTCGCCAAGGCGGTCGCGTCTAGGCTCAACCTGTTTCTCCTACCTCCGATACCGATAAGCTGCTCGGCGGAGCATAGAGGGGTCAAGGGAACCGTATACCTCAGACCGGAGACTCTCACCTCCGTGCTGAGAGATATAGTCGAATCCCTCTCCCGAAGCGGCTTCAAGTACCTAGTAGTACTCAGCGGCCATGGTGGAAACTGGATACTGAAACCGGCCGTGAGATATCTGAACCTAGACTACCCGGGGTTTAAAGTGGTGCTGGTCGGTGAGTCCGCCTATGGAAACCGTCTTAAGGGGATATTCGAGGAGGTAAACGACCTGCATGCAGGCGAGCATGAGACATCCTTGATGCTCTACCTAAGGCCCGACATGGTCCGGGGCAAGCCGGAGGGATGCCGACCAGACGCGGGTAGGGAGATGCTGGACTACCTACCCATATGGAAGATAACCTCCACGGGGGTCTGGGGTACTCCGTCTAATGCCAGCGTAGAAAAAGGTAGGTTGGCTTTCGAAAAAACAGTCGAGGCGATAGTCGAATACCTCAGGAAGCTGCTGGCTAGGTTGAACCTACTATAGCAGGCCAGCCTTCTCGAGCGCCTTCCTGACGAGCTTACGCTCGGCCTCCGAGATCGGCGTCAGGGGAGGTCTGACGTAAGCCTTTTTAAGCACCCCAAGCATCACCAACGCCTCTTTAAGCCTAGCCCTGTAGTTTCTAACGGGCGGAGCGAATATGGCGTCTGCCAGGGGCTGAACGACCTCGGCTATCTTGAACGCCTCCTCGTAGTCTCCGCGTTTAGCCCTCTCGATCATCTCGACCTGGAGGTCCGTAGCTATGGTCCCGAAGCCCAGCAGAGCCCCGTCGGCGCCTAGGATAAACGATTCGAGTATAAAGTTGTCGTTCCCAGTGAGGACGTAAACCCTCCTCCCGATGGACCTGACGATCTTAACGGTCTCTAGAAACTTCCTGGCGTCGAAGCTAGCCTCCTTGATCGCGGCCACCCCTTCGATTTCGAAGAGCTTCCTTAACGCAGACGCAGAGTACTCCACACCACCTAACGCCCTCTGAAGCTGGAAGACTATCAAAGGTATCTCGACGGCGTCTGAAACGGCTTTATGGTATCCGTAGGGTATCTCAGGGTCTAGAGGCTCCCCCGCGTAAGCCGGTATCGGAAACATCAGCAACGCGTCAGCCCCCGCCTCTTCGAGCCTCTTAGCCATCCTAACCGCGGCGTCTGTAAACCTGGTCGAGAGACCTGCGACTATGGGTATACGGCCCTTAAGCTCCTCCCTGTAGACCTCGACGACCCTAACCTGCTCCTCAGGATAGAGATGCGGCCCCTCACCCGTGTCGACGTTGACCGCTACACCGCTTATCCCGAAGCCCGATATCCAGTCTATATACCTCCTAAGCTCGTCCTCGTCGATCCGGTAGTTCTCATCCATGGGGAGAACCGTGGCGGGTATAAGTCCCTCAAACATCTCAGGCTTCAAAACCATCACCGTCGAACAGAACTTAAACGGTTAGAGGTTCTTAGCCTTAATCTAGCCCTTTGTCTTTTTAAGCTCTTCTACGAACTTCTTAAGGGCCTCCACGTTCTCCTCCCTGACGCTGCGTCTCCTGGTATCCACGTATAGGCCGAGCATCCGGGCTCTACCGACGCTTAAACCAGCCTTCTTAAGCTCGCCTATGCTGAACCCCCTGCCGACCCTGAAACCGTAGCCGAACCTAGGGATCTTAACTATGGGCTCAGGCACATTTCTCTTAACGCCCTTCATGGAGGAACCCCCTTCTCAACCCTTCTAGAGGGTAGACATCTAACATATGGTTTAAAAACGTTCGTTTCCCCTTGGGGGATATGCGTCGGTTAGAGTTATATGTCTCGACGTGTTTTACAGGAGGACGGCGGTCTCCATGTTTCTCTCCGTAAGAGATGTCATACTACGTTATGCCGGATACGAGTCGCTGTCAGAGGGTTTGAGAGACCTCAGGATAGACAGCTTCGAGCTCTACATGGGTAGAGACTTGAAGACTCAGCCCATAAACGGTGAACGGTTCAACCTAGCGTCTAGGGACGAAGCGGCCAGGCTTAAACGTTTTTTAGACGCCCATGGGTTTAAGGTATGCGCCCTGCTTCTCGCGAACGATTTTTCAAACCCAGACTTGGGTCGTGAGGTTGCATACGTCAATAAGGGGCTGGAGGCGGCATACCGTCTAGAGGCCTGTGTAGTTAGGATAAACGCGTTGATGAGGGAGATACAGGGTTACGGGTTGGAGGACTATGTGGCTAGGACGGCCGAGGCTGTAAGGCCGTGCATGCGATTATGTAAGGAAACCGGGGTCTCTTTAGCCGTGGAGAACCACGGGGTCGTAGCGAACAGGGTCGAGTTTCTGAAGGCTCTTTTCGACCGTTTTCCGGACGGCCACCTGGGGTTAACGCTCGACACTGGCAACTTCTACTGGTTCGGCTATCCGATAAATCAGCTTTACGAGATATACGAGACGTTAGCGCCTTACGTTAAACACACCCACGTGAAGAACGCCGCGGCTAAACCCGGTAAAAAGGATGTCATGCGAAAGCCCAGAGAGGTCGAGATGACGCCGCTTTACGAGGGCGACATAGCCCTAGACAGGGTTATCGATATACTGAGGAAAACAGGTTACGGCTACGACTTGACCATAGAAGACGAGTCCCTACATAGGTTCAAGCCCGAAGAGAGGATCACTGTTCTCAGGAAAGACGCCGAGTACCTCAAAGGTCTTCTGTCCTCCTAGAGGAACGCTGAGAGTTAGGGAATAGGAACAAGCGTTTATATGTAGTTTAGCCCGTAGGTCGGTGTCGGCATCGGGAATACCGTTTTGAAGGGTTCGGGGATGCTGTCGGGGTCGAAGTCTGGTGTATCAGGGTTTTCCACCGTCTCAGGTCTTCCGAATACGAGTAGTGTAAACTCCCTTGGGTCTCTGAGCTCTAAACGGCTGTCTGAAAGCTGGATTCTAATACCGTCCGGTTTAGATTCCACTATGAATTCTACGTCTCCTATTCTTTCTTCGACGTATAGACGTATCTTCTCGGCGAACTTCATGGGGTTTAGTATAGCTAGGCTCGCAGGGGCGCTGGAGGTCTGGGGTTTTAGACCCACGTCTTCTAGGAGGCTAAGCATCTCCCAATCTCCGTATGGGATGTTAAGTTCAAACGTCTCTATACCGGGCGTCTTAGATAGGTCGCTTATTATGCGGAGAACGGCTCTTCTAGAGCCTGCGTACTCGACTAGGCTCCACGTTCCGTCAAACTCTAGGGCCGATATGTAGGCTATAGGTCTTCTCCTTTTATACGCTATGAGATGTCTCACCTTTGCCACTCCTTCGCGTATTCTTCTACCTGCTAGGAGCTTAAACTCGTCTAGGCTTCTCTTGAACCGAACAGGTTCCCTCTGGTATAGGGTCACAAGGTCCATGACTCTATCTTCTGTGTAAGGCTTAACCTCTACGTCTTCGAATATGGTTATTGCACTCGGCCGGGTCCTAAACCTGTATACCTTCCCCGCCTCTACGCATCCTGCTCTGCTGTAAAGCGTCCTCTTACCTGAGACCATCACAAAGTCTACTCCGTCCTCACGCATCTTCCTGAACGCGTCTCTAACCAAAGCGGAGGCGTATCCCCTATTCCTGTAGTCCGGGTGGGTGCATACGGCGCCTACGAGGCCGGCTTTAACCCAGCAACCGTATAGGTTAAGCCACCCCTCCCAGAAACCCACGTGAGACACGACCTTACCGTCTGAAACTATGACCCTGAGGTTTTCGATGTTAGACTCGTTGAGAAAGTGTGGAAACGCCTCGTCCATACGTGCCCCTACTCTCTCGAAACCGAATATCCAGCTCGTAAGCTTAACGATCTGCGGGAGCTCCTCGACTTTAGCGGCCCTAGGTCCCTCGATCACATACGACACCTCTTCATAAGCGATTTTACAAGGCATTTACTTTTGAATGTCACAAAAATATAATAACCTTGTCTTTCTCAAGATAGAAATGGTGTCTGAAACGGGTCTGGTATCAAATCTTGAGAAAGCGGTTCTACTGGCTGTCGCCGTGATCCTAGCCCTACCTGTTGCCGTATATGCGCAGACGCCACAGCCGATAAGCGGTGCGTCGGTCGTCGCGTTTGGTGACGCAGGGTACGGGGTAGCTGAGACAGACGCCGAAGGATTCTTCGAGATAACGGAGGGGTTGGGTGAAGGCGTCTACGACGTGAGGATAAGCGCCAAGGGCTATGTTTCCAAAGTGATCCAAGACGTCGAGGTCGTAGCCGGGGAGGAGGTGGACATAGGCGACGTATTCCTCAAACCATCTGCGGTGATAAAGGGTGTGGTGGAGACGCCTGACGGCGAGCCGGCTGCTAACGTCCCCGTGGCCCTAAAAGACAGTAGCGGTAAAGTGCTTCAGCTAACCACCACGTCGAGCGACGGCTCCTTTGTCTTCGACACTGACGTGAGGAACGGGACCTACACGGTGGAGGCTTACGCGTTCATGTTCGAGGGGATGGAGTATCAAACGGTGACGATGGGCTTCACCCAGGTGGAGATCCCCGTTCCCAAGCCAGGCGCCTCCTACCTACAAGGTTACACCTCTGGGAGGGTCGAGAACGTCGAGGCGGTTCAAGGCGAGACGGTCGAGGGCATAGTGATACGTCTCGGCGTATCCGGTATAATATCCGGTAGGGTTACAGACGACCAGGGTAACCCCGTAGCCGATGTGCTAGTGGTAGCCTTCTCACCCAGCGGTGGTATATCCAAGGGGTTCTACGCCGTGACAGACGAGGACGGGCGGTATAGGATAGCCAACAACCTCGACACGGGCGACTACAACGTGACCCTGCTGTTCCCGAAGGGTTATGTATGGAACTTCATGAACGCTAAGAAGGTTCACGTCGTAGCAGGTGAGGAGACGGCTAACGTAGACTTCCAGCTTGAAAGGTCCGGCATAATATCGGGTGTGGTCGTATACAGCGACGATACGCCGGCCGCGAACGCATCCGTCGTAGCGTTCTCGCAGGACGGCAAGTACTTCGGCTTTACCACCTCCGACATAGATGGGTCCTTCAGGATAGACTCAGGTCTCGGAACGGCTACCTATCAGGTTATGGCGTTCGTAGGGACGACCGCTTTCTCCCAGCCCGTGATGGTTCAGGTAACCGCTGGCGAAGAGACCAAGGACGTTAAGCTCGTCGTGACCGGGACGGCTACGGGAATGGCCGCCATAGAGGGCACAGTTACAGATATCGACGGTAACCCGCTCGTAGACGTCGAGGTGTCGGCTCTAGATGCGGTGACGTACACAGACGAAGATGGAAGCTATAGACTCATCATAGCTCTTCCGCAAGGCGTTACCTCCACCACTGTGACTGTCTCCGCCTCTAAGAGAGGCTATGAGACGGCCGTCAAGGAAGGGGTCACGGTGACGGTCGGAGAGACGACTAAGCCGGTGGACTTCACGTTGGAGAAGCTTAAGGTCGGGGTTATAAAGGGCCGTGTCCTCGCGAGGGCTCCTCCGCCGTCGGCTAAGAAGACGGCTTCTCTCTCGATATCGTTATCCTCGGAAATCGTTAGCATAGGGGAGTCCGTGACGATATCTGGAGCCATAACGCCGAGCCTCACTGGAGAGGTCTCGATACTGGTGGCTTCAGACACGGTTTTCGAGGAGGTCGCTAAGGTAACTCTCGAAGACGGAAGCTTCAGCTACAGCTTCACGCCGACCGCTAAGGGGGTCTACAGGATAAAGGTTTCATGGCCTGGGAACGACGAGTACAACCCGGCTGAATCCGAGATTCTAACCCTGACGGTGGTCAAGAAGACGGCCGAGCTCTCGATATCACTGTCCTCCTCGACCATAACGATAGGCGACTCCGTCACAATCGAAGGCACGATAACACCCTCTGTGACGGGTAAAGTATTCATCCTTCTGACCCCGGACGGTAAGTTTAAGAAAATAGCCGAGGTCGACTTGGAGAACGGTAGCTTCAGCTTCACCCTGAAGCCTGAGGCCCTCGGCACCTATAGGATTAAGGTCGTGTGGCCTGGGAACCCCGAGTATAAGCCTGCGGAATCCTCTGTGTTAACCCTGACCGTGAAGAAGGTATCCCCGACGGTCGAGATATCGGTCTCCAAGACCACGGCTAACGTGGGCGAAACCGTCACCATATCAGGCTCGATATCTCCGTTTAAAGCCGAGACGGATGTCGTGATAACGGTCACAAGCCCGTCGGGTGTCAGCGAGTACACGGTCACCTCGTCGGACGGGAGCTTCGAGTATAGCATAGAACTCGACGCTCAGGGAACTTGGAGCGTCAAGGCCGAGGTTCCTGAAGGACCGGTCTATGAGCCGGCTGAGTCCAACGAGGTTCAGATAACGGTTCAGGAGAAGAAGTGTATAATAGCTACCGTGACCTTCGGCTCCGAGGTCGCTCCTGAGGTTAACTTCCTGAGGTCCTTCAGAGACGGGTTGATCCTCACGACGTACGCCGGTAGACAGTTCTACGTAGCCTTCGACGCCTTCTACTACTCGTGGAGCACACCCGTGGCGAAGTTCATAGAATCCAACCCCGTGCTGAAACCTGTCGTCAAAGCCATACTGTACCCGTTGCTCGGGATACTGAAGCTCACGGCCTTAACCACTACACCTCTGTTCGGGGCTAACCCTGAGGTAGCAGCCGTGCTAGCGGGCTTCATAGCATCCTCGCTCATAGGCGTCGTCTACGTCTCACCGGTTCTCATAGCCACCTCGCTTCTGGCTAAGAGACGCGGTAAAACCCTTAAGCCGTCTAGGGAGTTCGTAAAGGCCTTATGGACCTTAGTAGCCGCATCCCTAGTGTTCATAGGTCTAGGGTTGGCTCTGGAAAACGGTCTACTGCTGACGGCCGCAACCTCGGCCTACGTGTTATCCACCATAGCCTCGTCGTCGACCTCCATACTACACCTAGCGACCACGAAAGCTAAAGAAAACTAGCTTCCCCATCCTCCATTTTTTCCTCGACTTGAACAGAGAGACGCCAGATTACACGTTAAGGTTTAAAGGTAGAGGCTTGAAGTATCGGGTTGGATAGGATGGACCTGGCTAAGCTTGTCCACGGGTTGCCGAAGACCAAGTTAAGTTTCTGGGAGGACTCGTACAGGAGGACGTTCGAGGCTTCTGTTCTCAGAAGCCATAGGGACGGGGGTAGGCTCTACTTGGTCTTAGATGAGACCCTGTTCCACCCTAAGATGGGTGGACAGCCCGCCGATACAGGCGTCATACGGTCTGAGGGGTTTAGGCTTAGGGTTAGGAAGGTCATGTATGTCTCAGGCGTGGTCGTCCACTTCGGACGCATCGAGCAGGGGGCTGAGCCGTCTCCGGGTGAACGCGTCTCAGGCTCCATCGACTGGGATATGCGATACAAGGTTATGCGTAGACACACGGCGGGGCATCTACTCGACTACTGCCTATCGGAGACCATTGGTAGACCCGTCTACACGGTCGAAAGCTGGCTCGGTGACCCCTGCTACACGGCGTATAAGGGGGCTGCACCGAACGAGACGGTTCTATCGAAGGTTCAGGAGACCGCCGACAGGCTGATACGGGAGGGTAGAAGGGTCTGGATAGAGTCTCTCCGTTGGAGCGAGCTCGTATCGAGGTATCCGGAGGCCCCTAACCTTTTTAGGCTTCCGAAGGGTCTACCGTCCTACAGGGTCGTGGTGATAGATGGCTGTAACGCCGTACCCTGCAGCGGAACCCATGTAAAAGACCTCTCTGAGATAGGTCGTCTAAACCTGGGAGCCGTGGAAGAGTCGAAGGGGTTTTTCAAGCTCTACTATGACGTCTATCCATAGGCTTCCTCCGGGAAAACCCTTAAAGAAAACCACGTCGCATATAGTATCGGAGATTGTCGTCTAGAAGGATGAACCTGCTCTATAGGCTTGCCGAGGCTTTGGCTGGGGGAGAGGGTCTTAAGATAATCGAATGCTTGGTTAGAAACGGTGATATGCGGGATGACGAGCTCGCCTTAGAGCTCGGTTTGAAGCCTAACGTGGTTAGGAAGATACTCTACCGGTTCGCCGAAAACTCCATAGTGACCGTTCAGAGGTTCAGGGACGAGAAGACCGGGTGGTTCTATTTCAAGTGGAGGGTTCAACTCGACCAGGTCGAGCTGTACCTTGAAAACCAGAGGCAGCGGATACTGAATAGGCTTATGGAGAGGCTTCGATACGAGGAGACGCATGAGTTCTACTCTTGTCCTAAGGGCTGTGAGAGGGTGCCGTTCGAGAGAGCGGTCGAACAGAGCTTCATGTGCAGTAGATGCGGCGCACCGCTTCAGTACGAGGATAACGCATACGTCATAGAGGCCTTGAAGAGCAAGATAAAGGAGCTCGGAGGCTGAAGCCTTAATCGATCCTCTCGACCTGCTATCCGGTTGAATGCGTGTAAAATGCTGGTCGTAAGATTGAATCAAAGGATATACGGGCCCTACGGGTTAGACGGGTTGAGGGTTCTTAGAAACATGGTAAAAAACATGCTAAACGGGATCGAGGTCGAGGTCTCAGAGGTCGCCGTGGGGTCTAGGGGGTGGGCCGAGGCTTTCCTCGAAGGAGCAGACACCGACGTGGCCGTGAGGATCCTGGAGGAATGCATAGGGGTTCTCCCGAGGAAGCCGGACGAGTTTTCGAAGGGAGCCTTACTGAAGGGTAGGGTTTTGACGTTGAAGGATGACGGGCTCTACGTGGATGTGGGACTGGAAAACCTGGTCGTCAAGGTTCCGGCTCAGACTCTTAGAGGGCAACTTTTAGACGTGCGCTCTATGGGCTTGGAGGAGGCTAGACGGGCTTACATGCTCTACGGCGAATTCCCCGTCGAGTTGTACGTCGAGAGGCTTTGTAGGAAGACGGTCGAAGCGCGTCTATCGTGGAGGTGGCTCCGCTGGGTCGAGGGTATGGCTTTCTCAGGCTTAAGCCAGGTGTACATAACCGGCTTAACCCTACGGAGGGTTAAGAGGGCTCTAGGAAAAACCAGGTATAGGCTGGCTGTGCTTGAATATAGGGCGCTCGGGGTCTTAGAGATCCTTATGGCTTTAGACCCATTAGTAGACATCGAGAGGTTCTCTCTATGGTTGAGGAAGACGTTAAACCCCTTGGGCTTAGGGTTTTCCGAGCCGTTTGAGAGCTCTGGGGAGCTCGCTTATGCTGTTCAAGACGAGGTCGGGCTGACCGTATCTCCACCTTTCCAGATCCGCTAAGCTCGAAGCACCAGTTAACACCAGGACCGTGAAGGCGCCTATTCTCTTACCGGCTCTCACGTCTGTGCTCAACCTATCCCCGACCACTACGGTCTCGGAGCCGTCTACGCCTAGCCTCTTGAGGGCTATATCCATGATCCTACGAGACGGCTTACCTATGACCAGAGCCCTCTTACCGGTTGCCTTAGATATAGCGGCCACTATCGAACCCGCCCCCGGTAGTAGATGATCTTCGACCGGTAGGGTCGGGTCTGTATTCGTAGCCACGAACCTAGCCCCCCTGAATATCGCAAGGCAAGCCCTCTTAAGCTTCTCGTAGCTGAACTCGAAATCCAAGCATGCCACGACAAACTCCGGGTCTCCGCCCCTCCTCCAGTCCAATACCTCATGCCCCATCCTAGAGAGCTCCCTCTCGAGGGCTTCCCCGCCGACGGGTAGAACCCGAACCCTGCCGTATCTATCGGCCAGGTATATCGATGTGGCGTAACCTGACGTCAAGACCTCGTTCTCGAGGCATCGTATACCCATGGCGTTGAGCTTAGCGACGTAGTCTTCGACGGTCTTGGTGGCGTTGTTGGTCAAGAAAAGCAGCTTCAACCCCATATCTCTAAGCGTATCGAGAGCCTCAGCCGCGCCTCCTATGGGTTTTCTCCCCCTGTAGACGCAGCCGTCTAGGTCTAGGATCACGGCTTTAAAACCCATCTAAGACCCCCGGTCGGTTCGAGAACTGTTAAGAAGCCGTATCGTAGACACTTAAACCCTTCTGTCGCCGATAAGCATCTTTAGACCCTGTCCCCCTGGGAAAACGGTTATCTTTAACAAGTGGTTTCTGATAATTCTTGTAATAGGTTGGCTGAGTGGAAGGCATTCGAGAACAGGATGGGTTTCACCGTATACACTAGCGTTAACGAAGCGCATATACCGAGGATCCTCGACTTCATCTACGACACCTACATCCTCCCCCTAGGGTATAGGATATTACGGGTCGAGAGGTTCAGGGACTTCCTAGGCGAAGCCTTGAGGTTTACGATAGCCCTCGACAGGGGCTATGTGCACGTGGAGATCAGGGCCTCCAAGATTCTCGAGTTTACGATCGTCTGGGAGGGTCCCGTCGACAAGTATACGATAGAGCAGATCCGGGAGGACCTGATCATAGCGGTTAGGATGTTCGAGGACACCATCAGGAAGTCGTCCGTCTTTTTCACCTTCGTCGAGAACAGCAGCCCTGTTCCTGAGAAGTTGATGGCTAAACGCCGCATAGTCGAGCGTATCTTCACAGACAGCATGATCACGTTCTTCGTAGCTTTCCTAATAGTCAACATGGTTATCTTCATGATAAACCCGGTGCTAGCTCCCATAGCCATAGTGGTGTTGCAATTCTGCATCCTGCTTTTCTCACACAAGATAATAATGAGCCTAGGCGACTGGAAGATAACCGCTAGAAATCAGCATGTGACGATACTCCAATACTACATGTCGCCAGACGAGTATAGGATGCTTCTCGATATGATCAAGGTCAAGGGTAGAAACTGGCTGTACCAGGTTAAACGTGAAATATACGAGAAGACCATAGTCCTAGGTGGGAGGATAGACCCAAACGTTGTCGGAGAGGTCCTATCCAGACACGGGATACCGTTCAGACCTGAAAACCTTAAGGTTAAGACGTTTAACGTTTACAGGCTTGTCAAGGAGGCTGTCGAGGAATACGGGCTTCCGATGCCCAACATAGTTCTTTCAAACATAATCATACCGAACGCCTCGGCCTCCGGTATAGGACCTAGGTTTGGGACGGTCATGGTGACCGCGGGGCTTCTAGCCAGCCTAGAGGAGGGCGAGGTCTACGCGGTTTTGAACCACGAGCTGAGCCATCTCAAGGGTAGAGACCCTGTTTTCTTATTCACCATATCTACGTTAGAGTATCTGTTCAGGCTTTACGTCTTACTCCCCATGATGCCGTTCATCCTGTTCCTACCTTACGTATACTTCTTCTTCGTCATGGGGCTGATATACTTCATAGGGAAGTTCTTCGAGGCCAAATCCGACTTGGAGGCCGCTATAAAGACCAGGCAACCTCAGCTCTTAGCGGAAGCCTTGAGGAAGATAGGTTACTACAGGCTTAGGTTGGAAAGGTCTCCCGGCTATAGGCTTCAATCTTGGATAGGATGGGACCCCCACCCGCCGCTATCGTTCAGGATAAAGCGGCTGGAGAACCTTAAAGACCTCGATAGGATCAAACACCCATTTCTAAGGTCTATAGTCGATGTCTTGAAGGGGTTCTTCGAAGCCATAATGTAACCCGCCATGGCGCATTTAACCGAAAGCTGAATCCTTAAATACTTCGATACGTGGGTTTAAAGATGTACTCAAAGGGTGATACATGTGTCTAAAGATAAGGCTACGGCTTTGATACTCTGGTTTGAGGAGCTCAGGAAAGACGATGTGCCGCTGGTCGGCGGTAAATGCGCGAACCTCGGTGAGATGATAAACGCCGGGATACCGGTTCCACCTGGGTTTGCCGTTTCGGCGTATGCGTATAAGCGTTTTCTAGAGTTGACCGGTATAGCGGAGAAGGTCTACACGATCATACGGGAGACCGTTAAGGACGTGAACGACCCTCAGCAGTACCAGGAGGCCTCTAAGAAGATTAGGCAGCTTATCGAGTCTACCCCGATACCCGAGGAGATCGAGAAAGCTATCAGGGAGGCCTATAGGAAGCTCAACGCTAAGCTAGGGATGGCTGAGGCGTTTGTAGCCGTCAGGTCTTCCGCCACAGCCGAGGACCTACCGGGTTCCTCTTTCGCCGGTCAGCAGGAGACGTTCCTAAACGTCAGGGGTGAGGACGACCTTATCCACTACGTGCGTAGATGCTGGTCTAGCCTATTCACGCCTAGGGCGATATTCTACAGGACGCAGAGAGGGTTCCCGCATGAGAAGGTTCTGATAAGCGTAGCCGTCCAGAAGATGGTTAACAGTAAAGCCGCAGGGGTCATGTTCACGCTCCACCCCGTTACCGGCGATAGGTCGAAGATAGTTATCGAGGCTAGCTGGGGCCTAGGCGAAGCCGTCGTCTCCGGGTCTGTGACGCCTGACAGGTTTGTCGTCGACAAGGATACGCTGGAGGTTTTAAGCAAGGAGATCGCCGATAAGACGGTCGAATACGTCAGAGACCCCGAGACCGGTAAGACCATACACGCCGAGGTTCCTCCTGAACGTCGTAAGATACCCTGCTTGACAGACGAGGAGATCAAGAGGCTTGCCGAGCTTGCTAAGCGTATAGAGCAGCACTACGGCACGCCGCAGGACATAGAGTTCGCCATAGACAAGGACCTACCGTTCCCCGAGAACGTGTTCATAGTCCAGTCTAGACCAGAGACCGTTTGGAGCGTCAAAGCCGAGGAGAAGCCCGTAGAGAAGGCTCCGGCTCCGACCGAGGAGTTTGTACCGGTCATCAAGGGTCTCCCCGCTAGTCCGGGCATATACGCCGGTAGGGTTAAGGTCGTCTTAAACCATGAAGAGGCTGCTAAGCTGATGGAGGAAGGCGACATACTCGTCACGAAGATGACGAACCCAGACTGGGTCCCATACATGAGGATGGCTGGAGCCATAGTCACCGACGACGGAGGTATGACGTGTCACGCCGCGATAGTCTCCAGAGAACTCGGTATACCATGTATAGTCGGGACCCGGGAGGCTACTAAGGTTCTCAAAACCGGGACCTACTATACGGTAGACGCCACCTCAGGGGTGGTCTACGAGGGCATCGTAGAGTCGCTGGTTAAGCCTAAGCGTGAAGCCGTGGCGGCTGCTCCAGGCGCCGTAGCCGCCTTGCCGCAGTGGGCTGTCTATCCGCCCGTGACGGCTACGAAGATCTACGTGAACCTCTCTATACCCGACGTGGCGGAGAAGGTTTTCAACGAAAGCCACCCCGACGGTGTAGGCCTGTTGAGGGCGGAGCACCTGATGCTCAGCGTCGGTAAACACCCGAGGCTCCTGATCGAGGAAGGTGGGGCCGAGAAGATGGTTAACGCCTTCGCCGAGGGCATCAGAAAGGTCGCGCAGGTGTTCTTCCCGAGGCCGGTCGTCTATAGGTTCTTGGACTTCAAGCCTGACGAGTTCCTCTCGCTGCCTGGTGGAGAGAAGTACGAGGAGGAGGCCGGGCACGTCGGGCCTAACCCGCTGATAGGCTACAGAGGCGCCTTCAGGTATATCAAAGAGCCTGATATATTCAGGCTTGAGTGCCGCGCTATACGGAAGGTTAGGGAAGAGTATGGCTTGAAGAACGTCTGGGTCATGGTTCCGTTCGTCAGGAGGGTCGAGGAGTTCAAGCACTGCTTGAAGATAATGGAGGAGGAGGGTCTGAGGAAGGGTCCTGACTTCAAGGTCTGGATAATGGTCGAGGTTCCGAGTACGGTGCTCCTCATAGATAAGTTCATCGAAGCAGGTATCGACGGTGTGAGCTTCGGCACGAACGACTTGACGATGCTCATACTCGGGATAGACCGCGACGACGCCTCGGTTCAAGAGATATACGACGAGAGAAACCTCGCCGTGCTCAGGGCGTTAAGCCACGTCATAAGGATATGCCGTGAGCACGGTGTTACGACGAGCATATGCGGCCAGGCACCTTCGAACTACCCGGAGATCGTGGAGTTCCTCGTCAAGGAGGGTGTGACAAGCCTCTCGGTGAACCCTGACAAGGTCATGGAGACCAGGATGCTCGTAGCGTCTATAGAGCGGAAGGTTCTCTTAGAGAGACTGGCTAGGGTCGAGGAGCAGGGTAAGGCTCAGAAGCGTTTCTTCCAACCCAGGTGGGCTGAGGAGCTAGGCTAGACGACGGATATCGAAGCCTCTTTCTTCATACTTTCTTTTATGGTCGTTTAGCGTCTTACATTTGTCTGTCCTCAAGTTTTTTATAACCCTGAATTGTTTCATTATCCAGTCTAGCTTGGGCCATAGGGGTTTCAGGGAAGAGAGGGAGCTCGTCAACAGGCTTGAGAGGCTAGGGTTCGCCGTGTTGAGGGCTCCTGCGTCGGGGGCCGGGACGAAGCTGGATAGGCCTGACCTCGTAGCCGGTAGGAGGGGCTTCTGCATAGCGGTCGAGGTTAAGACGACGAGGCGGAGGATTCTATACGTCAGAGCCGAGAGCCTAGAGCAGCTCATAAGGTTCGCCGAAAGGTTCGGTGCGGAACCATACCTAGCCGTTAAGTTTAAACGGTCTGGATACGGCTGGCTCCTGCTTAAGCCCGACCATATGGAGAAGACCGGTAGGGGCTATAGGATAACTCTCGAAGAGGCCTCTAGAAAGGGTATGCCTCTCGAAGCCCTCACATCGACTAGGCTTGACGACTACGGAGGAGGCTGACCTCCCAATGCCCCTGTTAGACGCAGATGACCTTGCGGATTTCATCGCTTCGAGATATCGCTACGCCTCTAAGATAGTAGAGGTGGGCGTAGGCTTCCAGTTCGACACGGCGCTGGCCTTGAAAAGAAAGCGACCCGAGCTTAGGCTTGTAGTGGTCGACAAAAATCCCGAATCCGTAGAGGAGGCTAGACGCCTAGGCTTAGAGGCTTACGTGGACGACGTTTGGAACCCGGACATGAATATATACCGAGGCTCATCGCTGATATACTCGGTCAGACCTCCACCCGAGCTCTTGGAACCTATCCACAGAATAGCCAAAGCCGTAGGATGTAGCCTCCTGATACGTCCACTTTCGGGAGAATACCTTAGCCTTCCAGATGAGACTAAGTGGCTCCGTATAACCCATGGTAGAGCCAGGCTCCTCCTATATCCCCAGCGTTAGTCGATGTGTTCGAGACGGCGAGGGGTCAAATCTTTTATAGAGTTATGGGTTTTCAGTAGGTTTAGGTGTCTTTATGGTTAGGATAAACTGTTGTTGGCTTTATGCTATAAGCAAGTATGGCTATCCGCCGCCTCTTGATAAGATGTTCACGGCTCTCGAAGAGATGGCTGACATGGGTTTCGAATACGTCGAGATCGAGGCCGTCGGCGAGGAAAACCTCAGAGAGATCCTCGCGAACAGGCAGAGGCTCAAGGAACATGTCGACTCGCTTAACCTCAAGGTCATGAACGTATGCCCCATATTCACCGACCTAGTATCACCCGATAAATCGGCTAGGCGGAAAGCCCTCGAGCTCTTCAGGGAGACGTGTGAGCTGGCCACGTACTTCGACGCCGTTATGGTTCAAACGGATACGTTCTTTCCACCGCTCAAATTCGTAGGAGAAGTCCCCTACAAGGAGGCCATAAGCTTCGGTAAACCCTACAGGGTCGAGGTCGACCCGGAGTTCAGCTGGGAACGGTTCTGGAGGCTCCTCGTAGACAGCATGAGGAAATGCAACTGGATAGCTGAGGATTATGGTTTAAGGTTCTGCCTGGAGCCTAGGGTCGGCGAGTCTGTCTCCAACACAGACGCGATGCTCAGGCTTGCGGAGGCTATAGACAGCGAAAACTTCGGCGTCGTGCTGGATACGGGGCATCTCCACGCCCAGAAAGAGATACTTCCCCTGTCGGTCGAGAAGCTTGGGAAGCTCATAATATACGTGCATGCTTCGGACAACGACGGTAGAGATAACTACCACCTGGGCATAGGGAAAGGGACCGTGGACTGGATAGGAGTGCTTAAAGCCTTGAAGAAGCACGGCTTCGACGGCTTCATAGGGATCGACGTGGGAAACGTACCCGATATCGAACGCGAATACGTCGAAAGCAAGGCCAAGCTCGAACAGCTCATAAAAGAAGTCGGGCTTTAACAATGCAGCTATTTTTATTATAAGGCAAATATACAGGTTGGATGCGACCCTATGTTTTCAGGTCTCTGTGAAATAGACGAAAAATTAATTCTTTAAAACGACAGGCCCACCGGGAGTCTTTTACCGTCTTTGGAGTAGGCGGCTAGGTTTTCCAACCCCCTATAGGGGTATGCTATTATCATCACGATCCTCCCGTATGCGTTGTTGAGGTCTTCCGCCGACGGGTTCAGGCTTCCGGATGGATGACTGTGTACGGTTCCGACTATCGAGAAGTCTATCGGTAGGTAGAAGAGCGGAATAGCCGAAAAACCTCTCCCCCTAGTCGCGAAGGGGGGTATGAGGAGATCCTCGACCTTTATCACACCCCTCTCGACTCTACCCCTTAACAGTAGAACACCCTCTCTAGGGTGTAGGGTTAGGGCATAGGTTATTATGCTATCTAAGACTTCTCTTGAGACCTCCACCCTCAACCTTTTAACCAGCCTCTTGAAGCTTTTCGATAGCTACCTTGATCCTCTCTAGCCCCGCCTTTATCAAGTCTATCGACGTCGCATATGAGAACCTCAGATACCCCTCACCACCAGGTCCGAAGGCTGACCCGTGTAGGGTAGCGACCTTAGCCTCCCTTAGAAGGTATTCCACAAGCTCCCTCTCATCCATCCCCACGCCTTTTATGTTCGGGAACACGTAGAAGGCACCTAGAGGCTTCTTACATTTGAACCCTCTGATCCTATTCAGCCCGTCGACTATGACATCTCTTCTACGCCTATACTCGTCGACCATCTTCTTAACGAAGTCCTGAGGTCCCCTAAGAGCCGCCACCGTAGCCTTCTGGACGAAGGCCGGTAGACACGAGACCAAGTTGTTCTGAAGCACCACCATACGCTCTATGAACCTTCTATCGGCCGCTATATACCCTATCCTCCAGCCGGTCATAGCGTAGGTTTTCGATAAGCTGTTAAGCAGGAGAACCCTGTCCCTGACTTCGGGTATCGAAACCACAGACTCGTGCTCGAACCCGTCGTAGATTATCTTATGGTATACGTCGTCCGTGATCAACACGAGGTTATGTCTCAAAGCTATCTCCGCTAACCCTTCGACATCACTCCTGGTGAGGACCGAGCCGCATGGGTTGTGGGGGCTGTTGATCACCACAGCCTTCGTCTTATCGGTGACCTTCGCCTCCACGTCTTCAGGGATCATCCTGAAGTCGTTCTCCTCCTTAAGCCTCACGAAGACAGGTTTGGCGTTCAGAAACCTTATGACAGACTCGTAGGCTGGGAAGGCTGGGTCCGGTATTATGACCTCATCACCCTCCTCGACCACGGTCGTCAAGGCATAGAATATGGCGGCTTTACCCCCAGGTGTGGCGATTATCTCGTCTGGGCTATATTCTACCTTAAACTCCTCCTCGAGGTATTCGGATATGGCCTCTCTAAGCTCCAGTATACCAGGCGACGGTGTGTAGTGGGTGTAGCCTTCCTTCAAAGCCTTTGCGGCAGCCTCCTTTATGTGCTCCGGTGTATCAAAGTCTGGCTCCCCGATCTCGAAATGTATGACGTCGTAGCCTTCCCTCTCGAGCATCTTAGCCTTCTGGAGGATCACAAACGCAAATTCACCCTTCAACCTAAACATCCTGCTAGCCATAAACTCCTCCATGCAGAAACACCCAAACCTCATTTAAGGAGTCTGAAGACACTTATAAGATTTAAGGCCGAGATCGTTCGAAACCCTACCGCCTATAGGAAAAGTTAAATTTGGTCTTTGCCTTCTTCCTCTGGAGGTGCATCTTAATGGCTACGGAGATGACGCTTAAGGAGCTTAAGAAGAAGGAGGAAGAGTATTCTGAAGAGCTTAAGAAGCTTGAGGATAGAAGGGTTCAGCTGGAGAAGCGTATCTCGGAGCTTAAGAAGAAGCTGGACGAGCTTAGAGGTCGGTTTCGGAAAGCCCGAGATATGTATGAGGCCTACCGGATCGAGAAGGAGATGTATGACCTATCCAGACGCATCTCCCCCCTGGAGAACGAGATGTCTGAGCTCGATAGGAGGATAAAGGGTCTCAAGACATCGCTCGAGAAGGTTAGGAAGGACATTAAGTTTCTCGAGTTCCAGAGGAGAAGCGTCTGGGTTAGGGAGGAGGGTGGCTCCTAGACGTAGATACCGGGCTAGGAGGCTGAGGTCACCCTACTGGAGACCAGGCTTCGACTACGTAGACTTCATCGTCTCGAAGGTCAAGAAGGTGGTCGAAAACGGAGATGTATTAGTGATATCTGAAAAGGCCATATCGACGGCCTCCGGAAACATAATCGACGAGTCTTTTTTCAAACCAAGCCTAACAGCGAGGTTTCTAGCCAGGTTTTGGATGAGGGTCGTATGGGGGTACCTTCTAGCACCCTTGTGTAGGCTCAAACCTGAGACCGTAGCTAGGCTCAGGGATTACCCCGTAGAGGAGGGGGCTAGACATAAGGAGGCGGCTCTAAGAGTCTCAGGCCTTCTACAGGCTTTAAGGGCGTTTTCAGAAGGCGGTTTAGACGTGGTGAACCTTCCATACTCCTACGCCGCCCTCCCGCTTAGGGATGCGTCTAAGATAGCCGATCACATAAGACGTAGAATACTGAAGGAGACCGGTAGAAGCGTCGCGGTGGTCATATCTGACAGCGATAAAACATTCTCGATAGGGCCTATACACCTGTGTTCAAGGCCTAACCCCATGAAGGGTCTCGTGGGACTGGGTCTGCTGGCCTATATAATAGGTGCGTCGCTTAGGTTCAAAGCCAGAGCTACCCCCGTGGCGGCGTCTGGGTGGACGGGTTCTATGGACGAGCTTCTAGACATCTGCGAGGTCGCCGACAGGGTTAGAGGCTACGGAGCGGGTAGAAACATCTGGGAGGCTGCGAGAAGATTTGGCGTCGGGTTAACCTCCATAAGCTGGGAGCTGCTCGGTAGGATACCTCACTACCCGGTCGTTTTAGTGCGTAGAGTCCGTTAGCTCAAAAGCAACATATTTTTAAACCATGTTGTCTTCTGAATTATCGGCTTGTAAACCATGCCGGTCAGGATAGGGATAATCGGGAAGACGAACACCGGTAAGACTACGTTCTTCAACGCTGCAACCCTGTTGAGTGCGCGTATAGGAAAGTTCCCGTTCACAACCAAGACTCCTCAACGCGGCATCGGGTATGCTAAGACCCTATGCGTATGCAGAGAGCTCGGGGTTAAGGACAACCCGCAGAACTCCGTCTGCATAGAGGGTTGGAGGTTTATACCGGTCGAGCTCGTAGACTTGCCGGGTCTTATAGAGGGGGCTTGGAAAGGCAGGGGTCTCGGGAACGAGTTCCTATCCGTGGCGGCGCAGGCGGATGCACTCATCCATATGGTAGATGCATCGGGAAGCATAGACTCTGAGGGCCGTATAGCCGAGCCCGGCACAGGAGACCCGGTTCGGGACTTCTACGACATCGAGAGGGAGATAGTTCTCTGGATGGCTAAGATAATCGAGGGTAAGAGGAAGTATATCGAGAAGACCATAGAGAGCCGTAGGGATACGCTTAAGGGGGCCCTAGCATCCGTCCTGACGGGGCTTAGGATAGATGAGAGCCACGTAGCTCAGGCCTTGGAGGTTTCAGGCATGGCTTCGAAGGCGTTTCACGACTGGTCTAGGGAAGACCTCTTAACGTTCTCGACCGCTCTCAGGAAGATAGCTAAGCCGACCATAGTCGTAGCCAACAAGATGGATATACCGTTGGCCGAGGATAACTACAAGAGGCTTGTGAACGAGCTTTCACCCATACCCGTCGTACCCGCCTCGGCCGAGGCTGAGCTTATCCTGAGGAGGGCTGAGAGGAGGGGTTTGATAAGGTACATACCCGGCGAGGAAATATTCGAGGTTAAAGACCCTTCGAAGCTTAACGAGAAGCAAAAGTGGGCTTTAAACTACATCCAGGAGAGGGTTTTAAATAAATGGTGGAGGACCGGGGTTCAGTTCGCCGTGAACGTCGTCGTGTTCAAGCTCCTCAGGATGAACGCCGTATACCCGGTCGAGGATGAGAAGAGGCTCACAGACCACCATGGGAACGTGCTTCCCGACGTATACCTTATGCCTCCGGACGCGACGGTCCTAGACCTGGCAGCCGAGATACACACGGAGCTTGCTAAGACGATGATATATGCCATCGACGCGCGTACAGGCTTGAGGCTACCTAAAGATTATAAACTCAGGGATAGGGATATCATAAAAATCGTGGCTGCGGCACGTAGAGGATAGCACTATCTGTGTAAAAATTTACCCTAAATATTTCGTTTAGAAACTTCTCAAAGGTTTAATTAGCTTTATTTAGGTTTAACGTGTATTTTTGGGATGTGGTTTTTACAGAAAATAGGGTGAGGACCGGTATATTAGGTCTCGATGAGCTCATAGAGGGGGGTTTACCCAGAGGGTTCTGCTACACGGTTATGGGTGGCCCCGGCTCGGGGAAAACTCTCTTCGGGGTTCAATTCCTCTACAGCGGAGCTACCCTTTATGGTGAAAACGGTATATATGTCACCTTAGAGGAGCCTCCATACTCGATAGCGAACAACGTCCGCAGGTTTGGCTGGGATCTCTACAAGCTCGAGGCGGCGAGGAAGCTCGTATTCGTAGACGCTTCTCCTATAAGGGGGCTGGGTAGAGCCGCTCCGTTGTATACGCTTAGGGCTCCCATAGGCTCCAACGAGTTCAGCATAGACGACATCATAGGTCTCATCGGCGAGGCTAAGCGGAGTATAGACGCCAAACGCTGCGTCATAGACTCTCTAACAGCCTTAACGGTTCAGTACGATAGCCCGTTCGAGGTCCGGTACAACGTGCTAAGGCTCGTCAAGGCTTTGACAGAGACTGGTCTCACGACCCTGCTGCTTTCAGAACTCAGCGAGGAGAGGATTGATGCCCAACGGTTCGGGTTCGAGGCTTTCATAGCTCAAGGCGTGATCGTGCTACATATGATTCGTATAGGCGACTCGATAAGCCGTGCCTTAGAGGTGCGTAAGATGAGGGGTGTTAAACACCTTCAGAGACTGTGCCCCATGAGGATCACGGATAAGGGTATAGAGGTTTTCCCCGAGGAGAAGGTCTTCGGTCTTTAAGGAGGTGAAACGGTGAAGCCTCAGAGTTTCGTGAAATCTCTTGAAAACTTCTACGTGGTTAAGCCTCTAAACCCGTTCAAGTCGCGGGTCAAGTACATGACCAGCTTTAAGCTTGCTATAAACCCTTATAGAGGATGCCCGTATAAATGCATATACTGCTACATATACGGCTATACCCGGATGTCCGACATCAGATACCCCGCCTCTAGGAAGCTTTTTAAAAGAAGACTTAGACGAGATATCCGGGAGTACGCTAGGCTCGGCCTCCCGAAATACCCTGTCTATCTATCCCCGAGTTGCGAACCCCTCCACCCCTTCTTGGAAAATAGGTATGGGAACACCCTCTACGCGTTGAGGACCTTGAAAGAAGAGGGTTTCCCCGTGATCATTTCGACCAAGAACCCGTCTAGGCTTCTTAGAGAGGAGTACCTCGAGGCTTTAGATAGGAAATCGACTACCATACATATCTCGGTTCCATTCCTTGACAACCGTTTTGAACCCAACGCCTCGTTACCTATAGGCAGGATCTGGGCAGCCTCCAAGCTGGTGAAGGAGGGGCTAACCGTCTACATAAGGGTTGAACCGATAATACCGTCCTACGGTGCCATAGCAGGGCAGTCGAAGATGGAGCTTAAGACTATAGTTAAAGAAGCTAGGAAGGCGGGTGTGTACGATATAATCTCCAAGTGCCTTCTGCTCTCGATAGGGGTTAGCAAGGTCTACCCCAGCTTCTACAAGGAGCTTAAGCCGTATTATCTCAGGCATGGCTACAGCGACGGAACGTACTATATGCTAGACTATAACACAAGGATCAGGCTTCTCATGCCGCTTTATAAGGCTTGTAGGAGAAACAACGTCCGGCTCTGGACGCAGATAAACGACCTACCGTTCTCCGAGACTCCATCCTGCAACGAGCTAGAAAGCCTCACGTATTTCAGATAACCGACCTAACGCCACCAGCAGAGGAGAAAGATGTTTCCTTCTGGGGTGGGTATGCCGGCCGTAACCCTCCTTCTGTTTTAGGTGGGATCCGACTGACGCGGCATACCGGAGCCTCGGGTGGAGGCTCATAGGCCCCATTCGCCTTGACGCCCGCAGGTCGGCAGTTTCACCCTCACACCCCGGCATCGTCAGCGGTTGAACCGCATATCATCCACACCCGCCGGGGGGAGGTGTCTTTTCTGCGCCGGAGCCGAGGCTCTCGCCCCCCACGTCGCCGTGGTGCGGCTCCACCTGCGTGGAGGAGTTTCCTCCAGACACCTGGATTAAACCCAGGTGCCCGGAAACCCACCCACCGGCTTACCCACCCCGTTATCGATAGGGATTGCTGGGTTATATAAAGGTAAAGAAAAATAGGTTTGGAAGAATGTGTGGCTACTTCTTGAGTAGTTTGATGAACTCTCTCATGAAAGCCGGGAGGTCTGGCCATGCCCTGCTTGTCACGAGGTTTCCGTCTACGACTACCTCCTGGTCGAGGTACACCCCGCCCGCGGATTCTATGTCCGCCTTGAGAACTCCATAGGCTGTGAGCCTTCTACCCTTGACAAGCCCATACGCGGTCAAGACTAGGGGGCCGTGGCATATGGCGGCGACGGGTTTACCTTTTTCGAAGAAATGCCTTACTATGGGCTCAAGCTCGGTATGTGTCCTTATGTACTCAGGCGCCCTCCCACCTGGGATGATCAAGCCGTCGTAATCCCCAGGTTTAACCTCTTTAAAACTCAGGTCGACCCAGATAAACCTATAGCCCGGCTTCTCGGTGTATGTTTCTATCCCGGGTTCAAAATCATGGACGACGGTGAGCAGAGGCTTCTTACTCGGAGCCGCCACGTGAACCTCGAACCCCTCCTCCTTCAGCCTCCAGTAGGGATAGAATATCTCCTGAGCCTCTACAGCGTCGCCTGCCGCTATCAGAACTTTAACCAATAAACATCACCGCGAATAAATATCGTACATTTTTTGTTAAATCTTTTACCGTTTAGGGTAAGACCTTACCTGGATTTAGTATACCGTTTGGGTCGAACAGCCGTTTGATCCCCCTCATGAGCGTTACGTGGGTCTGGCTCATATACTTCGCGGCGCTACCTATCCTAACGGCTCCTACACCGTGCTCACCTGTTATCGTCCCACCCAGTTTGACGGCCACATCGTATATCTCCTGTCTGACCCTATCATAGTCCTCCATGCTCCACCCCTCCTCCTTCATTATGTGGACGTGTATGTTTCCGTCACCAGCGTGGCCGTAGGCCGGTAGATAGGTTCCGTAACGCTCGGCTATATGCTCTACCTCGTCCATGAAAGCCCCTATGGAGGCCGGTGGAACCGTTGCGTCTAGAATATCCACCATATCCGGCTTAAGCGCCGTATAGATCTCGCTACGGATTTTAAGGATCCTATCCTGCTCCTCCCTGCTTTCGGCCAGCAACGGTTCGAGAGAGCCTAACTTCTCGCAGAGAGACAGAATCCTCTCGCACTGGGCGTAAAGCGCCTCTTCAGACGGTTCAGCTAAGACAAGTATGAGAAAGCTTTCTCCGACTTTACACGGCCACTCTAGACCCAGGTGTTGCGCAGACCTCTCTATAGGAGCCTTCTCGACATATTCCAAGGCAAGCGGTAGTATGCCTGCTTGGAGGATCCTCGGGACAGCCTTAACGGCGGTGCTCCGTTTCTCGAACGGTATTATCAAGGTCGCCGTAGCCGGGAGCCTCGGGTAAAGCCTTATCCAAGCCTTCGTTATGACGGCTAGCGTACCCTCGCTCCCGATTATGAGCTGCATCAGGTCGTAGCCTAGGTTATCCTTCATAAGCTTACCTCCGAGCCTCAGCACCTCACCAGTAGCCAAGACCACCTCTAAACCCCTCACATAGTTCCTGATAACCCCTGTCTTAACCGCCCTGGCTCCACCTGCGTTACACGCTATGAGACCACCTATCTGAGCTCCCTCATCACCCGGATGGGGTGGGAAGAAGAGCCCAGCCTTCTCTGAGGCCTTTATCAGGTCTCCTAGGGTTGCACCGGCCTCAGCTTCGGCCATGATGTTCTCCCGGTCGACCGTTATCTTGTTCATCCTCTCCAAGGATAAGACGATGCCGTCGAGGGTGGGTATGCATCCTCCTACGAGACCGGTCCCTCCTCCTCTGGGAAACACGGGTATCCTATGTTCGTTCGCATACCTTAAGACCTCTGAGACCTCCTCCACCGAGCCAGGTTTGACGACGACCACGTCTCTAGATGGGATAGGTCTTATAGGCGGAGGAGTCTCATCTAGGAGGTATCCGGCTGTGACATCTCTACCGTAGATAACCCAGTCACGCCCGACTATCTTCCTAAGCTCTTCAACAGTTTCTTCATCCATCTACCGATCCTCCCTTAATTCTCTTCAAGGCTTCGATAAGTTTTGGCACGACCTCGTATAAATCTCCTACCACCCCGTAGTCTGCGACCCTAAATATGGGGGCTGAGGGGTCTATGTTTATCGCCACTATCACGTCGGACCCCCTCATACCCGCCAAGTGCTGAGGCGAGCCTGAAATGCCGCAAGCCACATAGAGCCTAGGCTTAACCGTGTTACCGCTGAAACCCACTTGGTAATCTTTAGATATCCACCCCTCGTCTACCAGGGGTCTGCTAACCCCTAGGACACCGCCCAGCAACGACGCGAGCTCCTCGAGTAGCTTCAAGTCCTCCTTACGCTTTAGCCCTCTACCTCCGGCGACGATCACATCTGCGTCGGCTAGATTCACCCTCCTAGCAGAGACCTTACCTAGAAACCTTAAACCGGTCTCCAAAGCTTCGCCGGGCCGTTTTTCCACGACCACCCCCCTCCTCGAGGTGTCTCTTTTAGGGGCTTTCATAACCCTGTATCTCACGGTGGCCATGATAGGTCTACTTCTAGTCTTGATGTGCGCTAGTATGTTGCCTGTGAAGGCCGGCCTTATCTGGATGAGTTCTCCATCCTTGTCGACTTGAAGGTCTATACAGTCCGCCGTAAGCCCCGTGTTTAAAGCCGCCGCCACCCTGGGGGCTAGGCTTCTGCCGAGCGGAGTAGCGCCGACTAGAAAAACAAGCGGCTCAGTCTCCCTAACCAGCTTCACGAGCACATGCTTGTATCTGACGACGTCGAACACCTCGAGCGTCGGATGGTCGTATAGGAACACCCTATCGGCTCCGTAGTATACGAGCTCCTCAGCCTGCCTCTTAACACGGTGCCCTAGGAGCACGCTCCAAAGCTCCACCCCCAGCCTATCGGCTATCTCCCTACCCTTACCTAGGAGCTCGAACGAAACTGGATGGATAACTCCGTTCTCATGCTCGGCGTATACGAGTACTCCTCCCTTAGCCGACGTGCTCAAGGTATAAACCCCTCCTTGCGTAAAGCCTCTATAAGCCTCTCGACGGCGTCTTCACCCCTGAATATGATACCTCTCCTACCCTCCTCCGAAGGTATCGTTATCCTGGTGACCAATGTCATCGAGCCCTGAAGCCCAAACCTGCAGGTCTCACCGTAGCCCGCTAAGCTGTCGGCGTCCCAAACCTCCACCTTAGCCCTCCTGGCTTTGAGCACGTCGCGAAGGGTTGGGATCCTAGGTGTGTTTATATCCTTAGTCACCGTTATCAACGCCGGTAGCGTAACCTCGAACAGGTATTTGTCACCCATATCCGAGACCACGAGGATCCTATCCTCCGAGACCTCCCTAACCTCGCATACATACGCCACGTGGGGGATCCCGAGGTGCTCGGCAACCTCTGGACCCACCTGACCCGTATCACCGTCTACGGTTTTCTCACCGCACACTATGAGGTCGAACGAGCCTAGCTTCCTTATGGCGGTCGCCAGGGTGTAGGAGGTGGCTAACGTATCGGCTCCGGCGAACCGTTTATCGGTTAAGAGTATAGCCCTATCGGCTCCCCTGGCTAGGGCGTCTCTCAGGCTCGACTCCGCCTGAGGAGGTCCCATGCTTATGACGGTTACTCTACCGCCTAGCTTCTCCTTAAGCCGGACGGCCGTTTCCAATGCGTTCAGGTCGAACGGGTTTGTCTCGGCGGGCGCTGAACTCCGGTCGACCCTACCCGTCTCTACGTCAAACCTCACCTTCTCGATGTCGGGAACCTGTTTGATGAGCACGACTATGTGCAGAGCTCAACCCTCCCAGTAGCATAAGGTTAAACCTTGGAGGGTTCAAAAATCTATCTCCTACGTGAAACTTAACCTTTTATGTGTAAGCGACTGTTACCTAAGGCTGGGTAGATTCAGTTGTCAGGTTTATGGACTCCAGGCTTGGACGAGTTCAGAAGCTTGCTTAAACTCGAGCTTACTCAGATGTATGAGGAGGGTTTCGATGTCGAAGAATTCTTGAAAGATCCAAGGCTTATCGACGAGATGGGGTTGAACGAGCTTGACGAGCTTTACCGTAAGCTCAAACACGTTCCTACTAGGAGAGGCTATCCCTATACCGAGCCTACAGACCTAGACGGTATAAGAGGTTTGAGAATTAGAGGACCTAGGAGGCTCGAGCTGGGCTATTCCAGAGAGATGCTTAAAGACCGTGTAGCCGGGGCTTGGCTCGGTAGATGTATCGGATGCCTCATTGGTAAACCCGTCGAAGGCTTTGACAGAGGCTTGATAGAGAGATACCTTAAGGCCGCCGGCGAGTATCCGCCAAGAGGCTATTTGCCGGCTTTGGATAAGGTGGTCGAAGGGCTACCGAGCGACTTCTCGGAGAGCAGGAGGGGGATGCTGAGGGGGAGTATAGACTGTATGCCTAGGGACGACGATATAGACTACACGATCCTTAACCTGCATGTGTTGGAGACCTACGGCTTCGATTTCACGACGGAGGATGTCGGGCTTGAATGGCTCAGCCATCTACCGTATAAAGCCACCTACACGGCTGAGAGAGCGGCGTATAGAAACTTGGTCTTAGGTCTAAAGCCTCCTGAAACAGCCGTCTACATGAACCCTTACAGGGAGTGGATAGGCGCCCAGATCAGGGCGGACCTTTGGGGCTACGTCGCACCTGGTCTTGTCGAGTACGCGGCCAGTATGGCTTATAGAGACGCTGCGTTAAGCCATGTGAAAAACGGTGTGTACGGAGAAATGTTTATAGCAGCTACTGTTTCAGCAGCCTTCGCGGTAGATGATGTCGAGGAGGCTCTGAAAATAGGTTTAACGGAGATCCCGAGCTCCTCGAGGCTCGCCGAGGTCGTGGAGAACACTATGAAATGGTCTAAAGCCGACGGATACTGGGGTGAGACGTGGGAAAGGGTTATGGAAGTCTACGGCAGGTACCATAGGGTTCACGTGTTAAACAACGCTGCCATGGTCGTCCTATCGCTTATGCATGGGGGAGGGGACTTCGTGAAATCGGTCGGCATATCCGTCATGTGCGGCCTAGACACCGACTGCAACTGCGCGACGGTCGGATCGATACTAGGGGCTTTAAAGGGGTTGAAGAGCATACCCGATAGGCTTGTTAAGCCTCTGAACGATAGGGTTCGAAGCATGGTCGCTGGCTTCGACGGTTCAAGCATAACCGAGTTAGCCCGCAGGACCTTAAAATTGGCCATTAAAAAGTTGAGTACATAAAAGATTCCTTGAAAGTCTAAATGAGCTCTAAGGTCTTCTGGATGGCTGAAAACCACCTGAGATAGGAGTTTAAAGCCGCCCTGAAAGCGGTTAAATCTTTGGCTTTAAACGTTAAAACCAGCTTATCTCCAACCCCATCTATGGTCACCGTTACCCTCTTAGACGGTAGGCTCAGCGTTTCAGGTTTCAAAGCCTTAAGAATAGGCTCCAATAGACCAGGTTTAACCTCTAGCTTGACCGAGCATTCGACCCTAAGAGACCGCTTACTGGGCTCTATCAACCTCTGATCCTCGCAGCCACCCTACCCATCTCGGTGGTAGGCTGGTAGGCTCCTCCGGCGAACTTATAGCCGCACTTGAAGCACTTCCACACTCCTACGCTCACTCGCTTAACCCTACGCATGCCGCACTTAGGGCAGACGTAGACGCTTTTAGCAGCCCGCATAACCCGAGCATACCGTTTCCTAAGAGGAGCCCCGTATTTCGCCTTAAGACTACCTACCCCCGCGTTCTTAGGACCCGGCATCCAGGCCACTCTCCCTCCTGACGATTTCTATGAGCTTGGGAGCGGTTTTACACGCT
>LUCB01000034.1 GCA_001593865.1 Candidatus Bathyarchaeota archaeon B24
CCAAGTACGGAGACTCGATAGTCGACGTATCCGAGAGGCTCGCCCAGAACCTCAGGAAGTCGAGTAGAGTCCTAGTCCTATTCGGCTCTCCCAGGGAGGGTTTGAGGGATATCTTATCTAGGGAGAGTCTGGAACTCAGCCGTGTGACAGACTATGTCGTGAACACCATACCCCACCAGGGAACCGAGACCGTTAGGACAGAAGAAGCGCTTTATGCGACGTTAGCCATACTGAACCTGCTAGCCCCCTAAGGGTGAATCTTGGCTTTGACCTTTTCCTTAGGTCGAGAACGAAAACCTTATTATCCCAGTTTCCTTGTACTGTTTCCGCAAATCTTTCGGGGAAGAGGGTTGATGGATGGGTCGTAGGAAAAAGAGGGCTCCGAGGAGAGGGTCTTTAGCATACATCCCTAAGGTTAGGGCACGGTCTATAGTCGGTAGGATAAGCTTTTGGCCTAGCGTAGACTATAAGGAGCCTAAGCTTCTCGGGTTCGCCGGTTATAAAGCCGGCATGACCCATGTCATAGCCATAGAAGACCATCCCCGTTCCCCGCACTATGGTAAAGAGGTGTTCGTCCCCGTAACCGTTTTAGACGCTCCTCCCCTATACGTGGCGGCTGTGAGATGCTACGAGGACACGCCTTATGGGTTAAAGGCTCTGGGCGAAGTATGGGTCGAGAAGCCTCCTAAAGACCTAGAAAGGGTCTTCACGGTGCCTGAGAGCTTCGACCACGATAAGATGGTCGAAAAAATCAAGGGTCGACTGGATAGGGTCGCCGAGGTTAGGGTTTTGACATGCACTCAGCCTAGGCTATCGGGTCTCGGTAAAAAGACGCCTGAGCTCTTCGAGGTCGGTGTAGGCGGAGGCTCGGTCGAAGAGAGGTTCGAATACTGCCTAAGCCTTTTGGGTAAAGAGGTCAGGGCTAAGGATGCTCTGAGGGAAGGTATGTACGTAGACGTGTCGGCTGTTACTAAGGGTAAGGGTTTCCAAGGCGTTATAAAGAGGTGGGGTGTCAAACGTCTACCCCATAAGTCTAGGAAAGGTGTCCGTAAGATCGGTACGCTTGGGCCTTGGGTCCCCTCTAGGGTCTTGTACACGGTTCCTAGAGCCGGTCAGCTGGGCTTCTTCCAGAGGATAGAGTATAATAAGCGTATAATCAAGGTCGGGGAGAACGGTGAAGAGATAACTCCTAAGGGAGGCTTCGTGAACTACGGCGTGATAAGAGGCGACTATATTCTTATTAAAGGTAGTATTCCGGGTCCTGTCAAGCGGCTCGTAAGGCTCAGGGTCGCGGCTCGTCCACCTAGAGCGGCTCCGGAGGCGGCTCCCCAGATACTGTACGTCAAGGTTTAGCAGGGGGGTAGGTTTTGGCGAAGGCTGGTGTAGCTTTGGAAAAGAGCTCTGCGAAATCCTCTGCGAGGAGGTTTCTGAGGGTCCTAGGCCTAGACGGTAAAGTAGTGGGTAGGGTTAAGGCTCCAGATGTCTTCGACATGGAGGTGCGTTCAGACGTCATACGTAGGGCGGTCATAGCTCTTCAGACCCATAGGCTTCAGAGAAAGGGCACCGACGTTTTGGCGGGTAAACGTAGGGTGGTCGAGTACCTAGGCGTAGGTCTAGACTTGTCGAGGGTTCCCAGGCTCAAGGGTACGACCAGAGCGGCCTTCGTCCCCTTCGCCGTCGGCGGCAGACCCACTCATCCGCCTAAGGTCGAGAAAGACATCTACAAGAGGGTTAACAAGAAGGAGAAGCTTCTTGCCTTGAAGTCTGCCATAGCGGCTACCGCCTCTAAAGAGTATGTCGAGGCTAGGGGTCATAGGGTTGAGGGTGTAAAGTATCTGCCGCTCGTCGTCGTAGACGAGGTTCAGTCGCTTAAGAAGACCAAAGACGTTGTGGAGCTTTTCAAGAACCTAGGCGTCTGGGAGGATGTTCTAAGGGTTAAAAAGCGCGTAGGCAAGATTAGGGCAGGTAAGGGTAAGATGCGGGGTAGAAAATATAAGGGCGGTAAGGGCCCGCTCATAGTCGTAGCTAAGGATGACGGCATAGGTTTATCGGCTAGGAACATACCCGGTGTGGACGTGGTCGAGCTTAGAAACCTCAACGTCGAGCTTCTGGCTCCTGGCGGCCATCCAGGTAGGCTTACGATATGGGACAGGTCGAGCATAGTGACCCTCAGGTCTATGTTCAGGGAGGGTGCCCTATGAGCAGCGAGATCTCTAAGCTTAGGGAAACCCTACGTTTGACGGAGATACTCCTATACCCGCTTATGACCGAGAAAGCCGTCTCCCTTATAGAGACGCAGAATAAGCTGACGTTCATAGTAGACCTGAAGGCCTCGAAGGGCGATATAAAGAGAGCCTTCGAAAAGCTTTTCGAGGTTAAGGTCGCCGAGGTGAAAACCCTTATAACACCGGATGGCCGTAAGAAGGCGTATATAAAGCTCAAGCCTGAGTACGACGCTTCGGATATAGCGGTTCGACTCGGGATACTCTAAGGGTGATGGTGGATGGGTAAGAGGACTCTGGTTCAGAGACGGGGTAGGGGCTCGCCGACTTTCACGGCGCCGACCCATAAGAGGGTTGCGCCGTCTAGGTATCCGCCTCTATCGGTTTTGCCTAGAGACGGCTCTATAAGGGGCTATGTCATGGACCTGGTTCACGACCCTGGTAGAGGAGCACCGTTAGCTCTGATAACGTTGGAAAACGGGGTAAGCTATTACACGGTTGCGTGCGAGGGCTTAGGCGTGGGAGATGTCGTCGAAATAGGGCCGGGTGCGTCTTTCAAGATCGGGAACGTCCTTCCGTTGGCGCAGATACCTGACGGAGCAATCGTCTGTAATATAGAGAAGAACCCTGGTGACGGCGGTAAGCTTCTAAGGGCCTCAGGGAGCTACGGTGTGGTCTTATCCCATACGGCTGGCGGCGTAGCGGTTAAGATGTCCTCAGGTAAGACGATGCTGTTAAACGCCATGTGTAGAGCCACCGTCGGTGTGGTCGCTGGTGGAGGTAGGATCGAGAAGCCGTTTCTGAAAGCCGGTACCAAGCTTAAGCTAATGAGGGCTAGGGGCCGTAAATATCCGACGGTTAGAGGGGTGGCTATGGCAGCCGTATACCACCCGCATGGCGGCGGTAGACACCAGCACCCAGGTAAGCCCACCACCGTGAGTAGGCATGCCCCTCCTGGACGTAAGGTCGGCTTGATAGCGGCTAAGAAAGCCGGTAGAGGGGCTAGGGTCCGTAAGACAAGGTAGCTCTCTCCGTTTTAAGGGTTTATAAGCCTCTATACCGTTTCTCATGCTTAAGGAGCTGTGTCATGAGTCTAGACCTTTCCAAGAGGCTTAGGGTTCAGACTAGGAAGGTCGTCGAGTTTTTCGACGGCAGGGTTAAATCTCTTCAAGACCGTAGAGACCTGATTCCCCTTTTCAAGAACCTAGACTCTAAACGTTGTCTAGAAGCCGCTAGGAAGATAATCGGCGAAGGTGAGTGGTCTGCGGTCGGGGTCGACGGCTCGATGGATTACGACGAACACCTCGACCTCCTCCTATTCTACGTCTACGCTACAGGATACAGATGCAAGTTTACCGTAGGAAGAGAAGGGGTCTCCATGGATGTCAAGGGCGCGGTCAGAGACATGCAGCTTTCAGCCTCAGCCGCCATACCGCTCTGGATGGAGGACCTCCTAAACGTGTCGCAGGACGTGTCGGTGAGCTTCGAGTATGAGGTCAGGAGGGCGGCCGAGACCATACCGATATCTGTCATGACGATGGCTGAGATAACCCTAGCGCTTAAAGCCGTCGAAAACCCTGAGGTCAAGCTGTTGCTCCTCGACCGCCCCTTATCGGGTACGTACCCGTCTCTCTCGAAGAGCCTCAGAACCGTCTTGGGAAGACGAAGCTCCGCGCTCACGGGCATAGAAACCGGTCGGGGAAGGGTTACACTCCTGGACCTTTGGGTAGCCGGCATCCTCGGCCCCGGAGACCTATATGTCCCACCTAGGTATCCATACCGAGCTTACGCGTTCGTTAAGGCTTTGATAGAGAAACGCGAGCTATCTAAGGATGAAGCCTGTAGCATACTGAACGTCGACGAGAACGGTCTCAAAAAGGTTCTAGGCTACATCAGACGTAGGGAGAACGAGCTCGGAGGCAGGGTCTTCGAGGAGCATGGAGACACCCTAAGGGTCAGCGAGGATATCCTAGGGTATTGGGATAGGGTTTACGAAGCGTCTACGTTCGTTTCAGACCGGATGTTTAAGGGCGTCGATTATCCGCTTAAGATAGGCGACCTATGGTTAACCGCTCAAGACATCAACATGGTTAACCTATTCCTGCTCTACGAGCTCATACGTAGGGCTAAGACCCATAGTGTGCTTCTGGTGGGTATAGCCAAGGACACCGAGGCATCCGAGATTCTGAGGTCCGTGGTCCCATACATGGTGCATAGAGGGCTTATAGAGCCCAAGTCGCCTATACCGGCTATAAGAAGCAACCGGGGCTTCCTCAGCCTCGTAAGCTCGCTAAACTACAGGCTTATCGGAACACCCTGGCGGACACCCTGCTACGACTCCTGCTTCACAACACTAGTGTATACGCAGTCTGAAGGGTTCAAACCGGCTAGGAAGGTCGTCTCTAGGGAAGCCCTATTCATACGGGTGAACTTTCAGCTAAGAAGCCTGAAAACCGACGGTGCCGTACGCTCTATGGTCTTCATGTACGACAGACCCTTCGACCCAGTCTACGATAGACTCGGAGAGCCGCTTAAAATCCCCCATAGTTCAGAGCTCATAGTCAGACCGGTGTTCGAGAATCCTGACGGAAGCCTTCTAGACGACCTCATACTCTACCTGCTCTCGCTGATGGATAACCCTGAGGTCTTAGAAGCCTACGGGTATAACCAGCTTCTCTACTTGGCGGATAAAGCAGTTAAGACAGAAGTTAAGCTTATGAAGAGTTCTCTCAGAGCCGTGGCCGAGCTTGAACTAGCTCCCCTCGCCTCCAGAAGGAGGATGTTCACGTTCAGAAGCTACCGTGAGTTACGTAGGATCCTAGAGGCCAGCCGGAGGCTCGGCGGCTGACATCGGCTAGAAAACTTTATGGTCTATATTCGGCTTAGATACTTTCCGGATGCGGGTCTTAACCGAGTTTAACGTTTTCGACGATATGGAGGGTTTATTCGAGGCTAGGCTTAAGGACGTTAAGACGGTCGTAAGGTCTTCCAGGCTTAGAGAGGGGGAGGTAACGTTATCGAGTCAGCTGGCTACCATAGAGGCTAGGTTTGTCTACAAGGTCTTCGACAAGCTTCATAATCCATGCTTCATAGCGATCGAGAGACAGACCTCTGAGGGGCTAACCCACCTCATATACGAGGTGGTCGGTTTAAGAGCTATACACTTCCAGATGCCCGGTGTCGAGTCTTCGATACCTAAAGTCATAAGGCTCGAGATACTCGACAGGATCAAAGACGGCTGGGAGAAGAGCGAGGAGACCTGGATAGATATCTACGCGGTGCCGACCGGGTATAAGCTGGACATCGAAGGAGGCTCTTTGGTATTCGCGAGAACTCCTTTAACACCTTTGCCGGGGGCGGATGTAAGGCTCCTCTCCGACGAGGCTGTTAGGCTGTTCTTGTGCTATGAGAAGGGTGTGGAGGTCGGTGTACTCCTCGGGTTTAACATAGGGTTGAAGGTTAACTTGGTGAACCTGGTCCGGTATCACATGGGCGTCTTCGGTTTCACAGGCGTCGGGAAATCGAACTTGACGGCTTTCCTGATAAGACGTGCCTTAGAGTCGGTCGAAGACCTTAAGGTCGTCGTGTTCGATATAGCGGGTGAATACTCTATTCATCTTCTCGACCTGCTTCAAACAGGTCTCCTATACGTCTCGGAGAGAAGCCTGCTAGATATCGAGAGGCTAACCCAGTCTCAGGTGATACCGGAGACGCTCGAAGATAAGATAGACGTCCAGTTTCTCGAGATGATGTTTGAAAGGCTCGTAAACGACGGTAGATTAGGGCTTCTTTCAACCGCCGAAACCCGTGAGCTCACACTAGGCGACGTGCTCGAAACTCTTCAAAGCACCTTCGACATGAGGAGGTCTGGAGCGATGGCTGCTAAGAGAGCGTACAGCGAGCTCATCAGAAGGCTGATCGTCGAGAGGGGCTTAAACGAGGCTACTACCCTACAGGAGATAGCTGAAGACGACTCATGTAGAGAGGTTTTCCTAGATATCATGAACAGGCTGTCCTCAAACCTCTCTGAGAGGGCGGGTCTGAGGTCGGACGTTGCGTCGATACTGGACGCGTTAGAGTCTCCCTCCACGGAATCTCATACAGGTCAAGCGACGTCTCCTGAAGAACTTGCGCTGAGAGTATGGTCCGGTAAGTCTCCACCGCTCACGGTGGTATACATACCTGAGCCGATACACGCCAGAAAGACCGTTTCAAGGTTCATCGAGAGGCTTCTGCTGCTTAAGAAGACTAGGGGATTGGGCTCTAGGGTACTCATCGTTTTGGACGAGGCTCAGGAGTACATACCCGATAGAACGCGTGTAGACGACTGGACAGAACGGTCTAACAAGGCCGTCGAGGCTCTCCTGAGGCAGGGGCGTAAGTATCGGGCGCACTGCTGGCTGGCCACCCAGAGGGTCGCCCACCTGAACGTGAACGCTCTACAGCAGTTGCACAGCTATTTTGTCAGCACCCTGCCTAGGTTCTACGACCGGATGGTTATAGCGGACGCTTTCTCGCTTAGCTACGATGTTCTTGAGAAGACCACGACTTTGGATACGGGTGAGTGGCTGTTCGTATCGTATAAGGCAACCCGTAGGAAGAACGTGCCTGTGTTCATAA
>LUCB01000018.1 GCA_001593865.1 Candidatus Bathyarchaeota archaeon B24
ATATGTTTGGCAGCCTGATAGATGGTGACGACGCTTTTATTAGGTTACAGGAGTTCCTTATAATTCTCAGCTACTTTTCTGAAGGCTTCGATAAACTGTTCTATCAACCCTTCTTCAGGCTCTATGTAGGGAGGTATGGTGATCACACGCTTGGCTAGGTCTTCTGTTATCGGGAAGTCCCCCTTCTTATAAGGTTTGAACGGCGGCAGTCCCATAAATCCATGTCGAGTATCGAGAGGCCCACGTCCGTGACCCCATAAGTCGAAGCCTCTCGTGAATATAGTTCTCAGATGCTCGCCTAGATGGCCAGATGCCCATCCATGTCCCCTTATCGGAACACCTTCAGCCCTCAGAGCGGCCTTAAACTTCTCAGGTGATAGGCCTCCGAGCTCTTCAGGGTGATATATTACCTGCCATCCACCGTATAGGCCGTGCCACTTAGCCTTAGGATAAGAGTGAACAGGCTCAACTCCCGGGATATCCCTCAATCCCCTAAACAGCTTCTCCCTATTTTCTATCGCTTTCTCGGTGCGATATGGAAGGGTTTTAAGGGAGACGAGAGCTATGGCCAACGCTATCGGGTGAGCTCTGTATTTCAGACCAAGCACTTCGGCGTCTAAGCCCCTATACGCTGGGCTTCTAAGCTCATCCGTTACACCGGCTCTATGAAGGTGGCAGTAGGCAAGCATCCTTTCATAAAACTCCCGGTTATTGGTACATACAACTCCCCCCTCTCCACCGGCCACAGGCTTCCCAGTCGGGTTTACACCTTGGAGGCTAAAACACGTTATGTCACCTATGTTCCCTATCTTCTTACCACCCCACTCGCATCCTGCGGCGTGAGCAGCATCCTCCACTATGGCTATTCCATATCTCCTACCTATATCCATCAAGGCATCCATGTCGCATACCTTGCCGCTCATATGGATGGGGTTTATCACCCTAGTGCGGTGGGTTATCCTCCTCTCGACATCCTCAGGATCCATCAAAAGGGTTTTCGGGTCTATCTCGCAGAAGACAGGTCTAGCACCCATGTGAAGGGCACCGGCGTAGCTTCCAATATACCCGGCTGCAGGGGTTATAACCTCGTCCCCTGGTCCGACACCGACCGCGTAGTAAGCGCTGGCAAGCGCCGTCGAACCGTGATCTACGGTTAGACAGTATTCACAGCCCACAAACTCCTTGAACTCTTCCTCAAACTCTAGGGGTAAACCCTCGCCTGACCCAGAGATCTTCCCTTTCTCCAGGAGCTCCCATATAAGCTTCTTCTCCTCCTCTATCGGTCTCCTCCATTTTTCCCTAGTACTAACCGTTACAGCCGGCTCACCGCCTAAGATGGCTAACTTACTACCCAAGGAGTGACCCCCTCCTCTGAAGGCTTTTCCAGCGGAAACCTATTTTAAGCCTTTCTCCTCTGCGGATGTTAGCCACCGCTGATGTTTTATCTCCGAACGTGCTTCTCGTATCTAGGTGTGTTCGCTTGAATCGGTGGAAACAGTTCTCGATCGTCTTGCTCTTAGCTCTCTTCTCATCATCCAGTATCCTCGGGTATCTCTACATCGACGCTCGGGCTAGACTTTTAAGCCTCATGAGCGACTATGAGGCTTTATCCCGAAACTACTTCGACCTCGAGGCTATGTATAACGGGCTTAAACAAGCCTATGAAGAGCTGAACGAAACCTATGCGACCCTAAAACATGAATATGGGCTTCTTAACGCATCTTATCGAAGCCTCTCTCTAAGATATGAGATGCTCGAAGCAAACTTCACACTCCTCCTCCGGAGCTATTCTGAGCTTGAAAACGCATATCTCGAGCTATCTGAGAACTACACAAGACTACGTTCAGACTACGAAAGTCTTGACAAGGAGTATAGCGACTTAGAATCTGACTATGAGACGTTGAAAAGGGCTTACGAGGGGTTGCTGGAGGCTCAAGGAGACCTTAAGCTATGGTATGAACGGCTTAGGTCCAAGGTTAACTTCCGGATATTAGCCAACCTGGGTGAGGAATGTGAACGATACATTACGCCTCAGGATCCACTTGTCGTAGAAACAGTGTTCAAGATCGTCGGAAGATGGGCTAACCAAACCGATGAAGATGGTGTGCGGAGAGACTTTAAGAAGATCTTCGACTGGGTTCGATACGACATAGTGTACTCTAGCGACCCGGTTGAGCCGTGGCTCCCTCTCATAGGCGGAGAGGTCAACTGGACACGCGATTATTGGCGCTTCCCGAACGAGACGATCACCGAGAAGACCGGTGACTGTGAAGACCAAGCTCTCCTATTATCGAGCATGCTCAAAGCATATACAGGCAATAGCAAGCCCATCTGGTGCATCGCATGGAGCAACGAGACCGTAGGTCACCTAGCCGTAGCCATTCTCGTAGATGACGAGAAACTCTGTATAATGGACCCAGCTGGCGGCTTCTACATTCATGACGATTATGGTAGACTTACGGGTCTACCTGTCGAAGAGGCGGTCGAAAAGTGGTTAAACTACTGGAATACTCCTGGAGCCTACGTATGTCTAGTATTCGACGAAGATGAGAGGTATGAGTTCGACTGCACAGCGGAGTTTATTCGATGGTTTAAGACACGTTACGGTTAAACATACCTCGTTTTATAGAGAAAATAATTTAGAGCATTGGGTCGTGAGGCTTCTTCGGCTCTACCGATAGTTGCTTAAGTCTACTGGTGCCTTCTTAAGCCCGGATTCGTATGCTGCCACCACTATCTCTAACGCTCTCCTACCATCCTCTCCTGTTACAGGCGGCTCCTTTCCGGCCAGTACAGCTTCGGCGAACTCTTCGACGAACCGTGTCAGAGCGTTGTATTTACTCTCTAACGGTATCTTATGCCATTTACCTGCTTCACCGTATTCAGTAGGATTTCTCGTGAAAATCCATAGAAAGGGTTCACCGTAGGGGTTCGGGATGACGAGCTGAGCCTTTGAACCGTAGATGCTGTCTCCATAGATCTCCCATGGACCCGGTCCCTTATCTATGCATGAGCTGGCTTCGATGAGTCCGATCGCACCGTTCTCGTATCTGATAAGCACGTTTATGAAGTCCTCCACCTCGACTGGAGTAAGGAAAGTGTCATACTCGCTGTATACGCGTTCAGCCTCCAGCCCGGTTATATACCTTATGTAGTCGATATCGTGTATCGAGTTCATTATCAACACTCCTCCGCCGCTTTTCTCCTTGGAGGTTCTCCAGTCGGATTTTATCCTCCCCGTGTAGCCGCCCATCCAGTAGCTCGCAGGCTTCACCATGAGGTTTACGATACGCACTCCGATTATATCCCCGAGGAAGCCTTTGTCGACAAGCTCCTTAGCCTTCTGTATCTGAGGTTTATAGCGTAGTGGGAAGCATACCGAGAGCTTAACCCCGTTTTTACGACACTCAGAGATCATCTCGTCTGCCTGCTTAAGGTCAACGGCTATCGGCTTTTCTACCAACACGTGTTTACCAGCCTTAGCGGCTTTAATGGCTATAGGTGCATGGAGATAGTGCGGTGTGGCTATATACACGAAATCTATCTCCCTGTTCGAGAGAAGCTCGTCCAGGCTTGTGGTATATGGTACGTTATACTTCTCTCCGAGGTCTCTGGCAGCCCATTCGACTACGTCCATAACCATCCCTATCTCTACATTCTTCGCCTCTTCAAAAGCAGGAGCCGTGGCTTTGCTCGTTATCTCTCCACAACCTACTACACCTACACGTAGCTTACCCAAAACACTCCCCTCTTACACGCAAACGAATAGGCCTCGACTAACATCAAGGTCTTCTAAGTCGATATTAACCTTTACCTTATTTACGAAGAACGGCATGCGCTAGAGGAAGAGGAACTTGTAAAAATGATACCTTGGAAATAAGGAGAAGAGAGGTAAGGAATCGTTCACAGATGTCATTCTTAGACTAACTTCAAGGAGAAGCCTGCTTGAGTTTGCGGGCAAATGGGCTGGACTAAGGAGCTTGAGAGATCCATGTCTGAACTCCGTAGGCTTTGGAGAAGATGGAGGGTTGGTGGCGGCTATTGATCCTCGACACTAGCGTCTTAGTCGACCTACTGCGTGGAGATAAGGATATCGAGCAGAGGATACGTGGTTGTGAGGAGAGAAGGGAGCCCCTTCGGACTACGTCCATATCCTCCTTCGAACTCTACTACGGAGCATACAATTCGTCTATGGTAGAGGAGAACCTAAGCCTTGTCGCAGACCTCTTGAGGGCCTTGGACGTGCTAGAGTTCGACGAGAAAGCCTCTAAGATAGCAGGCTCCATCCTAGTCGAACTCAGAAAGGAGGATAGGGAGATCGGTCTAAGAGACCTCTTCATAGCGGCGGTTGCTCTGAGCGTGGACGAGACGGTAGCCACAAGAGATAAAGCGTTTGAAAAGGTTAGAGGTTTAAAGGTGGAGTTCTGGTAAACGTGGTATTCGTGAAGTATTTTTAAATTCTTGAAAGGATGCTAGTTTATGGTCGTATGAACCCGTTTAAGCTTAAGGGTATATGGCTTAAGGGTAATCTTCATACGCACAGTACGAACTCCGATGGTGTGCTAACGCCTGAGCAGGTCGCCGACTTCTACGCTTCAAACGGTCACGGTTTTCTATCCATAACAGACCACGAGAAGGTAACGAGGATAGCTCATGAGAAGCTCGTTCTCATACCTGGTATAGAGACCTCAGCCGGTGAAACGCGTCTAGGCTACGGCTATCACCTCGTGGTCTTAGGTGTAGAGGACGAGGAGACGATCCAAAGGCTAAGACGCTCCATAGAGGAGCTTATAGACTTCGTCGATGAGAACGATGGCTTAGTCTTCGTAGCTCACCCCTACTGGTCAGGTTTAACCATAGAGGATTTGATCAAACTGAAGAAATACATCGGTATCGAGGTCTATAACACAGGTTGCGACGTAGAGTGCGCCAAAGGGTTTTCGATGGTTCACTGGGATGGAGTGTTGGCTCATAATAGACTTATCTACGGTTTAGCGGTCGACGACGCGCATCGATACGTATCACCGCCGGTCGACGCACTGGGTGGATGGGTATGGGTCAAAACCGAAACCCCCTCAGCCGAGGCGATCATGGACTCCCTCAGGAGAGGGCTGTTCTACGCATCTATGGGTCCTAGGGTCGACGACTTCTCCCACGGAGATGGGTTCGTCGAGGCGAGCTTTACACCCGTCGACCGCGTCGACCTAGTCTCTGATAACGGCTGGGGATTGTCGATTTCCTTAGAGGTTTACGAAAAGCTCAGAGAGATGTTAGAGGCTAAAGAGCTGAAGGGGGTCTCAGAGGTCGAGCTTAACGTCGAAGACGAGGTCGAAGAGCTGTATATCCGAATGGGAGACCTCAAGGCGTTAGTCAGAAAAACGATGGACGGCTTCACGTACTTCTCGGTCAAAAATTATGGATTTAAGAAGTATTTCAGGGTCGAGTTGACGGACGGTAAAGGTAGGAAGGCGTGGATAAACCCTGTTTTTCTCTAGCCCCTACCACCATTTATAACTCAGCTTAAGCTTCGAGAGGTCTTCGTCTTTCCGTGGTTTTCTGAATATGAAGAGGTGTTCATGGTTTATCAGGTAGAAGTCTGTCCAGTATCGTTTACCAGGCGGCTTCTCGACCCAGCATTCCTCAGCCGTCTTAGCTAGGCCAGCCCACCTCGCACCGGTCGTCCTAGTGTGCCACTGAACCTTAATTATATCCTCCCTCAGCACGAAGCCTACGTCTAGGAACTGTTGCATAACCCTGAAGGCTATGGGAACATAGTGTCTATGCCTTCTAGTGTCGCCTATGAGTATGGCGCAGAACCGGCCGGGCTTTAAAACCCTGAAGCTTTCCCTCGCTATCTCACGCATACCTTGCAGGTACTCGTCAAGGCTGTAGACCTGAGACAGGTCGCCCTCTATACGCTTCTTCTTTGAGTATGCGATAATGTTCGCATAAGGAGGGTGAGTAGCTATCAGGTCTATGCTCTCATCTTCGATAAGGTTTAGGTTCCTCGCATCACCATGGTACACTCTTATCTCAGGCTCCTTATAATCTTCGTCGAAAGGTCTGTAGCGGAAGTTAAGCCTATCCAGCGTCAACATCACCGCGTCGTAGTTTATGTCAACCCCTATCGCGTTCCTACCGAGCAGCTTACACTCGACAAGCGTCGTTCCACCACCACACATCTGATCCAACACCAACTCGCCCGGCTTACTGTAACGCAGTATGAGGTTCCTAGGTATCTGAGGCGCCCAATTACCCCTATAGTCGCCTCGATGAGTGGCCCAAGAGCCGCGCTCTGGGAAAGACCACACCGTCGTCTTTTCGAGGCTGAACTCTCTAGGCTGATAATCCTTGATCCTCCAAGGCTTTCCGATTTCGATAGTTGCATCCTCTATCTGAACGGCATCATGGGTTTTCACGTAGTCGAGATACTCCTCTAACGTGACAAGCCGCATAGACATGTATCTGCTATGTCGATCAGTCACATCCATCATAGGGCTCCTCCAGTTATATTAGGTCTTTAACCTACAAAACGATTCCTCTATCTACTCTGAGATTCCAACGCCTAGAAGGATCAGAACGGCTCCTAGGGCTTCTATCAAGTCAAGCGTCTCTCCGAGGGTTAGGAAGGCGAAGATCGATGCGAAAACAGGCTCTAGCAGGAGGATGAGACCTGCGACCTCCGGAGAGACCCGTCTCTGAGCCCATGCTTGGGCGTAGAACGCGAAAGCTGTGGCGACGGCTCCTGTGTATATGACGGCTATCGCTGCGTCTCCACCGGGTGTCTTCCACACTTCTCCGACGGATAGGGAGAAGATGGTCGATAGCGCGAATACCGAGATGGCTTCTGAGTAGGCGAGTTCCAGCGCGTCGACCTTCTTAGCCGCTTTATCGACTAGGAGTATCTGAAGCGCCCATAGAAACGCGCATATAAACGTCAACAAATCCCCTATAGAGACGCTCTTCATCTCGTAAGCCCCTGTGAGTAGCGTAAGCCCCAGCATACCTATGGCTATCCCTAAAACAGCCCTTAAACCGGGTTTCCTATGGAATATCAGGAACCCTAGTATCGGAACGAGCGGGGTGTTGAGGCTCGTTATGAACGCGGAGTTTATGGCAGTCGTGTATTTTAGACCGAAGACCTGGAACAGAAAGCCTAAGAAGACCACGGCTCCGAGCCCTAAACCGCGAGGGTCTGGGGCTATCCTCTTATGCGTCAGCGCAAGGAGGGGTATAAAGGCGGCTAACGCGACGCAGAATCTGAGAAGTAGGAAGAAAAAGGCATCTAGGTCGAGGACGGCGATCTTCATAGCCGGGAAAGTCCCACCCCACGAGGCGGCAAGCAAAACCAGCATTACCCTGCCCTTCAGCGTCTCCTTCTTCAACTCTTCAACCCTTCGACGGTAACGATCTAATCCCTCCCAGAAACTTGTTAAATTTTGTGATCGTGTGTAATATTTATAATACAAAATATGTATTACAATTATATGAAAGAACCATGTCTACGGTGGTAAGCTTTAGGGTCGATAAGGAATTGAAAAAGAAGATGGAGGAACTCAGCTATATAAACTGGAGCGAGGTCGTGAGAAGGGCTATCGCTAAGGTTGTTGAGGAGGAGAGCAGTAAGAAAACCGTAAAGGATTTCGTTAGAATTCGTAAGGCCTCTATACGGTGTAAGATTTTATCCCGTAAAGTGGAAGGATGGTCTTCCGTAGAAGAGGTTAGAAGATGGCGGGGCGAGTTTACGTCGTAGACGCATCGGTCGTTCTCAAATGGTTTGTGTCCGAGGATTATTCCAAAGAGGCTGAGGCTCTCAGAGAGGCATATGCGAACGGCTTAATAGACCTAGCGGCGCCTTCGTTATTACCCTACGAGGTGTTAAACGCTTTAAAATACTCGACCGCCTTTGGCGAAGATGAACTCAAGGAGGTCGCAGAGGTCTTAGATGACCTTCAGATAACATATTACGGATTGCAGAAAGAGCTTGCGGCGAAGGCTGTGGAGATAGCTATGAGAAAGGGTGTGACCGTATACGGCTCATCTTATCTTGCCCTAGCCCATAGACTTCAGACGATAGTTTACACGGCCGACGAGCGGTTGATCCGGAAGACGCGCGATACGCGTCTTGTAGAGCATATAGCAAAGTTCAACCTCTTATAAAACCTGTTAATTGTAAGAAATATAATGAAGTGTGACGTTGAAGTCTTTGTAGGATGGTCTTCGTCGTAGTGACGGGTACCCCAGGTGTCGGTAAAACCGTTTTCTCGAAGGCTTTAGCTAAGGCTCTGGGGTTTAAATATCTGGACGTTGGCGAGTTTTGTGTAAAGGAGGGCTACGTCGTCGGATACGATGAGGAGCGAGGTAGCTATATCGCCGACACAGACCGTTTGAAAGAGCGGCTTAAACGTCTTAAAGACGGAGATTACGTCTTAGACGGTCACATTTCCCATCTAGCCGCACCCCCTCATCTCGTGAGGCTCGTGTACGTCCTCAGATGCCATCCTGAAGTATTAAGGAAGAGGCTTGAGGCGAGGGGGTATCCCCCGGGTAAGGTTCATGAAAACGTTATGGCAGAGGTGTTGGACGTATGTCTCGTCGAGGCTCTGGAGCTTCATGACGGTAAGGTCTGTGAACTGGATTCGACCGGTAAAGATGTCGAGAAGCTCGTCTCGGAGGCTTTAGCGGTTTACCATGGAGAATCCAAGCCTAAAACCGGGGTCGTGGATTGGGTCTCCCAACTTCAACAGGAGGGATTGCTTGAAAAATATCTCAAGGGGTGATCTGAACGGTAAAGAGGTTTAGGGTGTTTAAATGTCCTAAATGCGGAGAGTTCTCCATCACGTCGTCTAGGAGATACGGTAGATGCCCGTATTGCGGCTCTCTTACGGCTTTGACATCCGCTAGGGTTATAGCGAGCTTCGATAGGGCGAGGGAAGCGTCAGAGTACGTTAGGCGTCTAAAATCTAAGAAGGTAGACCTAGACCGGTTAGGCTTCTCTGGTAAGCCTTAATTGGTACGATAGACGTTTCTTCTTAACGATTAACCGAGTTATTGAGGGGTGGCTTAGGTTGGCGTTAGCGTCTAGGAGTAGGTTTGTGGAGGAGATGGCGGCGCTTCTTAACAAGAGCGTGACCGTGGTAACCCTCGACGGTAAGAGGTACGAAGGTGTTTTAACAGGCTTCGACCCGGATAGGTTGAACCTATCTCTTAGAGACGTTAAGGACGAGAAAGGCGTTGTCATGTATAGGCTTATATTAAGCGGCGCGACCGTGGCTCAGATATATACGACCGAGAAGCCTCTAGACCTTAAAAACCTAGCCGAGCGTCTTGAGAGGGTTTTCCCTAGGATGGTTCGGCTCTACGAGGAGCAGGGGGTCATAGTCGTCATGGATAGGATCCGGGTTACCGAGAAGGGTGTGGTAGAGGGGTCTGGACCGGCTGCCGAGAGGGTTCAAAGGATATACGAAGAGTTTATGCGAGAAGCTACTAAGGAGTGATCGGTCAGCTGAAGGGGAGAACGTTTTCCTCCGCATAGGCTAGGTGGCTTTCTATCCCGGTCAGGTCTATATCCAAACTCAGCAACCTAGTTAACACCTCTAGAATTCTCCTAGCGGAGCCGGGGCTTAGCTGAACACCCTTAACCTCCGCGAGTAGGCATATGCCCCTCATGCCACGTAGCTTAGCGAAGCCTACGAGCACACCCGCGGCTCCATAGACCCTACCAGATAGCTTTACCAATCCCATCTCATCGAGTTTGGGCACCACGTCGGGGTCGTTTGCCGCGTAGTAGACCCTAGGTGGCTCAGACGGTGTAGGGGTCGAGAAACCTCCGAGCGTTATGACAGTTCTACATCCAAGCTTAGATGCCAGGTCTAACACGGTCTCCGCGAGCTCGTTCTGCCCTGTGAACGTGATGGGCTGGGTGTTTCCATAAAGTATCAGCAAGTCTCCTTCAGCCTCGGGAGAGGTATACGCGTAGTAGAGCGTGATAACGGGGTATTTAACCGCTCCATCTCTACCCGCGACTGATAAGGGTTTGAAATACGGGGACCGTATGTCGCAGACTCTACGTGAATCAAGCGTCTTTATCAAGTGGTATGCGGCTAGGTTAGCGACCAAACCGATTCCCGGAAGCCCCTCGACAAGGACTGGGTTACGTAATTTAGGCATCTCATAGATTTTAACGAGGCTTCTGATCACCACTCCTCGACCCCCTTCCTAACCTTAACGGCAACCCCCCTTCTAAACCTACCCATCTCGAAGCCTGCTAAAAGGGCCTGGCCGACCGCTAGAAGCCGGTCGTTCATATCGACGACTAGAACTTCCTCCTTAGGGATTATCAAGGGGTCGCATTTAGCCACGAACTTCGAGAACACATCTCCACCCGACTTGACGGCGTCGAGGAGCTTAGGGGCGTCGGCTAGGTAAACCCTATACCTAGGAGGCTCCAGAGCCTCCTTAAGCCTCAAACCCCCCTCGATGTGAAGGCTTAGGAAGCCGTCTCCGGGCCTCAGAGCCGCTATCAACACGTCGTCAAGCCATATACGCCGTATTCTTCCGGTTTTACGGCTCTTCTCTATCCTAGCGTCGTCGGGTATAAGCCTTAAACCGACCCCGGGGCCGAATTGGTAGTCGGCTATTATCCTAACCCTCTCCAGGTCGCTGTAGCGTCTACCGTCGAACTCTAGGATCCCTGGTTCTAAGACGGACTGCCCGAAGGGATAGGTCTCGGAGAGGGCGGACGGTATTTTAACGCATCCAAGCCGCTCCCTAACCCGTTCTAGGGCTCGCCTAAGCTCAGGTCTCAAGAGGGTCTCCCTACCAGAGTAGAATAGCGCAGACCTCTTCCTCACAGGGTCTACCCGTCTGAGGTAGCTCCAGCCGTCTTCGAGAACCCGTATGAGCGCTCTGAGTATGTTCGGGTGGGCTCTAGCCCTCTCCTGAACAAGCTCCCAGAGGCTGTTCTCCCTTATAGCCTGTTTTATGGCGTTGACCTCCCTACGTATCATATAGAGGTTATGCCTAGCCAACAGATGGATCCGCTCGTCTTCGGTCATCTCCTTAAGCTCCCTCGCGTCCGTCTTGACGCACACGGGGCAGCTACAGGGCAGGTAGTCCAGCTCCTCGACCCGTTTGACGCCCCACTCTGTCATGTAGCGTCCATCCCTCGCGTATATCGCGTAGCTCGCCGAGTCGAAGATATCGTAGCCTATGGCCGCCAGAAGCGGTAACACGATCGGGTTACCCATGCCGAACGCGTGTAGAGGCTTTTCAGGAGGTATCCCCATCCTACAGGTTAGCCCCTGAACAGCTATTGCCTCGAAGTCGTAGCTCATCCAGTACTTAGGAGGAACACCGACCGCGTAGATGTCGAACTCCAGCCTAGACATGAGAGTGCATGATAGCTCTAGAAGCTCCCTGTAGGCCCCTCCCTGGATGACCCCCTCCCATGCAGCCCGTCCCTCTGTTCTAAGCCTAGACCACTCCTCCCCTCTATCGGCGGTTTCAAGGACGCTTCGCTTACACTCATCATAGCTCTCTCCACGCGACGGGGAGTCGAGCATCACACCTACGTCGACGCCGATCTCCTCCTGAAACCTCACTATCTCTGCTTGGCTAAGCTCTAGCCTAGCCCTGAAGGTCTGATAGGCCCCGGAGTCCGTGAAAACCACACCGTCGAACCCTAGGAGGCTATGGACACCTTCCTCGAGCGCCTTGACGCGTAGATGCTCGTGCCGGTAGATTATATACGCGTTCGTCATGACGGCCTCAAACCCGTACGTCTCCCTCATCTCCCTAGGCGTTATCACCGGGATGTTCGGGTTGTAGACCGGCAGAAACAGCGGGGTCTCAATCCTCTTACCTTTAACCGTAAGCCTCCCAAGCCTAGCACCGGCGTCCCTATCTCTCAGCTCAAACTCAAGCATAAGTCACCTCAACTAGAAGACAGAATCGATATAAGGATTTCCAAGGAAAAAATGAGGGCGCTAAGCACCCCTCCTGAGAACCATGTACGCCACGGCGACTGCTAGGGCCAAGACCGCCGCTAAAGCCAGCTTAAACACTGGGGTTGCTAAGACCGTAGGTAGCACAGGTCCGCCGACCGGACGCGGTGGAATATACTTGAACACGTATAGGCTGTCGTATGCTTCTCCTCCGACCGCTATGACCGAGCCGTCGCTAGACATCGACACCACATTACCTGGAGAATCTAGCCTATAGAAGTCTAGTTCAGCACCGTCGGAGTTGAAGATTCTAAGATAATATCCGTCCGCTTCCTCGGTCGAGACAGCTATCACAGACCCATCTCGGCTTACGGCCACGTCCAAGACCTGAAGGGGCTTAGACCAATCAGGCTCTAACCCTGAACCCGAGAGGCCTCTAGCCTCTGACCAGACGTGAAGGCTCTTAGGCATACTATATGCTCCTGCGGCTACTAGGTTTCCATCACCAGACACAGCCACGCATGTAAAATCGTCTTCACCACCAGTCCATGTCGGACCTACCGAGCCGGAAAGATCATAGGCGTCAGCCCAATAAGCTACTTCACCAGGAGCTCGATATTCTTCAAAAGCCGCCACTACCCCATAGCCGTCATCTGATATGGCGATGTCGATCATTTCGAGTGAAAATTCGTCGCTCCAAGTAGGAGTTTCAGAGCTCTCGGAAATATCGATATATGCCACGTAACCAGATTCTCCTGGTTCTTCGACGATTCTGTCGCCTTCTTCTTCATAAAGAATATAGCCTCCAACTGCGATGTATCTCCCGTCCGGAGTCATATCAAGGTGCCCCAGCTCGGCGGCTGGTGTAGAGACAGTTAGGTCGGGTGGTATATCCAAACCTGATTTGGATTTACAACCCGTGAAGTAGTATACTGACGAGCCTCCGGCGATAAAGGCTACGTATTCTCCGTTATCCGATATGTCCAAAGTCACAGAGCCACCTAGATGTTGACTTCTCCATGTGGGCTGCTCGCTTGAACCACTCCTTGAGGTCGCATCTTTAAAGTAGCGTATACATCCGGCGTCATTACCTACCACCACGCATTCTCCATCCGCCGATATCGCGACATCCGAGAAGTATCCGATATCAGGGTTAGAGGCTGTCCATAGAGGGTCTGAGCTTCCGACCTGGTAGTACATCAGAGTATCTCCCGAGATCGCGGCTATATACCTTCCATCGGCGGATACGGCTACGTCGTCTATCTCAGTCGGGATCGTCCATAGGAGGTATAGGCCTTGCTGAGCGTAGGTGGACGATGTTAAAATCGTAGACACCGTTAAAACCATTAGGACAGCGAATAGGCCTAAACCTATTTCTGCGTTTTTTCGAGTCAACTTGGTAAACCGTTTAGAAAACTGATCCCTAGGGGTTTAAATGTTTTAATATACAAAACGTTTTAATGCATGAACTCTTCCAAACGCCTAGACCCCCGTTTAGGTGCCTCTTCTTCCCATTCTTCGTCTGCTTCTTCGAGTAGGAGTTTGCCGTAGACCCCGTCGAATCCTGGTCTAACCTTGACCGAGCCTGTCCGCTGGGCTATTATGAGCTCGGTCAGCTTGACGTCTCCGGTCGCCTCTACGAGTTCTCTACGAGATGCCTCTAGGAGAACCCTGTACTCGCTTCCGAGCTTGGATACGAGCCTATCATACATCCTCCAGACACGTTTAGCCGATAGGGAGCCGCTATAAGACGGGTCGAGGCCCTGGGACACGACTATAAGCTCGTGCAAAGGTAACGTGGAGACGTAGGGTATAGCGTCTGGGGGCTTAAATCCCCTAGGCCTATCTGCAAGTTCCTCGACCCTACTGTCTACACCCTTCGTGAGACGCCTACCGCACACAGGGCATCTATAGCCGATCCTAGCAGCCGCCTCTGGTGAAAGTGGCCCTACTCCGCATTTCCTATGACCCGACCAGTGGTATCTCGGGGGCCTCTAACGGCCTTTCCCGTAGGCCGGGTCCACCTCGATGGTCATCAAAATCCTAGACGGGTCTTTCCTCCTGACCGCGTCGGCCAGCTCTCGATAGGAGGGCTCCTTAAGGTCGAAGACGACTGCCTCCCTTCCTATCCGATAGGGATAGGGGCTGTGGGCGTCTGAGAAGCTCAAGAGCGTATACCTATCCAAGGCTGAAACCCTCCAGTTCATCGGAGGGTCTGAGCTGAGCCCCGTCTCGAGGGCGTGTATATGCCTAGTCATGTCTCCGTAACACTCCTCCATCTTGTCTACGCCGCTCATGGCGCCGAACAAGCCCCACCAAGGCGTCCAGGCGTGGGCCGGGAAGACGAGTATATCCCTAGAGGCCTCCATGAGAACCTCGACCAGCTCAGCAGGATCCATCTTGAACACCGGTCTACCGTCGGAGTCTAGGTCTCCGTAGCGGCTGAGCCTTTCTCTAACGTCCTCCGCCACGTCTAAGCTAGGCATGAGGATCACATGGTGTATCCTCCTAGCCTTACCCATGTACTCGTGTATGGTTGCGACCTCGGTTTGTACTAGGAAGTATATGCTTCCTCCCTCTCGGGTCTTGTAGAGCCCAGAACCGTCAACCTCGACAAGCTTCTCCCTAAGCTCTCTAAGCCATATTCCGTGTAAAGCGTCGCCGGTCCCTACTATGCCTAACCCCTTCATCGAGGCGTAGAACTCTATCTCCTCGAGCGTCATGTTGCGGCTCGTAGCCGCCGAGTAGCGGCTGTGGACGTGAAGGTCCGCGTAGAACCTAGCCAAAACGAACACCCACCCTTTATAGAAGAAGGGCCGTGACAGCGTTAAGCTTTTCCCCAGAGCAGATTCTCTATGTTAGAACGTGTTATAGATGACCGTGGCTAGGGAGTATCCAAGCCGTCCGATCGTCGGCGTAGGCGTCCTAGTCAAACGAGGTGATAAGGTGCTATTGGTCAGACGAAGGTTCGACCCAGGTAAGGGTAAATGGTCCATACCAGGCGGTCTCGTCGAGCTGGGTGAAACCGTGCGAGACGCTGCTTTGCGGGAGGTCTACGAGGAGACCGGGCTAAACGTCAAACTCGACCGGCTACTGGGGGTGGTGGATTACATAGAGAGGGATGAACGCGGAAGGGTTAGATTCCATTATGTCCTAGTGGATTTTCTGGCCTATGTTGAGGAGCCGAAGGAGGTTAGGCCCTCGGAGGAGTTCATCGAAGTCAAATGGGTTAAAGCCTCGGAGATGAGTCGCTATGACATCACCGACAGCCTGAGGAGCCTCTTGGATGAGGTAGAGATCTGACGCCGTCGCCGCTTGGCTCTGAAAGATAAGGTTTGTGGATAAAGGTTAAATCAGGGCTCGTGGCTATTCTAGACAGTAACGGTGGAGTTTCTATGTCCGACGCGCCGATAAGGTTGCTCGAGGAGAGCCTCGGTAAGATCGTGTTGGTTAAGCTTAAGGGAGACCGTCGTATAAGGGGTAGGCTCGAGGGGTACGACCAGCATATGAACCTGTTCCTAGAGGACGCCGAGGAGATTCTGTCGAACAACGAGACGAGGAGCCTAGGTCCGATAATCCTCAGGGGAGACAACGTCGTGATAATATCCCCGGCAGGCTAGGTGTGAGACATGGTTAAGGGAACACCGTCTAAGGGTAAATTCGGTAGGGAGACTACCCATATAAGGTGTAGACGATGCGGTAGAAGAGCGTATAACGTTAAGAAGCGTAGGTGCGCCGCCTGCGGGTTCGGAGCCTCGGCGAAAATGTATAAACACTCGTGGAAAACCAGGAAGGTTAACAGGGTTCGAAAGCTATAACCAGTGCGTCTGTAGCCGTTAAGACTTCTATCTTTGCTGAAGAACCTCAGCGACCCTCTGCTTAAGTTCTTCCTTAAGCCTCTCGCTCATGTCCTCGCCGGTGAAAGCGTCTATCCTCGCGGCTATCGCTAGCTTAGCGGCTAGGATTCGAGATACCTTACCCCTAAGCCTCCGCGGGCTCTGCCTTACGAGGGGATGCTGAAATATAACACCGTGCTTAGGAGGTTTCGACCCGGTTCTCAAAGCCCTGAAGAGAGCCTTCTCAGCTCCTAAGACCTGAACCGTGCTGGCCGGCATCTTGGATAAGGCCTCTAAACCGCCGGCTTGGGCTATGAGCTTAGCAGCTAGTATGGGACCTGCTAGCCCGCATAGGTTCGGCGCAACCTCCCGAACCCTCTTCTCAAGGTATCTCTCTAACCTATCGCGAAGCTTAAAAAGCTGTAAAGCCGCCTCGGCGACCCTACGGATCTCCTCTATGTCGCTCCTATCGACCTCGGCGCCTATGGATGTTTTCAAAGCCCTCAATATCGATTTAACCGATTTCTCCCTTAAACCGAGCTTTGACAAGGATTCTCTATCCATATCCTCTCTCCAACCTATCTCGGCTACGACCTTGAAGTACTCCTCAGGCTCCTCTATGGCGTCGCTCAGCTCTGGGAAATACAGACCATACCACTCCCTCAGACGGCTGTAGAACAGGTTTATCGTCTTGTTAAGCTCGTCTAGGGCGTGGACGGCCTGGATCACATAGATGTCTCCCCTACCGCTTCTCTCGCGTATAACCCTTCTGGCCAGAAGGTCGAGGGCCTCGCGAACCAGACGTAAATATTCGTCTCTATTCTTCACGAAACCAAGCTCCACAGCCTTAGACGCGAGGTCGCGTCTAAACATCCTACCGGCCTGGCTAGGGGTTTCGACAAGGGTTTTAACACCTAGCTCATCCCTCACAGCCCGAGCAGAGCTTTCACGTTCGAAAACGAATAGATTAAAACCTTTAGCCTTAAGCCTCTCGACTAGGGTGAAAACCTCGTCTAGGACCTCTCCTCTGGAGAGCTTCTCAAGTCTGTCGGCGATCTCGGCCGGTTTGCCTGGGAAGGGCTTCCAGTCCACCACCTTACCGTCGTCACCCACGGCTAGGACCCCGAATATGAGTTCGAGTATCGTGCATCTCAAAAGAGACCACCTGTGAAGATAGTTATGGAGGCATGTATAAAGGGTTACCCCTTTGTGGATGGAAACTCTTAATAGTTTGGACTAGGCTTTAGATAAAACCCGGGTGAGGCTTGAATGAGTGAAGAAGAGGCTTTGCAGTGCCCATGTGGCAGGGTTATAAATTCGCCTTACGACTTTAAGCTGTTGTTCCTTAAGATGGAGATGAAGGAGATAGATATCCTATGTCCTAACGATTCATGCTATCTCAGAGAGCTCGGCTATATAAAATTCGACATCAAGGACGGTAAGCCCGTGTTTAAGGAGGCGATGTTCTACCCGCCTTTCGTAACCTGGAACAACAGCAGGCTTGGAAGCGAGAAAGCCATGCAGCTCATGAAGAATCACCTTCAAGTGATAGTTACGAAGATCGTGGACTGGAAGAGGATAAAGGAGAACATCTCCAAGTTCGGTTTGAAATAGCCGCGGCTATCGGTTTAACTGGAAACTTTTAAAACCTCACAAACCCTTTTTATCAAGACCATGGCGAGGTTCAAGTTTCTACCCCACATGAGCGACGTCTTCATAGAGGCCTATGGCTCGACTCTGGAGGAGGCGTTCGAGAACGCTGCCCTGGCGATGTTCGAGGTGATGACCGACACGTCGAAGGTAGAGCCGTCTGTGGAGGAGAGCGTCGAGGCTGACGGGTTCGACAAGCAGTCTCTCCTGTATAACTGGCTCGAGAAGCTTCTGGTGCTGTTCGAGACGCGTATGATGCTATGCTCCAAGTTCAAAATAGAGAAGATAGAGCATGAAGGAGAAGAATACAGGCTTAAAGCCAAGGTTTGGGGAGAGGAGTTCGACCCAGGTAAGCATGAGCAGAGGGTCGGGGTAAAAGCCGTAACCTACCATATGATGAGTATCGATGAGAAAGACGGTAGATGGGTTTTAAGATTCATATTAGACATCTAAACCTGAAAGGGGGGTGAGACTTGTGGAGGCGGTTTTCATAGGCTATAGGCGAGGTCCTAAAACCCAGAATCCTAGAGAGGTCTTGATAAGAGTGCGTGGGAACCCTGGGGCGCTCATAGGGAGGAAGGTCTATTGGGTCGACCCTAAGGGAAGGAGAAGTGTCGGGGTCATAGTGGCTAAACACGGATGTGGAGATGTCTGGAGAGCTAGGTTTAAGAGACCTCCGCCCCCGCAGCTGATAGGTTCGATGCTGCAAATAGCCTAGCCGCCGTCTCCGAACTCGCTTCTGAGCTTAGAGGGTATTCCCAGGTTTGAGTCGAGGGTTTTCTTTAGGTCTTCTATGAGCGACGTGTCGCCGGGGTCTACACCCCTGAGATATGCCAAGTAGATCGACGTGAAATCGGTTAGGTAAAGCAACGTATACATGTTCGACAGCGCAGAAGAGCCTAAGCCGAATACCTCGTATATGTCTGACACCTCTCTTTCCATAACCTTCCTGGTGGCTTCGACCCTCGCCGTGAACTCAGGGGGTTCTACCCTGCTTCGGAGGAAGACTATAAGCTGGTTTTTAACGTAGTCCTCGGGTTTCTGGTATGCCATCACTTCATTGTGGTCCAGCTCTGGAAGCTCATCCCACCTAGCCGCGACTTTGCTGTTCTCGTTAAGCTGGTTCTTAAACCTCCTGGCGACAGACGAGAGGTACCCATAGCCGAAGACCACAGGCATCTTACCCAAGAGAGCCTTCGCCATCTTTTTAGCCGGGTTCTCCTCGACCGAGACGCGTCTGGAGACCCTGTCTCTAAGCATCCGGAGGTTGTCAAGAGTTTCATCCACCTCCCAGAGGAAACTTTCGACATCGTCGATAAACCGTTTGATCAGGGGTATGAGCGGGGTCGACAAGTATGCTATGGCGGCTCTCGGGAGAAGCCCTGCGGGAACTTTGACATGAGGTATGCGTAGCTTCTTAGATAGTTTTTCCATCAGCCCTCCCGAGCTCAGGGAGATTATCCTGCAGCCGAGTCTATGGGCTCTTAGCATGAAGCTCAACGTCTCCTCTGTGTTTCCAGAATAGCTTATCGCGAAGACTAGGGAGTCCTCGGTTAAATAGGCTGGTGGGTTATAGCCTCGGCAAACCTCCATCGGAACCTTAACCCTCTGCCTCAGCCAATCCCTGAGCAGGTCTCCCCCGACGGCCGAGCCGCCCATGCCTGCGAAGAACACCATGCGGGGTTTAAACCCCTCAAACTCATCTGGAAGCTTAAGCTCCGACCCTATCCTATAGGCTTCCTCAAACTGCTCAGGGAAATGCTCGGCAAGATCCCCTAAGCCGAACCTATCTAATCCCTCGAACCTAAGGCTCAAAAAGACACCTCGACCATATCGGCTAGACCTCTAAAAAAGTAGCATCCACCTGTTTTAAACTTTCTCAGGCTCTGAGATGAGTGTTCTAAAGTTTGAACAAGGTGTTCTAAGCTTTAGCGTAATATCCGCGGCTGGCTATATAAGTAGTAGGTGTCTCAGGTGACGTATGGAAACAGGGGAAAGTCTGTAGGCGCCGTGCTTCTAGCGGTGGTTCTAGCGTTCGCCCTCGGCTCCGTCTGTTACCTATTGGAGCTTCAGGTCCAGCCGAGTTTTCAAGACGGGTTAGACCATCTGAAAAGGTTCACGTCGTACGAGGAGCTTAAAAGCTATCTGGAGTCTAGCCTGAAACTTTACGGCGGCTACCGCGGGGTATGGAATGTAGGCTTTGGATTAATCAAGACGACAGTCAAAGCGGCTGTAGAGGAGTCTTTCGAGGTTGTAGAGTATTCTAAGACAAACGTTCAGGTCGAGGGTGTAGACGAGGCTGACGTAGTTAAAACAGATGGGGCTTACATATACTTGGCGTCGGGGAACCAAGTGGTCATAGTTAAGGCTTATCCGCCTGACGAAGCCTATGTCTCGTCTGTCGTCGAGGTAAACGGTACGGTCCTGGGGTTGTTCGTGAACGAGGATCGGATGGCTGTTTTCACCGTTCCCGGTAGACCGACCCCGGTTCCACGGGGCATATTCTCCGTCGTACCGTATATCGAATCCGAGACGTCTGTGATGGTCTACGATATATCCGACAGGGAGAACCCTAAGCTTGTCCGAACCCTTCGGGTCGAGGGGAGTTATCTGAGTTCTAGGATGATAGGGGACTACGTATACCTGGTCGTAAACAACTTAGCTGTCCGCATGGATAAAGAGGAGCTCGAGGTGAACCTTCCAGACATCTGCGAGGAAAGGATGGGGCTAACGGTTTTCGAAAAGGAGATATCTGCGACCGAGGTCTACTATGCAGACGTATCCAGCTGCTACGACTCGTTTACGACGGTCGTAGCGTTAAACATGAAGGAGGACCTGGAGGAACCGGTGTATAAAACAATCTTGACGGGGCCTACCACGTGCATGTACGTATCGCTATCCAACATATACCTGGCGATACCGGTCTACCCGAGTATGGAGGAGACCGAATACCGTGAGTATACGGCGGTATACAGGATCAGGGTCGACGGGGCGAAGATCGACTGTGCGGCGAGTGGGCAGGTTCCAGGCTTCGTCCTCAACCAATTCTCCATGGACGAATACGACGGCTACTTCAGGATAGCGACTACCACGGGACATGTGGCTAGGACGGCTGAGGAGGCTACTGCGAGAAATAACATCTACGTACTCGACATGGACTTGAAGGTCGTGGGGAGGCTCGAGGGGTTGGCGCCGGGTGAGCGGATACACTCTGCTAGGTTTATGGGAGACCGGTGCTACCTCGTGACCTTCAGGAAGGTTGACCCGCTGTTCGTCATAGACGTGAGCGACCCTGAAAACCCGAGGGTTCTAGGTAAGCTTAAGATACCCGGCTACTCAGACTACCTACACCCGCTCGACGAGAACCACCTGATAGGTATAGGTAAGGAGACCGTTCCAGCCGAGGAGGGAGACTTCTCATGGTATCAAGGTGTTAAGATCTCGCTCTTCGACGTATCCGACGTGGAGAAACCGAAGGAGATAGATAAATACGTGATAGGCGATAGAGGCACCGACACGCCTGTTTTGAGGAACCATAAGGCGCTACTGTTCGATAGGCGTAGAGGTCTTCTGGTTCTACCTGTCCTCGTCGCGGAGATAGACCGGGAGAAGACGCCTAACCCGCCACCTTATATGCATGGAGAGTTCACCTTCCAGGGCGCCTACGTCTTCGAGGTATCGCCTGAGCAGGGTATCGTATTCAAAGGGAGGATAACCCACATAGACGACCCTGAGGAGCTTCTTAAAAGCGGCTTCTACTTCAGCTCACCCTACATGGTTAAGAGGGCGCTATACATCGACGACGTGTTATACACGATCTCGGATAAGAGGGTTAAGATGAACGACATAAGCACCCTAGAGCTTATAAACGAGGTAGAGCTGCCTTAAACACACCCCCTAACTTTTTCTCGGCCGTGGCTTAACTTAAAAATATGGGGGCTACTTGTTAGCATCGGGATGAGGTCGGGGAACCTGAAGATCGAGTTTGCCCGGAAAGAGGATTACGGTAGGATCCTAGACATCGCGGCTGAGGCTTGGTCTAGACAGGGTATAAACTATGTTTTAAAGGAGAGGTTCGGTATAGTCGGAAGCAAGACTCCTGAGGAGAGGATACGTGAAACTCTATCCCGTTTCTTAGAAGAGAATCCAGGTAACGTGCTCGTGGCGAGGCTTGACGGGGAAGTCGTGGGGTTTATGACGTTCGACCTAGATTCTGACAGGAAGATAGGGAGTATAGGGTATAACGCGGTAGACTCCAGGTATAGGAATAGGGGTATCGGGACGATGCTGGTTAAGCGGACGCTTGAGGTGCTCAGGGAGAGGGGTATGCGATACGCCACCGTGTTCACGGCGCTGGATGAGGCGCATGCACCCGCTAGGAGGGTCTACGAGAAATGCGGGTTTAAACCGTTGATGACCCATGTGACATACTTCAGAAGACTCTAGCCTTCTAGGATGTTTTTCCACGGATACCTCAACGCCTCCTCTACGGATTTAACGGTTTTCTCACCTACGCCCTTCAGGTGGATAAGCCTACCCGGATGCATCACAAAGTCTTGAAGGTCTTTGAACAACCCGCTTTTCACGATCTTGATGCTTCTCTCAGAGGATATGCCGGGTAGGCTTTGAAGAACCGATAAAACGACTTCTTTCACAGTTCTCTTGGGTCTCTGGATCACCGGTGGTCGTTTAACCCTAGCCTCCTCTAGACTTATAGCCTTGGCTACGAGCCACTCCACCGTCCACTCCTTGTTGGGTAATTGTATGACCGGAATCCCATAATGGAATATCAACGTGTCTATACATCTCGCTACGGCGGAGGGTTTTATCCTGGAAAACCTTTGGATAAGCCCGAGCCATCCCTCGATAAGTATGCACTTGTCGCACCCGTCGACGCTTTTAAGAAGCCTGACCTGCTCCCTAAGCCTCCCAGACCTCATGTCGTTGACGAACCCTAACACATCTTTATGCTCGACAAGAAGCTTATTAGACAGGAGATAGTCTCCGACCGGTAGGAACTTAACCTTGACCTCAAGCCTCCTCGAGAGCATCTCGACCATACGTTTATGGGACGAAGCCTCCCTAGAATCCACGACCACGCTCATAGCTACCAGCCTATAGAACCTTTTCATTAATTAACTTAATAAGATGGCTCACAGATACGAGGTCGATTCTGTCCCCGGACATAGGCATAGTTTACATCTGGCAGGCGGTAACCGATTTCCGAAATATTTAAATCTTCTTTTTTAAAGAAAATGGGGTAATCATGGATTCCCGTTATCTCAACTCTAAGTCGACTACATGGACGAGGGTGAGGGTTAAAGACCCCTCTGCCGTAAGCGGTATGTGCCCTATCTGCATCGAGGAATGCCCGTTCATATGCGAGATATCTCTATCGGCGTTTAGGGGTAGGGAAGCCCTATATCCTGCACCGTTCCTCTTCGGTCTCAGCACAGCGGGCGCCGTGAAGGATTACGGCTTAGACTGGAGCCACTTCAACTTCCACTGCGAGGTAAGAGGTGCCAAGGGTATAGAGCCTGACCCGGATAAGGCTCTGTTTCCTAACGTAGATGTGGAGACGGTCGTAGGCGGGGTTAGGCTCAAGCTTCCTGTGGTCACAGGAGCTTTGGGGTCGACGGCCATAGCGGCTAAATATTGGAGAAGCGTCGCCATAGGTGCGGCTCTAGCCGGTATAATAGTCACGGTCGGAGAAAACGTATGCGGTATGGACCCTGAAGCGGTGATATCGGGTGGGAAGGTCGTAGAGTCTCCTGCGTTGAGGTCTAGAGTAGAGGCTTATAGAGAGTTCTGGGATGGTGTGTACGGCGGTATAGCCGTCCAGACGAACGTGGAAGACGAAAGGCTTGGAGTAGATGTATATGCTTTAACTAAGCTTGAGGTCGATATAATCGAGAGGAAGTGGGGTCAAGGTGCTAAGGCTATAGGAGGAGAAGTCAGGATAAGAGACTTGGATAAGGCTATAATGCTTAAGAAGAGGGGCTACTTGGTCATACCAGACCCGGAGGACCCTGAGGTTCGGAGCGCTTTCAAGGCAGGCTTCTTCCAAAGCTTCGAGAGGCATAGCCGTGTAGGGATGGCGTCTAAAGAAGAGTTTCTCGAGAGCATAGATAAGCTTAGAGAGCACGGTGCCAGGTATATAAGCCTTAAGACCGGAGCCTACAGGCCGACCGCTACCGCATATACGCTGAAGCTTGCGTCAGAGGCTAAGATCAACTATGTGACGTTCGATGGATGCGAAGGGGGTACAGGTATGAGCCCTGTACCCATGATGGATGAGATGGGTGTTCCCACCGTGTATCTAGAGGCGCAGGTCATCAAATGCCTACAACTGCTTGAGAGGAAAGGTAGGTGGGTGCCTGATATAGTGATGGCTGGAGGTTTCATAAACGAAACCCAGATATTAAAGGCCATAGCTATGAGCAACTTCGGCGAGAAGCCGTATGTTAAGGCGGCTGTTATAGGTAGGGCTATTCTGACGGCAGCTATGAAGGCGGAGTATTTTGTCAAGTTAGCCATGAAAGGTCGGGTGCCTAAGAACTTCTCATCGATATACGGTGAAGACCCGGAGAGGTTCTTCGCTTTTCTCCCCGAGCTACGGGCTAAACTTGGAGACCGTGTTAAGGCTGTTTCATGGGGTGCCCTAGGGGTCTATGGGTACATGGATAGGATAAAGGTGGGTCTTCAACAGCTTCTGGCGGGGATGCGTAAATTCAAGCTCAACCTAGCCTCTAGGGAAGACCTATTCGCCCTTACAGAGAGGGCTGCGAAGGCTACAGGGTTACCGCTACCTGAAGAATCGGAAGCCGAAGCCATGGAGTCGATATTGTTGGACGATTAATGGGTGGAGGGAGCGGCGGAGTGATCCAGCCTAGACCGGATTTGGCTTCCCTGCCAAAAGCGGTCGCCTTTATGAAGACCTCTCCGGCTTGATGTTTATCGACCCTTCTGAGAGCTGAAGAATATTTAAGACTCTAAAATGGTAAGTGTCTAGATTAGGGATGTCTAGAATTGGTTAGGATAGCCATAGTAGACTATGGTGTGGGGAACCTTAAAAGCATCAGAAACGGGTTGAGGAAAGTAGGTGCTGAGGCTTTCGTCACCGGTAGTGTCGAGGGGCTTAAAGACGTGGATGCCGTGGTTCTCCCCGGTGTCGGAGCCTTCGGAGAGGCTATAAGAAACCTGGCGGATATGTCGGGTGTGCTTCGAAGCCTAGTAGACGCTGGGAGGCCTCTGCTCGGGATATGCCTTGGGCTACAGCTTCTATTCACGGCTAGCACGGAAGGAGGGTTCCACCGTGGATTAGGCTTTTTCAGGGGCTTGATCGTTAAGCTGCCGTCTCGGGTGAAGATACCGCATATAGGCTGGAACACTTTGGAGATACTTAACCCCGGCTGCGTTCTTCTAGAAGACATCCCGGACGGAAGCTATGTCTACTTCGTCCACTCCTACTACGCCAAGGTCGAGGAAGGTGTGAACGTGGATGCCGAGACGGTCTACGGTGTAAGGTTCCCCTCGGTCGTCTCGAAAGAGCCGGTTTTCGCAACCCAGTTTCACCCTGAAAGGTCGGGTAAGGTCGGTCTGAGGGTTCTCGAAAACTTCGTAAACTACGTCAGGAGGTAGGTTTATGCTGGCTAAGAGGATAATCCCCTGTCTTGACGTTAAAAAGGGGAGGGTCGTTAAGGGTGTCGGGTTTAAAGGTCTTAGAGACGCCGGAGACCCTGTGGAGCTTGCCCTAGCGTATTACGAGCAGGGAGCGGATGAGCTTGTGTTCCTCGATATAACGGCGTCCTATGAGAGGCGGAGAACCCTGATAGACCTGGTCGAGCGGGTTTCAGAGGTCCTCTTCATACCGTTCACCGTCGGAGGCGGTATAAGGACGGTATCCGACATCCGCAGCGTCCTATCCGCCGGAGCCGATAAGGTCTCGATAAACACGGCGGCCGTGAAGAACCCAGCTATCATCGAGGAGGCTTCTAGGAGGTTCGGAAGCCAGTGCATAGTCGTCTCGATAGACGTTAAACGCGTCTACGTGGCAGAGGACGAGACCCCGGCGGGTAAGGAGGTTCTAGAAACAAGGAGGGGACGGTGCTGGTGGGATGTGTACATATACGGCGGTAGACAACCCGTGGGTATGGACGCGCTCAGGTGGGCTGAGAGGGCTGTGGAGCTTGGGGCCGGTGAGCTGCTGGTGTCCTCTCTGGACTTCGACGGGACGAAGCAGGGATACGACATAGAGCTGCTGAGGGAGCTCTCTAGAAGGGTTTCCGTACCGATAATAGCCAGCAGCGGGGCGGGGAACCCTAGGCATATACTCGAAGCCCTCACCGTCGGAGGGGCGGACGCAGCCCTTGCGGCGAGTATATTCCACTATGGACAGTACACGGTCGAGGAGGTTAAACGTTACCTAGCCGAGCACGGGGTTCCTGTGAGGCTTTAAAGGTAAAAAATGGGTGTGCTTGCGTAGTTTCACTTGGCTATGATGACCAAGTATTTCAGCGGCTTATCGCCTACGTTCTCCAAGCCGTGGAGTTTACCGGGTGGTATGTATACGGCTGTCATCGGCCCAGCCTTCAGCTCCTTATCTTCCACCATAAACCTGGCTTCACCTTCGAGTATGAAGAAGACCTCCTCCTCGTCGTGTCTATGGGCTTCATGAGGCTTTCTATGGGGTCCTAAAACCGACAGGTGGATCCACAGCTTCTTCGCACCTATAGACTCGTTGACGTAGAGTTTCGTATAACCCTCCGGGTCGCCTTCTCTAGGCCTGGTCTCGGCGCTATCCCATGAAACCACAGCCATACGCTCCTCCTCCACGAACCTACTAAAGCCACGTAGAAAGCTAAAGATTTCGCATCTCTAGGGGGATGTGCTTTAAATTTTAAACTCTACGGCTACTAGAATTTAGTTTAGAGCGATGGAGCTTTCTAAAAAGAGGCTCATAGGACTTACGATAGCCGTGTTCATCCTACTCTACTTAGCGGCTCCTGCGTTCTACCTGACGCTTGCCGGGGAGTTTTCATCCACAGCATACATAGTGCTCCTAAGGACCAATCCTCTGGTCTGGGGTAAGCTTCTATCGTCGGTGAAGGGAATAGACTGCCAAACCAAAGACACGATGTTCCAGCTTTTATCAGACACGCCGGAGGGCTACTGGAGTATAGCGGTCGAGACGATACGTGAGGCTCCCAGGTCTATGCTGAAGGACACTATATGCGTCCTATCCGTCGTGAACCCTGAGGAGTGGCAGCTCGTTAGGGAGTCCGTTAAGCTTTACCTAGCCGGCTACACACCGTTTACCCCTCCCTCTGAGGAGCTTAAGCGTGAATACGTCGAGCCGCTCGCCATATCGGGTGAGGAGCCGGTTCTAGACTGGAGGTATATGGTCTACATATTCACCTACAGGCTCGTCTACGATAAGACGGATGTATGGGAGGCAGCTAAGGCGATATGCGGGTACGTTCACAGGTACTTAACCTACGACACCGCGTTCTGGCATAGGAGGTCTCCTAAAACCTTGATTAAGCAAAAGAGGGGGACGTGTACGAACTTCTCGATACTCTTCGTAGCCATGTGCAGGGCCATGGGTATACCCGCTAGACTCGTGAGGGATAACAGCATATCGCCTGTAACCCATGCTTGGTCTGAGTTCTACCTCGAAGGGAGGGGATGGGTTCACGTAGACCCGACGGCCGGCTACTTCGACTATCCCCAGGCATACCTGTTGGAGTGGGGCTACCGATACCATTTGGTTAAAGCGTTCAGCCCGTTGAGAGGCTGGATAGATATCACGCCGAGTTACGTAGCCGATTATGGTACGGTAGCCGGGGTGGTCGAGCTCGACGGTGAACCGGTGGATGGAGCCGTGGTCTCGGTCTATTACCCTGAGAACCTACGCGTCCTTCTCACGGTCGAAACCGGTGGAGACGGGTCTTTCGAGTTCACGGCCGCAGAGGGCACATACATACTGGAGGCTTCTTACCGGGGCATCGTAAAGACCCTGACGGTCTCGGTCGAAGCGGGTAAAGCCATAAAAGTCGAGATAAACCTGGGCTAAACCTCTTCGACCCCCTCCTCTCTAGGAGAATGCATGATAAATTACCCCTGGCTATTTTTCAAAACACCTGTTATAATAGCGGGTAATCGAGGAGGTTTAGGCATCGGTTTTTAAGCGAATACTTTAAACAGCTCGATCCTCCTATAGTCTTCGCTGGTATATTCGTAGATGTGGATGCCTATGAAGGCTAGCAGCCATACCGGGTCTGGTAGACGCCTACTATTCTTCCTCATGTGCCTCCTAGGCGGTTTCGCCATCCTAAGCTCCACCATATCGAAGAACCCTGTCCTGCCTCTATTCGCCGAAAGCCTCGGCGTGACCGGTGCAGACCTAGGTTTCATAGCATCCGCGTCGACGATACCCGGGATCCTTGTAAGCCTCCCGGCAGGCTCCCTCTCAGACATCTTCGGGAGAAGGAAGGTCATACTCGCTTCGCTCCTGATATTTGCCACGGCGCCTTTCCTATACTTCCTCGTCCACACGGCTTGGCAGCTCGCCCTCGTGAGGTTCTACCACGGCTTCGCAACGGCGATCTTCGGCCCCGTAGCCCAAGCCACCATAGCGGAGCTCTACCCCAAGCGTAAGGGCGAGAGAATGTCTCTCTTCTCATCCTCCACCATCGTCGGCAGAAGCATAGCCCCGTTCCTAGGAGGCGCGATAATATATACGGCCGGCCTCATCTCCGTCTACTTGGCAGCCGGGGTCAGCGGGTTAGCGGCCTTAGCCATAGGGCTTCTAATGTATAGGGCCTTCCGAGACGGTGGAGGCAGGTCAGGGGTCTCTAGGGCCGTGAGCGTCTTAGCGGCTTGGAGGGTTATAGCGAGTAACGTCAAGATACTCGCCACAAGCTACGTCGAGGCCGTTCAGCGTTTCACATTTGGAGCCTTCGAGTATTTCCTAGTCCTCTACGCTCAGATGGCCGGTCTCGACAGCCTCCAGCTCGGCATAGTATCGGGTGCTCAGCTCGTTACGATCGTCGTCTCCAAGCCTGTGATGGGCTGGGTCTCCGACCGGGTCGGGAGAAGGGGGATAATATCAGGGGGGCTTATAGTAGCAGGGGTTCCACTAGCCTTGACCCCGATGGCCGGAGATTTCCCTCAGTTCATAGCCGTCTCGATACTCTACGGGCTGGGCCTCTCTATGGTAACCTCTTCGACCGCCCCCTACATAGGTGACCTAACGTCTAGGGAGAGCTACGGAGCGGCCATGGGTCTGCTGAGCACCATAATGGACGTGGGGCAAACCCTCGGGCCGATAGTGACCGGCTTCATCATAGCGAGCTTCAGCTACAAGATGGGTTTCTGGCTTCTAGCCGCCATCCTATTCGCCTCGTCAGCTATCTTCCTGCTGGCGACAGGGGTTAGGCGGATGCGCGGCGGAGAAAACGTATAAGCTCCGTAGACCTACAGTCGGACGGTGGACCCGGGATGAAGTGGGTTACGAGGGCGAGAGTTCACGTCGACAGGGTTGCATGTCCGTGGCTTATAAAGAAGTTTATAGACCCTGAGGCCGAGTTTAAGTTCATACCTTGGCCGGGCCCCCTGCCTAAGCCTGAGGAGGGTATTCCGTTCGACTTTCCAGAGGTCGAGCTTGGCCACCATGACGGGAAATGCACTTTCGAAACCCTTGTCGAGAAGTATGGGATAGATGACCCTGCCGTACGTGAGCTCGCTAAGATCGTGCACGCAGCCGATATCCGCCGTGATATCGATAAGGTTCCTGAGGCCCGTGGTTTAGAGGCGATATCGAGGGGTATGATGTTCCTCGTTAAGGACGATTATGAGGCTTTGGAGAAGGGGTTCCCCATATACGACGCCCTATACATATACTGCCAGCTCAAAGAGCTCGAGAAACGTTACAAAGATGAGCTTGCACGCATGGATAGAAACGAGAGATTCGCTTTTCTGAAATCCAAGATAAAGCTCCCGCCAAAGATAGGACCTAGAGATTAGTGGGCGAAAGACCGAAAGCGCTTAATCCTTTACGCTACAGCCCTCCTTTTTCTCCTTCATAAGAATAACGAGTTTTCCGGTAGTGTTAAATATGACTACCGTGTTACATAGTATAACTAAGGTGATACTATTGTCTTTGGTTAAGACTAGGAAGGTCGGCGGTTCTCTAGTGGTTACGCTTCCTAAAACCCTCGTGGAGGAGAAGAAGATCAGAGAGGGTGAGATAATAGAGATAACGGTTCGAAAAGTCCGGAAGGATGGGTTCGGGATCTTCAAGGGGATGAAGCCGTTTACGGTAGAGGACGAGTTGAAGGCTCATGAGTAGAAAGCGGTATATCGTAGATGCCTACGCTTGGATAGAGTATTTCATCGGAAGCGAGGCCGGTAAGAAGGTGAAGGAGGTCCTAGAGGATGGGAGCTGCGAGGTTTACACCTGCGCGGTAACGGTCGCTGAAATCGTGAGTAAAGTCGCTAGAGAAGGACGAAACCCCGAAGTCGCATACGACATCCTACTACGCAACTCGAACATAATAGACGCCGACCACGAACTATCCAAGGACGCCGGCATCCTACACGCCGAAGTCCGGAAAACAGTGAAGGATTTCGGGTTGGCAGACGCTTATGTCTTAGCCTCTGCTAGAAGATTGAAGGCGAAAATCCTCACCGGAGACCCGCATTTCAGAGGGTTTAAAGAGGCCGTGTCCCTTTAGAGGATCCTTAGCCCTATGCTCTGACTGATAAGTGCTCGGGCTGGAAGGTAATAGTTTTTTGCCGGGACGACTTATCATAGGCTAGCTATGGGTAAGGTTAGCTATCCCTCGGGCTACTACGTTAGGTTTAGTCCTCCAAGCCCTGTGGTGCTCGTGACATGTATATCTAGGGACGGTCGAGCCAACATAATAACCATAGGTATGTACATGCCCATATCCTTCGACCCGCCTCTATTGGCCATAGGGGTTTCACCCAAGAGATACTCTCATAGCTTGATAGAGGAGACTGGAGAGTTCGTAGTCAACGTCCCCGGTAGGGACCTGGTGGACGCCGCCGTGCTCTGCGGAAGCGTTTCAGGCCGCGTGGTCGATAAGTTCAAGGAAGCTAAGCTAACGGCTATACCGGCGTCTAAGGTTAAACCTCCGCTTATAGCGGAGTGCATAGCCCACTTCGAGTGCAGGGTATACGATAAATTTACGGCGGGGGACCATACCATATTCATAGGCGAGGTCGTGGCCGTATCTATCGAGGAGAAGGCCGTCAAGGAGAATGTGCTAGACGTAACGAAGACTCAGCCGATATCCCATAGGGGTCGCTACTACTTCACACCGTCGCTATTCTACGAAGCCAAGAAATAGCTAGATCAAAAATCGAGGCGTTAGAATGTTTTTTGATAAAGAGATTTTGAGAAAAAGGGTCGAATGTTTTCAGCGTTTGATGAGGGAAAACAGTATAGACGCTTCCATGGTCAGGACGTTATCGTCTTTCGCATACTTTACCGGGGTGAAATGGCTCAGACCCGCCTTGCTGATTCCAGCCGAAGGCGAGCCGACGGCGTTCGTGTTCAAACATGAGGCTGAAGAGTTCATGGAGAAAAGCTGGATTCGAGATGTAAAAACCTACATGAAGGCAGAGGAGCTCATGAGGAGCGTAAGCGGGTCGATAAGAGAGGCCGCGTATAGACGGGTAGGGTTCGACTACAGCCTCGAAAGAGACTCCTACGTCTTGTTTTTCGAGCTCTTCAAAAAGTTGAACGCGCAGGTGGAGGTTGTAGATGTACACGCGTTGATCATGCGGTTGCGCATGGTCAAGGACCCCGCGGAGATAGAGGCGATTAGGGAGGCTGCTAGAATAGCTGAGGCTGGGATGCGTATGGCCGTGGATTCGTTGGATGTCGGGAAGAGTGAGCTTGAGATAGCCGCCGAGGCGATGGCTGAGATGATGCGTAAGGGGGCTGAAGCTCCGCATATATACGTCGCGGCTGGCCCGAGGCCTAGGATACACGCCGAGCCTAGAAGCTGGAACAAGATAAGACCTGAAGACGCGGTTGAGATAGTTATATCGGCCGACTACCACGGGTATTACAGCAACCTGACCAGAACAGTCTTCCTAGGTGGCTTATCAGGCGAGAAGAGACGAGCCTATGAAGCGTTTATGAAGGCTCATCAGACGGTTGAGGAAAACCTGAAACCTGGGATTCGACTGATCGAGGTTGAGAACATAGTCGGGAAGTCATTTGAAGATACAGGTTTCAGCGACTACCATGTAGCCGGATTCGCACATGGAGTGGGGTTGTTGCCAGAGGAAGATCCGATAACCACGATCGTCGCCCCTCACCGCCGATACAAGGTGGCGGAAAACATGGTTCTAGCCGCTATACACGCACCTTTAACGGTCCCAGGAGTCGGAACGATAAAGTTTGAAGACACCTACCGGATAAAACCTGAAAAACCGGAAAGACTAACGAAGTTCGACTATGAACTAGCCCTATGATTTACCTTAGAATTAGTGGGCCGGGAGAGATTTGAACTCTCGACCTCCCGGTTATCAGCCGGGTGCTCTGACCATGCTGAGCTACCGGCCCCTCGGTCTTCGGTCTTCGGTTTAAGTTAGGGTTTCAGCTTGGATTTAAGGATTTAGGCATCTCTGCCTATCGCCGAGTGGGGTTTGGCTTCCTCGTCAGGGGGTTACCTTAGTCTTTCAAAATTTTAGTGCCTTGAAATTAGAGGCTGTTATCTTAAAACATATGGGATTCGCAAGAGCTTTAAATAAACATTTTACCTGATTAATTTCTCTGCGATTTGGAAAAGACGATCTAGATTTTCTTTATCTTTGAGGCTACAGATTACTTTCGTTCCTTCTTTTCTCGTTTTTATAAGTCCTACTCGTGAAAGTAGGCTTATGTGATGGGAAACAGCAGGTTGGGAGAGTCCCAGGATCTCGACGAAGTCGCACACGCAATGTTCCCTTTTCTGGAGTTCCTTCAAGATCAGTATTCTTCTCGGCTCGGTTAAAGCCTTAAATAGCGCAGCGACATCCTTAGCATTTATCCTCTGCAACGCATTCTCAATCTTCCTTTCAAACATCCATCTCCCCCTGTCATCATTCAAGTTTTATCGGCTGAAGCATATGACTGAGATATCTTCTATCTTCGCTGTATTTTGGCTTTTGGATTTCTGGGCATTCATCGAGCGTCCTCGATCCGTTTAAAAGTTTTACCGCAAATGCGAAGCATCCCTGCTCTCCGCACGCCCCACAATTAGTTTTTGGAAGATGTTTATAGATCTCTAATGGACTGACTTTGTTTCGCAACTCTAAAAGTTCCTGAGATGGCTTGCCGTGTTCCTCATAGTATTCTAGAGCTTTATTGATTAGCCTCTTCAAGTCTTCCAGTAAGGCTTTAGCCTCACTTTCATCCTCAAAACAGGAAGCGTTGATCCTTCCGTCTGAGAATATTCCAACTAAACGTCCATTCCTCAGAAAGCTCAGGGAGCCGTGAGCCTCCGAATAATTAGAGGATGGCAAAGCCAAATAGAGTATAGGAAGAACATGCTCAAGGGGCTTATCGACCTTCGCTGTAACCTTGAATCTTCTAGGCTCAACGAGACAAGGCGACCTCTCGACTATTCGAATTTCCCTTATCTCTTCACGCCTCTTCGACCTAGATGAGTTCTCAAAAGTGCCGGGATGGGTCATCTCTCAAATTCTACTTATAAGGCTCAGACATTCTAATATTTAAATATATCAATGCTTAAATATGTCTGATATCGGAATATTTAAATCTTGATCTTTGGAAGTTGATAAACTTCGTTAGAAACGAGCTTGATGTCGAACATGCGATTGTTCATCCACAACTATGCGTGGACGACGGAGATAGATTCTGGAACGACTATCTAAGGGAAGGCGATAAACGCGTCTCAATAGTTGGAGGTTGCGACTCAAAAATGCAGAGAAAGTTCTTCAAGGAAATATTCACGATCACTGCAAACTTTCTTGTAGTAATCTTTTTAAGTAGTATCTTTTCTCAGTAGTACTTAAGATGAGGTATGAGGTTGTGGTCACGAGGAAGGGGCAGACTACGATTCCGGCTGAGCTTAGGCGGAAGTATGCCATAGAAGAGGGAACTAGGCTTGTGGTTGTGGACACCGGGGATGGCATATTATTCAAACCTACACCGACGACGGCTGACCTAGCTGGCTCCGGCTCCGATGTCGCGACGCCTGAAGAGATGAAGAGGATTCTAGACAGATTGAGGGAGGAGGATCTTTGAGCGTATATGATACCAGGTTCTTTTTCGAGCACTATTATTCACGTGACGAGGAGACGCTTAAGCGGACGAAGACCGAGTTGAGGAGAAGGGGGAGGAAATATGTATCCTCTGTAACCATCCATGAGGTTTACAGGCTCACCCTAGAAAAAGAGGGGAGAGCTGTCGCAGAGCTAAGGGTAAGCCTACTCGAAAAGGACTTTAAGGTTATCCCCGTCGACGCCGAGTTGGCTAAGCTGTCAGCCGAGCTGAGGCATAAGTACAGGATTCCGATGGCAGACAGCATAATAGCTGCGACGGCAAAACGCCTGTCTGCCGCCTGCGTGACAGACGACCCACATCTGACTCGGATAAAGGAGATAAAGACTAGGTGGATTTAACAGACGTGTTACGTGACATCGTCGAACCCTATTTTAGAATGGATCCTAGCTATCTCGTCGGGGTTTATCTTCCACTGTCTGTCGTAGGTCATGTAGCCGTTTAGCTCTCCTTCGATGTCGTATAGCTGGGTGTAGCAGAAGCCTACGACCTCGTCGCATTCCGCCATCGCCTTTACGCAGGCTCGGTATCTGGTCAGGAACTCGTACTCGTCCGTCACAGGTGGCCCGTAGACCATGACCTCGCGGTCGACGAGCGGCTCGTAACCCTTTATGCCCCAGCCTCCCCACTCGCTCACGACTATGGGCTGTCCCCGGTACTTGAAGTCCTCGACCGTTATCCTGAACTCTCTCGGCTCACCGGTCTTTATGGACCGGATCCTCTTCGCTAGGTTCTCCTTGAAGCGTCTGTATCCTCTCCAGCCGCTGTAGTCGTGTATATCGATTATATCCGTCGTCTCCGTGTGGACGTAGCCGCTGTTGTCGACGAGGAGCCGCGTAGGGTCTAGACGCTTAACCCTGGAGCATGTGTCCTCTAGAAAGCCCCGGTGGACCGGGTTGTCGGCTACGGTGCGTCGTTCGTTGAACGGAACCCACGCTATTATAGACGGGTGGTTGAAGTCCCTGAGTATTATCGACTCGACCTCGCTCCAGAATGTCTCTAGGTTCTTAGGTTCGAGGCTCATACCCCAATCCGGCATCTCCTCCCAAACCAAGACACCCAGCTTGTCGCACCAGTAGAAGTACCTCGGGTCTTCAGGCTTCTGATGCTTCCTGACGCCGTTCAGGCCAAGCCTCTTAACCGCTTCGACGTCTCTCTTCAACGCCTCCGGGCTGGGAGCCGCGTATAAGCCGTCTGGGAAATAGCCCTGGTCCAACGCAAACTTCAGGTAGACAGGCTTCCCGTTTAAAAGAACCCTACCGTCTTTAACAGAGACCTCTCTTAGACCGAAGTAGCCTCTAACATGGTCTATGGTCTCGCCGTCTCTCTCAAGGATGAACTCCGACGTGTAGAGGTCAGGCTCCTCAGGGGACCATAGGGCGACCTCGGGAAGCCTCAGAAAAACCTCTAACACCCGGTTCTTAACCTCCTCTACGAGGCTGGTCTGTTCGGCTTCGGCTAGGAGGACCCTGATCCTAAGCTTTAAACCGGTAAGCTCTCCCGATAGGCGGAGTCGAAGCCTAACTCCCTTCTTCTCTATACATGGGAATGCTTGGAAGCCCTCGACCCATGCGTCTCCACACCCCTCCAGCCATACGGGCTGCCATATCCCCGTGACCCTCATGTACAGGCATCCGCTAGGTTTAAGCCTAGAATCTTGCTTACCCCTGGCCTGGTCTCCGTGACGATCTTCGACCCTTAAAACCAGGAGGTTTTCGTCTCCCAGAGCCTCCGTCACGTCGAAGCTGAACGGCGAATAGCCCCCGATGTGTTCGCCCATGAACCTACCGTTGACCCATACTGAGGCCTTGTAGTCTACGGCCCCAAACTTTATGTGAACCCTCCCATCTCGAAGGGTCTCCGGAAGCTTAAATTTCTTGGCATACCACACGACGGGGTGAATAGCCTCGTCACCTATCCCGCTGAGCCTGCTCTGGTATGGGTAGGGAACCCTTATATCCACGGGGTCGGGCAACCCCTCCGTGAACCACCGCTCATCCAGCCCCCTGTCCTCGTCGTCGAACATGAAGCTCCATAAGCCCTCTAGGCTAAGCCACCGCTCTCTGAAAAAGTCAGGTCTAGGTGGGATAGACGAAGTCATAATCTTCGACCTATAATAGTGGAGGGGGTTAAAGCGGATAAGCATTCGCCTATTTCAGAAGTAGAACTGGCAGCCGAAAAGCTTCGGCCCCTTCTTCCACGCTCGGCCTGAGAGGTCTAGGATAAGCTCCACGTGACCTAGGGTTTTAAAGCCCTGTCTATGGAAGAACTTTATGGCCTCCACGTTTCTCGCCACGGGCTTCACGCTTATAAGACTGACACCTAACCTGCGGGCCTCGGCGACGGCGGTCTCTACAAGCCGTCTCCCTACGCCTCTACGACGGTAGGGTTGGCTGACTATGAGAGGCTCTATCTCGGCTTCGCCTTTCTTAACGACCAGACCGATGAGCCCTACGACCTCAGAGCCGAGGACCGCCACCCATAGACGGTCAGCCCCAACCTCCTCCAGGTGTTTATCGAAGAGGTCTTCCGGGTGGGCTCCACCTATGCTCGGGTCTTGGTATATCTGGCGATGCCACTCGGTGAGCTCCCTCCAAAGTCTTCGGCAAGCCCCTCTATCGGCAGGCTGATATTTACGGATTTTAAGCTCTCCATCCACCGCTATCACGTTCTAATAGCCCCTTATCTAGCTAGAAGGTTATAATTTAACCGGTAGCCTTCCGTGTTTAAGAACAGTCCGCATGACGGTTTCATAGCCTATTCTCCGTCTCCTAGGGGGGACTGTCTCCGTGATCCCCAGCATGAAGCCGTCTCCAGGGGCAGATTCCCTTAGGAAACTCCTCACCGAGCGTTCTATGACTTCAGGCTCCTCGTAGAAAAGAGTCTCCGGTATGTTCACCCATATAGCTATGTCTCTATCCCACAGTCTCCTAGCGTCCCTGATCGAGAGGTTACCGGTCGGCGGAGGGGTGAACCCGTGGATGAAGTCAAATCCGGATTCTGCGATCAGCTCCGCCAGGTTTCTGAGCCGTCCGTCCATGTGGGAGCCGACGACCTTACCCTTAGAATGCAGAATCCTCGTATACTCGCGGTAGTAGGGTAGACAGTATTTCTCGAAGAACCTAGGGTTCACAAGGTTCTCGTCGATGTTATCTCCGACCAGGACCAGCCGGGCCGGGGAGTCGGCTACTATCCGGCAGGCTTCGAGGGTTTTCCTGTGTAGGGCCTGTAGAACCTCTTCGACTTTACCGGGTCTACGGTTAAGCTCGACCACGAGTTTTCTGAAGCCCATATACTCGACGAGGAGCTTCATGAACGGGCTGTAGCCTACGTTCGTCAGGACGACGCCGTCGACACCGAGTTCCTCGTCGATTACGTGAAAATCCTCGTAGTCAGGCTTCACGACCATGTGATCGATGATATACAACAGGACATCGTAGTCTTCAGGCCTGTCTATCAGCCCCTTGACCTTCCACGAACCGCCTCTCTCACCGGCCTCGGAGGGAAGGTTTATCCTGACGACCTCGGAGACCTCGCCGACCGGTGTCCGATAGGTTCTCTCGACGTGGTTTCCAGCCCTCCTCTCTAGCACCTCGACGCCGTGCATTTCGATACGGTAGACGCTCTGCTCGATCGTCAAACCCAAGCCCATGTTCCTGAGCACCCTCTCCCAAGTACCCCTCGGCAGATGGTTGGGTTTAACGGCCCAAGGCACGTAGTCGGGCCATCCCCAGGTTAAAGCAGCCATGATACGCTCCCTAGGGTTCAAACATAGACACCGTTTTCGAAATATATGCGGGGAGCCTTAAGGGTTTAAATCCCCTCATCTATCAGGGCTGGAACTTCCAACCGGCCGAGACTAAGCCGTTTAGGCCGTTTACAGATACGATGAGCGAAGACACCACGGTCTGAAACGAGAGATAGATTACAGGTATCCTGAAGAAGCCGCTTAGGACCGTGGAGAACTCGAGGGTCAGCTTTTCGCGAGCCTCCACCTTTAGCCTTCTCGGTGGTCTAGGTTTTATATACACACCCGGCGCGGTCAAGGGTTTAAGCGTCAACGTAACCTCGTCGTCTGAACGGTTCTCGAACTCGAAGATGAAACCACCCGGCTCGTCGTAGGATATGGTGTAGCTCTTCTCTTTCGCCAAGGCCTCGACCACCACGTCGTCTAGCCTAAGCTTGAAGCCTGATACCCTAGGCATCGTCCCATGGTCAGGCTGGCCGGGCTGCCCCTCTAGAAAGAGCTCTAGACAGTCTTCTGTAACAGGGTCTATCCACCGCATACGGTAGAGCCTTCTACCGCGGAAATCTACCCTATGTTCGGAGACCTGAAACTCGGAGAGCGGATGGTCGTGTAGAAACTTGTCGATGAAGCTTCCTCTACCGAACCTGAACAGCCACGTAGACTCTCTAGGGTCTTCCCTGTCTCCTAGGATAGCCGGCTTGAACCCGAACCTGCTGTAGAACCTGTGAACCCCTACGTCTAGGGGGTCGCACATGAGGTAGACGATCCAGAACCCCCCCTTCTCAGCCTCCTGCATACAGTATTCCATGAGCCTAGAGCCTACCCCTTTACCCTGGTAATCTGGGTGGACGACTATGTTGATTATCTCGGCGTATGGGGGGAAAGCAGTGTCTAAGCCTACTTTACCGACGATCCTACCGTCTAGCTCGGCTACGTAGGTTTTGATATAGCCCCCGCCTAGAAGCCAGCTTTCGACACCGCCCTCGGTCACAGACCAGCCGCTGAGGGTATAGATATCCTTAACCTCTGAGACGTCACGTTTCTCGAGAGGACGGACCCTTAAATCCTTCAAAGTAAAGCTGCATCTCAACCTTGACAGACTTCACTAGAAGAGCTTCAGCTATGTTATAAGTGTTTCTCTCATATGCCGAGCGAAGCCTGCCCATCGGTCTAACGAAAATTTAAAATCTAGCTCCAGCGTTTAGCTAGATGACCCTATGGAAAAACACTGGCATTCTCTAGAGATAAAGGAGGTTTACGCTAAACTAGGCTCAAGCCCTAGGGGGCTTAGCTCGGAGGAGGCTGAGGAGAGGCTCAGCAAGTATGGCTTCAACGAACTACGTGAGGTTAGACGCATCTCGGCGCTTCAGATATTCATAAACCAGTTTAAGTCGCTGTTCGTCCTCATACTCATATTCGCCGCCGTAGTATCGGCTCTCATATCCATAAGCCACGGGTCTGAGGAGTTCGCAGACGCTATAGTCATAGCCGCCATAGTGGTCATAAACGCGGTCGTCGGCTTCATCCAGGAATACAGGTCTGAGAAGGCGCTAGAGGCTATGAAACGGCTCACGGCTCCCAAGGCTAGGGTGCTCAGAGACGGAGAGGTTCAGAACATACCGGCGCGTCTCGTAGTACCCGGTGACATCGTCCTCTTAGAAGAAGGCGACCGTATCCCGGCAGACTGCAGGCTTATAGAGGCTTCTGAGCTCAGGACGGATGAGGCTGTCCTAACCGGGGAGTCTACGCCGGTCGAGAAGACCACGATGGTCTTAGACCCTGAGACTCCGCTACACGATAGGAGAAACATGGTCTTCATGGGGACCCACGTGGTGTCGGGTAGGGGAAGGGGGATAGTCGTCGCTACCGGTATGAACACCGAGTTCGGCAAGATAGCCGAGCAGGTTCAGACGATAGAGTTCGAGGAACCTCCGTTGAAGGTTAAGCTCGACAAGTTTGCTCGTAGGATGGCGTACCTGATAGCGGCTTTGTGCATCGCGATATTTGGGTTAGAGGTCTTCAGGGGAGACCCTCTCATAGAGAGCTTCATGATAGCCGTCGCCTTAGCCGTCTCAGCCGTGCCGGAGGGTCTTCCTGCGATAACCACGATAACGCTCGCCCTGGGGGCTAAGGAGATGGCTGGAAGAAACGCCATAGTCCGGCGGCTTGCGTCGGTCGAAACCCTCGGCTCGACGACGTTCATATGCTCAGATAAAACCGGGACGTTGACCAGGGGCGAGATGACCGTCAGACGCATATACCTGGGTTCTAAAACGATAGAGGTCACCGGGGTCGGCTACGAGCCCAAGGGAGAGTTCCTGGTAGAAGGGAAGCCTTGTAAGATTGATGGAAGCCTCAGGCTTGCCCTGACCGCCGGGGCCCTATGCTGCAACGCCGAGCTTAGGAGAGATGGAGATAAATGGCACATCTACGGAGACCCGACTGAGGCGGCGTTACTCGTGGCTGCGGCTAAGGCCGGGTTATGGAGGAGAAAACTCGAGTCGGAGATGCCGAGGATCCGTGAGATACCGTTCAGCTCAGAGCGTAAACGTATGACGACGGTTCACAAGAACCCTGACGGAGGGTTTATAGCGTTCATGAAGGGAGCCCCGGAGATAGTCGTGTCGCTGTGTTCGAGGCGGCTAGTGGACGGCGAGCTGAAACCCTTGTCAGACGAGGAGCGACGGCGGATTCTGAACGTCAACGACGAGATGGCCTCCTCTGGGCTTAGGGTCTTGGCGCTGGCTTACAGAGAGCTTGAAGACCCGTCGCTGAAAGAGGTCGAGAGCGACATGGTGTTCATCGGTCTCGTGGGCATGATAGACCCGCCGCGGAGGGAGGCGATAGAGGCGTATAGGATGTGCGAGAAGGCGGGGATCAGAGTCGCCATGATAACGGGGGACCATAAGCTGACGGCTATAGCGGTCGCCAAGGAGATCGGGATGTGGAAGCCTGGGAGCATGGCGTTAACCGGAAGCGACCTCGATAAGATGAGCGAAGAAGAGCTTGAAGAAATAGTCGAAAAAGTCACGGTTTACGCCAGGGTCTCACCCATCCACAAGACCAAGATAGTCCAGGCCCTAAAGAATAGAGGTCATATAGTGGCTATGACCGGCGACGGTGTCAACGATGCGCCGGCTCTGAAGATGGCCGACATAGGCATAGCCATGGGTATAACGGGTACAGACGTCACCAAGGAAGCCGCGGACATGGTTCTCGCAGACGACAACTTCGCAACGATAGTCGAAGCAGTCAAGATGGGACGTGTCATATATGATAATATAAGGAAGTTTATACGTTTTCTACTCGCATGCAACTTCGACGAGATATTCGTCATAACCGCCGCGGCGCTGGCGAACCTGCCGGTACCCTTGACACCTGCCATGATACTGTGGATAAACCTCCTGACCGACGGACCGCCTGCCGTCGCCCTAGGTATGGACCCGCCAGACGGAGACGTCATGGCTAGGAGACCTAGAGACCCCAAGGCGGGCATATTCCACGGCATGCTCCTCTTCGTAACGGTCTCGTTCATCCTCCAGGCCATAGGGACATTGGGCTCGTTCCTCATATCCTACTTCATATACAGGGACCTGCTTAACGAGGCTAGGACCTTGGCCTTCATGCAGGCGACCTTCTTCGAGCTTATCGTCATCTGGAACTGCCGCTCAGAGCATAGGTGCTTCCTGAGATTTAAGCCTTGGACTAACAAATACCTGGTTCTATCGGTCCTGGTGAGCGTAGTGATCAACGCGGTACTACCGTATATACCGCTGACCCGAACGTTGTTCCACCTTGAGCCTCTGACTCTCCAAGACTGGGGTTTGGTCTTAGGCTTCGCGTCGCTAGGATTTCTAGTCCTTCCTGAAGTGTTCATGAGGGTCGAGGAGTTCAACCGGTAGAGCCCCACATTTTATATTCAGAGCATACTACAGTTGAGGGTGTCTAACGGTCCGATGGATGGGTTGGGTGGTTTGGTTTGCGCCGTCTAAGATGTGCTGAGGGGTTAGCGCTCCTATGTCTAGCCGTGTCGATACCGGTCACCATAAACGCGGTTTTCGGAGAGTTCGACAGGTTTAAACCCGGTGATTCGGCGATTACTCCTCTTTTATCGGTCGAGCTTCTCGCGATGGCTGTTTTAGCCGGTTTCTTAGGCGCTCTCATGGGTCTCGGAGGGGGGATAGTCATGGTGCCGATGTTGACCTCGGTGTTTAACCTGCCGATCCACGAGGCGGTGGCGATAAGCATAGTGGGTGTCGTGGCAACAGGCATATCCGGGGGCTCCGCTTATCTAAGGCAGAAGATGACGAACATACGTTTAGCCATGTTTCTAGAGACGTCTACGACATTGGGGGCGTTGACCGGGGCGCTCCTAGCCCTCATGATACCTGGAACCTTTCTATACCTGATATTCTCGGCTTTCGCGTTCTACGTAAGCATCTCCCAGGTCCGCTCGATCAAACTTGAGACCAAGAAGATTCGTTTAGACGGGTTTAAAAAGGCGACCCCGGATAGGCTCTCTAGGGTTTTAAACCTCTCAGGAAGCTATTTCGACAAGAACTTGGGAACCGATGTAGGATACGTGGTCCGAGGCTCGATACACGGCTGGCTTGTATCTTTCATCGCGGGGATGGGCTCCGGCCTACTCGGTATAGGCGGTGGGTTCATAAAGGTCTCGGCTATGAACCTTTTCATGAACGTGCCTCTCAAGGCGTCGATAGCGACTAGCAAGTTTATGATAAGCGTAACAGCGGCGACGAGCGCGATGGTCTACTTCCTATACGGCGCCGTGAGGCTGAGCTACGCAGCTCCCGTGGCTATAGGCACGACCTTGGGAGCGTCTCTAGGAGCCAAGGTGATGAACAGGCTTAAAGTCAAATGGCTTAAGGTCGTATTCGCGTCGATAACCTGCTATCTAGGATACAACATGCTGCGTAAGGGGCTGCTGTTGAGCGCTGGGATAAATCTGCCGTGAAGAGGGGGTGGCGGTGCTTGAAGCCTGATAGGGTCGCGTATAGGGTTTTCATGGTGGGTATGGTCTTGAGCGTGCTACTCCTAGCCACGAGCCTCCTGTCAAACCTCCTACAGCTGGAGCCCGGCTTCACGTCGACCGTAGCCGTGGTTAGCGTGGGGGCCCTCATATCGACCCCTTACGCGGTTGTAGCGTCTATGATAATCGTATCGGCCTCAAACAGGGACCGCAACCTTTTGGTCGTGTCTGCTACGGTGCTCGTGGTCATGATAATAAGCCTCATACTCGGGCTTACTCTACGCCCTTCTTAGGAGTTTTAGATAACTATAATACACACCCCTCTCTAAGATCGTTTTCGGTGGTCTAGCGTTGGAGTGGTCTCCTGAGGTCCCTGAAAGGGTTAGGGGGAGACGTCTACCCTCGGTCCTGACGAAGCTTATCGTCATAGTAGTGGTCTTAGCCATCGTGGTAGCGGTAAGCCTGCCGATGTGCGTATGCTGGCTTTCCCCAGGCGAGGTGGCGGTGACTTATGACCCGGTGTTCAGAAGCTACGGAGGACCATACGTGGGTCCGACGATGTTCCTGAAGGCTCCGTGGCAGGGGTTGATCAAGGACTTCTACACGATAGACTACATCGATATGACGAGCGAGGTGGGAGCGGACTACCCGCCTATAACGGCGTTGACCAAGGACGGGGTTGAGATCACCGTGGACGAGTCGTTTACATACTCGATAGACCCGGAGCGTTTCCTCGACCTGGTCAAAAACTATCCGAGGATAGACTACGAGGAGCAAGTTCTAGTACCTATAATGCGTCAGGTGGTCAGGGATATAGTCTCCGACTACACGGTGGAGCAGGTTATATCCAATAGGGAGGAGGTTGCCTCGAAGATAGAGGTGGCTTATCGGTCTAGGATAGAGGCGGATCCCACCCTCTCCGCGATAAAGCTTCACGCAGTCATGTTGAGAGGGATAAGGCTTCCCAGCAGGATCAAGGATGCGATAGAAGCCAAGATAGCCGCGTACCAGCAGAAGATAGCCGCCGAGTATGAGAGGGAGCGTATACTCACGCTCGCAAACGCGTCGGCTATGGAGAAGATAATAATGGCCGAGGGAGAGGCGGAGGCCATCAAGCTTAGGGCCGAAGCCATAAGATCGGCCTTGATGTCCATCTACAACGCGACGGGTGACCCGGAGGTCCTGAGGATATACGTCCTTATGGAGCAGCTTCAGAGGATGGAGAAGCCGGTCATAATAATAGGCGGGGGAGGCTTAACGCCTCTGATACAGATACCCCAGAGCGAAAGCGAAGACTGAGACCATAACCGTGAATCTCTGGGAAACCTTTTTCTGAACCCTACCGTTTAATTCTCTAGAGTTTATGCTAGTTGTTACCGAGAAGGGCTCTGTAGCAGCTGCCATACGAAGGGCTATATCGCCTCCGCCTAGGACGTTCGCTCTAAGCGGCCACCTGCTGAACCTAGACTTCCCGGCGGAGTACAACAACTGGTGGAGGATAAGCCCTAAGGAGCTGTTCGACGCCCCGGTGCGGTGGACCGTCCGCGACACCCGGACCTACAGGAGGCTCGTCGAGGCTCTGAAAAGCCTAAACGGTCATCTGATATTGGCTACGGACAACGACCACGAGGGCGAGCTCATAGCCTACGAGGTTCTACAGGTCGCCAAGAAGGTGCTCGGATGGGTTAGGTACATGCGTATGAGGTTTAACACGACCTCTCCGAGGGAGCTGAGGGAGGCCTGGGTCAGCCTCGAGCCGGACCTAAACTGGGGCTGGGTCTGGAAAGCGTATTTCCGCTCCAAGTTCGACCTCGTAACCGGAGCCGCTTACACGCGGTTGCTGACCTTGTCTGCCCGGAGAAGCGGATACCAGTATAAGCTACTCTCCTGGGGCTCCTGTCAGACCCCTACGCTGTGGTTCATCTACAGGCGTGAGATGGATATAAGGAGCTTCAAGCCTAAAACCTACTACGTGCTTAGGGCGCTACTTGACGTTGAAGGAGAGGAGGTAGCGGTCTCCTCTAAGCCCATAGCCGATAAACGGCAAGCCTCTATGCTCTATGAGAAGGTTAAGGACGCTGAGGAGGCCGTGGTTACAGGTTTCGAGTCTGAGGCGTTCAAGGAGCGTAGGCCCCTGCCCACAGACACGGATACTATGCTTCAGGAGCTTACGAAGATACTCGGCCTAAGCGGTGCTAAGATAATGGCTCTGGCCGAGCAGCTCTACGCCGACGGATACATCAGCTACCCGAGGACGCAGACGAACATGTGGATCAGGATGAACCATAGACAGGTCCTAGACATGCTTATGACGACGCCTCTCAGCGAGTACGCCCGGCTCGGCGTGTTCAAGCCTAGAAGCGGTAGAAAGAACGATAAGGCGCATCCCCCGATATACCCGGTCAAGCCCTACCCCTACAAAGATGTCAAGGGGAGGATATGGGACTATATAGCCCGGAGGTACCTCGCGAACGTCGTCTCCGAGGACGCGTCGATGAAGCGTTGGAGGCTGGAGGTGAACCTGAGGGGCATAGGTATGGGCGCCACCGGGAGGTATATGCTGGACGAGGGGTTTTACAGGGTCTTCCCATACTTCAGGCCTAAGGAGCTTAAACGCGTACCCGATGTCGAGCCGGGTGAGGTGTTACGGGTCTTGAAGGTCGAGCTTCTGTCGAGGAAGACCAAGCCGCCGCCTAGGCTCACGGAGTCCGAGCTCCTCAAGCTCTTGGAGAAGCACGGCATAGGGACGGATGCCACCCGGCACGAGTACCCCACCAAAGTTATCAGCAGAGGCTACGCCGAGAAGAGGGGTAGAACCTTTAGACTGACCAGGCTCGGGGAGAAGCTGATAAACCTGCTGGGGGATGTAAACAGTCAGCTGGTCACCCCTGAGACCCGTAGGCTTGTCGAGCAGGTCATGGGTGAGGTGGAGCAGGGGAAGATGACGGTCGACGAGGCTTTAAACTACAGCCTAAAGATATACAGGGAGCTTTACGAGAGGCTTGAGGAGTACATAGGGAAGACTAAGCTGGAGCTCTGAACGTTTTGGAAACGGTTAAATAATGATCGACGGTCATCTCCTAGAGAGGGTTAATGGATGAAGAGTGTATACTTACGATAGACGCAGGCACGAGTAGTGTCAGGGCGATCCTGTGGGATTCCGGTGGTAGGCAGATAGCCTCCTCCCGGAGAGGGTTCACCCAGATATACCCGAGGCCTGGCTGGGTCGAGCATAACCCCGAAGAGATATGGGAAGCTGCTTTAACCGTTTCGAGGGATGTCTTAAGGTCTCTTCCAGAGGGTCGTAGGGTCTCCTGCCTCGGGGTTACAAATCAGAGGGAGACCTCCGTCCTCTGGGATAGAAGAAACGGCAAACCGGTGTACAATGCTATAGTCTGGCAGGACAAACGGACCGCCGACATGGTGGAAGAGCTGAGGAGGGAATCCTACGGCTTTCTAAAGGAGAGGACCGGGCTGGTCCCAGACTCCTACTTCAGCGCCGTCAAGGTCAAGTGGATGCTCGAAAACCTAAGAGGCATACGTGAGAGGGTCAGGAAGGGGGAGGTTCTCTTCGGAACCATAGATACGTTCCTCATATGGAGGCTTACCTCGGGTAGGGTTCATGCGACAGACCCTAGCAACGCCTCTAGAACCATGATGTTCAACATCCATAGGCTGGAGTGGGACCGGGAGATACTCGAAGCGCTCGGAATACCGGAGGACCTGTTACCGGAGGTTAAGCCGTCTAGCTACGTCTACGGCTACACCTCTGAGAGTGTTCTAGGCGTCGAGGCTCCGATAAGCGGTGACCTCGGCGACCAGCAAGCCGCCTTATTCGGTCAGACATGCTTCAAGGCCGGTGAGGGGAAGTGCACATACGGGACCGGGAACTTCATACTGGTCAACCTAGGTCAGAGACCTAAGCTTTCGGAGGAGCTTCTATCTACGGTGGCCTGGCAGATAGGTGGGTCGGCTACCTATGCGCTTGAGGGGAGTATATTCGTGACGGGAGCCGCGGTTCAGTGGCTTATAGAGGGGCTCGGCATCGCGTCGACGCCGGAGGAGGTCAGTAGGCTAGCCTCATCCGTCGAGGACACAGGTGGGGTTTACTTCGTCCCCGCCCTAGCCGGGATCGGGGCGCCTCACTGGGATCAATACGCTAGAGGCCTCCTAATAGGCATCACCAGGAGGACCTCCAAGAGCCACGTCGCCAGAGCGGTCTTAGAGTCTATAGCTTTCAGGGTTAGGGAGGTGCTCGAGGCCTCTAAGAGGGAGGGTTTGGAGCTTAGAGAGCTTAAGGTCGACGGAGGGGCTTCTAGAAACGACTTCCTTATGCAGCTTCAAGCGGACATAGCCGGGATACCTGTGGTCAGGCCTAAGGTCTTGGAGACGACGTCCCTAGGCGTTGCGTTCGCCGCGGGGTTAGCCGTCGACGTTTGGGATAGCCTAGACGAGCTCAGGAGAGTTTGGTCCCTGGACAGGGTCTTCTACCCGTCCATGAGCGTGGAGAGGAGGGAGAGGCTTTACTCGACTTGGAGGAGGGCTGTCGAGAGGTCTATGGGGTGGGCTAGGTATGCTGGATAGGGTGGTCGTGGTCGGAGCCGGGGTCGTGGGCTTAAGCATCGCTAGGGTCCTATCCGCTTTAGAAGGGCTCGAGGTCGTGGTGGTTGAGAAAGAGGCTGACGTAGGCTGGGGGGCGAGTAAGGCAAACACAGGTATAATCCACTCAGGCTACGACGACGACCCGGTTAAGTACCCGAACAGGGCGAGGCTGGCCGTCAAGGGGAACAGGCTGTGGACGACCTGGGCTGAGCAGCTTAGCATACCGGTCGACTGGTGCGGCTCCCTCGTGCTCGCCAGAAGCTCGGAGGACCGTAGGGTTTTGAGGGAGCTTCTCGCTAGGGGTATCAGAAACGGTGTCCCAGCCCTCAGGATACTGGACGGCGAGGAGGTTAGGGCGCTAGAGCCTATGGTCTCCGAGGACGTGGTCGAGGCCCTGTGGTCCCCCACTGCAGGCGTCTTATCTCCCTACGAGGCCACGGTCGCCTTAGCCGAAAACTGCGTCGAAAACGGGGTTAAAATACTCACCGAAACCCTGGTGAAGGGGGTTAGGGTTAAAGACGGCTCCGTCGAGGGTGTGGAGACGAGCCGTGGCTTCATAGGTGCCAGGTGGGTCGTGAACGCGGCTGGGCTTTACGCGGACGAGATAGCTAGGATGGCTGGCGTGAGCGACTATACCATAACGCCTAGAAGGGGGGAGTACCTTGTCTTCGATAAAGACGCCGGTCCGAAGCCTTCTAGGATACTTTTCCCGACCCCCACACCGGTGAGCAAGGGGGTGGTGGTCGAGACCACGGTCGCCGGAAACCTTATGATAGGCCCCAACGCGGTCGACCTCCCCAGGGACGCTAAGGAGGAGACCTACACCACTAAGGAGGGGCTGGCCTACGTCTGGAGGGAGGCCTCTAAGCTCGTCAAGAAGCTTCCGGGTAAGAGAGAGGTGATAAGGGTCTTCAGCGGCTTGAGACCTCAACCCTCCGGGGGAGACTTCATAGTGAGGGTTCTCGAAGAGCCTGAGGGGTTTGTGGAAGCGGCTGGCATGAGGTCTCCTGGGCTAGCCGCCGCCCCGGCTGTGGCCTTGGAAATCCTCAGGCTCATGAGGCTGAACGGTCTGGATCACGGTTTCAAGAAGAGGTGGAAAGCCGAGAGGAGGGCTGGGTTGAGGATCATGGGTCTCGGCTGGGATATGCTTGAGAAGACCGTTTCGAGAAACCCCTCCTACGGTAGGGTCGTCTGCTGGTGTGAGGGTGTCACGGAGGGCGAGGTTGTAGACGCCATAAGGAGAGGCGCTAAGACCATAGACGGCGTCAAGTTTAGGACGAGAGCGGGTATGGGGCGGTGTCAAGGAGCCTTCTGTAGACTGAGGATAGCCGCGATACTGGCTAGGGAGCTTGGAAAACCCATCTGGAGCATCACGGTTAAAGGGACGGGTTCGGAGCTCGGGGTCGGAGACGTAAAAAGCCTCCTCGAGGGTGAGGACGTTGCCGACTAGAAGAGTCGACCTCCTGGTGGTCGGGGGAGGGCCTGCGGGTCTCGCAGCCGCCGCTAGAGCCTCAGAGCTTGGGGTTAGGAGGGTTGTGCTCGTCGACGAGAGGAGGTGGCTGGGCGGTATTCTACCCCAGTGCATACACCCGGGCTTCGGGCTTCATAGATACGGGAGGGATATGACCGGCTGCGAGCTTGCGGAGAAGCTCATAGATAGGGTTTCATCCCTAGACGTCGATGTCTACACCGAGGCGCATACGGTTAGGATGGGATACGAATCCTATCTATCGAAGACGGCAGAGGTCCTAACCCCGAGGGGTGCGTTCAGGTTTAGGGCTAAAACCGTCGTCTACGCGGCGGGTGCCAGGGAGAGGACATGCTTCGAGGCCGGTATAGTAGGCTCCAGACCGGCAGGCGTATACACGGCAGGGGAGGTTCAGGAGATGATGGATGTATGGGGCATCCTCCCCGGCCGCGAGGCCGTGGTCGCCGGGTCTGGGGACGTAGGCCTCATAGTGGCTAGAAGATTGACTCTCGAGGGGGTTAAGGTTAAAGCGGTCGTGGAGCTTATGCCTTACCCGGGAGGGCTTCTAAGGAACGTCGTCCAGTGCCTCGAAGACTATCAGATACCTCTCCTGCTGAGCCATGTGGTCCTAGCGGTCGAGGGTTCTAAGAGGGTGGAATCCGTTCTGGTGGCTGAGGTGGATGAAAACTTGAGGGCTAGGGAGGAGACCGTGAAGAGGATACCCTGCGACCTGCTGGTTATAGCGGTAGGTCTCATTCCAAGGGTTGAGCTTCTAGCCGGAGCTGGGGCTATGATCGACCCTAAAACCGGCGGCCCTGTCGTGAACGAGTTTCTTGAGACGAGCCTACCAGGGGTCTTCGCGGCGGGTAACGCCTTGGTCATAAACGACCTTGTGGAGCACGCTATGGAGCAGGGTGAGCTTGCGGCCGAGTCTGCCTACAGGTTTATAGAGGATGGAGGCTTCAGGTCCGCGTCTTGGAAGAGGGTTAGGGTCGGGGATGGGCTGAGGTTCGTGGTCCCCCAGCTCCTAGCAGGCTTCAGAGACGTTAAGCTCTACCTCAGAGCGTCATCGCCGTCTGAGAACGCTAGGCTCCTGATACCCGAGCTTGGGAAATCGGTCAGACTCAGGTCTGTCAGACCTGCGGAGATGATAACCCTAACCCTTAAAGCCGAGGATGTTTTAAAGGCTGAGAGGTTGACCGTTAAGCTGGTGTAGAGCCTTGAGAAGGATCGAGGTTACCTGCATCCTATGCCCGGTCGGGTGTAGGCTGACCGTGACGGAAGAGGATGGGGAATGGAAGGTCGAGGGATACGGCTGTAGGAGGGGTTTAGCCTACGGGCTCGAGGAGGCTCAGAACCCGTCCAGGGTCCTGATAACGGTCATACCGGTCGACGACGGAGAGCTCCCGGTGGTACCCGTTAAAACGAGCAAACCCATACCGAAAAACCTCCTTCTGAAAGCCTCAAAAGCCCTAGCAGGGCTCAGGGTTAAAGCCCCGGTCAGGCTCGGCCAAGTCATAGCCCGAAACCTCCTAGACCTGGACGTGAACATAGTCGCCACCAGGTCTATAAAGGCGAGAAGAGACCGTGTGGAAGCCGACGGTCAAAAATAGAGTAACGCTAATATCAGAGTATATCCACAACTCTAAAGTGGACCCGTAGCGCAGCCAGGATAGCGCGGCAGCCTCCTAAGCTGTCGGTCGTGGGTTCGAATCCCACCGGGTCCGCCATCTATTCTTGAAAATAAGCTTGGAAACGGCTTATCTTTGTTTTATGGAGCCTTAGGAAAATTCCTAAGGTGTTTTAAGCGGTTATTCCAAGGGTTAGATAGGGCTCTGCCTTGGAGTAGTAGCTGTAAAGGTTTTCCGGGTGTAGTCGCTATAGTGCCTAGCAAGCTCCGTAACCTTCACGAATAATTCTCGTCTACGGTCAGCCACCTGCTTCAAGACCTGCTTGACGCGGATGATCTGCTCGTCGAGTATTGAAACCAGAGAGCTCATTTACTACCCACCTCCGGCTTAGGCTCTCTAACATCCCTCCAGCACTCTAAGGCGGTGCAACCAGCCCATTCATCCCGGTACCTGCATCTTCTACACGGGTTGTCGCGTCGGCTGTCGAGTATATCCAGCTTCCTCTCTTTAACAAGCCCAAGCAGACCTTCAAGCTCCCTCCTAGCCTCAGCCAGCGAGCCAGCGGTCCTAACCTTGAGCAGGGCAAGCTCGAG
>LUCB01000035.1 GCA_001593865.1 Candidatus Bathyarchaeota archaeon B24
CCGCTATCTTAAACCCACTCGACCGGTTGAAAACCTCGACCGCCTGTAGTATCGGCTGTCGTAAATTTCCCCTGACGCCATAGCCGAGCATCGCATCTATAAGAACGTCGGCGTCTTCGACCTTCAGCATAGACGAATCGTAGGCCTCGACAAACTCAACCGATTCACCCATGTTCAACAAAGCCTCTAGGTTAACCTTGGAAGACGACCGCTTAACGTTTTCAACCTTACCTATGAGAACTACTTTAACCCGAAAACCGTGGTATGCCAGGTGCCTAGCCGCTACGAAGCCGTCTCCACCGTTTCCACCGGTACCCGCGTATATGACGACTTTATCGCTACGTCTAAACCTTAAGAGGACCTCTCTGGCCACCGAGGCACCGGCGTTCTCCATCAACTGAAGCTCCGAAACCCCGAGATACATCGCGTTCAACTCCTCAGCGTACATCTCTCTACTCGTTAAAGCCTCCGACCGAATGTCTCTCATCATCGATAAAATAAATCTAGGGAAGGTTGTTTAAAAGACCCCCTCTCGATCCTATACATTAAACGACTGCGGTGGTAATTTTTATATGATACGTAGGTCCTTAGTGGGTGTGGGTATGGGCGTGGGTAAAGCACGAGTAGATGGACGATGGAGGATCACTCTACCAGCAGGGGCTCGTGGAAACAGGTGATGAAGTGGTAGTCGAGGAGCATGGTGATGTGATTGTGATCAGGAAAGCGATGGATCCTTTAAAAGTTTTCCATGAGGTAGTTCTTCGTGTAGAGGATAGGGAACTAGCGTTAAAAGACGCTAGCGAAGCTAAACACATCTACGGGGCTTTGAAGGAATGAGGATCGTAGATGCCGATATACTCTCTTACGCGCTTTTAGAGAACCACGTAGCGACCCCATATACAAGACCGCTTATAGAACGAGCTCTGAAGGGGGAGATCAGGGTTTACGTAACCCCGGTTACACTGCTTGAAACCTATAATGTACTGTATTGGCATTATCGTGTACGTCCGAGAGTAGCTGTAGCTAAGAAGATATTAGCCGTAGCCGAGGGGTTGAACCTAGTACAGGTTTCAACCCGTGGTTTTCACATAGCCGTCCGAGAGAACGTGCCTTTAGGAGACGCACTTCTCGTGGCGACGGCATTAGACAATAGGATTCCAATAGTGTCGACTAACGATAAGCATGTGAAAAAACTCGCAGAGAAATATGGTTTAGTGATCGAAAATCCGATACCGGAGGACGTTATAAGACAGATGAGATAGCGGAGGTTCCTAGAAGTCTCCTGCCGTTTTTGAAAATAGTGCCTCACCGTAAGCATTTAAACGTCTAGCTGAAGCTCTGAAACTCCAGGGTACATGGCGTTAAGCTCCTCAGCGTGCATCTCCAAATCGGTTAAACCCTCTGAACACATACCCAACCAAAGATAGGTTTAGGTTGTTTAAAAGCAGAGCCCAGGCAGCTAAGGGTTGGCGGCCACGATTAAGCGGTACTGCGGAGGGTCGTCCCTAACCCAAACTCTGTCCACCTTCAAGCGGTCGATGAGTTTAACCGGGACCTCACAACCATAGTAGTCTTCAAGGTAGCGTTTCGCCCTATGAATAGGTGAACCCGTTGTGTGGAGTGTGATCACGTTCACCTCTAATATGCGGAACCCAGCCTCCGTAAGAGCCTCCTCAACATCTTTAAACCTTAAAATGCTCTCACAGCTCTCACGGCTAAGCCTATATAAGCGTACGAGGAGCTCTCTGAGCTCTTTCGGAAAGTCCTCTAGGAATGGTTCAGATATTCCGATTAGCCCTCCATCTTTTAAAACTCTACGGCATTCTATGAAGAGCCTCTGAGCTGATTCACGGTTTAAAGCTATGTTTGCCAAGCTGAAGAACATGGCTACGCGGTCGAAACACCGGTCTGGGAAGGGCATGTTGAAGGCGTTGAAGTAGTAAAAGCTCGTGTTGGCTAAGCCGAAAACCTTAGCATACTCCTTAGCCTCAGCAAACTCCTCAGACAACTCTACACCGTGGAATTCGACGTTTGGATAGGTGAAGCCTGCTTGAATTGAGAACCACCCGTCACCGGAGCCGACATCTAAAACCCTCATACCGCTCCTAAGCCTAAGCTTCTCAGCTAATAAGAGCCTTCCACCCTCCATAGCGAAATACCTCCATCCTACACCATCCTCACCCTCTCTGACCCACTCAACAGCCTTCAGTAGCCTACTATACTCGCTGAACACAGCCTCGTCGAAAACCCCGCTTTCACGAAGCTTGCGGACAACCCCGGAAACCGCTCTAAACCTGTCTAGAATGACCCTGCTAAGTACTTTCACAATCTCATAGGGATTTGCTGTTAACCTGAAAGGCTTGGAAATATCATTCATTTAAAATCTTATGTTAACCCTCAAGCATTTAAGCTCTGGCTTTGAATTACTCTAGGAGGGGGTTTGCATGCTTGTCGGTCTGATATCGGATACGCATGACAACATACTGGCGATCGACAGGGCTGTGAAGCTGTTCAACGATAGATGTGTTAAACTAGTCGTCCACGCCGGAGACTGGTGCGCCCCGTTTGCTCTGATGAGGTTTCAGAGCCTCAACTGTGGTTTGGTGGGAGCTTTTGGGAACATAGACGGGGAGAAGGAGAAGCTTAGAGAGAGAGGTGAAAAGCTCGGGTTTAGGTTAAACTGGTTTGAGGAGTTCGAGGTCGATGGTCTGAAGGGAGCCGTGCTACATGGTGTAGATGAGAGAATAGTCAAAGCAGTAGCTTTAAGCAACCTGTACAAAGTCGTAGTCAGAGGTCATACGCATAAGCCAGAGGTTAAGACTGTCGGAGAATGCCTGATTATCAACCCTGGAGAAGCTTGCGGGTATTTAACAGGTAAATCTACGGTGGCAATATTAGACACAGAGACTATGACGGTTGAGACGGTTGAACTCTACTAAAACCTTAATAGTATAAATTCATTAAAACATTGGGGGTCGTCATGGGCAAGGTTAAAGTACTCGTAAACGGGTATGGAGTAATCGGTAAGAGAGTAGCAGATGCCGTGGCTCTTCAAGACGATATGGAGCTTGTCGGAATCGCGGATGTCGTCGGCGACTGGCGCGTAAAGATGGCTCAGAGAAAAGGCTATACCGTATACTGCAGCGTCTCAGACCCTAAGAGAGTCGAGGATATGAAAAAAGCTGGAATAGATGTCCATGGGACACTCGAGGATCTCCTTAAAAACGGTGCCTTAGATGTCGTGGTGGACTGTGCACCCGGCGGATTCGGAGCTAAGAATAAGGAGGCTCTATACGATAAGTATGGTGTTAAAGCGATATTTGAAGGCGGTGAAAAACATGAGGTTGCAGGCTTAAGCTTTGTATGTCAATGCAACTACGATGAAGCCCTTGAAAAAGCCGAGGCTGGGCATAGATACGCTAGGGTTGTTTCCTGCAACACCACCGCGGCCTGTAGGATATTCCACGCGTTATACACAAACTTCAAGGTCTCAAAGGCAAGGATGTTTCTAGTCCGTAGGGCTACGGATCCTGTCAAGACCGATACACGGGGTATAATGAACACGGTTGTACCTTCGACATTCCCGAGCCACCATGCTCCCGATGTGAAAACGGTGATCCACGACGCCATACCGGACTTATACAGCGTAGCGGTTAAAGCAGCTCATACCATGTATCACTTCCACCTATACGACATACATCTGGAGCAAGCTGTCACACGTGAAGATATCATCGAAGCTTTGAATAAGGAGCCTAGGCTCAGCCTTGTGAGAATGAGCGACGGGGTTATCGGTCTAGGGGCAGTCATCGAGATAAGCCGTGACGTAGGTCTTCCAAGGGGGGACATATATACGATACCGGTCTGGGAAGACTTAGTGACCGTGATAGAAGGTAAGGAGGTGCTCCTAGCAGCAGCATGCCCCAACGAGAACGATGTGATACCTGAGAACGTAGATGCTATAAGGGCTTTAACACTGATAGAGAAGGATTGGAAGAGAAGTCTAGAGAAGACAGACAAGACTCTTAGGATTCCCAAGGTTCTCTACTAGAAAGCCTTAACAACTAGTTTTCTCACTTTTCTTTCGAAAATCACGATCTATCCATTAGTGGAGGTAGAGCTATGTCTAAGATCCCGACCTTAGATGATTTTGACTTTAAAGGTAAGACGGTTCTAGTGAGGCCAGACTTCAACGTGCCGATAGATCCTGCTACTAAGGAGATAGTCGACGATACTAGGATCAGGGCTCACGCAGAGACGATAAGAGAGCTTTGTGAGAAAGGTGCCAAGGTGGTTGTGGTCGCTCATCAAGGTCGGCCCGGTGAACCCGACTACGTCGAGTCTCTTAAGGGTCATGCCGAGAGACTTGGTGAGGCCCTCGGTAAAGCCGTTAAGTATGTGGATGACCTGTTCGGTGAAGAGGCTAAGAAAGCCATACGCGGGCTTAAACCAGGGGAGGTTTTGGTACTTAAAAACGTGCGGAGTTTTCCAGAGGAGACTAAACGTAGAAGCCCCCAGGAGCATGCTGAGTCCGAGTTTGTCAGAGAGCTTGCGCCGCTCATAGACGTCTTCGTCTTAGATGCCTTCTCAGTAGCCCATAGGAGCCACGCGTCGATAGTGGGGTTCGCCCCTCTTAAGCCGGTCTGCGCCGGGAGGGTTATGGAAAGAGAGCTTAAAGCCCTATCTAAGGTTCTTGAAAGCCCGGAGAAGCCTATGGTATGCATCCTCGGGGGAGCCAAGGCTGAAAAGGCCGTGGGTATAATAGGCTACATGCTCAGCAGGGGCGTAGCCGATAAGATACTCACCGGCGGCCTGGTAGCCCAGCTGTTCCTTATGGCCAAGGGTGTAGAGCTAGGCGATGTGAACGTGGAGATCCTTAAGAGGAAGGGACTATACGACTTGGCACCAGAGGCTAAGAAGCTCCTCGATGAGTATGGTGAGATGATTAAGACCCCGGTGGACGTTGCCTTAGACTTCGACGGTAAGAGGGTCGAGGTCAAGGTCTCGGAGCTACCGTCGGAGAAACCGGTATCCGACATAGGTAGCGAAACAGCCGACCTCTATGTGAACGCTTTGTCAGGCGCTAACTCGATACTCGTGAGCGGGCCGCTGGGGGTTTACGAGAAGGAGGCTTTCATAGAGGGTACTAGGAGGGTTTTCGAAGCGGTCGCTACGAGCGGAGCATACACGGTGGCGGGTGGGGGAGATACGGCGGCTGTTTTGAAGAAGCTGGGGCTATACGACAGGTTTAGCTACGTAAGCCTTGCAGGTGGGGCTTTCATAGAATACATCAGAGGCGCTAAGCTACCTGGAGTCGAGGTCCTACTAGGTAGGCTTTAAGCTTCCAAAACCAATTTTTATGGTTTCCCGTCGTGAGAAAAGTTTTATATCTTAGTTGGATTCTACCTATTTTCAAGACTCAGGAGGACGGGGATGCAGGAGATCTGTAAAGTTTGTGGTTTACCGAAGGACCTATGCATCTGCGGCGAGATAAGTAAGGAGCAACAGAGGATCGTCGTGAAGCTTGAACGGAGAAGATACGGTAAACCCGCGACCATAATCGAGGGTATAAACGACAAGAACATAGACCTGCGTAAAATAGCTCAAGACCTTAAAACCGTATGCGCATGCGGTGGAACCGCTAAGAACAACAAGGTTATTCTCCAAGGAGACCACAGGGATAAGGTTAAACGATACCTCGTGAAGATGGGGTTCCCAGAGGCTAACATAGAGGTAGAGTAACGGCTAAAGTTTCCAAGGAAAAACATAGGGTTAGAGGGAGCGGGAAGAGCTAAAAGTTTAGCCCTAACGCTTTCTTCAGACCGTTGTACCGGTTTCTTATAGTAACTTCTGTGACGTTAGCAGCCTCGGCGATCTCCTTCTGCGTCTTCCTCTCCTTCTCCATCGTACAGGCGATGTATAGCGCGGCCGCGGCTAGACCCATGGGGTCTTTACCCGAGGCTGCTTTAACCTCCTGAGCCTTTCTGAGTATATCTATCGCGATCTGCTGGCATTTCTCGCCTATACCGACCTTAGACGCGATCTTCGAGACGCATTTAACAGGGTCGGCTATGGGCATCCTGAGGTCTAACTCCTTAAGCAGAAGCCTGTAGCAGCGGGCTATATCCTTCTTGGAGATTATGCTCACCTCAGCGACCTCTTTGAGGGTTCTAGGGGTCTCTGTTTGACGGCATGCAGCGTAGAGAGAAGCGGCAGCGATAGCGGCTATACTACGTCCTCTGACCAAACCCTTATCGAGAGCCTTCCTATAGATGAGAGCAGCCCGCTCCTTAACAGGCGGAGGTATGTTAAGCTTATCGGACAGCCTATCGAGTTCAGCCATAGCCTGGCTTAGGTTCCGCTCTATCGAGGAGTGGACTCTGCTTCTTATCTGCCACTTTCTCAGCCTTAGCATTCTAAGCCTTGTGTCGAGAGGAAGCTCACGTCCGAACGCGTCCCTGTTGACCCGGGTTATGACGGTCGATAAGCCCTTATCGTGAACCGAGTATGAGATAGGTATACCGACCCGGGTCCTCTCCTCCCTCTCCTCCTGGGTGAACGCCCTCCACTCAGGACCCCTATCCATAACATGGCTGCTTATAACAAGGCCGCAATCGCCACAGATAAGCTCGCCCTTACTATAATCCATAATTATATTCGAGCTACCACATTCGGGGCAAGCGTCCAAAGTCTTGGGGGAAGGCTTACTAGACTTACCGGTAGCCAACTCTTCCAGCTCCCCCCTCTTAACATTTACCACACCCATCAAACCACCTCCCACATAAACCAGGCACCCCCTCCTCTAAGTTACTCGAGGAGAAGCAGAGCGCCTGGAACTTGGGCATAACACCCTTCCTTAAGGTTATATATAAATGTTTCTATTTCCTGCGGTTTAAAAAGCGGTAAAATTTAAACCCCAGTAGCTCGAAAGAATAAACCAGGCGGGGGTGGCCGAGTCAGGACAAAGGCGCAGGACTTAAGATCCATAGAAACCAAGGGCCGGATTGGAAATCCTGTGGCGTAGGCCTTCGTGGGTTCGAATCCCACCCCCCGCACGCACAAAATACGTTTATAATCTCGGTTTGTGATGCTTTAAGAGCCTCTAATGTAGTCAAGGATTTTCAAGGGCTTAACAGCAGGCGATGGTTTCTCCGTTCGCCTATCCAGTCGCCTACGAAAGCTCCTATGATGTAGGGTACGGTAAAACCTATGATGAGGGATGGTCAGACTCCCAAATTATCGGTCAGCCAGAGACCGATTCCGCTTACGGCAAGAAAGATCCACAGACCGAATCCAATAGGTGTTATTCCCAAGAGTATGTATAATGGGAGCGATTTCTGTTTGGCATATCCTCCGAGGCGCGCTCGAAAGACTTAAACATTTTCGGAAGCTAGTGCTCCTTAGAGCAATCCTATGAAAGTGCTGGTCGCCTATTATTCCAGGACGGGGAATACGAGGCGGGTGGCCGAGGCAATAGCCAAGAGCCTAGAAGCTGAAGTCGAGGATATAAGAGATTATGAGAATAGGCTGGGGGTAATCGGCTTTCTTAGATCCGGATATGAGGCCTTGCGTAGGAGACCTGCTGCCATCCAGCCCGTCAAAAAGAATCCAGAGGAATACGATGTAGTGGTGATAGGTTCCCCGGTCTGGGCGGGAAGCCTCTCCTCACCAGTAAGAGCATACTTGACGATGCATGGTCATAAGATAAAGGAGGTAGCGCTCTTCACCACCTACGGTATAAGCGAGGGAAGGATATTCAGGCAGATGGAGGAGCTGCTTCCCAAGAAGCCCATAGCCGAGATCAGTATCAGAGAAGGTGAAATCAGATCAGGTGAATACCTCAAGAAAATCGAGAAGTTCATCGGGGTTCTGAAAAGACTCGGCAAAAGGATCTTGCATGACAATTCAGGCGCTACTTAGAACTTCGAGAATCTACTTTTAACAGGTAAAGCCATGAGACAGGGAAACCGTAGAGTTGATATGGGGTGGGTGAAGTGGCTTTTTGGTCTGGAAACGCTATATGCTTATTCTTCGGAAGGGCGCAGTAAGTACCTCAGATGAGCCTAGAGGCTATGGGCCTGTAAAGTGGAGGGAGTGTAGCACAGGTATCTCTTGTTAAACTTTCACAGCTGCACCAAGTTTAGAAGACTTATAAGCTGCATCTATTATCCTCTGCGCTTCTAAACCAGCCTCACCTGGAACCTTT
>LUCB01000036.1:0-6418 GCA_001593865.1 Candidatus Bathyarchaeota archaeon B24
TCTCTTTAACAAGCCCAAGCAGACCTTCAAGCTCCCTCCTAGCCTCAGCCAGCGAGCCAGCGGTCCTAACCTTGAGCAGGGCAAGCTCGAGAGCATCCTCAAACCCACGCTCATAGCCCCTGAGCAAACACCCTCCCCAAGTAAAGACGGAAAACCAAGACGTATATAAACAGCCACGTACCGTCAAAGAGGGGTTTGTTGGGTTTCTTTGAGCCTCCTAGAGGAGCCACATATAGTTTTCCATGGCTTCGACGCGCACTTTTAATCATCGAACGATATTAGCGGATATATGCCTACTATAAGCATCAGCCTCCTTCTCTCAGAATGGAAGTGTAAGGGTATCCGTCAACGTTGATTAGTCGAGGAGTACCTTAGAACACCATGGCCTAGAGAGGTGACTGTACCATAGAAACTCTGGTTTTCCTATCCACGGCCTAGTAAGAGGGGAAAATAATCGAAACCCCCCTCTTTAGACAACTCCTGTTTGAGAAGGCTCGGTTGAGAAAAAATCTGTCTACCGATGGTTGTCCTCTTCCCTGCTTTTCGTGGATTTTCCCATCCTAGCGATAGCGTTTATTGTTAAGATGGAAAGCAGTCTAGGCGTTTGACCGAACCGTTCTACGTATTCGTCGAAAAAGGCCATCCAGTCTAAGACAGCCAGCTCTATGAGGCTTGTGGGGTTATAGATTCTAAGCCCCTTGAGAACCTCCTCATGCTGGGTGAAAAACTCTTGTATTCTTTCCCAAACGTCAGATCTAATGCTTAAATGTTTACGACCCATAATATGCACCTATTACACGAAAACAAGCACACCATGTTTTAACAAGAAAACCCAGTATATATGTTTTTACGAGAAATAAATTAAGTTTGATAACTTGTAAGTATACATAAAGTAACCATAAAGCTTAAATAAAATTACGTAGGAATACCTTTCAAGGTCCCTAAAGGTTTCTTCTTCTCGGAAGGGTACCTGGTTAAGGGATCTTACAGGATGTGTTGGGTTTGTCTTTTTGGAAGACTATTAAAATCGGTGAAAAAGAGTATAGAGACCTGCAAGAGCTTTGTAAGAGCCTTGGCTTGGAGGGTAAGGGCTGCATCCAGACCTTTCTAAGAATGCTTATTGTAGCGTGGAAAATGGGCAATCTCAGCTTTGACTTCAGCGTGGAAATTCCATCGAATCCAGCCGATTCTAGGGTAGAAGGGGAGGAGGAATTGAGAAGAATGATCGTTTCAAGCTCATATCGCTCTCGGCTTAAAGGAGGTTGGGTTCTTGGTCCTTAGTCAGGCTTCGCAGGATTCTTTTCGTGGTTTGAGTGTAAACGCTTTAAAGCTTTTCATACTGCACAGCCACACCATGGCGAGGACTCTAACACAAGCATTAGGCATTGCTCAGACAAGTCTCTTAGGAAATTACGCAAGAACTCTAACTTATCTTCTAGGGCAAACTAGGCTGCTCAACCTTAATGGCGTCGATGACTACGTGTCACTGCTGAGAAGTAGCCGACTAGTGAGGCGATGCCGTTTCGAGGGGTTAACCGGAGGAGTGTCAGCTCCTTCGCATGTCATTTCGGTATTCCGAATTCTCGCATCCGGTGAAGTTGACTTTGTAATCGAGGGATATAAGTTGGCAGCTAACATTTATGGGGCTTTCAACCTGCATCGTAGATATTCCGGCGATTTAGATCCCCTAGCTATGTTGGGAATGGTTGCTCTGGCCTTAGAGAAAGGATGGAAACCCGATAGACCTCTCTTCGACTATGTAAGAACCACGAGTAGGCTCACATACTTCACAGAAGATGGGTCGAGAACGAGATTTGAAATACTTTAACCCTTCCTCCTTTTTAATTTACATGTATAAATGTGGAAAATTTTATTGATGAAATAAGGGGGTGGAAGAATTTTATGCGAAAATGCGTGACCGAGGTCGACTAGATAGATTTCTTGAGGCTCTTTCTGACGGGGAATGGCATAATGTACCAGAACTCTGTAAATCGTTAAACATCTCTGAAAACCTTATGCATGAGCTGATAGATTCTTTCGTGAGAATAGGTCTCATGGAATATGACAAGGACTTGAAAAGAGTAAGAGCAGAGAAGGATTTCGCAGCTCTACTTAGAGAAACATGACCCCCCTATTTTCAGCGCTCATACTTCTTCTAAATATCACTACTAGCCCACCTATACAAGAAGAATAATAACCTCTCGAACTGATGGATTCGGCAAGGAAGAGACATGGACTGCAGGGCTCCTTCACTACTCTTCTTTAATGATGTTTAGCTTCACCAAGTCTGAGAGCTTCTCGAAGATGAGGGGCAGGTCAAGTAGCGGCCTAAACCCTGACCTGCTCGAGCAACCGTCTAAGCCGTTCTAGGGTTTCCAGGTCCAGCTAGGGTAAACCCCATCCAGAGGCGACGTAAGGGAAGTACCTAAAGAAAACTTGTGTTCAGGCACGCTGGCCACCTCTAAAGCCCGTAGAGATCGTCGGAGTAGAGTTTACCATGATGCCCTGTTTTCCATAACTAAGTAAACTTTATTACGCGTATATTTAAAGTGGTAAGGAGGGGGTTCTAGAACGAGGGTTAAAGCGGTATGCTTAATCGTAATGTTTTTAGCTGTTTTGGGTCTTCTCGGTGGGGTAGCTTATTATCGCTATGTGAGCGTTTTTTATCCGACACCCGCATCGAACCCCATACCTAGATCGACGCATCCTTCTCCTACAGCCTCGGAAATAACCTTAATTTCCGTTTATGATAACTACCAGGTGGAACCCGGTTTGAAAACCTCATGGGGTTTCGCCACTGTAATAAAAACTCCTAAGGAGTTGATACTATTTGATACTGGGGGAAACTCGGAAATTTTACTCTTCAACATGAGGAAGTTAGGTATCAGCCCCCTATCGATTAAGAAAGTCGTTATCTCCCATATTCATGGCGACCACGTGGGAGGGCTGGAAGGCTTCCTGGAGGAGAACGATAACGTCACCGTCTTCATCCCAGCTTCTTTTCCCCAATCGGTTAAAGATATGATAATAGATAAAGGGGCTAAATTCGTGGAGGTTTCAGGGCCAAGAAAGATCTCCGATTTCGTCTACACCACCGGAGAACTTTACGGTCCTCCGGAAGAGCAATCGTTAATCATAGATTCGAAAAATGGGTTGATAGTTATCACCGGCTGCGCTCATCCCGGGATCGTGAACATCGTTAAGAAGGCAAAAGAGTTGATGAATAAGGATGTTTATCTAGTCGTCGGAGGCTTTCATAATCCTCCTATAAGTGTGGTTAAAGAGTTTAGGGAGCTCGGGGTGAAAAAGGTTGCACCATCCCACTGCACAGGTGATCTTGTTAGAGAGGCGTTTAGAGAGGAATATAAGGAGGATTTCATAGAATATGGGGTGGGAAAAATAATCGAGGTTGAAAATAATTAACGTGTTTACGTTAATATCCCCTCGACCTGCATACGCGGCTTAGAACCCAACAAGAATCGAATAGATATAACGAGACTCCGAAGAAGCCCAGACATCCTCAAGACCCAAAGCCAAGCTTAGAGACGGAAAAGCTCATAGATGAACAGTTTCAAACCTCAGTATTTAAACAAAAAATTCTGCGAAGCCTAGATGTTTAAGCGTTAGAACGGTTCAGCGTTAGCCCCTCCGTGCTTCAAGCCTTTAAAAGCCTCTCTATGTTCCTATGAAGTATGTTCTCAAGCGTGGAGTCTGTTAGGTTTAGGCTCTTGAGAAGTGCTAGGTGCGATTTCTCAGGCTCGAAAAACCCCTCTAGGTCTGTCCCGTACAAGAGTTTTCGACTGAGCCTTTCGAGGAACCTCCTCGCGAAACCTAGGTCTCTGTTTAAGGCGTTAAATCCTGAGTACGCCGAAAGGTCTCCATACACGTTTTCATAGTTTTCGAGCAGGTAGACGGCTCTACCCGGCGAATCTATGGGGCCTTCCGGGTACTCGACGTCCGGGTCGAAATGTTCGGATATACACCTCCACCATCCGGGTCCATGCATGATAAAGTCTACGTCGCTGTATTCTCTAACAACCTTCTCCAGCCCCCTCAGGTCCGGTGTGTCGAGCATACCGTAGGTGCTCTTCCTCGAATGCGCGACGTGGATGAGTATGGGTATCTCAAGCCTCCCGCAGAGCCTGTATAGCTTGAGGTTGCACTCATGGTCCACCGGTATCTTGGAGGTGTGCTCTCCGAAACCCCTAGCACCCATGTCCACGTAGCGGGTAACCCTCTCCTTCAGACAAACCTCCCTGACGTCGACCACGCAGAAGGGTATAAGCCTACCAGGGTATCTGCTACAAGCCTCAAGGACATACTCGGTGGGCATCAAGTCGACATTCCAGCTGTAGACGGGTAGGACGACAGCCCCCGCCCCATCGCAGTCGTCAAGATAAGAAACCAAAGCCTCCAAGGTGACCTTACTCCAAGAAGGGTCGCTGCTGACTAAGTCCCTGTAGCAACCTATATGCGTATGAACGTCTATAACCCTAAAACCACTTCCAGCCACACTACTCATACAACCACCCGAACATATACCGATAGATGACCAGGTATTAAACTATGATGCCTGGTCTGTTCGACGGCTCCGAAGGATGGAGAGACATCTTTTTGTTAAGTTTTTGTTAACGCTACGTTTAAATTTATCTCCAAAGAGTTTTAACTTGTGGAAGTTAATCTATCATCGTTTAGGCGGATTAGCCTATCCAGGAAGACTAGGCTTATAGCGTCTTTGCTCATCCTTTTTCTCGCGTGGGAGGCTATAGCGGTTTTTGTAGAGGTTTTCAGGAACGTCCCGTTTCCCACGCCTTTGGAGACTTTTACACGCCTTGTCGACCTCATAACAGGTGAGCCGCTCTACGGCATACCGATCTACAAACACCTCGTCGACAGCGTCTCCAGGTGGATCCTAGGGTTCGGTCTAGCCGTAGCGGTCGGTATACCGTTAGGCATACTCCTAGGATACTCGACGGCTATGTGGGACCTATTCATGCCCATAATCTACGTCATACAGACGATCCCTGGGCCTGCGTGGATAGCCGTAGCCCTGATGCTGTTCGGCCTCGGAAACGCTCCGGCTGTGTTCATGATCTTCATAGTCGTCTTCCACGCGGTCGTCATAACGACCGCCAGCGGGGCGAGAGGTATAAGTAGACGGTACGTGAACGCTGCTAAGATGCTCGGCGCAGACAGTGCCACGATATTCTTCAAGGTTTTCCTCCCGGCGGCGACCCTACCCATCGTTAGCGGGCTTAGGATAGGTTTAGGAAACGGCTGGAGGGTTATGGTAGCAGCCGAGATGATAGCGGGGACCGCTTCTGGGCTAGGCTATTCGATCATAGAGTCTAGGTGGTCTCTCGACTTCACCTCGGCTTTCGTCTGTATGCTCTTGGTATCGGCTTTCGGCCTCCTCACCCAGAGGGTGATCTTCGCCAAGATCGAGCGGCGGATCATGAGGAGGGTAGGCTTGATGGAGGTGAGCTAGATGTTCCTCGAGGTTCAGAACGTTACTAAGGTCTTCCGCTCCTCTGAAAACGAGAAGCCCATAGTCGCCGTTAAAGACCTAAGCCTCAGCGTGCCTAGAGGGGAGTTCCTATGTATACTGGGGCCTATAGGATGCGGAAAATCCACCCTGCTCAACATGATCGCCGGGTTTGAAAGACCTACGAAGGGTAGGATACTACTCGAGGGAAAACCTATCACCGGGCCGGGGCCGGATAGGGTTATGGTCTTCCAAGAAGAGACCCTATTCCCCTGGATGACCGTATTGGAGAACATCAGGTTCGGGTTGAGGTTTAAAGGCTTATCCGAAGAGGAGACTGAGGAGGAGGCTAGGAGATACCTATCGCTAGTCGGGCTTGAGAAGTTCGGCGATTTCAGGCCTCACGAGCTCAGCGGAGGTATGAAGCGTAAGGCGGAGCTGGCCCGGGCCTTGGCCTTAAACCCTAAGCTCCTGCTTATGGATGAGCCTCTGAGCTCTATAGACGCCATATCTAAGATGAGCCTCCTACAGGAGATCCTCAGCATATGGGAGAAGTCTAGGAAGACCATAGTTTACGTGACCCATAACATAGACGAGGCGCTTTTTCTCGCCGACAGGATAATCGTCCTAACAGCGCGGCCGGCTCAGGTTAAGAGGGAAGTGGTCATACATAATCCGAAGCCGAGAGACCTTCTGGGAAGCGAGATGATCGACCTGAAGAGGCAGCTTATCGAGGAGCTTGCTCAAAGCCACGCGCTCGAAGAGCATGTTTTAACCCCGGGCTAAGGCCTAGACACCTCATGGGTTTAACCATCTAATACAGCTATAGGGGGGCACCTCTCTCCCTGATTTTTTCAAGGAACAGCTCTGCAGCCTTCGGGTCGCTGATCCCCCTGTAGACGGCTTCGAACAGGATGTATCCGGCTTCATGCA
>LUCB01000036.1:6434-12806 GCA_001593865.1 Candidatus Bathyarchaeota archaeon B24
GGGTCTCTGCTCATGCTCGCGGTGCATGGATAGGCGTGATGGGCCTTCGAGACCACGTCAGGCAGCTCCTCGACCCTTCGTAGAGCGATCTTCCTAGCCACGTACCAGCTTGAGCCGCATGGTGAGGACCGCAAGACCGCTACCGATTTCACCACACCTTGCGAGACCTCGATGTCGAACACGGGTTTACCGACCTTAAACAGCCGTATGAAACCGTTTATAACCTCGTGGGAGCCTACGTCTAGGCTGCAAAAGGGTTTAGGAGCAGCATACTCTAAACCAAGCTCCATACAAATACGCTCGAGCTGACGCCTCAGGCCCGGGCTTAACCACGCGGGGTCCTCTACAGGCGTTATCAACGCTTTAACTCCCTTAGACGCTAAGACTTCTGGAAGCGAAAGCATGAGGTCGGGGTGTAGAGCTATGGCGACTACCAAGTCGCAGTTTGGGACCTCCGGTAGCAGCCGCTCAGGCTCATCCACCATGACCGCGGTGGGTTTTTCTACCTTATAGACCGCTTCGATGTTTTCGGCGTAGGAGCCGTAGAGGTATCGGCAGAAGTCGCAGTATAGCTTCTGCTCGTAGGGTTCACAGGCCGTGCAGAAGCCGTAGAAGTTGACTAGGTTTCCGACAAACCTCTCGCCGTACGGGTCTGAGTAGAGCACAGCTATCTCCAAACGTAAAGGCCTCCGCGCTCATCTCTAGAAGACTAGCTTAGATATAAACCCCCCTCCCTCTAGCCTCTCAAAAGGTCGAAAACCATCTTGTAGACATCCTTGACCCTGGGGTATAGCTTGACGTAGACGCCGTAAAACCTGTCATAGGACCGCTTTACATCCATACGTGGCTTATAAACCCTTGCCTCTCGGTAGAATCTACGTAGGGCATCGTCTAGGCTCTTATACAGCCCAGCCCCTAACCCGGCGAGCATAGCCGCGCCGGCAGATGAGGCTTCGGTTATCACAGGTACGACGACCCGTTTACCTGTTATATCCGCCTTAAGCTGAAGCCAAAAAGGCGAACGCGCACCACCTCCGACCGTCCTAAGCTCCTCGACCTCTACGCCCAGCTCCTCCAAAGCCTCGACGTTAAGCCTAAGCTCGTAGGTTACCCCCTCGAGTATCGCCCTCACAAGCTCAGGCTTACCATGGGCTATGGTCAAACCTATCACCAACCCCCTAGCGTAGGTATCCCAGTTCGGCGTCCCGGCACCCATGAAATACGGCGCCACAAACAGGCCTAGGGAGCCTATCGGAACCCTAGAAGCCTCTTTCACCATGATGTCGTAGACGCTTACACCCTTGGAAGCAGCCTCCTCGACGTATTCCCGGCCGAACTTGTCTCTAAACCATCTCAGCAGCACCCCCGCCGTCGGGTTAGCGCCTAAAGTCAGGTATCGGTTTGGAGCTACATGGCAGTAGCTCGCATAACCCATGGATAACACCCGTGGGTCGGTCAGGGGCTTATCAGACGCCACGACTATGCTCTCGACCGTCCCCGTGGACACATAGGCCGGGCCGGGGTGTATGGCGCCTACTCCTAAGGCCCCACATGCCTGGTCGTGCCCCCCTGTCACCACCAACGTCCCCTCGGCGAGCCCGGTTTCCTCCGATGCCCTACGGGAGACCTCGCCGACGACGGTCCCCGATGGATGGGGTTCAGGAAGCTTATCGGCATCTAAATCCGCTAGGTCCAGTATCTCCGTGCTCCACCTCAGCTTCTCGATGTCGAACATCATAGTCCTGGAGGCCAGCGAGTAATCTATGGCTGGGGCCCCGCAGAGCCGCATGTTCACGTAGTCTTCCCAAAGCAGGAACTTCCAGGTTTTCCCATACAGCTCAGGCTTCCTTCGCTTAAACCATAGAAGTTTGAAAAGCGTGTAGACGGGTGAGGAGGGGTGTCCCGTAAGCTTGAAAAGACGGGTTCTATCGATCTTTTCGAGGATATACTCATGCTCCTCCACCGCTCGGTCGTCCCAGGTGGTTACGCACCTATACAGCGGTTTAAGCCCCCTATCGAGGGGTGTGAAGGCTTCTCCCTGAGCCGATACGCTCAGAGCCTTTACCTCCACAGGGTCTATCCTCGACTTAGCGACTGTCTCCCGTAAAACCTCGATTACACCCCGCCAGACCTCCTCCGGCTCCTCCTCAGACCAGCTCGGCTTAGGATGGTAGAGCGGATATTCCCTGTAAGACTGCGACACAAGTCTTCCGTCGTCGCTGAACAACACGGCCTTGCAGCCAGTAGTACCGACATCCAAACCCATCAGATACATTTTACCTAGAGATGATCTTTAACCACTCGTTAAAACTTTTTAACCTCGAACCCTTTCGACACAGCCAATATAGCCAGGTTTAAAGTCTTATAAATCTCCTCCCACCTATGTTTGCTGTCATGGTCGATATCATACTCGACACAGATATAGGGGACGATATAGACGACGCCCTGGCCCTGCTGTTCGCCTTGAAATCTCCTGAACTACGGGTTAAGGCTGTCACGACCGTGTATGGGGACGTGGAGACCAGGGCTATGCTTGCCCTACGCATAATCGAGGCTATGGAGATCAGAGACCTCCCCGTCCAACCAGGTGCATCTAAGCCGCTACTAGAGGCCAGGCCATCCCATAGGCCTAACCAGGCGGTCGTCCTAGAGGGGTGGAAGCCTAAGCTTCCGGTTCGATGGAAAAGAGACGCGGGAAACGCGGTGAAGCTGATAGCCGAGATGGTCGAGGAGTCGCGTGGAGACGTGACCATAGTAAGCGTAGGTCCGTTGACCAACATCGCCCTCGCCTTGGCTACGTACCCCTGGATAGCCGAGGAGGCTAGGCTAGTCATGATGGCTGGATGCTACTCCTGGCAGGAGGCGGAGTATAACGCCAGCCGAGACCCTGAGGCCACCAGAATCGTCTTTGAATCCGGTATACCGTTAACGATGGTGGGGATCGACGTGACGCTCAAGTGTAGGATGAACCGTGACCAGGTGGAGGCTTTTAAGATGTCTGAGCTTCCGGAGGTTAAGCTTGTCTACAGGATGATGGAGGCTTGGATGGAGGCGACCGGTAGGAGGCATTTCCCGATACTCCACGACCCGCTTGCCGTAGCCGTCAGCTTCGACAGAGACCTTGTGAAGACTATGCCCATGCGTATCCGCGTCGAGGTCAGGGGTGAATATACCCGAGGGTTCACGGTTCCGACAGAGGGGGAGCCTAACGCAGACGTCTGCGTGGACGTGGATAAGGACAGGTTTATGGATCTATTTATGAGGCGGGTTCTAGGATAGTCTTCTAGAGGCAGCTGGAATTGTCGGTCTCCGACGTCGGTGAGAGGAGGTTAATCGAGTACATCTGGGAGACCCTTGAAAGGGACCCGAATGAGCTTCTAGGAGCCGGCTTAGACGACGCGGTCGCCAAAGAGCTTGCCGAGGGGTTCGTGTTAGTCGCCCATACGGACATGTGGGTCGAGCATACAGACCTCCTACCCGGCATGAGCTGGAGGCTAGCAGGTAGGAAAGCGGTGGTGGCTAACATATCCGACCTGGCGGCTAAAGGGGCTAAACCTTTGGGTCTTCTCTTCAGCGTAGGTCTTCCACCCGAGTTTCCACTAGAAAGCCTCAGAGAACTGGTCGAGGGGTTAAGCGAAGGAGCATCGGAGTACGGGACCCATGTGCTGGGAGGAGACCTCGGTGAAAGTAGGGAAGTTATCCTAGCGGGGTCGATATTCGGAGTGGCTCATAGGGAGCGTCTCATGCCTAGAAGCGGGGCGCAACCAGGCGACTTGGTAGCCGTGACAGGTCTCTTAGGGTTGACGGCCGTAGGGTTTAAGATACTTCTCGAAGAGTATGAGGCCCCAGGGAGCGTCAAAGCGAAGGCTGTGGAGTCTGTGTACCGGCCGGTGGCCCGGCTTAAGGAGGGGCTGGCCTTAGCAGGATGCGGGGCCGTGACGGCATCCATGGATATAAGCGATGGACTTGCTGTTAGTCTAAACCAGATGGCTGAGGCCAGCGGGGTATCGATCACCTTGGAGAAGCTGCCCATAGCCGAAGAGGCGAGGTTTTTCGCCGAACGTCATAGGTTAGACCTTGAGGAGCTTACGCTCTACGAGGGGGGTGAGGAGTACGAGCTGCTTGTGGCTGTTAGACCTGGTATGTGGTCTGAAGCCGTTAAGGCTGTTAAAAACGTCGGCGGAAGCCTCTACAAGATAGGCGTCGTGTGCGAGGGATCGGGTGTTTACAAGGCCGACGGCTCGAAGGTCGAGGCGAAGGGGTGGGAGCATCTGAGGAGAACGGTGGGATAGGTTGGGAACATTAAATAGCTAGGTTTCCCACGATCGTTTTGGTATTGGAGATAGGGCTTGTAGTTCGTAAAGCCATAGAGGTGGTCTGGCCAGGTATAAAACACCGTCTGAGCCGAGACCTTCTAGCCGGGTTGATGATCCTAGTTTCATCGTTCACCCTAGTCTTCTACGTGGAAACCAGGTATCCGCAGATATACGGCATAGACGGCCCATACTATCTTCTGCAGATGAAAGCCATAGCTTCGACGGGCTGGATCGAGTATCCAGACCCTCCTCTAGCCTTCTACATGCTATACCCGTTTTATCTAGCAGGGGAGACTCTAGGGGTGAAGGCTGCGGTGTCTTTCTACGTGGCCCTGACCTCGCTCATAATCTACCGTATCTATAGACACCTCGGCGGAGGGTTATGCGCAGCCCTCCTAGCTACGCTGGCCTTTTCCGCATCCCCATACACCCTAAGACTCGCCTCAGATTTTCTGAAAAACTGTCTTGGATTGTTGTTCATAGCATCCACCCTGCTAGTCTATAGCCGTGAAAGGTCTACTAAGGCTTCAACCCTTATGCTACTGGCTTCGATATGGGCTACCGCTTTAACTCATATACTAGACTTCGGAGTGGTTTGCCTGATGTCTTGGCTCATACTCGTCTACACGCTCATATTCGATAGAAGCTTTCAAGGCTCTGTTAAAGATGCGTCTATACTCGCCTTATCCTCGACCGCCACACTGGCCGTCTTGTTCGCCTTCCCGGTCGCCGTCGGCTGGGATACCGGGAAGATCATAGGCTTCGTAAACGACTTGATGAGTACAGGATACGGCGTATCTCCGCCGATTGCCGCGCGTACGTTTCCTATAGCGCTGCTCGCCGTCCTAGCTGGGTTAACGGCGGCTTTATCTCAGCTTAGAGGCTTGACCGCGGGTGCATTAGCGTTCTCCTCGTCTATAACCCTGGTATGTATGAACCTACCCCTGATACCTCCCAGCTGGCTTTTCAGGTTTCAGCTGATGAACAGTATTCTAATACCATTGACCGCACCTATGCTACTGTTCAATGTTAAAAACAGGACCGTGACCGTTCTAGTCATGCTCGCGGCTTTGGCTATGTCGACACCTGCTTTAGCCGCTACGATCCCTAGGCTTAGACCGAGCATACCTCAGAGCGAGTACGACGAGATAAAGACCCTAGGCGACCTACTACCTGAAGGCTCGAAGATCGTGGTTCCGAATACGAAGCTATACTACTGGGTTAAGCTTCTGCTAGGCGACCGCTACGTGGTTCTGAAGGAGCCGCAACCCATGGAGCCGGCGTTCATAGTCTTAGAAAAAACGAGGTTTAAGCCACGGCCGGTTGTACGGCTGAAGCCCATATACATAGGTCACCATCTAGACGTGTACCTCGCACCTCCTAAACCACCCAACCCCATCGGTAAGTAAACCTTATCTAGAAATAGTGACCCTAATACCCGCGGAGACGGGCCGGTAGTTCAGCCTGGTATGAATACCCGGTTCGCACCCGGGAGGTCGCGGGTTCGAATCCCGCCCGGTCCACTTCAATTTGAGGACGAATCTACAAGTTCTTGTTCTTCTATGAATTGAGCAAAATATTCAATTCTCGCTCTTAAAAACTTTTTATTTGCTTGAAGTTTAGTGACTTATAATGATGGTGCAAGGTAAGTGTAGGTTTCCTGGTATGCTTTATATTTTGCTTTCATTTGTTCCGTGGATTCTCTATTGGTTTTTATGTGGTATTGGTTTAAGAATTGGGATTCTAGCTTCCCTTATAATTTCGCTTCTCATTTTAATGCCTCAAGTGCGACGAAAAGAATTTAACCTAATGGATGTTACTTCGTTAATGTTTTTCAGCGTCGGAGCGATAGCAGTATTTATCTTTGATTTGAAAGTCTTCGTTGAGAAGTCAGGTTTTCTCGGTTATTTAGCCCTGTTTTTAATGGCTACTCTCTCCCTAACAGTTAAGCAACCTTTCACATTACAAGTTTCTAAAAGGGATTATCCAGAAATTTACTGGAAAATTCCGTGGTTTCTTAAAATTAACAGTTTTGTTACAGCAATTTGGGCTTTAA
>LUCB01000037.1 GCA_001593865.1 Candidatus Bathyarchaeota archaeon B24
TCTTGAGGTCGGGGGTTAAACCCAGAGACCACAAAGCTAGACCTATCTTGAGCCTAACCATATGCACCGAAGAGACATAGTCAGCTAAAAGGTAATTATGTATTTCTATTCGTAAAAAGGGTTCACGTATAAATAAGCCATATTCCTGCGACGTTTCTATTACAGGTTAGAATTAAATAATCCACGGTCTTCTGATAATAGATTTGGTGTCTAGGTTGAAGCTTGTGGTTATAGGAGCCGGTAGCTTAGCTTTTACGCCTGGGCTTCTCGCCGAGATGGCTACCTCGGAGCTTTTCAGGGACATCGAGATCGGTCTTGTAGATATAGACGAGGAGAAGCTTAGGATCATGGAGAAGGTGGCCTCGAGGGTTGTGGAGGAGACGAAGGCAGGGTTGAAGGTCGAAGCCAGTACCGATAGGCGGGACCTGCTTAAAAACGCTGATTTCGTGGTAATAACCATAGCCGTCGGAGGGGTTAGGGGGATCGAACTAGACGTCGAGGTCGCTAAGAAGTATGGGATATACCACACGGTCGCCGACACGGTGGGCCCGGCGGGCTTCTCACGGTCGCTTAGGCACATAATGCCTATAGTCGAGATATGCCATGACGTGGAGAAGCTATGCCCGAACGCCGTGGTCTTCAACGAGGCTAACCCGTTGACCACGATGTGCAGAGCCGCTAGGAAGGCTACAAGGGCGAACGTCGTTGGCCTCTGCACGGGTGTTAAAGCCCCGAGATACTTCATACCAAGGGTCGTGGGCTGTAAACCCGAGGAGCTTACGTTCATAGCCGCGGGGGTGAACCATCTAACCTGGGTGCTGGAGGCGTATGCAAACGGAAGAGACGTTTATCAGGAGTTTAAGCGTAAAATGCTGGAGCTTAGGGATGAGGCACGTCGGACCGGTAAGCCGTTCCATGCATACGTGTCTGTGGAGCTTATGGAGACCTTCGGGTTGTACCCTGTCCAAGGCGACTCGCACGTAGCCGAGTTCTTCGGCTACTTCATCCGCCCTGAAACGGATTATGGGGCTAAATACGGTCTCAAACTTTTCCCAGGAGACACGATATACCGTGAGGAATGGAGAAACCGGGTCTGGGAGATGGTAACCGGCTGGGCTGAGGGTAGGCGGCCTATCAAAGAGCTCATCGAGCAGCGTAAAGGCGTAGCTGAGCACTCTTTCGTATACGAGCTTATGGAGATAATGGTCAAGGGTGAAACCAGGTTCTTCGAAGGCGTGAACATACCTAACGAAGGCTGCATAGAGGGGCTTCCCGACGAAGCTGTGGTGGAGATACCTGCGATGGTAAGTCCGCTTGGGTTCAAGGGGATCCACGTAGGCCGTTTACCTAAGGGCGTCGAAGCCATACTACAGCAGAGGATAGCCCAGCAGGAGCTTACCGTAGAGGCGGCGTTAACCGGTGATAAGCAGCTCGCGGTTCAGGCGTTAGCCCTAGACCCGATGGTCCCAACGCTCGAGGTTGCGAAGAAGCTCGTAGAGGACTACCTCGAAGTCCACAAACAGTATCTTCCGCAGTTTCAGAAATAGCTTAAACCTCTACCCTTTCCTCCCAATTTCTATTCGTGAGGGCTTCTCTCCTCGACGTACGCCGTGAATAGAACAGCCGTAATGATTCCTAAAACACCGGCTACCCAGAAAGGCACGGTATAGCCTGTTAAAGTATAGCCCAATACATCGAACGACATGGTAGCGCATATTCTCGTGAGATAGCCGCCTGCGATCGAACCTGCGAAAACCCCCGTGTTGAAGAACAACTGCTGTAGCCCGAATATGCTGCCTCTCACGTTTTCGGGGGCTAGGTCGGCTTGTAGAGCCCTCATTATCGGGGATGAAAATCCGAAGATCAAGCTTATCAGCAACCCGAATACGGTTAGAGAGATGTAGTCTCTGGCTAGGGGCATGAGGAAGAACGACGCCCGCCCTATGAAGTAGCCTGCGGCTACGAAGGGTTTTCTCCTCTTCGCCCGGTCACTCAAGTATCCGCCTAACAGCGTCGCAGGTAGAGCTGCGAACGAGAACGCCGAGAAGAACAACCCTATGAACAGAGGGTCCTTCGCTATCTCCTCGATTATGTAGACGATAGCTGCGGTTTGAAGTATACCCATCGCTAAGCCGTTGATCAAACCGTTAACGTATATCACTCTGAGACTCCGAGCAACCTTAGTTGGCAGCTTCCCCAGCACCGCTAAGACCTCCTTAAATCCTTCACCGACGTTTCCCCGCCCCTTCCCGCCGATACCCTTCCTTGAACGGGGAGGTAGGAACAGGAGCATGATCGTCGAAATAAGGCATGAGACGGCTAGAAAGACTATGGGCGATTTTAGGGCTAAAATTATGTCGGCTTTCCCGAAAAAGCTCACGTAAAACTTGTACACCGCGACACCTATGCTCGGTCCTAAAACCTCCGCTATGAGCATGGAGGATGAGTATACAGAGATCGCCTTACCTCTCGACCACCTAGGCGTTATATCGGCTAAGTAAGCCTCTGCCGCAGGCCAAACCATACCAGATGCTGCTCCCTGAAGCCCCCTGAAAAATATGAAAAGCAGAAGGTCGTTCGATAGCACGAAGCCGAGGGAAGATGCAAAGTATATAGCCATACCGAGTAGGATAGTCTTTTTCCTCCCTAAAACGTCGCTTATCACGCCCACGACACCTGCCGTGGGGGCTCTGACGACCATAAACACCGCCGTGAGCAAGCCCAGCTCGACCGCCCCCTTATGCGCTTCTATGGCTCCTTTAGTAAGCTCAGGCAGCTCCTTCAAGACGCCTTTTAGGGCTAGGATGAGGTAGGGGAAAACAGGGGATAGCGCCGAGAAACCCAGGTTTATGACGAACGAGGCGGCCAGTAGCAGGGCGACGGCTATCAGGTATCTCCTACCCGTGAGGCTCATGGATATCCCCTGAGTGAAGTGGTTGCGAATATAAAGCCGAGCGTTCTTTTAAGCATTTTATTCTCTAAACTTGAAGCGTAGCACTGTTAAGATAGCCGTCAGCACCCATAATATCGCCGAGGCTGTTAAAAGAGACGTTCGAGACTCATACAGGATGTAGTTTTCCCTCGTGACTATCTGGAACTTCTGATGGTCTGAGGAGGCTGCGCTGAAGGGCTTGAAGACCTCCTCGACTTTAACTCCTCGGACCTCTATGTAGGCCGGGTCGCATACGCCGAGCCCATCCCCCGCCGCCATCTTAGTCGTAGGCACCAGCCTAGGGTCGAAGCCCATGATGAGCTCGGCTATGGAGTCTGTGGCAACCGGGTCCTCTCCGACTATTATCACACCCATGTCTACGGGGGTACCCCTGTGCGGCCCCAGCCCCTCCATAGCCACTATGCCGTCGATTATGGTGAGGTTGATCGGTCTAGCCTTGGCCAAGTCTGTTATAGGAGCCGCCATGTATGTCCCCCCAAGCCTACTATCGGCTTCGTGGAGAGCTCCCTTAGGTATACCATATACCGAGCCCGGGGCTATGCCTATGAGGTTCTTCAAACCCAGCGTCACCACAGCGTCGCTGTGCGTCTTCATACATGCAAGCGATATGAAAACGTCGACCTCGAAAAGCCTCTTATGAAGCATCATCGTCTTGAAGGCTCTACCGTTCGGTATCGTGACGTTCACGAGTTCACCGAAGTTCAAGTCGAGCAGCTCGATCCCCGTCTTAGACGCCATCTCCGAGTAGCCTAACGCGTCGAAGTTCTCCATCGTACTTCCCTCACCGCTCCCCTCTGCTACCACGACCTCAGAGGCTCCCATGGATTTAAGTAGCTCCACGAGCGCCTCGACCGTGCCCGGGTGTATCGTGTCAGGCGGCTCCTGGAGTCTGACCACGTTGGGTTTAACCATGACCCTAGAGCCTGGTTTTATCAGGTTCTCCAGGTCTAGAAGCTCGAACGCCTCTCTTAAAGCCGCGGATACGTTGCTTCTATCCGCCCTCACCACCGCCACGACGGCCTTGGCTTCACCCCTGAACTTGAACTCTTGTAGAACCCTGCTGGGGTTCGAGACCGTGTATGCGTATACGGTGAGGGACGTTAATATAACCGACAGAGCCAAGAGAATTATGAGAAGTACTTTGATAGCTGCCCCATGCATCTCTCTCAGGAGGCTTAGGACGGTTCCTAATATTAAAGGGTTTACCGCAGTCTTCGCGGCGGGGTTTTGCCAAGCCTTCGCGGCTACGCTTAACTATACTATGATGGTTGTCTGGCTAGGCTCACCCAAGGAGGGCGTATGCCCCGCCCTCTCGCTGGGTGAAGGCATATACTATGCTTGGCTTCTCCTAGTCGCCTACGACCTCGTCGAGCTGTTGTTTAAACCCCTCATAAGCCTTCTATCCGACAAGGCTGGGTGGAAAACCTCGCTAGTGGCCTCGACGGTATTCCAAACCCTCTCCCCCCTAGCCTTGATGTGGGAAGGGTTTCCAGGTCTCCTAGCTTCTAGGGTTTTTCAAGGGGTCGCTTCGTCGATCTCGCCTACGCTTATGGCATTGGTTTCAGGCTTAACCGAAGACGGTGGGCGGTATATAGGCCTATACATGGGCTTCAGAGGGCTGGGCTACCTCACCGCTCCATTGTTAATAGCGGTATCAGGAGAACTCGGTAAGCTACATGTTATCTTATTGACACTAGCTCTCGTGCCGTCGCAGCTGTATCCGTTGACCGCCGGTTTAAAGCCGGTTTTCCGGAAAACCGGAGCGCTTAGCCGTGGAGAGTCGCGTAGAGAAATCTACGGCTTGATGGTTTTGACAGCTTTGGCATCTATGCTTCTAGGCGTTAGGTTTACCCTGATACCGGTCGTCATGCTCAGAAGAGGCTTCACGTCTAGGATAGTCGGAGCCATGATCAGCCTAGGCTTTCTAGTATGTCTCATAGGTCAGATGGCTTCAGGCCTGCTGTTGGATGAACGCTACTGGATACCCTTGGCCTTCGTGGGTTTCACGATGTCCGCGTTGGGTCTGGTCTACATGCCCCATGTCGGTAGCCTGCTCGACTTGTTGGGAGTGGCTTTAACGGTTACTTTAGGCTCCAGCCTAACCATGGTTTCGACGAATACGCTGCTCGCGAGAAGGCTTCTAAGGTTGAACATAGCGTCGACGCTGGGTTTGAACGGGCTTGCGCAGAGCATGGGCGAGCTTGTGGGGTTGACGGCTATAGCGTCGCTTACAGAGGTCGACCTAAACCTAGCCATAGCGTCGACCGTCGTAGCGGCCCTTACCGGCTCGTTATTCTCGGCCCTCATCCACCGGCGGGCTTCTGTTCGCCTGTCTTCCTAGCCATTCTACGGGTGAGGGGGTTGAACCTACATTTGATCAAGTGACACGTCGGGTTTCTGGTCCAGAAGGGGCATCTACCTTGAAGCTCCTCTGGGCTTGGAACCGGTAGCTCGTATCCAAACTCCTCCTTGAAGACGCGAACCGCATGTAGGATCGTTAGATACGAAGACAGCTTGGAGCATCGTGGGCCGCCTTCTTTGGCAAGCTCGACCATTACCTCCCCGGTGTATTTGAGCGCTAGACTCCTCTCCTCCCCGTGGTAGGGTGTGGCACCCGATACCACGCTGACGGCTACCCCGAGACCTATGGCGGTTCCACACGCACCCAGAAAGCCGCATGAGCCCTCCGGGATCATCGAGCCCCTTTGAAAGGCCTCGGAGATTTGCTCGTCTGTGAACGGGTAGCCGTTGTTTCTTAGAGCCGCTATGAGGACGGCTGGGACGATCGCGTGGTGCCAAGGCCCGTTCATAGGCATCTTACGGAGGATGGGGGCTCTAGGGTTGGGTGCGGGATGCCAGAACTTCTCGATCTCCTTCATCACGTTCTCGAATAAAACCACGGGGTCTTTCTCCTTCCTAGCGAGGATAACCTCCAAGACCTTCGGCAGATGGTTTCTCCACCGCCCCGGCTTCTTAGAGCCCCTGAACCCGACCTTCGTCGCCCTGTATTCACGGTACCACGGTATCTGAAAATA
>LUCB01000019.1:0-10125 GCA_001593865.1 Candidatus Bathyarchaeota archaeon B24
TTGGTTGAACGGTTACAGGGGACATCCGTTGAGCGGTAGAGCGGTTTAGACATACTTCAGGAGGATCACGATACCTAGGGCTGTTATCAGGAGGAATATGAGGAGCTTCAGCGTGAAGCCCATCCATGCGAGCTGTAGGATAGAACCCGGTATGGCCGCGATGTTCCAGCCCACCGCGACGAGCGTCGTGAATAATCCCCCTAAGCCGACAATGAGCGCTATGATGCCTAGTATGAGCAGTAGGTTTTTCGAAGGCGGTGGAGCGGGGGGAGGGGCTGATCCTTGGTAGATAGGCTCCTCAGGGATTATCAGCGCGGCTATTATGTAGAGAAGAAGACCTGCACCCCAGATGAATATCATGGCTACCCATAGAAGCCTTATGATAACCGGGTCTACGTTCAGGTACTCACCTATCCCACCACATACGCCTGCGATTACACGGTTTCTACGAGACCTATACAGCCGTCGGACCTGAGCACTTGTTTGACCCATTATATCGATAAAATTATCGATACGATGCTTTTAAACTATTCCTATCCGAGATAAACCGACGTGATTTTTCCTTCTACAGAACGAAATCTTTTTATCTACATGCCTTATGCATGTTTAAGGGTGTATCGACCATGACTTGTTTAGACGGGAAGTTCGACGTGGTTATAGTCGGCGGTGGGGCTGGAGGGTATACGGCGGCTTTGACCGTGAAGAAGCTTTACCCAGACATCTCGGTTCTCCTCGTCAGAAAGGACAGCTATGCCCTGATCCCATGCGCCATACCGTATCTCTGCGCTACGATAGAGGCTTGCAATAGGAACCTTCTCCCAGACGCGCCTTTGAAGAAGGCGGGTGTGGAGATTCTCATAGACGAGGTCGTCGACATAGACTTGACGAACAAGCTTGTGAAGACCGCCGAGGGCAGGGAGATAGGCTATGGGAAGCTCATACTCGCGACAGGCTCCTCCCCAGTCGTCCCCAGGAGTATAAAGGGTACAGACCTCGAAGGCGTCTACACGGTTGTTAAGAGCTTTAAAGCCATGGAGAGGCTTCAAGACGCCGTCCGGAAGGCTGAGCGTATAACGATCGTGGGTGGAGGGTTCATAGGCGTCGAGTTCGCAGACGACCTGGCTAACCTCAAGAAGAAGATAACGATCGTAGAGCTCCTGCCGCACTGCCTCATGCTGAACTTCGACGAGGAGTTCGCCGTAGAGGCTGAGGACGAGCTGAGGGCTAAGGGGGTCGACGTGATCACGAACGCTAGGGTCGAGAGTATAGTCGGCGATGGAAAGGTTGAGGCGGTTAGGCTCGCCGATGGTAGGGAGATACCCTCAGACGTGGTCATCATGGCCGTGGGGGCTAGGCCTAACTCCGAGCTGGCTAAGAAGGCCGGTTTGAAGATAGGTGAGAGAGGGGCTATAGTGGTTGATGAGTACATGCGCACCAGCAACCCCGACGTGCTGGCGGTGGGGGACTGCGCCGAGAAGAGGAGCTTCTTCACAGGGAAACCCGTAAACCTCATGTTGGCGTCTATAGCGTGCTACGAGGCTAGGGTCGCCGGGATAAACCTGTTCGACATAAGGATCCCGAAGCCTATCAGGGGAGTCGTAGGGATCTTCCTGACCTACATCAACGGTAAGGCCTTCGGAGGGTTGACCGAGAGCATGGCTAGGAGAGAGGGGTTCCAGGTGGAATCCTCTGTCGTGAAGGTTCCCAACAGGCATCCTGGGATCCTTCCAGGAGCTAGGGAGACGAAGCTTAAGCTGGTGTTCTCTAAGCAGTCAGGTCTCCTCCTAGGCGCTGAGGCCAGCGGGGGCGAAGACGTAGCGGAGCTGGTGAACTTCCTAGGGCTAGCCATCCAGAACAGGATGAACGCTAAGGAGATATCAATCCTACAGTACGGGACGCAGCCTTTCCTAACCCCGTCTCCTGTAGGCTATCCCCCGGTAGTGGCAGCGCTAAACACGGTCAAGTTCGAACAGTAGACTAAACCTCCCTTTTCTCCAAATTTCTAACCCAGTTTTAGTTTCCCCGTCTAAAGGTTCTCAGCCAGGAGCCTAGCTCCATAATCATCCATACGACCGTGCTCCAGTAGACGAAGTCTACGAGGAAACAAGCCGCTACTACACCCATCACCGGCGGGGGAGGAGGCGGAGGGGAGATTATATACTAGAAAACCTAGGGGGAAGCCGAATTTAATCGTGTGGAAAACACGTAGCCTGGCGGTAATACAGTCGTCAGCCAGGTTAAGATGAGACCTAGGGATACGGGGGCTAGCGAAGGTATGGGATGTGAATCCTTGACGGCTAAGACTAGGGTCGAGAGGCCGAAGATTACCAGAAGAGCCGCGCCCCTGGCTCTAAGCAACTACCTGCTAGCCCTGAAAGGTAGTAGGTAGGAGAGAAGCTTATATCTGAGAACATCCGTATATTCATGTATGACAGTAATTACTGTAAGGATAGATGAGGAGACGAAGAGGATGATGAAGGAGATTAAGATCAACTGGAGCGAATTCATCAGAAACGCTATAAGAAGCAAGGTGATGGAGGAGAGGAGGAGGAATTTGGCGAAAGCCGTCTTGATCAACGAGAGGATAAGGAGAAAGAGCGTCGGCGAAGCTAGGGCGGAGGAGATAATCAGAAGGTTTAGGGACGAGAGGTATGGAAGTAGTTGTTGATGCAAGCATAGTAGTGAAGTGGTTCGTGGAAGAAGAGGGCTCCGATAAGGCTCTGAGGCTTAGAGACAAGTACATCGACGGGGAGATAAGCATCATCGCTCCCGAGCTCATAATCTTCGAGGTTCTAAACGCTCTATACTATAAGAGGCTGTTTTCAGAAAGCGAGATGAAAGAAGTCTCCGAGGCCTTAGAGGCGTACTCGTTCACCCTTTACGCCCTTAAAGGCGAATATGCCGAGAAGACGGTAGAGACCGCGGTTGAGAACGGCATAACGATTTACGACGCATCCTACGTCGCCCTCGCCATGATCAGGGACACCCACATGTATACCGCGGATGAAAGACTCATAGAAAAGCTGAAGGGAGAATACTTAAAACACGTTAAAAGCATAAAAAACATCGGTTAGACCCGCTTGATTAATCCTACATCTTTCGATAGATTATCTATGCTAAAACATTTTAAACACGGTTGCAGCCGGTTCACGTCTAAAGTTTAATAGAATGAACCTTGTAGGCTGCAGCTCCCCCAGAAGAGTATCCGGGTTCTGTATCCCCACCGGGTAAGCGTCTCGAGCTTGGCTCGGCCCACCTGGAACCGGTAGGTCCCGTTGAACCCCTCACCCGGATGCAGAACCCTAAGGGATAGGGTGAAGTCCCCAAGATGGAATCCTTCGTGGTCGTGCTCCTCCCAAGGGTCGAACAGCATGATCTCGTAGAATCCTCCGAGCAGCTCGACCGTGAGACGCGTGGGGTTCCTCATTCCCACCGTAACGTAGAGGATATGTTGACCCGTGGATGGGTCGTATACAAGCCGCATCTCGACAGCCTTAAGCGTAGCCGCCGTGCCTACCAAGGCATCGTACAGGGTGTTGCGCACGTCTAGCCCTCTCCTCGACGCGCGCTAGGTCCTCGTCCGTCGCCTCCATCGGAAGGTCCACGACCAGCGTCCCGTTACCGAACAAGCCGCACAGGTTGAACCCCAGCTCCGCATAGTACGACCGTAGCCGTTTAACGGTCCTCTCCCATAGCTTGGAAAGCACCGGGTCGTTGCGGAACGGGTTTTCTTCCTCATCGGGAGGCTGTGGGCTACTTGGCTTCTTCGTCTGCTCGACGACCTGTATGGAAGGGTCGAATGCCCATATGGCCGCTAAAAACACGGCTAACATAAACCCTACGATAGCCGTTTGCAGGTCTTTCATCGCTTCAAATAGGTTTACAGGCATGAAGCCGTTTTAGAGGAAGCATTTAGTCGATGCGAAGTTTAATATCTGGTGGTGGCTAAGTCTATAGCCGGGATTCCTCATGTCTTCAACCTCTAAACCGTCTTATTACCTTCCACCGTTCGTACGGAGACGCGGCATCTACCACGAGGATTGGATAGACTTCAACAAGAACGGTGTCATGGATCCTTACGAGGACCCGAGCCTACCGGTCGATGAGAGGGTGGAGGACCTCCTCTCTAGGATGACCCTTGAGGAGAAGCTCGGCCAGCTCAGGTCTGGGAGAGATATCCCGGAACACGGGCTGGGTAACCTGACCTGCGTCCTCAGAGACCTACCCCCTAGAGAAGGCGTCGAGAAGGCTAACGAGTATCAGGTTAAGGCCATAGAGGATACTAGACTCGGCATACCGGTTATAATCCACGACGAGTGCCTCCACGGGTGTATGGCCAGATACTCCACGTCCTTCCCACAGGCCATAGCCCTAGCCGCGACCTGGAACCCCGACCTGGTCTACAGGGTCGCCAAGGCGATAGCCAGGGAGACGCGGGCTAGGGGGATACACCAGTGCCTCTCGCCGGTCGTCAACATAGTGCGGGACGTCAGGGCCGGTAGGACGGAGGAAAGCTACGGGGAGGACCCATACCTGACCTCGGTAATGGGAGCCGCGTTCTGCAAGGCCCTACGCGAAGAAGGCGTCATAGCCACCCCTAAGCACTTCGTGGCGAACTTCGTGGGAGACGGCGGGAGAGACAGTAACGAGATACACTTCTCAGAACGCATACTCAGAGAGGTCTACTTCCCAGGGTTCGAAGCCTGCATCAAGGCAGGGGCTCTCTCGGTGATGGCGGCCTACAACTCCCTAGACGGAACCCCATGCTCAAGCCACAGGTGGCTTCTCACCGAGGTCCTCAGAGGTGAGTGGGGCTTCGAGGGGTTCGTCGTCTCAGACTACGGATCAGTCGCAGGGATCCTCTACAAGCACCACGTAACCGACAGGCTTGAAGAAGCCGCTAAGCTCGCGCTCGAAGCCGGGTTAGACGTCGAGCTACCTTCGACCTACGTGTACGGAGAACCTCTATACAGAGCCGTCAAGGAGGGCCTCGTCTCGATGGACGTGGTCGACGAAGCCGTCCGCAGGGTTTTGAAGGCTAAATTCCTGATAGGCCTGTTCGACAAGCCCTTCACAGACCCGGCCGAGGTGGAGAAGGTATGCGGCTGTAAGGAGCATTTGGAACTCGCCCTCCAAGCGGCAAGAGAGGCGATCGTACTCCTGAAGAACGAGAAAGCCGTCCTCCCGCTGGATAAGGAGAAGATAAGGTCGATAGCCGTCCTAGGCCCGCTCTCAGATAAACTCCCGCTAGGCGGATACAGCTGCATCCCGGCTAAAACGGTCACACCCCTAGAGGCGATAAGGCGCAAGGTCAAGCCGGGTACGGAGATAATCCACCGTAGGGGATGCTCGGCGGAAGTAGGGCCATACATCCCCATACCCCCGAGCTACCTTACACCCCCAGACGGCGAAGCCGGGCGGAACGGGCTTAAGGCCGAATACTTCGACAACCCCGACCTATCAGGGAAGCCGGCCCTGGTTCGGATAGACTGGGGGATAAGGTTCGACTGGGGTGTCGATCCGCCTGCCCCATCGATCCCATCCGAGGGCTTCTCCGTAAGATGGACGGGAACCCTCACCGCCCCCGAGACGGGGGATTATGAGCTTATACTACTAGCGGACGGCGGTGGAGCTAGGCTTTGGCTCGACGGAAAACTGCTGGCGGATTCCTGGGACCACGTCCAGCCGTTCCCGCTCAGGGCGAAGGTTAGGCTCGAGGCAGGCCGTCGATACGAGCTTAGGGTCGAATACCGTAAGCTGAGGGGATACGCCGCTGTCAGGCTAAGCTGGGACTACGCCATGGATGTACCGGACGGTATACGCGAAGCCGTCCAGGCCGCGGAGGCGGCGGATGTAGCGGTCGTATTCGTAGGCATAGTCGAAGGCGAGAATAAAGACAGGGCTATCCTCAGGCTTCCAAGACCCCAGGAGAGGCTCGTGGAGGAGGTTTTGAAAACAGGCACTCCTACGGTCGTTGTGTTAATGACCGGTAGCGCCGTCACCGGAGACTGGATCGAAAAAGTGCCGGCTTTGATCCAAGCATGGTACCCTGGACAGGAGGGTGGAACAGCGATAGCCGAGGTGCTCTTCGGCGAGTACAACCCCGCTGGGAGGCTTCCGTTCACGTGGCCCCGCCACGTAGGCCAGCTTCCGCTCTACTACAACTACAAGCCGACCGGTAGGCTTTACGACTACGTAGACCTGCCAGCGACTCCGCTCTTCCCGTTCGGATATGGCCTAAGCTACACGAGATTCAAGTACAGCGACTTATCGGTGGAGAAGACCGAAGACAGCGTCGAGGCGAGCTTCACGGTCGAGAACGTCGGCGGCAGAGAGGGAGATGAGGTGGTTCAGCTCTACGTACGTAAACCCGTGTCGCGTATAGCGAGGCCGGTCAAAGAATTGAAACGGTTCAAGAGGATCAGGCTCAAACCAGGCGAGAAGAAGAGGATAAGCCTAACCATAGACCTCGAAGACCTAGCGTTCCTAGACCAGGAGCTGAAACGCGTAGTCGAGCCGGGCGTCTACGAGATATACATCGGAGCCTCCTCAGAGGACATAAGATTAAGAGGAAGCTTCAAGGTCGACTGAGGCGAAGACCCGAGGGGATGCCCTCAGCCCCTCCGTTTTTATTACCACCTACCATGTCGGACAGAGAATTCACATCCGAATAAGCCGTGTCGGAGCCTCCATTACCTCCTTAACCCTGGAGTCCGTAGTTACTACGCTTGATTTCAACTGCTTAGCTAACGCGAACAGATAGCAATCGGCCAGGGATAGTTTATCATAATATTTCAGTTTAAGCCGTGCAGCCTCGACCGTCAGGGCCTCATCTATCTCCTTAACGACCAGCGGACTATTTCTAATGAGTGCGTGTTTCACTAACGCCGCATCCCAGCCAAAAACCCTAGCGTAGTTATAAAGGAACTCCGTCACGTTCACCTCACACATGTACACCTTCTCTCCGGAATATGCAAGGTCTATGTACCTCTTAGCTTCTTCATAACCCGCGAAGTACAGAGCCAGCACACCTGCGTCAAGGACGTATCTCCCCCTCAATCTCCTCCCTCCTCGACGCCGTTATAAGCCTAACTACCTCTAACGCCCTCTCACCGTCGACGGCAAAAGCATCCTTAAGGGACTTAGGGACGACTATGCGCATAACATTATCCTCTACGATTATCTCCAAGTGAGAGCCCTCGCTGATACCGAGCTTCCTTCTAACCCTTGCAGGAATGACTATCAAGCCCTTCTTATGAACCTTCACCCTATACCTCTCCATAAGTCTCCAAGGAGGAATGTTAAACAAATTAATATAAGTTTAACGTTAAACACACGAATAGAAAGAGGAGGACAGTTTCAAGGAGTTTTCAGAAGCTCCTCCAGCCTTATGCCTAGGATGCTCTTCGGGATCGTGAACTTAGCCGTCTTCCTCGGGTTGACTATCTGCGATATCCCTAAGTTCGAGGTAAGGCTTAGTAGCGCTAACGCCGTTTCCCTATCTACGCCTAGCGCTTTCGTGAGAAGCGTCTGGGCGGCCTCGACGGCCTCTTTAACAGCCGTTTCAAGGGTCTCTGAAGACGCAAGGATTATGAGCTCGCTTCCGGTGTCGACCAAGACCTTGTCGACGACCCGTCCAGGATGGAGCTTCAACCTCACCTCGACCTCGGCTGAGACCTCTAAGCCTTGACCGGAGACCTCTCCGTCTCCCTGGGTCGCGTGCACATCCCCCATGCCTAGAAGCGCACCCTCAGCCCAGACCGGGAGGAAAACCCTAGAGCCTACGGTTACCCCAGGCTCATCGAGGTTTCCACCATGGTCTCCAGGAACCCTCGAACGTATCTCACCCTCGGCCGGGGCGACGCCTATGACACCTATCATAGGTCTCACAGGTATCTTCATAAACCCAAGGTCGACCTCTCCGTCTACTATCCTGAAGACCCTGCGGCCTATGAAACCCTTATCGTCCACCCGGATATCCAAGACCTCGACCTCGAGGGTTTGACCGGGTTTAGCCCCCTCGACCCACACCGGGCCGGTGGCGGGGTTACATCTACTCCTATCGACCTTCTCGACGTCTAGAGGCTTCCCGACCTCGAGGCTTAGCTGACGGTCGAAGGCGTCCCTAGTCTCAAACACCACTACGCTACCGGGTCTTACCCTCAGAACGGGTTTATGACGCTTAGAGAAGCTGTAGACCCTAAAATCTGAAGAGACCCTCAGAACCATGATACCCTTTATCTCTACGTCTCCTAGTTAATTGTTACCTAGCGTTCCTTATGAAACGCATATATCTTCGGTGTAAAAGTATAGGTAAGGTGCATCTAAGATGACGCGCAGCGTTAAAGACGTCATAGTCATCGGGCTTGACGGTGCGATGTACTACTTCATCAAACGATTCGCCGAGGAGGGGTTGCTACCTAACGTAAAGAAGTTCATCGACGACGGTGTCATAGCCGAGGCGTTTCCATGCCCTCCCACAGACACCCCGACCAACTGGACCACGATAGCGACGGGCGCGTCGACAGGGACCCACGGAGTCGCAAGCTTCTACATCCACATACCAGGAGAGCCGTTCGAGCTGGGGCAAAAACTCAGGTCCCGGGGGCAACTCACGAAGTACTGTAAGGCGGAGTACCTATGGAACCTCGCGGATCGACATGGCATACCATCGCTCGTCCTGAACTACCCGGCCTGCTGGCCCGGAAATATGAGGCATGGATACGTCTGCCTCTACACGTGGTCTATGCCGGGGACGACCCCGATGGTCGTAAGCTATCCTAAGGAGTACTCGGTCACCATAAAAAGCCAAGGAGTTAAGCTGGTAGACGGTGAGAGGGTAGGTTTGCAGAGCGTTAGGCCTGTGATCGCGTTTCGCCTCGTCTTCAAGGGAGGGCTGATAAAGGAGCCTGCTTCTGTCGAACTCTACGCCTTCGACCCAGACGGCTCAGGCTATAGGCTAGCCGTCCCGAGAGATAGAGAGTTTGAAGTAGTCGACTCCGGAAGATGGAGCGATTGGATACCGATCACGTTGAGAATCGCTAAGAGCGGCGTGCAGGGGGCTGAAGGGAAGGAGGTTAAGTGTATCTTCAAGGTTAAACACGTCGGGATGGTTGAAGACGGGCTTAAGGTGGTGACGTCTGAGGTGTTCACGACCGAGGGGTGGGTCGACCCAAGCGGGTTAGAGGAGGATGTCGTGAAGAGCAGCCACTACCTAGACGACGAGCTTGCACTGATGGAGCCTAGGAAGAAGGTCGAATACGACATCTTCGGAGAGGAGGCTAGGTTTCTGGTCCGGCAGAGGCTTGAGGCTCTCAGAATCGCCAGGATGGCAACCTATTTCAAGGCGAAAACCAGGTGGCGGCTGTGCTTTCTACACTACCATATAATCGACTCTGTCAACCATAGGTTTCTGGGATATCTTCACCGGGACTTCCCGTTCTACGACGAGGAGAAGGCTGAGTTCGCATGGAGCTACTTCGAAGAGTCCTACAGGATACTCGACGAGTTCATAGGCTTGATCCTTAAGACATGCACTTCGGAGGACACGTTAACGATCGTCGTCTCAGACCACGCGGCTCTACCGGCTTGGAGGACGATAAACATACGTAGGGTCTTCATAGAGGAGGGGCTTCTCAGGTACAGACGCTCCTCAGACGGCTACCTGGTAGACTGGAGCGGGACCAAGGCCTTTCCATGGGTCGAACCTCTGATGGTCTGGGTGAACCTCGAAGGAAGAGACCCCCAGGGCATCGTCAAACAGAAGGAGTATGAGGAGGTGAGAGAGCAGGTAATCGATGTACTACAGGGTCTAAGAGACCCAGAGACCGGCGAGAGAGTTGCGACCATGGTGCTTACTAGGGAGGAGTCCGTCAACATAGGGTGGGGAGACGAACGCACCGGCGACGTGGTCTACTTCCTGAGACCCCCGTATACCGTCTGGTGTGGTCCGCTGGAGGACCTGCTGACCTACATGGCGACCGAGAGGCATCTAGGCGAAGATTGGGTCTTCAGAGACCAGAGCCGGGTCACAGGGATCCACGGCTACTACCTCCCCAACGACCGGGTAGACAGGTTCTCGAACTCCTCCATCTTCATGGCGAAAGGCCCCGGCGTTAAAAGAGG
>LUCB01000019.1:10156-14801 GCA_001593865.1 Candidatus Bathyarchaeota archaeon B24
CCGACCATATCGTATATCCTCGGGATACCGCCTCCAAGAGACAGCGAGGGAAGAATACTACATGAGATCCTCCTATAACTTCATGGGTGGAACTAGTTAGGATACACTTTTATAGGTACACATTGATAGTGTACTACTGTGGTGTACGTGGAGTGGACGGTTAGGTTGATGGAGAAAGGTAGAATCACATTACCTAAGGAGTTAAGAGAACGCTTAGACCTGAGGAAGGGTGAGGTCCTTAAGCTTATACTGGAGAAGAGGGGTATTCGGCTGGTGATTCCTAGGCTCGAAGAAGACGTTATCGATGAAACTAAGGGTGTGATAAAGGATGTAGAGCCTGAACTCAGCCCTGAAGAACTGGAGGAGACGTTTCTGGCAGCGTTTTCCTTTAGGGTTAAAGCTGGAGAGGAACGAAGTTGAGCATTCATTTCGTAGATTCGAACGTATTCTACTACCATTTATTACAGGATAGGACATACGGTCCTAGGGCAACCGGGATATTGAACAGAATATGGGAAGGAGAGAATGCTGCGATATCGGTTATAGTTATCAGCGAACTTGTGAGTTTGTTTGAGTTCAGGATATTGCAGGCTCGTAAACGTAAAGATCTATCGCAAACAGAGAAGGAATACATAGTCGAACGTTTTAAAGAAGCTATTCACGCACTCTACAGATTAATTACGACGTTAACATACTTAAGAAAGCTCGACTGCACACCAAGAGACGCATTCGACGCATTCACCTATAGATCAAAATATGGTCTAAACTTTAACGACGCTCTAAACGTCGCTATCATGAAAAGAAATAATATTTCAGAAATCTACTCGTTCGATAAAGCATTTGACAAAATTCCATGGTTAAAAAGAAAGACTCATTAAGAAATCCGAGAACCTTCCTAGCAGAATAATTCGACATGCTTCAAAACGGTCAAAGTACGATACCGTATTCAAGAGATAGTGAATGGAGAATGCTTCATAGAGATCCTTCTACGAGCCCCAACTTCCGGGTACGAAGGTTCCTAAGACCACCCTTTTTCCAGCACCTGTTGCGCTAGGGACGTTCGCCGCGTTTCCCATCACGAACTCGTTAGCCAGTATAGCCATCAGAACGGCCTCCTTAGCCTCGGAAGGTATCCCTAGCCTACTATAGTCGAACAGCTTAACGGGTTTAAGCCTCTCGGCTAGGTGATGCATGATCGCCTTGTTCTTCACCCCTCCTCCTGAAACGTAAACCTCGTCCAGCCTCCAGTAGGGTAGGATAAATCTCTCATAAGCCGTCGCTATCGTCTCCACCGTGAGAGCCGTCACGGTAGCCACCACGTCTCGGAAGCTTAAACCATGCTCCCTCGCATACTCGATTATCCTACGCGCATACTGTTCCCCAAACCGCTCCCTACCCGTGGTCTTAGGAGGCTCCCTAGCGAAGTAAGGGTCGTCTAAAAGCTTATGTAGCAAGGTCTCGTCCACCTCACCGCTAGCCGCTATCTCACCATCCCTGTCATAACTCATCGAGCCGTGCGTGTAATACCTGACAACCGCGTCTATAACCATGTTCCCCGGGCCCGTGTCGAACGCTATGACATCCTCTAGAGAAGCACCTGCGGGAAGAAACGTGAGGTTAGCTATGCCGCCTATGTTCTGGAACGCCCTGTTAAGCCTCTCATGTCTATGCAGGATGTAATCCAGGTAGGGGGTTAGAGGAGCCCCCTCCCCTCCAGCTGAGACGTCTCTCTTCCTAAAGTCTCCGACCGTGGGGATACCTGTTCTCTCGGCGATCACGGCTAGCTCACCGATCTGAAACGTAGACCTGGTTCTATATCTCAAGGTGGTCTTAGGCTCGGGTATGTGGTAGATGGTCTGACCGTGGGAGCCTATGAGGTCTATATCGTCTAAACTTAAGGAAGCCTCCTCAACCAGTTTCATAACGCAGTCGGCGAAGAACTCACCGAGCACAAAGTTCATGTGACAGATCTTATCGACGGTCGAAGTATCTGGGGAGAAGAGTTCGAAGATCTTCTCACGTATATCCCTAGGGTATGGATAGTTTCTGAATTTTAAAAGATTGAGCTTGGTGTCGACCCAGCAACCCTCCACCTCGACTAAAGCCGCCGAAACCCCGTCGGCCGATGTCCCAGACATCAACCCGACTATCCGCCTAACGTCCTTACGCCGGATTTCGTCTAAGCTAGGCAAAAACCCACCTATACAATTGTGTCTTAAATAATCCTAAAATATGTGAAGACCCTCCGGGATTTAGGGATATGCGCCATGAAACCGGTCTCCCAGGTTTTCCAGGTTAAACCCATAGGATATGTAAGAAACGGCCGCGGATTCTCTAAGGTTTCGATCCTACCCGAGTACGGCGAGGGGCTTGATGGTGTCGAGACGTTTACGCATATCATACTTCTATGCTGGATGCATATGGCTAGGAGAGATGTCTTAAAAGTCAGGCCTAGGCCGCGGCCTGAGATCGTATGCGGAGTCTTCGCTACGAGGTCGCCGAGTAGACCTAACCCCATAGGTGTATACGTATGTAAGCTTCTTAAGAGAACAGGCTTAGACCTTTACATATCACCCATAGATGCATACGATGGAACCCCTATCCTAGACATCAAACCCTACATAGCAGGGATAGACTCCATACCCGATGCCGGTCTAGGGCTTTTCACCAAATAAGGTTGATAAACAATCCCATAAGGCTTGAAATAGCCTATGGAGAACCCTCCAACCGTTGTAAGGGTTTCAGAGGGTAGAGACTCAGAGCCGGGGAGGGGATTTGAACCCCTGTTCAACGGGTCTGCAGCCCGCCGCCTCGCCGCTCAGCCACCCCGGCTTCAACTAGAAGTGTAGAAATTCCTTGTAATAAAATTATCCCGGTTGCCTAGTGCGGGTCGACCTGAGTGTTTCCCCTAGCTATCAAAGCCGCCTAGTATCCGGCTGAAGGATAACCTTATAGGTTTCGATCATTTCTTTAAACTCCTAACCGTAGAGTTTACTCGTAGCGTCCGGCTTCGAGTGGGGAGATGGGATGTTTTGCTGATCAGAGAGGTCATACTCGAGAACTTCATGAGCTATGAGTATGGTAGGGTTAGGCTTAAGCCGGGTCTTAACATAGTGTGTGGTCCTAACGGCGCCGGTAAGTCCAGTATACTGCTCGGCATATCTGTGGCTTTGGGTCAGGCTTATACGGAGCGGGGTAGGAGGCTTAGCGACCTGATAAGACGTGGGAAGGACGTGGCCAGGGTAACCCTGATACTGGATAACTCTCCGAGAAACGGGGTTCGACCGATACCGGGTTGGAGGTCCGATACCTTCAGGCTTTCGAGGGTTCTCAGGGTAGACGGCGAGTACAGGTTTCAGGTAAACGGCAAACCCGTATCGAAGACCGAGGTCGTAGGTATTCTGAGAAACTTCGGAGTCAACCCGGATAACATGCTGCTTATAATGCATCAGGGCATGGTCGCGTCGTTCGCATATGTCTCCCCGCAGGAGAAGCTCTCGATGCTCGAGGAGGCTGTAGGCCTGAGTAGCTACCGTAGAAACGTCTTAGAGGCCAGGGACAGGCTCGCTAGGCTTGTCGAGGAGGAGAAGGCCTTAGATAGGCTTATGGACGAGGCTAAGAGAACCCTAGAGTACTGGGACGAAGAGTATAAACGGTATCTCGAGAAGCTCAAGCTTCAGAAGACGCTTGAGGCTCTCAAGAAAGAGCTCGCATGGGCTCAGGTCTACAAAGCCGAAAGAAGCGTCGAAAGCCTGAGGGATAGAGTCGAGCGGCTGACGCTTAGGGTTAGGAGGCTTGAGGACGAGGCGTCTAAGCTCGGTAAGTCGATAGAGGTCGAGAACGAGAGTCTTAATGAGCTTAAGAAAGACTTCGAAGACGCGTTAGACACGTTCGTGTCGTATGAGAGGAAGTTGGCATCCACGGAGGCTTCTGTAAGCCTAGTCTCGAGGCTTATGGATGAGTTCTCCAAGCTAGGTGTAGACGTCAGGGTTCTAGACCTGTTGAATTCCGAACTCGGTAGGTTATCGTCTGCTCTACCGGGGCTTAGGGAGAAGGCTTCCTCGTCTAGGTACCGGGTCGAGGAGCTTGAGACAGGGTTGGACGAGACCTATGGCAGGCTCATAAAGATATCGGTCGACAAGGCCGTGGTAGAGGAACGTATGGGTAGACTCTTATCCGAGCTCAGAGGGCTTGAAGCTAAGCTCAGAAGCGTGGAAGAAGAGTTCAAGCAAGCCCTGGCGGAGGCTTCGAAAACGGGTTCGAGGGTCGAGACCGATAGGTCTCCACAGGATGTTTTAAGCGACATAAGGGTCGTGACCGCTAAGCTCGAGACTATAGGCGATGTATCGGAGGATACGAGGCAGATGTATGAGCGGCAGCTGAAGCTTATGGAGGGGCTTAGGGAGAAAGTTAGAAAAGTCCGTGAAAACAGGAGAGCCGCGGAGGGGTCGCTTAAGAGACGTATGGCTTTGTGGAGAAAGAAGGTTCAGGCGTTGCTCGAGGAGGTAAACGGGAGCTATTTGTCGATACTCTCAGCCTTAGGGGCTAGGGGATACGTTAAGCTTGTGAACCCCGACGACATCGATAGAGCCGGTTTAGAGCTTTACATAGGGTTCCGGGGGATGGAGCCTACCCCGTTAAACCC
>LUCB01000019.1:14814-40230 GCA_001593865.1 Candidatus Bathyarchaeota archaeon B24
GGAGAGAGGAGCGTAGCCGTAGCGGCTTTTCTGCTAGCTCTTCAGAGACACATAAAGTCTCCGTTTAGGGCGGTCGACGAGTTTGAGGTGCACATGGACGTGAGGAACAGAGAGATCTTCCTTTTCAAGCTTATAGAGGTTCTGAAGAAGACGAGGGACGCTCAGTACCTCGTCATAACGCCGAACCAGATACCTGTCGTCGGGGAGGACGTTCACGTCATAGTCGTTCAGAACGTCTACGGAAGCTCAGAGGTGATGGAGGTTGCCAAGGCGTAGAAGGAGACCCGTCGACAGGATAAGGAGGATAATCTATACTTGCCGTATGGTAGAGGAGCGGGGTTTAAACCCGTTCAACATCGAGGTTAAGGAGGAGCTTGAGAAGCTTGACAAGTACTTAGACAGTTGGGAGAGCTACGAGGAGCTCTGCCTAGACGCGGAGGCCGTGAACCGGCTCACGAAAGTCGTCGAGTCTCAGAGGGATTGGCTGTCCGAGGAGGCTTCGACCCTGTATATGGACCCCGTCTTCGTGACGTACAAGCTTAAGAGGCTTTCTTCCAAGGTTCTGGCCGAGGTCTTCATGAAGGTCTGGAGGCCCATAGCGTGTCTAGAGGAGATATCGAAAGAGAGGCTCATCGAGGCGATAGACTACTGGAACCGTTTGAAGCCTCTCCGCTCTAGATGGAGCAGACTTAGGGGAGGCTACAAGGCCAGAGGCTTTCTAAGCCTAGAGGAGCTTAAGAAGCGGGGCATAGTGGTGGACGATGCGTTCTACAGAAACCTAGAGACGATTCTGGCCGAGCTTAAGGAAGCGTACAAGACCGAGGGGCCTGTCTCCTACTGGAGGTTTATAGCCCGTGGAAGCTTCGACGAAACCGTTAGGAGGGCGTATATGCTCAGCTTCCTATCGACCTATGGCTATGTGGGCTTTGAGAAGGTACCGCTTGAAGACGATTACCTCTTGACACCTAGAGATCCTAGAGAGCCTAAGGGGCAGCCTGAGTCTCTTCCGGTGTCGATAGACTATGAAAGGTGGAAGACCATGATAGGTGGAGGTGACCAGCTTGAGCGAGACCATGCGTAGGAAGCTACGTAGAGCAGCTCAGCTTCTACTGTTTCAAAGACATAGGGAGCCTGGGGTTAAGGGATGGGAACTAAGGAGAGCCCTCGGTAGAAACTATCTCAAGGTTTTAGAGGTTTTAGATTCGGAGCTTGAGAAGCTGGGGCTACAGGTTAAGATGGTTAAACCCGAGGGAGAGGAAGACATCAGCAGAGCGCGTTTCTTCGTGACCGTTAGAGAGCCGCTACGCATCGGGGACGCCGTGTCCTCAGGGTGGCGGATAGACCAGATAGCTGCCTTAGCCGCCTCTGTGGCTCTGATAACCGCTAGACATGGTAAGATCCCGAGAAGGGAGCTTGAGGACTTCCTGGCTGAGAAGTTTCCGAGATGGTTTGTCGAATACAGCATCTCCAAGTTCATAAGCAGGGGATATCTCAAAAGGGAGAGCGGGGGAGTTCTATCGCTCGGTTGGAGGGCTAAGGCGGAGATAGACGAGAAGCTCTTGGTGAACCTTATACTACGAACCGGCTCTGAAACGAGCTCTGAGAGCCGCGTTTAACGAGCCTAGGGTTGTTAGGATTGTCCCCGTCGAGCCGTTTAATAACGTCGACGATAGCCTCGAACACCCTCATACCTGTCGCGTTTACGACTGGGATCTGCACCCCTCTCCCGACATCCTCGAACCGGCTGTACCGCGGGCACTTGGCGTAGCATAGCTGGCTTATGACGTATACCCCATCCTCATACTCGTATTCAAGGCTCTTCTCAGGAACCTCCATGCATATCAGGAGACCGTCTATCCAGAAGAGCTTCGAAACCTCCATCGAAGCCGAGCACCAGACAAGGTCGTCCCGGCTCCTTTCGTCTAAACCCAGGATTTTTACGACCTTCGGCCTTAGAACCTCGATCTTCAAACAGAAGACACCTCAAGTATCTAAAGGTTTAGCGCGCCTTCTTATCAACTTTTCCAGTTGAAAAGGTTAATCCCAGTCGAAGTGGATACCTAAGGCCCTGAGCACCATCTTCACGCCTTCAGACGTGACCCGGTTGTTCCTGACTATGTCGTCTCTACAAGGGTATATCATCCTACCCTTGTAAAGCCCGGAGACGTTGATTATGTAGAAGACCTGTATCACGAATAGAAGCGTGTTAAGCTGGCGGCTTGTGAGCTTGCGTTCAAGCTGCTCAAGCTCATCCTCGGTTAGAAGGGTTCTCTTCCGTAGAGCCTCTAAGGCGCCTTCCCTGTCATCGTCCATAGCCATCAACACGTCGTTCAACGTTAAACCATGCTCTCTAAGGTAGTCCTTGAGAGCCAGCTTCAGGTCTATGTAGTCTTCCCAAGCCATCACACAATAGAGCCGAAGCCTAGGATTTAAACCTAAGCCAAGTCTGATCTATTAGATTAGAGGGACGTGTTGTTTTGCGCAGCTACGACGTATGCATCATAGGCGCCGGGCCGTCTGGATTATCGACGGCTATAGCATCCTCTAAGCTAGGTGTCGAGACCGCGGTGTTCGAGGAGCATAGGGAGGTCGGGGCATCTAGCGCCGAGTGCGGTGGGCTCGTAAGCGTCAGATGCCTCGAGCTTCTGAAGCTCAACATAGACGGAGACTACGTGGCGAATAAGGTTTACAAGGCGGTCATCCATTCACCCGACGGTAAATCCTTAACCACATCCCTAGGGCCTCGGGGTGCTCTGATACTCGACAGGAGGAGTTTCGAGGAAACCTTAGCATCCAGGGCTCTGCACGCCGGGGTAGACCTTTACACGGGTGTCAGGGTTAAAAGGATACGTATGGGTAGGGACCGCGTCGAACTCGACGTCGACGGAGGGACCTATAGGTGTAGGGCCGTCGTAGACGCTGGCGGCGCGTTGAGCAGGTTTACCCTAGAAAATCTGGGCTTCAACTTGAGGCTTAAGAGGCTTATCCCGGCGGCTCAGGCCGAGGTCGAGGTGGATTACGAAGACGATAGCTCGGTTCACGTCTTCTTGGGACGGAAGGTCGCCCCCGGTTTCTTCGGGTGGTTAATCCCCCTAGGCTCCGGTAAGGCTAGGGTGGGAGCTGCCTGTGAAAACGGGGATCCAAGAATGTTTTTGAAGAGGCTTCTAGACAGGGTCGGTGCGTCTAAGGTCTACGACGAGGCTACGAGGTTTATACTGACCGGGGGGCCTTTACCTAGGACGTTTGGACACCGTTTTCTCTCGGTCGGGGATGCGGCTGGGCAGTCTAAACCGACGACCGGGGGAGGGATCTTCACGGGTACGTTATGCGGTCTCCTGGCGGGTTTAACCCTCGCGAAGGCTACGAAAACCGGGTCTTACTCGACACACACCCTCAGCATGTACGAGGAATCCTGGAGAAACCTTTTAGGAAGAGAGTTTAAGGTTCAGCTCTTCTACCGGAGAATCTTCAGAAGGCTTAGGGATGAGGCGTTGAATAGTATAGTGTCTACGTTGTCAGACCGGCGTGTAGGGGGTTTGAGAGACTTCGACTTCCATTCCAAGACCTTGAATAGGCTCGTACTGGATATAGGTTTGAGCTGTATTAAACCGTCGATCCTTCGAAGTCTTCTGAAGAGCCTGATACCAGGTTTATTAGGTTTATAAAGTGGTGAATGTTTAAATAACTCGGAGATACTCTGGGTTTTATCGGGTATTCTGGTGGGGTAAATGGCTAGAGAGGTCAAGCTTAGAGTCGCCGAGGTCAGTCATCAGAGGGATGTGGGTAGGTGGAAGGCCAGGATAAACACCCGGACGATGGAGATCCTAGACGTAACCCCCGGCGACATCATAGAGATCAGGGGTAAAAAGACCACGGCCGCTATAGTCTGGCCCGCATACCCCGAGGATTCTGGTAAAAACATCATAAGGATAGACGGGATCATAAGGCGCAACGCGGGCGTCTCGATAAACGAGTATGTCACCGTCAGGAAGGCTAAGGTCCGAGACGCCCAGCTCGTCGTTCTCGCACCTGTTAACGTCACGATCCCGGGTGTCGATGCGAATTTCTACGAGTTCGTTAAAAACCGTATTCTAGAGGCCCCTGTGGTGGTCGGCGACGTGGTTCAGGTTTCCATATTCGGTAGCGCCGTCCACTTCAGGGTTACGAAGACGATACCTCATGGTATCGTGAGGGTCTCCCAAAGCACTAAGGTTCAGGTTCTAACCGAGCCTGTTCCTGAGAGGCTGGGCGTCCCGAGGGTTACTTATGAGGACATAGGCGGCTTGAAGGAGGCGATCCAGAAGATCAGGGAGATGGTTGAGCTCCCGCTGAGGCATCCAGAGCTTTTCCAGAGGCTCGGTATAGAGCCTCCTAAGGGTGTTCTCTTGTATGGTCCTCCTGGGTGTGGGAAGACCTTATTGGCAAAAGCCGTGGCAAACGAGAGCGAAGCCAACTTCTTCAGTATAAACGGCCCTGAGATAATGAGTAAATTCTACGGTGAAAGTGAGGCGAGGCTCAGGGAGATATTCCAGAAGGCTGAGGAGAACGCTCCGAGTATAATATTCATCGATGAGATAGATGCCATAGCGCCTAAACGTGAGGAGGTCACCGGTGAGGTCGAGCGTAGGGTCGTGGCTCAGCTTCTCGCGCTCATGGATGGTCTCGAAAGCCGTGGGAACGTCATAGTCATAGGTGCTACTAATAGGCCTAACGCGTTAGACCCGGCTCTGAGGAGGCCTGGGAGGTTCGACAGGGAGATCGAGATAGGTATACCGGATAAAAACGGGAGGTATGAGATCCTTCAGATACATACTAGGGGTATGCCATTGGCGGACGACGTAGACTTGAAGAAGCTCGCGGAGATAACGCACGGCTATACAGGGGCCGATATAGCGGCTCTCTGTAGGGAGGCTGCTATGAAAGCCCTCAGAAGGTATCTGCCTAAGATAAACCTTGAGGAGCCTACGATCCCGCCTGAGGTGCTTGAGGAGATGGTCGTCAACATGAGGGACTTCATGAACGCGTATAGGGAGATCATTCCGACGGCTATGCGTGAGGTCGAGATAGAAGTCCCGACCGTTAGATGGGACGATATAGGAGGGTTGGAAGACGTTAAACAGCAGCTTAGGGAGAGCGTCGAGTGGCCTCTTAAGAAACCTGAGCTGTTCTCGAAGATGGGTATCAAACCGCCCAAGGGTGTTCTCTTGTATGGTCCTCCTGGGTGTGGGAAGACCTTATTGGCAAAAGCCGTAGCGACGGAGAGCGAGGCTAACTTCATATCGGTGAAGGGGCCTGAGATATTCAGCAAGTGGGTCGGAGAGTCTGAGAGAGCCATAAGGGAGATCTTCAGGAAAGCCCGGATGGCTGCGCCGGCTATAATATTCTTCGACGAGTTCGACGCCTTGGTCCCGGCTAGAGGAGCTAGATACGGGGACTCAGGGGTCACCGAGAGGGTTATAAGCCAGCTTTTGACGGAGATGGATGGTATAGAGGCTTTGGAGAACGTTATGGTCCTAGCCGCTACTAACAGACCTGACATGCTGGACCCGGCTGTGCTGAGGCCTGGAAGGTTTGACAGGATAATCTATGTGCCTCCTCCAGATGAGAGGACGAGGCTTGAGATCTTCAAGATACATACTAGGGGTATGCCGCTGGCGGAGGACGTGGACCTGAAGAGGCTTGCCGCTATGACCGAGAGCTATAGCGGAGCCGATATAGCGTCGCTGTGCCGAGAGGCGGCTATGAACGCTTTGAGGAGAAACCCTGAAGCCGGAGACCCAGTTCGCATGGAAGACTTTAAGAAGGCTATGGCTAAGATCAGACCGTCGATAACGCCTGAGATGGATAAATGGTACAGGTCGATCTTCCAACAGCAACAGCTTAGACTGGTCAAGCCGGCTACCCCGGTTACGTGATCGCTATGAGAGGACCACTACTGCATACGGTTATAGTGGAGCTGTTGGCGAGAAACCCAGGCGGGCTTACGGATAAGGAGATATACGATAAACTCAAGGAGCGGTATGGAGAACTCAGCTTCAACCAGCTTTTGAAGACTTTGATGAAGCTTGAGATCAACGGGATAGTCAGGGTTACATACTACCAGAAGGGTAGACGGAGGGTCGAACTCATAGGTTTATCCAAACCACGCTTCTAGGCTCTTACGCCTGAATTTTTCCCTAAACCCTTTAACAGCCTGGTCTAGCGCCTTTCGAACCCTATCCTCTGAGAAATCCCTCTCGCCGCATAGGAAATCCACGACACCTTTTACATCAGGCTCCTCCCACCTAAGCTCATAGTTCTTCGTGACCTCAGGCTTCAGAAACCTCTCCCTTATGACCTCGGGGTCTACGGGAAAGACCGAGGGGTCTATCAAACGCTTCTCTATAAGCGCCTTAAGGCTTCCATACTCCTTTATGAGCTTCAAACCCTTCTTAGGCCCTATCCCCTTCACACCGTCGGGGTCGTAGTCCGTACCGACTAGGATCGCTATATCTATAAGCTGCTCCCTGGTTATCGAGTTTACTTTGAGAACCCTCTCCAACTCGACTAGCTCAGGGTGGACCGCGACGTAAAGCCTCTTACCTGGAAGCTTCCTCCTACCCGATAGGGTGAGGTTTCTGACGAGCCTAGGGGCTCCGAACAGTAGGCAGTCGTGGTCCTGAGACGCTACCGCCCACACGTCTCCCTGAGCAGCCATGAACGAAGCCTGTGCTTCGCCTTCAGAGGGGGCTTGAACCCAAGGTATTCCTAGGAGCGTCAGCAGCCTCTTAGCGTCATCGACCATCTCGTCCTTAACGACCGCTGTGGCCTGCGCGTACTTCCTAGCAGCCTCCAGGTCCCCCCTCTTAAGAGCCTCCTCATATTTCACGGCAGCCGTCTCTTTAACCTTCATCCTACGCTTGATCTCCATCTCCTTCTCGGCAGGGGGCGTACCGTCGAAAACATAAACAAGCTTGATACCGTAAGATATTAAGTTGCAGTTCCTATACAAGAGCCCGCTTAGGTGGCTCGTAACCCTGCCCTCTCTATCCCTAAGAGGCTCACCGCTCGGACCTCTTATTATGGCGAGAAACTGGTATAGTGTGTTGTAAGCGTCTACGGCCACGACCTTACCTGAGAGCTGCTCAAACCTTATAGGGGTTTTAACTATTAAACCTCCGAGGTCTACGCCCAAGCCTTATCCCTAGGATGATTTATCCATCGAAGGGCTTAAACTTTCCCCTTCTCGACGGGGTAAGTATTTTTCTGCAAGCTTCTCCCAGTCGACGAACTCGACTATGGCTAGAAACAGGAGAACGAGCACTATGGCTAACACCGAGGAAAACCAGTCGGGCGTAAACTCACCTACTAGTTTACCGAATAACCCTATGACATACAGCATCGTTATCTTACCGGCTACACCTGAGGCTAGGGCGTAGACCAGCCGATAGTTTATGGCCCCGAGTATTATGAAAAGAGCGTCGTCAGGCAGGGGTGTCAAGGCGAACAGAAACACTATAACTGGGATCAGAAACTTATGCCTGGACATGACAAGCGAGATCGCTTTAAGCCTACTTCGATACCTCGACGAGCCGATGCTTTCACCAAGGTATTTACCCAGGACCCAGCCTACGACCTCTCCTAGACCCGAGCCGAAGCCCCCCCATAATGCGACTTCAAGCAGGTTCATCTCTGGAACCGAGGCCGCGAGGGTCAGGATAACAGCCGTATACGGAACCGGCACTATGACGGTTAAGGCGCCTATGAGGCATAGGGCGAATATCGCAAACCCCCTATAGACCGGAGATGCGTATAGAAGAAAGTCCTCAACTTCATGGTAATACGACTGTATGGCTATTCCCAAAGCGATTATGATCAACGCTGCTAAGACCAATTTAACCTTTGAATCCAACACTATCTAGAAAATTAACCGTGTATTATATTTAAGGAGTCTTAGCCGTTCGATGGGAGAATTTTTAATAGCCTTAATCGAGAACTTCATTTAGCCAGGAGGTGCTTAGGAGGCTTTGGAGGTTAAGCTGGAGGTTGTCAAGGTCGATGTCCCTGAAGGAGTTAACGTAATACTCGGTCATTCACACTTCATAAAGACGGTCGAGGACCTGCATGAAGTGCTCGTGAACTCGGTTCCGGGGATAAAGTTTGGGCTTGCGTTCAACGAGGCGAGCGGCCCATGCCTTGTCAGGGCGAGCGGTAACGATGATGAACTTAAAAAGCTTGCCGTGGAGAACGCGCTTAGGATAAGATGCGGACACGCTTTCATCATATACATCAGGGACGCATACCCGATAAACGTGCTGAACGCTGTCAAACACGTCCCCGAGGTCTGTAGAATATTCGCTGCCACCGCTAACCCTCTGCAAGTGATAGTCGCCGAGACCGAGCAGGGTAGGGGGATATTGGGCGTCGTAGACGGGTTCAAGACCAAAGGCGTCGAGACACCGGAGGATGTCAGAGCACGGAAAGAATTCCTCAGGAAGATAGGGTATAAGCTCTAAGACCAACCAGTACCGATTCAGCTCGACACCGTGATACGGGTATCGTGGATGAAACCCTTAAATCGGTGTCTAGCCGGTTTCAGGTTGAGGCGTTGGTCTACTGGTGCTTAGCCTGCAACGTTCCTCTTATAGAGGCTAGATGCGGGATATGCGGGTGTGAAGCCGTAGAGGTTAGACTGTTCAGGCCTGAAGACCCTAGACCGGCCTTAGAGACGGATACGAAAATCCTTAGAGAGACGGTCGAAAAACGGTTTGGACAGCAGGCGTTTAAGCGGGTTATAGGCGACGGGGTCATACTCCTTAACAGGGTTCCGTATGCAGACGCTGGGTATGAGGTGGTCGGAGACGGCCTATTGCTCGGCCACCTATTCTACGATATGCGTCTACTCGAGTGGAGGTTTAAACCCCTTAGGATGGGGTGTATGAGGCTTCTGGAAGATGGGTTGATGGAAAGCGTGAAGATCGACCAGAAGCCTGTTAAAGGTCAAACCCTACGGTTGAAGAAAATCGACCGTGGATATGTCGCGTTAAGGGACGATTCCGGGGCGGTTTTAGGGGTTGCGGAACAGATGGATGATGGCTTGAAGGTGTTGAACGTTTGGAAGCCTATATCTGAGGTCGAGCCTGTGAGAGGAGGAGCGTCTATAGGGGATTTTCTGAGGGCTAACGAGAACGCTATACGGGCTGAGGCTTCGAGGGCCGCTAAAACGATATATAAGGTCCATGGCAGATTCGGAGGGGAGCTAGTCGTCTCGTATTCTGGAGGCAAGGATAGCCTAGCTGTCTTAAGCCTCACCCTCGAAGCCGGCTTAGAGCCTAAGCTCTTGTTCACAGACACCGGTATAGAGCTTCCTGAGACCGTTTCGAACGTTCAAAGGGTCTCATCGAAGTTCGGGGTAGAGGCTCTGGAGGCTCAAGCAGGCGAGGCTTTCTGGAGGGGGTTGGATTCTTATGGTCCGCCTGCGAGAGGCTATAGATGGTGTTGTAAAACATGCAAGCTCATACCTACGCTCAGGTTGTATAAGAGCCGTCTCAGCGGTAGGGTTTTAACGGTCATAGGGCAGAGAGCCGCCGAGTCTAGGGCTAGGAGGAAGAGAGGGAGTGTGTGGGAGAACTACTGGATAACCGGCAGCATGAACATGACCCCCATAGGCGGCTGGAGTATGCTCCACGTGTGGCTGTATCTTTGGATGAAGAAGCTTGAGGACCTGGTTAACCCTCTCTACTTCGAGGGGTTCGATAGGATAGGGTGCTATACATGCCCATACTGCAACCTAGCCGAGTTCCAAGAGGTAAAACGTCTCCATCCGGAGCTTTGGAGCCGCTGGGAAGACTGGCTCAGGAGATGGGCTAGTAGCATGGGCTATGGTGAAGACTATGTGAAGCTTGCTCTCTGGAGGTGGCGTAGGACACCTAAGAGGGTCGAAAGAGTCGTGGGTGTGAAGGCTGAGGATTATAGGAGGATGTCTTTGAAGGTCTATGTCGAAGACGCCCAGGTGGACGGTGTAAAAGCCTCTATTAGGCTTAGGTTAAACAAGCACATAGACATCGAGAGGGTTCTCAAGCTAGCCCCGACGATCGGCGGCGTGAACGTAGTGAGCAAAGGAGTGCTTGAACACCGAGACGGAGAAACACAGGTCGCAATACGCTGGGACGGATCGATAACCGTCGAAAACCTCACCTATCCAGGGTTTAAGCTGTTGTATAAAGTCTTAGGAACCATAGCTAGGGCGGTCTTATGCACCGGATGCCTCTCCTGCGTATTCTGGTGCGTTAAAGATGCTGTTAGCTGGGATGGAGAAACGGTTTATGTAGACCAAAAATCGTGCGCCGGATGCGGAGTATGCTTGGAAAAGTGCCCCATAGCCGTCTACTTTATCAAGGAAAGTCTTCCGTCGATAATCGGAGCGTTAAACGACGCTTTGAACAAGTCTCGAAAATCCTGACCGCCGGTGAAAAACTGGTTTAACTGTTTTCACGGTCGTACTAGACGGTTAGACTTAAATAGCGATTCGGAGGTGGTGGAAAGCGTTTAAGTATAGGTCGGTCTTTCCTTAATAATGGCTTAAGGAGGTCAGAGTTTGATGTGGGAGATATTTTGGCTCGGTAGAGCTGGCCAAGGAGTCATCACCGCAAGCCGTCTTCTAGCGTCCGCGGCGTTGCTCGAGGGCAAGCACGTGCAGGCGTTTCCACAGTTCGGCGCGGAGAGGCTTGGAGCACCCGTCAAGGGATACACGAGGATAAGCGAGACCCCCATCGAGATACACAGCGCCATATCTAAGCCAGACGCGGCTGTGATCATGGATGTAAGCCTCCTAAGAGGGCTTGTCCAAAGCGGAAACCTGCCGAAAGCCAAGCTCACGGTGGTGAACCACGGTGGAGATGAGGAGCTTGCTAAGGCGGTTAGGCGTGTAAACCCTAAGGTTTGGGCAGTCAACGCGACCGGGATATCCATGGGTATCTTTCAGAGGGTCATAGTGAATACCCCGATGGTCGGAGCGCTTATCAAAGCCATGCCGATAGTCTCGCTTGAGTCGATCGAGAAGGCTGTGTTGAACAGGTTTCCAGGAGCGATCGGGGAGAAAAACGTCGAGGCCGTTCGTAAGGCCTATGAATCCGCTGAGGAGGTGGTCCTATGAGCAAGTATGACGTGGTTATGGGTGCTGTCATAACCAAGCCTAGAACATCTCTGGAGAATAAGACCGGGAGCTGGAGGACCAGAAGACCGGTGGTGGACGTCGAGAAATGCGTAAACTGTCTGCTATGCTGGATATATTGTCCAGACTCCGCGATAATAAGGCTTGAAGACCACATAGCTATAAACTACGATTATTGTAAGGGCTGCGGTATATGCGCGGAGGAGTGTCCTAGGAAGGCGATAACGATGGTGGAGGAGGGGTAGACTATGGGTAGGCGTATAGGTTTGATGGGAGACGAGGCTGTGGCTTACGCAGTTAAGCAGTGCGACGTAGGGCTTGTGTCGGCTTATCCGATAACGCCTCAGACCATAATGGTCGAGAGGATCAGCGAATACGTCGCAAACGGTGAGATAGACACCGAGTTCGTATGCGTCGAGTCGGAGCACTCAGCCCTCTCGGTATGCGTCGGAGCAAGCCTTTCAGGCTTAAGGGTTTTCACGGCCACGGCCAGCCAGGGACTAGCCTTGATGCACGAAGTTCTCTACGCGGCTTCAGGCCTGAGATGTCCTATAGTCATGGCTGTCGCCAACAGGGCCTTATCGGCTCCGCTGAACATCCACTGCGACCACTCAGACATGATGGGCTCTAGAGACTGCGGCTGGGTTCAGGTGTTCGCCGAGAACGTACAGGAAGCCTACGACTGGGTTATACAGGCGTTTAAGATAGCCGAGCACCCCGATGTCCAGCTACCCACGGTCGTGAACCTAGACGGCTTCACGCTCACGCACTGTATGGAGGACGTAGAGGTTCTAGAAGACGAGGATGTCAAGAAGTTCCTACCGCCTAGGAAACCCATCTACTGGGTCGACCCTAAGCAGCCCATGACTTTCGGCGCGTGGGCTATGCCGAACTACTACTACAAGTTCAAGCTTCAGCAGCAGGAGGCTATTATGAGGTCTCTGAGAGTCGTCAAAGAGGTCGGTGAGGAGTTCGGTAAGCTCACCGGTAGGAGGTACGACACCCTCTACGGCTATGGGCTCGAAGACGCAGAGGTAGCTGTATTATCGATGGGAAGCACCTCTGGAACCATAAGATACACGGCTAGGAGGCTTAGGGAATCCGACGGATTAAAGGTCGGAGCTTTGAAGCTCTGGCTGTTCAGGCCGTTCCCGGAGGAAGACCTAGTATCGGCTCTTGAGAAGGTTAAGGTCCTCATAGTGTTGGATAGAGCCTTAAGCCCTGGAGCGGTCTTCGGTCCTCTCGGAAGCGATATAGCGTCGCTGATGGTTAAACACGGCTTAGACTTCAAGCTTCTGAACTACACATATGGGCTGGGTGGGGACGAGGTAACGCCTGAAATGGCTGAGAAACTGTTCAAGCTTGGTCTTAAGGTAGCGGAGGGGGCTAAGCCTCCGAGCCTAACAGGTTACGTGAGGGAGGTGGTGTAAGATGGTTACCCTTAAGCAACTACCTGTGGAGGAGCTTTGGGGGCCTGGGCACAATGCATGTGCGGGATGCGGCTCCTCGATAGCCGTAAAGATGATACTCAAAGCCTTAAGAGGCCCGACCGTCGTCGTATCGCCTACAGGATGCGTGGAAGTTGTCTCGAGCTCCTACCCGCAGACGGCGTGGGGAGTACCTTGGGTTCACGTTCTCTTCGAGAACGCCGCCGCGGTGGCTTCGGGGATAGAAGCCGCCTATAAATACATGGTTAAGAAAGGAATTACGAACGAAAAGCCTGATGTAATCGTCATAGCCGGCGACGGAGGGACGTTCGACATAGGGTTGCAGGCCCTATCAGGGGCCTTAGAAAGGTGGCATGACTTCCTGTACATATGCTACGATAACGAGGCGTATATGAACACGGGTATCCAGAGGTCGAGCGCGACGCCTAAAGGCGCCTGGACGACCACGAGCCCTGCCGGGAAGGTTATACCCGGGAAGCCTGAGTGGAAGAAAGACCTTATAGGCATAGCTGTAGCTCATGGTATACCCTATGCAGCCACGGCTACGATAGCGTATTGGAACGACTTGATCACGAAGGTCCGTAAGGCGTTGGAGGTAGAGGGGCCGACCGTGCTACACGTGTTGGCTCCGTGTCCGCTTGGATGGAGGTTCGACCCGTCTAAGACCGTCGAGATCTCTAGGCTTGCAGTTCAGACGAGGTACTTCCCACTCTACGAGGTCGAAAACGGAGTCTACAAGCTCAGCGTAAAAGTGAGCAGGCCTAAGCCTGTGGAGGAGTTTCTCAGACCCCAGCGTAGGTTCAGACACTTGTTCACACCGGAGAACAGGCATATAATCGAAGAGATCCAGAAAAATATAGATGAAGGCTGGGAAAGACTACTGAAACGCTGCGGTCTAAAAAGTTAAACAGGACTAGAAGCTGCTACTCGACGAGAAACTTTCCTCTTCCTCTTTTTCTGAAGGCTTTGAGGGTTTCTCCTCTTCCTTGATCTTACCGGCCGCTATTATGTCGTCGATCCTGAGTATCGTAGACGCAGCCTCCACCGCCGACTTTATTATCTGCTCCTTAACGGCAAGAGGCTCCAAGACCTCAAGCTCATACATATCCGCTATCTTGCCGTTAAACACGTCCACACCAGCCCACAAGTTGCCTTTCTCATGCGAAGCCCTAAGCTCCACCATCGTGTCGATAGGCTCTAGACCAGCGTTCTCGGACAGAACAGTCGGTACTATCTCTATGGCCTCGGCGAACTTCAGAACCGCCAGCTGCTCCTTACCCGATAAGCCTTCAGCCCACTTCCTTATCCTCAAAGCCACCTCGGTCTCGGGGGCGCCTCCACCAGCCACGACCGCCGGGTTCTGGACAACATCCCTGACCACGCATAGGGCGTCGTGGACGCTTCTCTCAGCCTCCTCGACCACCTTGTCGGCACCGCCCCTTATCAGTAACGTCACGCTCCTCGGGTTTTTACAGCCCTCTATGAAGACCCACTTATCCTCGCCGACCTTACGCTCCTCGACGAGCTTGGCATAGCCTAAGTCCTCAGACCTCAGGTCGTCTATGTTGGTGACTATCCTAGCCCCGGTTGCCTTAGCGAGCTTTCTCATGTCGGACTCTTTAACCCTCCTGACGGCTAGCACACCCCGCTTGGCTAAGAAATGCTGAGCCATGTCGTCGATACCCTTCTGACATATCACGACGTTAGCGCCTGTGTTAACGATTTTATCGACCATCTCTCTAAGCATCCTAGTCTCCTCTTCTAGGAAGGCCCTTATCTGCTCAGGCGTTTCGATGCGTATCTTAGCGTCGATCTCGGTCTTCTCGATCTCAAGCGGGCAGTTAAGCAACGCGATCTTAGCCTCCTTAACCGTCTTAGGCATACCTGGATGCACTACCTCCTTATCCAAGGCTATACCCTGGATAAGCTTCGTAGCGGTTATATCCTCACCAGCCTTCTTCTCCACCTTAATATCGTCCAAGTCGACCCTATAGCCCTCCTCGGTCTTCTCGGCGACTTGTAGAACCGCGTCGACGACGAGGTCTGCTAGGAACTCCTTACTCTCGGCAACAGACTTAGTGCTCATAGAGGTCTTAGCTATCTTCTTAAGCATCTCCTTATCGTCGGGGCTCACCTTGACAGCGATCTCTCTTAGTATCTCCAGAGCCTTACTGGCCGCAGCCTCATAGCCCTCCACTATGACCGATGGATGGATGTTCAAGTCCAGAAGGTCCTGAGCCCTAGCTAGGAGCTCGCCGGCTAAGACCACCACGGAGGTCGTTCCATCGCCGACCTCGTTGTCGGTGGCCTTGGCTATCTCGACCATCATCTTAGCAGCCGGATGTTGCACGTCCATCTCCTTAAGTATCGTGGCACCGTCGTTCGTAATAGTCACGTCGCCCAAGCTGTCGACGAGCATCTTATCCATACCCCTAGGACCAAGCGAAGTCCTGATCATCTCGGCGATTATCCTCGCAGCCATTATGTTGGCTCTTAAAGCATCTCTACCCCTAGTCCTAGAAGTCCCCTCCTTCAGTATCAGGATAGGTTGACCGCTTTCGGTAACCACAGGTATAGCTTCCATAGCCGCCATAAGTTCATCACCCAAACTTCAGAAAATCTAAACGAGGAATATAAACGTTTACCTGGTCGTCGGTTGTTTAAACGCCTAAAAAGCCCCTAAACCCTTGAAAACGGCTTTCTGAAGCCGTATTTCCGTCTTACGGAGGAATTCTACTTTCGACTCGATTCCCGGCCCTTAAGGAGTTTCTTAGACCTAGACAGCCGGAAAACCCTTCTACTCTTATCGACCTCTATCCTCAGTGGAACCCCTCGTATAGTCATGGAGAGGCTCTTAGCAGTTTCGAAGTTTATCGGAGGTCTCCTACCCGCGTAGGATATGACCACCTTAACCTCGGTACTACCGTCCGGCAACCAGACCCTGTTCAACGCCAATATACTAGCAGGCGCTAGAAGCTCCTCGAGAAACTCCTTCAAGTCGCATCTATAGCTTAAAACCCTAACCTTCTTACCGAACATATCTCCGAGCTCCTTGAGAAGCCTACCGCCCTTAGACACGAGCTTGACCACGTCTTTCTGGTCGACGAGGATAGCTAACACGTCGTCGACCATGTAGGCTTTGTGAAACCTTACGTCTTGGAGAAGCTGACGATACTTCGTCTCCTCAAGCTTTAAAAGAGCCTTAGCAACCTCTATATCGAGTTCTGAGATAATACCCATCCTAAGCTTTTCTTCACAGCTTGAACATAATATACCCGTTTTAAGGTCGAACAGACATATCGGAGTCTTAACCACCGTTACCTACCCTTCCACCTACCCATTCTCTAAAAGAGAACACCGCATAAATATATTTCGCTACCATCCAGCTAAACACGTAAAAGGGGGCTCAGACGGTCGATCCGTCTTCACCGCTCCGCCAAGGCTGAATTCATCACAGCCCCAAAAAATAGAAATTTGAAGGTTTCGGTAGTTAACTTTTCTCCTCCCTTATGTTCGGTGAAAAAAGAGCTTCCAAAAATGGGTTCAGAGTCTGCTCGCTCAGATCATCCATCCTAAGATGTCCTTAGACAGTGTCGCTCATCATCCCCGAGCCTATGTAACGTCAGGCCTCTAATATCTTTAACTCCCCCGACTCTACCTAACCCTAACGCTCTCCAGGTTTTGGGGGGCGGTAGACGAGATGCGGTATATACGCGATATAGCCGAGGATAATTGTATGGTCTTCTGAGCCTCCCCGTGACAGACGACGACCATCTTAGGCCTCGGAGTGATCCTCCTCACATAGGAGAGGAGCTGTCTTCTGTCTGAGTGCCCACTGAAGCCTTCGATAGAGGCCACCTCCATCTTAACCTCTGTGATGCTTATCCTACCGTCTCTGGTAGGTAAGGGCACCTCTTTCAAACCGTTCTTTATCCTACGTCCGAGAGTACCCTCGATCTGATAGCTGACGAATATGAGAGTATTCTTGGGGTCTCCGGCCATCAGCTTGAAGTACTCTAGAACAGGGCCGCCCTCCATCATACCCGACGTCGCGAGCACTATGGCCGGGCCGTCTTCGGCTATCTCCTCCCTCTGGTCTTGGCTTGTAACAGGTGTGAAGTACTCGGATTGGAAGACATTGATGTCTTCGCGTAGAATCTTATCCCTAAGCTCCCTAGACAGATACTCTGGATAAGCCGTGTGTATCGCGGTGGCTTCGTTGAGCATCCCATCCAGGTATACGGGGACCTCTTTGAGCAAGCCCCGTCTCATATACGAGTCTATGACCATCATTATCTCCTGTCCTCTCCCTACAGCCGGCGTGGGTATGAGAACCTTCCCCCCACGCTCCACAGTCTTGTTTATCGTCGAGATGAACATAGCCTCGACTTCGGGTCTAGGCGGCATCGTATCCTTCTCACCGCCGTATGTGGACTCTATGACGAGGGTCTCGACCCTCGGGAAGACTGTGACCGAAGGATCTAGAAGCATGGTTCTACCGTTCTTGAAGTCTCCGGTTATCACTATGTTATGGTGTCCCTCGCCTATGTGTATGTGAACTATCGAGGAGCCTAGTATGTGACCTGCGTTCCAAAGCGTAAGCTTGACCTCAGGGGCTATATCGACGACATATCCATATCTAAGCGTCACGGTATGCAGTATCATCTCTCGGACATCCCTCTGCGTATATGGGGGTATCATGCCTCCCCTAGCGGCGACATCCAGATAGTCCAGCTGGGTTAGGGTCATGAGGCTAAGGGTAGGCTCTGAGCAGTACACAAGCCCCTTATACCCGTATTTGTAAAGCAACGGCACCGCTCCGCAGTGGTCTAGGTGGCTGTGGGTTACCACGACCGCGTCGAGCGTATCTAAGTCCAAGCCCTCGAAGTCCAGATACGGGAACATCTGACTCGGCCTAGAGGCACCTGGGTTTATACCGCAGTCGACGAGTATAGAGCTCTCCTTCGTCTTTATGAGAAGCGCAGACCTACCGACTTCCCTAAACCCTCCGAGGGGGATAAGAAGAACCTCGTCGGATGAGAAAGTTATAGGTCTGAATATCCTCTCCCCCTCCGCCCTTAGGATCCTCTCCCGCTCCTTAGGCTCGCTGTAGAGAACGTGTCTGACGTTGGCTATTATCTTCGAAGGGATAGCAGGCACCCTGACGACCCTAGGTATCCATCTGGTTCTTCTGAGAACCTCCTGGAGGACAGAGCCGTCTTTACCTATGGCTAAGCCGGTTTTCCTAGCCTCTATAACGACCTCGCCTAGAACGTTGTTGAATATTATGTTCTCGACACCCGCCTCCTTGGGGACTACTTGACTGACGACCGACTTAACCTGCTCCTCGGGAACCCTGACGGAGGGATCCGACCTTACGACTATCCTCCGCCTCATCGTTTCGACGATATCGGAGATTATGTAGCTTTTCTCGGTAAGCAGGATTTCAGGTCTCTTCACGTAGATGGCTAATCTAGAGCCTTCGAAGTTTATCCTAGTAACCCCGACCTCCTTCGGTATCTTGGCTAGGATTATCTCTCTTATCTTGGTTAGAGGGTCGTGGAACTGTCTCCTCACTTCTTAACACCAACCCAAGCTGTTCGGAGACGGGGACGACGCTTTAGGCATGAGACACGAACTTCGCCTTCTCATCTTCAGACAACTCTCTATAGCCTTTGGAATCTACGACGACCACGTCGAAGCTATCTCCGCTCGCGATGTCTCTACGCATGGCGGCGCGTAAGGCTCTGACGGCTATGGGAATAGCCTCTTCGACGCTTATACCGTCTTTGAAGCTCGTCTCAAGCTCGCCTATGGCTATCGGTGAGCCTGAGCCTGTCGAGAAGCACTTCTCCTCTGTAATCCCTCCGAAGGGGTCTAAAGCATAGAGGTGAGGACCGTCATCGTCGACACCACCCACTATGGCTTGAACGGCTAAGGGGATCAGTCTATTGCTATACAGTATGCGGGAGGCTATCTTAGCCGCCGAGTTTACAGGTATAGGTCTACCGTGCTCCATCTTGTACAGCTTAGCGTAAATCCTAAGAAGGTCTACCACGTTCTGGCCCTCGGCTACGGTTCCGGCTATGGTAATCGCTAGATGGTCGTCTATACGGTATATCTTACGCCCCCTCTTATGGGCCACCATGAAACCCATCGTGACCCTCGTATCAGAGGCTAGGACCACACCGTCTTTACACACTAACCCGATGGTCGTAGTGCCTGTCTTCAACACTCGAAAATTCTCGTGCAAATTTAGTTCCCCCGACAGTTAACTACCCTATTCAGGAGAAAAGGCTCATATTTCAAGGGAGCATCGCCTATATTTTAACCTTACTATCCGATGGTGGAGGTAAAGATATATCTTCCGCCGCCCCGTATATCTGAAATCGGGTGACCGTGGTGAAGATTAAGTATCTGAGCCACGCATGCTTCGAAATATCGAACGGCAAAACCATACTGATAGACCCGTACTTCACAGGTAACAGCTTAGCCCCTAGGTATGAGGGAAAGCCTGATATAATTCTCGTGACCCATGAGCACTTCGACCACTTCGATAAGGCCTTCATAGACCGTTACCCGGGGGCTAAAGTCGTCGTCCCACCTGTTTGCGATTACCCAGGGGCCATAGTTATGCGTGTAGGCGATAAGAGGGAGATAGACGGCGTCGAGGTCGAGATGATACCCGCAAGCCATCATCAGAGCAAATATCCGACCGGTTATATCATAGGCTTCGAGGGTAAGAGGATAGCACATCTTGGGGATTGCTATCTGGACGGGGTCAAACCCCTAGCCGACATAGACGTATTGCTCATACCTATAGGCGGAACCTATACGATGAACATAGACGAGGCCTTGAAGGCGTTAGACATCATAAGGCCTAAACTCGCGATACCCATGCACTACGACACTTTCCCCCAGATAAAGGCGGATCCTGAAGAGTTCAGGAGAAGGGCGGAGGCGAAGGGGTACAAGGTTAGGGTTCTCAAGATAGGCGAAGAGGTCACGGTTTAGGGAGAACGCTTCTATGACTGTCGAGGTCGACGACGCCGGCTGGGGAGACTTAGTAGGCGGATGTGTAATAGTGGCTAGGCGGGTGGAGACCGGGGAACACTACGTCGGAGAGATCCCCGTCGAATTTTTCCAGGGGGAACTCTTCAGAAGGAAGAAGTACCTAGACGAAGCCGCTAAAATAGTCGAAGACGCTATGAGAAGCCTTGGCGTAAACCACGAGGAAGAGGTCAGGATATGCACGGGATACGTCTTATCCAAGGCTAGGAAACGGCTCTCTGAGAAGGGCTATAATGTTAAACCGACCAAGATAACCGGGGAGACGCAGAGACTAGCCGAGCAGACGTTTCTGAAATCTCTCAGAAAACTCGGGTTAATCCTGGATGAGGAGAACCCTAAGAGACGGTTTCGAAGCCTCTTGGATTGGGTTAGCGAAGACCCTGCCAGGGAGAAATATGTGAAAACCGGTTGGAGAAGCTGGAGAAATAAGTGGCGTGCCGTAGCCGGGTTTGAACACGTTTAAGGGTTAGGGGAAAAACCTATATGGCTTCGTCGACCGGTTAGCTTTTGATGGTTCATGCCTAGAAGTCCTAGGGACCTCGTGGAGATAGAGGCTTATGCTCACGCTACCGAAGACCCTGATAGGGTTAAGGCGGCTATCGAGAATATCCTGCCTGAGAGGTTTAAGGGGAACGTCGTATACATCAGGGAGAAGCTTGAGGGACATTATGGAAACCCGATAATAATCTACAGGGTTAACGTCGAAAACGCTAGCGAGGAGTTTCTCCTAAGCCTTCTAGAGCGTATGAGCTGGGAGGATAAGGTATCTCTTAGAAGGAACCTAGATAGACATATAGGGCGGCATAAGATCCTCTATCTCAGGTTCGACAAGCAGGAGGCGTATCTTGGACGTTTAAGAGCCGGCTACAGCGACCCCATCTGCGTCAGGCTAAAGCTTAAGCCCCATGTCTTCAAAAAGCTTCCAAGCCTCTTAGAGCCTGAGGGGGGATAGCTCTTCAGAAGAAGATTCTACGACCTTCACATAGTCTACGATGCCTGTAGGGTTAAGCATATGTTAGAGATCGCTGAAGAGCTGGGATTCTCCACGGTGGCTCTAACCGTTCAAGACGTCAGAGCATCTCCTCCAGAAGTCATATCCCCCAACGGTCTCCAAGTAGTTTGGAGGATAGACCTTAAACCCGAAGAGGCTCAGCCCAGCCTCCTAGCTAGGCTTAGGAGGAGGTACACAGTCATAGCCGCCTCCTGCAGCTCTAGACGGGAATTTAGAAGAGCCTTGAGAACCCGGGTAGACCTGGTTTTTCAGGATAGACCGTTCGCGATGAATCTATCCGATGCCAGAGTTTTATCGCTCTCAGGGAAGTTCTTCGAGCTTAACCTTAAGCCGCTCATGCATATCGAAGGGGTCGAGATGGCGCGTCTACTCAGACATCTTAGACGTAGCGTGAGACTACTTAGGAAGCTGGATATACCTGTAGTCGTCTCAAGCTGGGCCTCGGAGCCGCATGAACTCACCGCTCCTCTGGAGCTACCTCAGCACCTAGCCCTCGTCGACGTTAACCCCCATGAATGCTACGGATGGGTCTCTGAAAAACCGGCTAAACTATTGGAGGTCTGCGAGTCCAGAAGGATCGGTCTTCCAGAAGGTGTGAGGATACTAGAGGTGTAGCCGCCCTTGCCTAAGAGGGAGTTTAAGCGGAGATACCTCGCCCTGAGGCTTATAGGAGGCAAAGTTTTAAAAACGGCTCTATGGTCCAGCGTGGTCGACGTTTACCTCCGCCTCTACGGGGAGTATGGTCTCAGCAAAGCCGGTTTGAGGCTTATAGAGTTTAACGAGAACCGAGGAGTGGCCATAATATCTGTGAACCACCGCTCTCTGCCGTATCTAAGGGCGGCCTTAAGCCTCTTGAGAGAGGTCGATGGAAAGAGGGTTATCATACAGGTCTTAGGTGTCTCAGGAACCCTGAAGAGACTTAGGAGTAAATTTCTTAAAACTGAGGGTTGAGAATCATAAACTTTTTAAGAGTATACCCCTCCCCCTTAAGGTGAAGTCTACGGGCTTCAGCCGAGATATGTGAAATGCTTAAGGCTTGGTTTATCTAGAAGTTTATAAGATAAGGAGTGTGTAGGTATGTTTACAGCACCAGGTGCGTATGATAGGGTTATCACGATATTCTCACCTGAGGGTAGGCTCTACCAGGTAGAGTATGCTGTAGAGGCTGTTAAAAGAGGAGCTTCGATCGTAGGTCTAGCCTGTAAAAGCTGCACGGTTCTAGCCGCGGAGGAGAGGCCTCCCTCTAGGCTTCTGGACGATAACTTCACGTGGAAGATATTCCAGATAGACGACCACGTCGGGGTGGCTATAGCCGGCTTCGGACCTGACGCTAGGGTTCTGGTGGACCAGGCTAGGATATATGCCCAGAGTAATAGGCTCATGTACGACGAGCCGATAGACATAGAGATCTTAGCCAAGCGTATAGCCGATATCAAACAGATATACACTCAGCACGCAGGTGTCAGGCCTTTCGGCGTAGCCATGCTTTTCGGAGGGGTAGACCGATACGGTGCCAGGCTATTCGCCACACTACCTGGAGGGGACTATTGGAGCTACAAGGCGGCGGCCTTGGGTATGGGAAGCGAGGCGGCTATAGAGTTCTTCGAGGAAAACTATAAGCCCGAGCTGACGGTCGAGGAGGCCATAGTAACCGCCCTCAGGGCTATAGTCAGGGCTAGCGGTGGCAAAGACGGGGGTAAACGGTTTAAAGTAGCCGTCATACCTGTGGAGACTAAGCGTTTCAGGGTTTTACCCGATGAGGAGGTTGCTAAATACCTTGAAAACGTGTAGTATGGGGAAGGGCTATGCCTGAACGCTATGTTTTAGCTAGGATACATATATCTGGTGAGAAGTTCGAGATACTGGTCAAGCCTGACCCGGCGTTAAACTATAGGCTTGGCAAACTAAAGGATGTCGAGAGCGTTCTAGTCGATTACGAGGTTTACACCGATGCTCGGAAGGGGCTGAGGGCTTCCTCGGAGAAGCTTAGGAAATGCTTCGGGACGACGGATATCAGGAAGATCGCGGATACGATCCTCAGACAGGGTGAGCTTCAGATAACCGCCGAGCAAAGGAGAAGACTTATCGAAGAGAAGAGGAGGCAGATAATAGCGTTCATAACTAAAAACTGTATAGACCCTAGAACCGGGCTTCCGATACCGGCTATCAGGGTCGAGCAGGCTATGCAACAGGCCAAAGTTTCGATAGACCCGTTTAAAGACGCGGATGCCCAGGCGGTTAAGGTTATAGAGGCCTTAAGGCCTATACTTCCGCTCCGGGTCGAGAGGGTTAAGCTGGCTATTAAGGTGCCGCCTCAATATGCGCCTAAGATGTATGGCTTCATCAGAAGCTACGGTTATCTTGAGAGGGAGGAGTGGCTTAGCGACGGCTCCTGGGCGGCTCTGATAGATATGCCCGCCGGGGTTCAGGCGGAGTTTCTGGATAAACTCAGCAGGTTTACGAAGGGCTCCGCTCAAGCCAAGATACTTAAGTAGGAGGATTGGGTAGATGAACGAGCGTAGGATAGTTTTACCGGGAGAATTTCTCGTAGAGGGCGATTACCAGCCTGGTTTGAACGTCTTCAGACAGGGTAAGAGGTTCTACTCGTCCAAGATAGGGCTCTTATCCATAGATAAGAAGGTCGTATCTGTGATAGCCTTACACGGGGTTTATGAGCCTAAGGTAGGAGACCTCGTCATAGGTAAGGTAATAGACGTGGGAACCTTCAGCTGGACGGTCGACATAAGGTCGCCGTATACGGCTATCTTGAACGCTTCGGATTACTTTAAGGGTAGGTTTAACCCGCTTAGAAACTCCCTCAGAGACGCCTTAGCCCCAGGTGATATGATAATAGCCCAGATAGTCGAGTTCGATAGGACTAGAAACCCCGTTCTGACTGTTCAAGGGCACGGCCTCGGTAAGATAACCAGGGGGATGATCGTCGAGCTGACGCCTTCGAAGATCCCTAGACTCATAGGTAGGAAGGGCTCTATGATAAACCTCCTTAAGAAGGAGGGTAGGTGCCAGATAACCATAGGTAAAAACGGTTTGATCCACATAGTCGGCGAGACCGTTAAAGACGAGGAGCTGGTCGCCCAAGCTATAGAGAAGATCGAGCGGGAGGCTCATACAACAGGTTTAACAGATAGGATTATGAAGTTTTTAAGGAGGAGTCGGGGTTTAGATGTCTAGCGAGTTTGTGAGACCTGACGGTAGGCTTCCAGACCAGCTCAGGCCGATAAAGATGGCCGTGGGCGTTTTGGATAGGGCAGACGGCTCCGCATATGTGGAGCAGGGGAACACGAAGGTCATAGTAGCCGTATACGGTCCTAGGGAGCTTCATCCCAGGCATAAAGCTTCTCCGGAAGCCGCTGTGGTCAGGTGTAGGTATCATATGGCTCCGTTCTCGACTAGGGAGCGGAAGAGCCCGAACCCGTCGCGTAGAGAGGTCGAGCTGTCTAAGGTCATAAAGGATGCGTTATCTCAGACGATATTTCTAGAAAGGTTCCCGAGGACATCCATCGACGTCTTCATCGAGGTCCTGGAGGCAGACGGCGGGACTAGGTGTGCGAGCATAAACGCGTGCTCACTCGCCTTGGCTAATGCGGGTATCCCCATCAGAGACCTCATATCGGCCGTGGCTGTAGGTAAGTATAACGGCCATATAATACTGGACCTTAACGATGAGGAGGATGAGGCGGCTGAGGCCGATATGCCTGTTGCTATAATGCCCAGTTTCAACAAGGTCGTGCTCTTACAGCTTAACGGAGTCCTCACAGAGGAGGAGTTTAAGCAAGCCTTCGACTTGGCGGTGAAGGGGTGTATGGAGATAAATAGGATCCAGAGGGAGACTCTTAGGAGCAGGTATCTATCCATTAAAGGTGAGGAGAATGAAGACGTTTAGGGTGGTATCCCAACTTGTGAGGAGCAGGATAATAAGCATGCTTAAAGAGGGGTCTAGGATAGACGATAGAGGTCTATTAGACTACAGGCCGATAGACGTTAAATGCGGCTTGATAAGCAGGGCTAACGGCTCGGCTCAGGTTTCGATAGGCTCCACGAAGGTCTTAGCCGGGGTTAAGGTCGGGATAGGTGAGCCGTTCTCAGACGTTCCAGACCAGGGTGTCCTAGCGGTTAACGCGGAGCTCGTCCCCCTTGCGTCGCCTGCCTTCGAGCCGGGGCCGCCTGACGAGACGGCTATAGAGCTCGCTAGGGTTATCGACAGAACCCTAAGGGAGACCAAGACTATAGATTTGAAGAGCCTATGTATAGAGCCTGGTAGACGGGTCTTCGTGGTCTTCCTAGACATATACGTCTTAGACCACGATGGAAACTTCATAGACGCCTCAGCGTTGGCTTCGATACTCGCCCTGCTGAACACCAGGATAAGGAAGTTCAGCATAGACGAAGGAGAGCTTAGATACGAGGAGGAATACGTACCGCTACCCGTGTTGCATACACCTGTGACCATAACCCTCGCTAAGCCGGACGACGGGCCGTTCATAGTCGACCCCAACCTCGAGGAGGAGTTAAGTTTAGATAATAGAGTGTGTATATCCGTCGACGAGCTGGGGAGGATATGCGCCATTCAGAAGCTCGACGGAAGCTTATCCGTCGACGAGGTATTCGAGGTGGTTTCCATAGCGTGTAAAACCGCTCCCAAGCTCATAGAAATCGTCAGGAGGGAGAGTGGCCTGGATGCCGGGTCCTAAGAACGCGGGGGTAGGTAGTCT
>LUCB01000020.1 GCA_001593865.1 Candidatus Bathyarchaeota archaeon B24
TTTATCGAAAAACAAGCCGTTGAAGAGAGAAACCCTGGGACGAAAACCGGACAAAACCATTCGCCGACGAACATTTTTATTCGTCTATTTTTAAACAAAAAAAATTCTCGCAATTCTTCATCTACTTATACGTCGTACATCCTTAAAGGCGATGTCCTCCTCGATCCAACTTTTCCACAGCGGTGGACATGTAAGCCCGGTGTTCAAACCTCTAGTTTTAATAAGGTTTAGGCCGTTCATCAGTGTGGTGAGGAGAATACATGACTACTGCTAAGTGGGTTTTTTGGGTTCTCATCCTATGTCTATCGGTGTCCGTGGTGGTCTTAGCCTATGCTTATAGTAGGCCCGTTAAGAACCCTGAGGACGTGGCTTTAGAGTTCATAGCCGGTAGCCCGACGTTTAAGTGGGATGGTGTCGAGGACAGTTTGAAGGTCGTCGAAACGGTTAGGGTGGGGGAGGACGAGTGGGTCGTGAGGGTCGAGTTTGTATGCACCCACTCTGGCTATGGCGATAGGACCGGGATGGTCGTTTTACCTGTCCTTACACGGCACACCGCGGAGGTTAAGGTCGTGAAGGGCATCGTAGTCGAGGCGGTCATAGACGGTGTTTGGGACGAACTCGGTCAGAAGCCTTTACCCGAAAACGCCTGTTAAACATAGGGGAACGGCAAAGTTTAAATCGGTTCTCAACACTAGAAGGTCAAGGCTGACGTTACCGCTATAAACGCGCTCGGGTGTAGGCGATGGGTATCACTATGTGGTCCCGGCTCAGAAGCCCCTGGCTCCTACATTTTAACACGGGAGGATGTAACGGCTGCGATATAGAGGTTCTCGCAGCTTTAACCCCCAGATACGACCTGGAAAGGTTTGGCTGCCTGCTTAAAGGCAGCCCCAGACACGCGGACGTTATGGTTGTTACCGGACCAGTAACTAGACAGGTTAGGGATAGGCTCATAAGGGTTTACGAGCAGATGCCTGAGCCCAAGTTTGTGGTGGCCGTAGGTGCGTGTGCATGCAGCGGCGGGGTCTTCCGGGGATGCTACAACGTGTATCCGGGCTTAGACGCGGTCCTCCCCGTGGACGCGTATATACCCGGGTGTCCGCCTAAGCCCGAGGCTATAATAAACGGGGTCGCGGCTTTGTTAGCTAAACTCGGTGGTAAACTATGAACGAGGAAGATGTCGTATCCAGGCTTAAAGAAGCATTCGGCGATAAGGTCTCAGAGTTTAAGACCGCGCCCCGCAGGGTTTTCTTCTACACTCCTCCGGAGCATTATAAGGAGGTCGTGAGGTTTCTAGCCGAAAAGCTGGGCTTCGTGCATCTTCAAGCCATAACCGCTACAGACCTGGGTGATGAGATAGAGGTTATGCCGCATCTAGGCCGGGGGTTAACGGTAAGCGTCAGGACGAGGGTTCCTAAGGATAAGCCTGTCGTCGATAGCGTGGTCGACGTGATCCCGGGGGCATCCGTTCACGAGAGGGAAGCCCACGATATGCTGGGGGTGGAGTTCAGGGGCAACCCGAACTTGACGAGGATCCTCCTACCCGAGGACTGGCCTAAGGGGGTTTATCCGCTTAGACGGGAGGCTAAACTCGCACCTCCCAAGCCGATCAGAGGTGGTAAGGAGTGAGCTTCAGTTCTTCCTACGAGAGGTTCTTCGACATACCGATAGGGCCGCAGCACCCGGCTCTTAAGGAGCCGATTCTCCTGAGGCTTATAGTCGAGGGGGAGCACGTCGTCGCGGCTGACGTAGACGTATCGTACACCCATAGAGGCGTCGAGAGGGCTATGCAGGAGAGAAACTACATCCAGAACATATACCTGGCCGAGAGGATATGCGGCATATGCAACGTAGCCCATACGCTATGCTACTGCCAGAACATCGAGGGGTTGTACGACGTCGAGATACCGAGCAGGGCGTTGTACATAAGGGTTCTAGTCGAGGAGCTCGCTAGGATCCACAGCCACCTGCTTTGGCTCGGCGTCGCGGCGCACGAGATAGGGTTCGACACGCTGTTCATGTACATATGGCGGGATAGGGAGAGGGTCATGGACCTGATAGAGGAGATAACCGGTAACAGGGTTACGTCGGCTATAAACACCATCGGAGGGGTTCGAAGAGACATCAAACCTGAGACCTGTGATAGGTGTTTAAAGGCTATGGACTATCTGGAGGAGAGGATCAAGTATTATAAGAAGGTCTGCGAGATCGACCCGACCGTCATAGCGAGGTGCGCGGGGGTGGGGATACTTAAACCTAAGGACGCGATAAGGCTGTGCGCGGTGGGTCCGACCTTAAGGGCATCCAACATAAAGAACGACGTTAGAGCGGATGACCCGTACGCGGTTCACGACGAAGTCCCGTTCAACGTCATCGTATACGATACCAACGATACCCTTGCTAGGGTTCTCGTGAGGATAGACGAGATGCTTGAGTCTATAAACATGGTCAGATACTGTATCGAGCATATGCCTAGTGGACCGGTCAGGGTTAGGCTTAAGCTGAGCCCGCCGGTCGGTGAGCACCTCAGCAGAGTCGAGGCGCCTAGGGGGGAGCTTATACACTATGTGAAGTCCAACGGGACTGAGAAGCCTGAGAGGTATAAGGTTAGGACCCCTACGTTCGGGAACATTCCTGCGCTCTGCGAGATGCTTACGTCTAAGGGGGATTACGTGGTCAACATAGCCGACGTGCCGATAGCGTTCGCTTCGATAGACCCTTGTCTAAGCTGCACAGCCAGGGTCGTCATGCTCGACAGGGAGAAGGAGAAGCTTTGGGTCGGTAGTCTGGACAGGCTTAGGAGATGGAGGGGGTGGGGTTAGATGGCTATGCTCCTAGAGGTGTTTAAGCATCTCTTCAAGAAACGGGCTACGTTGATGTATCCCTTCGGAGACCGGGAGAAGATACCCGTACCCGAGGGGCTTAGGGGTAAGATAAGCTTCAACAGAGATCTATGCATAGGATGCGGGCTATGCGCAAGGTTCTGCCCGAGCGGGGCTGCAGAGCTTGTGGAGGATGAGAAGGGTAAGCGTCCGATATTCCACATAGACCGCTGCCTCTTCTGCGCCCAGTGCGAAGAAGTGTGTCCTAGGAAAGCTATAACACTCACGAAGACCTTCGAGATAGCGGGTTTCGACAGAAGCAACCTAGTCGTGAAATAAAAATCTTTACGGAATCTTTAACTTCCCTAGTCATTAAGGTTTTAGAAGTATGGAGGAGATTCTTAGGAACCTTCTTGCAGACAGGGATAGAGTAGTCGTGCTGGGTGTCGGAAACACCCTGAGAAGGGACGACGGCTTCGGCGTGTACGTCGCGTCCTCGCTTAAACGGTTTAAACTTAAAGACGTCTTGGTATTGGAGGCTGGGGCGTCTCCCGAGAGCGTTTTAGACGATATTTTAGAGTTTAACCCTTCACACCTCGTTGTAGTCGACTCGGTCGAGATGGGGCGTAGACCCGGAGACCTAGTGGTAGCCGGTTTGGAGAGTATAGCGGATGAGATCACGGTGTCGACTCATAGGCTACCGATGACCCTGCTCGTGAAGTATCTGAGGCTTATGGGGTTTAAGGGTAGGGTTGTGGTAGTCGGCGTCCAGCCAGGCGACTTATCATTTGGAGAGGGGTTAACCCCAAGGGTTAGAGAGGCAGCCGATATCGTCGTAAATATGTTAAGAAGCGTCTTATCTAACGGAGACTATGGGTAAGAGGCATAATGGTTTATCTAAGAGACGTTGCGTGTAAAGTATGGGGAGGAACCGTCAGGCTTGGAGGCTCGAAGACCGACGTGGGAGGTCGACGCCGAGATCGAGAGGCTCTACAGGCGTAATAGGAGACTCGCGGAGGAGGTTAAGAAAGTCATCTGGAAGTACGCCGACAGGGTTAGACGGGTCAAAGGTGATGGGTTCAAGGTTAAGATCATGAACTTCTGCGGAACCCACGAGTGGACCACCGTACACTACGGTATCAGAACCCTATTACCGGATAACGTGGAGCTTGTAGCAGGCCCTGGATGCCCGGTGTGTGTAACACCCTCGTTCATCGTAGAACACGCCATAAGGCTATCGCTCGAAGGTGTTAGGGTCTATACCTTCGGCGACTCTTTCAAGCTCCCGGCTGTTAGACCAGTTAAAGGTGTCAGAAACCTCGCCGAGGCTAAGACGGCCGGAGGAGACGTTCAAGTCGTGTACAGCTTCTTGGATGCTTTGAAGGACGTAGCCAATACCCGTCGGGAGTCTGTGTTTCTAGCCATAGGTTTCGAGACCACGGCTCCGGGGTACGCTCTACCGCTTGCCGAGAGGCTTATCCCTAGGGAATTGAGCATCTTATCTGCTTTGAGGCTGACGCCTCCGGCCGCTAGGTACGCGATAGCCGAGGCCGATAGGAGGGGGTTAACCCCGATCAAAGGTATAGTGGCCCCGGGGCATGTATCCGCTATAACAGGCGCTAAGCCCTGGGATGAGCTTTCTAGGGAGCTTAAGATACCTACGGTCGTCTCGGGTTTCGAGCCCATAGACCTACTCATATCGATAGCGGAGATACTGAGGATGATCCTACGCGGCGAGGTCGGGGTGAAGGTCGAATACCGGAGGGTCGTCTCCTGGGAGGGAAACAGGGAGGCCCTCAAGGCTATCTACAGGGTTTTCGAGAAGACCGACGCGGCCTGGAGGGGGATAGGGTTCATAGAGGAGAGCGGTTTAGAGCTTAGAGACAGCTATAGGGAGTTCGACGGGTTCGATAGGTATGGGTTGGAAAAGCCGGATAGGGAGAGCTGGGTCATGGATAACTTGAAGGGATGTAGATGCGCGGAGGTCGTGCTCGGCCTGGTTAAACCCACAGACTGCAAGTTCTTTCTTAAAGGCTGTAGCCCCTCGAAGCCTCTAGGCCCCTGTATGGTGTCCTTCGAGGGCACATGCTCGATATGGGCTAGGTTCGGGGGGTACCTGGACTTGAAGAACCTCTAAGGGAGGCGGTTGCATGTGTTGGGGTGTTCCGGCTAAGGTTTTGAAGGTTGAGGGGTTCACGGCTCTGGTGGACTTCGGGGGTGGAGTGGAGAAAGAGGTCTTGGTCGCGACCAGCGGTGTTCACAGCGGCGACTACGTTCTGGTCCACGCCGGTATAATCGTCTCGAAGATACGGAGGGAGGAGGTGGTGAAGATCCTAGACGCGTATAAGGAGATGGCTGTCCAGCTGGCGGTCGAGGAGGGGTTAAAGAGGGAGGATGCTGAGAGATATTATGATGGGATCCTCCGAGACATCCTAGGCGGGGAGGAGGTATGAGTAAGGTAACGTTAGCTCACGGAGCCGGGGGCAGGGAGATGGCTGAGCTTTTGGAAGCCCTGATATTCCATAGGGTAGACGAGCCTCTCAAGAAGGTCGAAGGCGGGTTAGGGATAGACCATCCAGACGACGGTGCTTTAATACCTATCGGCGAAGGCAGGTTCTTAGTCGTGTCGACGGATTCGTACACGGTCTCGCCTTTGTTCTTCCCGGGGGGCGATATCGGGAAGCTAGCCGTCTGCGGTTCGATAAACGACATCCTTATGATGGGAGGTATACCGGTCGCGATGCTGGATACGATAGTCGTGGAGGAGGGGCTCCCGATGCAGACCCTTAACAGCATAGTGGATTCTATGGTCGAAACCCTCAGGAACGAGGGGGTTGCGTTGATAGGTGGAGACTTCAAGGTCATGCCTAAAGGCAGTGTGGATAAGATCGTCGTGACCACGACTTGTATAGGGGTCTCAGAGAACCCGATAATGGATGTGAACCTCGAGCCTGGGGATAGGATAATCGTGTCCGGCTGTCTAGGCGAACATGGGGCGACCATAATGGCTCTGCAACACGGTTTGGAGGCCGAGGCCTCGCTCAAGAGCGACGTAAAGCCTCTGACCCGGCTATTCAAACCCCTGATAGAGAAGTATTCTAAGGTGGTTAAAGCCGCCGGAGACCCTACGAGAGGCGGGTTATCGATGCTTCTCAACGGCTGGGCTAAGTCCACAGGTTTCCTGATAATCGTAGACGAGGCTAAGATACCTATCAGTAAACCCGTTAGGAAGTATTCTGAGATGCTCGGGGTCGACCCTCTGCATCTGGCGTCTGAGGGCGTGGCGGTTATAGCCACCGAAGCCGGGTATGCGGATGAAGTTTTAGACTTCGTCAGAGGATTGGGGTTCGAGGACGCGATGATCATAGGCGAGGTCGTCAAGGGTGAAAGGTTTAAGGGTTTGGTAGTCGCTAGGAGCGAGGTGGGGGGGCTGAGGGTTCTAGAGCCTCCCACCGGAGAGCTTGTCCCAAGGATCTGCTAACATGAAGGCTGTTAAGATAACAGTCACGGGGGTTGTTCAGGGGGTAGGTTTCAGACCTTTCGTCTATAGGCTAGCTAGGGGCCTCGGGCTGAAGGGCTACGTTAAAAACCTGGGTGGAAGCGAGGTGGAGATAGTCGTCGAAGGCCCTTCCAGCAAGGTCGAGGAGTTCGTCGCAAGGCTTCGAAGCGATAAACCGCCTCCCGCCGAGATCCAGAGCTTAACCGTGAAGCCTACAGGCGGTGGGTTTAGGGAGTTTAAGATAGAGCCTAGCGGTAGGTCCCGTAGAGCATACTCTATGATACCGCCTGACATAGGGATATGTAGAGACTGCCTAGCGGAGGTTTTAGACCCCAAGGACAGGAGGTACATGTACCCCCTTAACAGCTGCGCCTGGTGTGGGCCTAGGTTCTCCATGATGGAGGATATACCCTACGACAGGGGGAACACGAGTATGAGAGACTTCCCGATGTGCACCGACTGTCTTAGGGAGTATAGAAACCCCGACGATGTCAGGAGGTTTCACGCCCAGGGAAACTGCTGCCCGGTCTGCGGGCCGAGGGTGTGGCTTGAGGATAGAAACGGCGTCGTGATTAACCGGGAGAACCCGGTCTTGGAGGCTTCGAGGCTCGTCGAGGAGAGATATATCCTAGCCGTAAAGGGGCTGGGTGGGTTCCACATAGCCTGTCTAGCCACGGACGACGACGTCGTCTTGAGGCTTAGAACCAGAAAGAGGAGGCCTGAGAAGCCTTTTGCCCTGATGGCTTTAAACCTCGAAACCGCTAGGAGGATCGCGTATATCTCGGAGGAGGATGCACGGCTCCTCGAGTCGCCTATCAGACCGATCCTTCTACTCCCCGAGAGGGAGGATAGCCCCGTTTCGAGGTATGTGGCCCCGGGTCTATCCATGCAGGGTATAATGCTACCCTACACGGCGCTCCACTACATGCTCCTCTCCAACGTTGGAGACGGCTTCCTGATAATGACGAGCGGCAACGAGAGGGGTGAACCGATGTGCACAGGCAACCGGGAGGCCAGGGTTAAGCTCAGGGGGTTTGTCGACTACTTCCTCATGCACGACAGGAGGATCGTGAACCGGGTAGACGACAGCGTCGTCAGGAGAACCGGTGGATTCTACACGGTGATAAGAAGGGGGAGGGGGTACGCTCCGAGGTGGGTTAGGCTACCGTTTAGACTTCCAAGGCCTGTGGTCGCCTTAGGGGCGCACTACCAGAACACCGGATGCCTAGCCTTCGAGGACATAGCCATCCCAACCCAGTTCGTGGGGGATATGGATAACCTATCCTCTCTAGCGGAGCTTGAGAGAGCGGTCAGCTTTCTCCTAAAGACCTATAGAATCGACCTGTCCGATGTCGTCGTGGCGGTCGATAAGCATCCCAGATACCTAAGCCGACTGCTGGCCGAGAAGTGGGCTGAAACCTATGGCTGTAGGCTGGTGGAGGTTCAACACCACCACGCCCATGCTGCGTCGGTCATGGTGGAGCTGGGTGTCAAAGACTCGGAGATGGTGGCCGTCACCCTAGACGGCGCAGGATACGGCGACGACGGGACGGTTTGGGGTGGAGAGGTTCTCATAACCGGATACGGAGCCTACACAAGGTTCGGTCATCTGGAGCAGGTGCCGATGCCGGGTGGAGATAGGGCTACGGAGTACCCCGTCAGGATGCTCATGTCCATACTATCCAGGTTCATGCCGGTGGAGGAGGTTAGAGAGTTCATAGTCGGTAGGGGTCTTCACAAGGGGCTACCCTACGGAGCTGAGGAGACCGACGCCGTGCTCTCCCTCCTCGAGAGGGGCAATGCACCCCTGACCTCGAGCCTGGGCAGGGTTTTAGACTCCGCCTCGGCGCTTCTAGGGATATGCTTCAAGAGAACCTATGAGGGGGAGCCGGCTATCAAGCTGGAGGCGACCTCGAACAGAGCTAAGCCCATAGACCTGCTCGAGCCCAGGGTTTCCAGGTCAAAGCCCCTCGTCCAAACCCACAGGATCTTCGAGGAGCTTTTGGAGAAGCTCGATAGGCCCCGTGAGCAGCTTGCCTACAGCGTTCAGAGGGCGTTGGGGTTATCCATCGGAGAGCTCGCGGTCATGGCCTCCAAGGGGAGGAGCGTCGATAGGATCCTCGTATCGGGGGGCGCGGCTGTGAACACCGTGATATTCGAAGCCATCAGGGAGAAGGCTGAGGAGGCGGGGCTTAAGGCATACGTCAACACCGTGGTTCCGGCCGGAGACGGCGGGGTCTCCCTAGGTCAGGCGGCGGTAGCCGGTTTCAGGGTTTTGGAAAGCCTCCTATAGCCTTTCGAAGTATGGTAGAACCTTCTCGGCATACAGCTTCAACCCCTCTGTCGTGTCTTCGAGGGGCATGAAGTGCAGTACGAAGTGTGTGACCCCGTTTTCGACGTATTTGGCTATCGTGTCTATGCACTTGTCCGGCGAGCCGACGGTGGCTCCGTAGCGGACCACTATACCCTTAGGGAGATGAACCTCGGTGTCGTACTCGGCGACCTTCTCAGCCGGGTTGCCGAACCATCTTTCGAGGGACCGTCTAGCCTTCTCCAAGGCTCTATCGGGGTCTGGGTCTATGCTCGTGTACATCTCCATCGCCACGGTTAAGCCCCTATCGAGCATGTCGAACCTATCCATCCTATACTTGAGGTCTTCGAGCCTCAGAGGGGGGGCTAGCCATCCGTCGAGCCTAGCGTTCATGAACCCTTCGATGGCCTTCAACCCCACGGCTCCAAACCACATCGGCGGCCTAGGTTTCTGCAGGGGCTTCGGCTTGACCTCGCAGCCCTCGACGCGGTGGTACCTGCCCCTGAAGTACACCTTATCCATCGTCCAGCATCTACGGATTATCTCGACGGCTTCTAGGGTTTCCCTAAGCCTCTCCGCGAGGGGTCTCCAGACATAGCCGAAGCTCACAAACTCGTCTCTACGCCACCCCGCCCCCACACCCAGAATAAGCCTCCCACCAGAGACCACGTCTAGGGTAGCGGTCATCTTAGCCATCAAAGCAGGGTTTCTGAACGGTAGGCATGCTACTGAAAAGCCTAGTTTAACGCGTCTCGTGGCCTGCGCGAGGGCCGAGAGGAGTGTGGAGCTTTCGAGCATGTCGATGCTCGGCTCACCTAATCTTTGGACGGAGTCGAAGCCCATCAAGTGATCCGGAGCCCACACGGATACGAAGCCGAGCTTCTCCGCCGTCAAAGCGGATTCTAGACATAGCTCCCATAGCCCCCTGCCACCCCTAACCCTGCTGAAGGTGGGAAGGTAGACCCCAAACTCCGCTTTCATAGCGAACCACAGAGACCTATTTAGCTAGGAGGCATATTAAATCGACTACGCCGTTCCAGGCGACATCGATATTACCCGTGCTGATAACTCGATGCAGATAAGAAGCCGTCCCACGACCCCCTCCCTCTATAGTTTTTCCATGATAAATTACCTCGGGTAATTCCCCTAAAATTCAAACCTATAATGTTCCTCTATGAGGCTTAAACGAATCCTTGTGTCCGTTCTATCCTGGGATACGTTAACGTATGTCTATCGGCTTTAATCTTAAATAGTAGTCTTATCCTGGATTACAATTGGGTGAGCTGTTTGGGTAGGCTCGTTAACGTGTCTGTTAAGGTTCCTGAGGAGGTTAGGAGGCTGATGAGGAGGGTCGATGTGAACTGGAGCGAGTACCTTAGGAAGGTCATAGAGGCTAAGGTCAGGATGGAGCTTGCCAAGGAAGCTGTGAGGAGGCTGGATGAGATCCGTGGAAGAGCGGGCAAGGTGCCTACGGAGGAGGTCGTGAGATGGATAAGGGAGGACAGGGAGAGAAGCCTAAGGTAGTCGTCGACGCCAGCGTAGTGGCTAAGTGGTTCATCCCCGGGGAGCCCTGGGAGACTGAGGCCAGGACCCTTGAGGAGAAGATAGCCTCCGGAGACGTGGAAGCATACGCACCTTTACTACTTCTCTACGAGGTGGCATCCGTCGTATTAAAGTCCATATCTAGAGGAGCCTTAAAGGTCGACGACGGAGTCCAAGCCTTAGAAGCGCTAAGCCAGTTAGGCCTAAACATCCAAGCAACAAGCTGGGACGACCTAGTAGAGACCCTACGCATAGCCACAGCCTCAAAGCTAACCGTATACGACTCGACCTACCTCCATCTCTCCAAAAAGATAGACGCACCACTAATCACAGCCGACAACCAGCTAAAAAAGAGGGGGCAGAACATAGCTAAGATTATCCTCCTCGACGAAGTACACGAAAACCTCTTCAGAGACAAAGCGTAGCTAGGATATCTATACTCACCCTCCGGTAATCTTCCGGCTCGGTTTAGATAAACGGTCGTTAGCTAACGACCTCGGGTCTATGGCTTTAAGCCCTGCCACCGTTTGGTAAGCCTGGTCGACTGATACTATGGTCCTATCGTACGACAACGCCGACGCTGCGTGAAGAGAGTCGAAGTAGCTTAGACGGTAACGTTCTCTAAGCCTCGAAGCCTCTATGAGGACGCTCGAGGTTAGAGGAGCCTCTCCGAGGTTCGGAATCCTTCTGAAGGACTCGACGTCTTCACGTATGACATTCTCGTCGTAGCCTCTAGACCTAAGCACGAGCTCATACTCCATATACGCCGACGCCGGTATAACTACGTTTTTAAGCTCACCCTCAGCGATCTTCTCGAAGACCGCTACCGCTGTTCTATGAAGCTCATCTGAGGCGTTAACGAACGCTATAAGCATATCAAGCTCTATCAGAGGCATTCAATTCCCCCGCTAACAGCCTATCAGCCTTTTCCTCGACATTCTCATACGTGAGACCTACGTCTCTATACTTACCCACCAAAGCCCTGATAGGGTTTTTAAGAACCTTAACCCTCACCACCTTCAGATTCTCGTCTACCTCCCACAAAAGCATGTCGCCCTCCTCGACGCCTAAAGCCCTCCTAACCCTGACAGGGACGTTCGTCAACCCCTTTTTAGACACCTTACTTACGACCATAAATATCTAAGAAGATAGCGAATACTTAGAAAAATATAAGATTTTCTATACTTCCTAAGAATTCTTAGATAATTGACCTACTCTTAGCCTGAGGCTTGAGGGCTTTCACCCTGTAAGCCATTTAAGCTCTTCGAAGACCTCGTCTAGGTCTGTCGAGAACAGCCCTATCGCGTAGTCACCTACACCCCCTACCCACAGGAGCCTATCCTGATATACTAGAAGCCCGTCGCCGAATATCACTAGAATCCTGTCGCCGTATGTTTCGACCAGACCCTTCGAGGCTAGTAGATAATTGCTTAGAGCCAGGAGCCTACCGGTCTCGTCGACCAAGGCTAGGCCGTTTCTGTAAGATAGGTCGTCCTTCAGGACGGCATGCCAGCCCACAAGATACTCGTTACTCGAGACCTTAACAGTGTTAGTGGACCAACCGATTTTAAGCTCCCAATTCTCGAACCCTAGAACCGGCTGAAGAGTCTCGCCTATTATGACGCCGTCATGGAGAGAAGCCTTGCACCGCCAGCATATGTTTAAACCGTCGACCTCAGGTCTAGTTAGAATCGTGCATTCGTCTACATCCACATCTACGAACGCACTGTCCTTGTTCGACCTCGGTAGGAGGAATTCGTCTCCGAAGCGTATGCGAAAGTAGAGCCTCCGCTTAACCTCGTACGACTCGTCTAGTATAGCCAGCCCTAACACGTCTCTACGCTTAAACCGTCCATACATGTAGACTTGGTTCAGAAGCTCTTCGAACGGCTCTACCGACGCGTCTCGTAAACTCGTCCGACCCAGTAACCTAGACAGCTGCGTCACATAGTCCGATGGTGAAAGTCTCCCTAGGTAGTAGCCCTTCCCCGTGTAAAGCACGTATACTTCGCCGTCTCTTAGAAGAGTCCTAGGGTCTTCGACCCCTAGGAACTCCCAGATGTTCTGGGGCCAAAGCACTATCCGTGTCTCTATAGGCTTCGGCACATCACCGTTTAAGACGGACTCGATGTCGAGTTCGAAGACTCCTATGCTCGAAACATACTTATAGTAGTCGAATATGAGCCTGGGGAAAACCCTGAGCCTTTTGCCTTCCAAAAGCGCTCCTGGATTGAACGCTACGAGGGGCTTAGACCGGATATAGTTTGAAACAATCAGGTCGCTGGGGGCTATGTAGCATAATCTCTCAAACACGTCTTTAAGCTCGGGTTTCCTCACGCCTCTATGGCTATGCAGAAAGCGTCTCTGCCTCTCAACCAGGTGTTCGTAGGGTTTCATGTCCATTAGAGGCTTTGAAGGGATGGGTATTAACCTTATCGGTACATCGGTATGTAGGGTCTAGAAAAAGATTATATCCCTGAGTCAGATCCATAGGATATCGGGAACCGCCTAGATTATAGGTGGACGTTCATGGTCAGGGTTAAGCTGGAGAACCTTACTAAGAGGTTCGGTAAAGTCGTAGCGGTCGATAACCTAAACCTCGACATCAAGGACGGGGAGTTCGTCGCCCTCTTAGGCCCCTCTGGATGCGGGAAGAGCACGACCTTGCTCATGATCGCAGGCATCTACAAGCCGACGTCGGGATACATATACTTCGACGACGAGGTGGTGAACGACCTACCGCCTAGAGAGAGGAACGTAGGCATGGTCTTCCAGAGCTACGCATTATACCCGCACATGAGCGTCTTCGACAACATAGCCTTCCCGCTGAAGATAAAGAAAGCCCCTAGGGCTGAGATCGAGAAGAAGGTGCGTGAGGTCGCTAGGCTCCTACGGATAGAGGAGCTTCTAGACAGACGGCCGGCTCAGCTAAGCGGTGGTCAGATGCAGAGGGTCGCGTTAGCTAGGGCTCTGGCTAAGGAGCCCAGCCTATTTCTGATGGATGAGCCCCTGAGCAACCTAGACGCTAAGCTCAGGATATTGATGAGGACCGAGCTTAAGAGGCTTCAGAAGGAGCTGGGTATAACGACGATCTACGTGACCCACGACCAGGTCGAGGCTATGACGATGGCTGATAGGATAGCTCTACTCAACGAGGGGAAGCTTCAGCAGGTCGGTAGCCCCGACGACCTATACCATAGACCCAGCAACATGTTCGTCGCCGGTTTCATAGGAAGCCCACCTATGAACTTCATCGAAGGCTCCTTGGAGAAGCGGGAGGGAAAGATCGTCTTCACGTCTGGAGAGCTGACGGTGGAGCTTCCGGCCGATATAGCCGATGTCTTGAAGGACTGGATTTCCGAGGATGTCGTGTTGGGCGTCAGACCTGAAGACATAATCGTGGGCTGCGAAAGAGGATTTAAGGCTTTGGTCTACGTGGTCGAGCCTCTTGGGAAGGATACAATAGTCAACTTGAAGGTCGGTGGCCTTATAATCAAGGCCGTCGTGTCCGGGGTTAAATATAACATCAACGACGTGGTCAACGTATCGTTTAATCTAGATAAAATTCACATATTCAGCCGTAAAAACGGTGAGGCCCTGGTCTAAATGGGTTTATCCCTTCACGGCTCCTACAAGCTGGAGTTTAAGCAGGGTCTTCTGGGTTAACGCGTAGAACACGAGTATAGGTATCATGTAGAACAACGCCACCGCGGCGAGTAAACCCCAGTCGACGAACACGAACTCCCCTATGACGCTGTATAGGAAAACGGAGATCGGGTAGAACTCTCTCCTCTTGATGTACGTGTAAGCCAGTAGGAACTCGCCCCAGCCGCCCATGAAAGAGAATATGGCCACGGCGGATATGCCCGGAGTTATGATCGGGAGTAGAATCTTTCTCCACGTCTGAAACCTAGAGCACCCGTCGACCATAGCGGCCCACTCAAGCTCCCAAGGTATCCCGTCGAAGAACCCCTTAAGGATCCACGTATCCATCGGAACCCCTAACCCGGCTTTGACCAAGGCGACACCTATCAGGGTGAGAATCCCCTTACCGTAGAGACCCAGCCGGTTGAGTATGTAGAACAGCGCGATCAAGAGTATGACGCCTGGGAAAGCGTGAAGCGCCACTATAAGCTTCATAGTAGCCACCCTGCCAGGGAACTTCATCCTCGAAAGCGCATACCCCGCTAGGGCGGCTACAGGAATCTCGAACGCCACCGTTCCGACCGCGAGTATCAGGGAGTTGCCTACTATAGGCCATATGTTCGGATACTCCGATAGCCCGAACCGTATCGGATGCCATAGAAACCTGAAGTTTTCGAATGTGAAGCCCCTGGGGATTAGCCCTGAGGTTGGGCCTTCGCTGAAGCTTTGGACGATCAACCACGCGATCATGCTCAGTATCGGGATGAGCGGTATCAGAAGCACAGAATACACTATGACGTATTTCAGCAGGTTCATGAGCTTCGCCTTTCTTATAGCCGCCCTGTATCCGGATTTCTTGGACGCCATATCCTCTACACCTCCACCTTCGAAGGTTGCATCATCCTCTCGAACCCGAAGACCCGGAAGAATATGAAGATGAATATCAGACCTATGGCCACGAGGAATATCGAGAGAGCCGCCCCATACCCGTACTCAGACGCGTAGAACGCTTTCGAATAGGCATACAGCGCCCAGACCTCAACCTCCGCAGCCCTAGCGACCCCGGCTCCTCCGGCCCAGAGCGCGAGTATATGCTCGTAGGAGGATATCAGGCTGAGGCATTGCCAGGACGTTACGAAGAATATGGGCCACTTCAGCAGCGGTAAGATGATGTGCCGGCACACCTGCAAGTCCGTAGCCCCGTCTGCTATAGCCGCGTGGAATATGTCTCTTGGTATGGACGTTATGGCGGCGGAGTATATTATCATGCCGAACGATGCCCCCACGTAGCCGTTCACGGCTATCATGAGTATCTGAGAGTAGGGAGGTGTTAGAAGCCAATCCCTTGGCGTGGGTAACCCGAGCGACCCTAGAAGGGTGTTCAAGAGACCTATGTTAGGGTCTATAAACCATCTCCATAGGAGCGCGTAGATCACCGCGGGTGTTATTCTAGGTATGAGCCACGCGAGCCTTATAGCCATGGAGATAGGCTCCTTCTTGATGAAGTACGTGGTGAATATCGCTAACACGAGGCTGAAGAACGCGTTTATCGCTAGGACAGAGGATACGTACAGCACAGTTATATAGATCGTGTCTACGACCCGTATATCCCGTGTGAATATCCTCACGAAGTTATCAAGCCCTATGAACTGCATGTTCGTTATGGTCCACTGGGTCTTCGTGAAAGCCATATACGTGGTTATACCCACGGGGGCAAACCACATGACGCTTATCAGTATGAAGAAGGGTGACATGAAGAAGAAGGGCAGGACCTTACCTGACACACCCCCAGGTATGTACCGTTTAACCCTCTTGAGGAAGCCTGTTAAACCTAAAAAAATGGGGGATTCTCTTACATACCTCTTCATCCGACTTCACTCTCGGACGATAAGTTCTTCTCCAAGCTCAGCCTGCGCGGCGTTCACCAGGCTCTCGACGGCCTCATCGGGTGTTAAAGTGCCCTTCTCGACCTTAACCAGGTGTTCTAGGAGCATGTCTTTCAGGATACCCCACTTTGGATGGAGTATCGGCTTGCTCATACCGTGTTTAGCCACGAAGGTGCTTACCTTGTATAGGAAGCCGCCCTTCTCCACGAACGGCGGGTAGTTCAGGGTCGAGTAGCGGACAGGTAGGTGGCTGCTGGTCAAGGCGTGATCCGTATCATACGGCGGTATCGTTGCGAGGTAGCAGATGAGGAACGCCAGCTCAGGATACTTAGACTGGCTGCAGATGTAGTACTTCCACGGCCCAGTCGTCACACCGGCCTTTCCACCCTTTTCCAGCGCCGGGTACAGGGCGAAGCCTACGTTCTCCCAGAGGTAGGACTCGGGTAGGGCGCCCAGCGTCTCGTGGTACTCGACTTTCTGCCACTCGCCCCAGTGCCAGCTACCGCCCAGCCAGAACAGAACCCTGCCGTTGACGAAGCCCATGTGGATCTCTCTCCAGCTCGTCCCTATCATAGTGTCCGGAAGCACCTTATCGACCTGCGCCAACGTGTAGAACAGCGTAAACATGTCCTTCAAAGCCGACTTATCCAGGACAAGCTTACCCGTCTCCACGTCGTAGAAGTCCCCGCCGGCCAGGTAGTATGGTATCTCTAGGCTCGTACCCCAGTTGGGTCTATGGAAGAAGCCCCACTGGACAAGTCCCTTCGCTACGGCTTCCTTACCGACCTCGGCCAGGTCATACCAGGTGACCTCGCCCTTCGCTATCTTATCGGGTAAGGCCTCTATCTCCTCTTCGCTCCATCCAAGCTGCCTCAAAACGTCCTTCCTGAAGTAGAACACCTGGCTCGCTACGTCTTGGGGTACGCCCCACATCTTACCCTTATACTTGACCGCATCCCAGAGGTACTCGGGGATGTCGGCGAGAAGGTCCTTGTACTTCGCGTAGTACTCGTCGACCGACACTATCCAACCGGCCTCCGCCGCCTCCACCATATCTATACCCGATATGATGTCAGGAGCCTCGCCGGCTTCGAAAGCGCTGGCGAACTTACTCTTCCAAGCACCCCAGTCAGACACGTGCTCATAGTAGGAGTCCATCTCTATCGTAATGTTGAGACCCACCCCTCTCAGAAGCGTCTCGAGGAGCTTAGCCGCCCTCTTGAGGTTCTCAGCCCTATAGTAGTCTACGGGCGACCCTGCGCTCCAAGCGCTCATCGTTATGACTCCATCGGTGGGTAGGGTGCCTACGAGCGCCTTAAGCGCCTCGTACTCAGGTCTGATCGCGTCAAGCTCAGACCTAAGGGCGTCGCGCTCAGACACCACGGCGTTATACTCTTCCTCGGGAACCCCCTTCGGGGTTACGGCCCAGCCGATCGCGGCGCCGATTATCAAGCCGATTATAAGCCCGACTATCAGATATGTACTAGAAGGTTTCTGAGACATTTTCCCTCGTTTATAAAGATTAATAAATGGTGCGTTTTAAGTTTTTATTTTAAATCTATAAAACAAGCTCCTTCCTTTAAGACACGTTTAAATTAAAACGGTCGGAAAGCCTGTTCAGAGGTCTTTCCACGGAGGGTTTCGACCACCAGCTTGGGGGTGTCTGTGGTTATGAAGTCGACCCCTGCTTCGACGCACCTCAGGACGTCTTCGACCGTGTTGACGGCCCAAGCGTTCACGAGAAGACCCCTCTTATGGCAGTATCTAACCACGTCTGAGGATAGCTCTTCGATACGTATCGAAGCTATGTCCACTAGGCTTTTCACAAGCTTATCCACAGACCCTTCGAAACCTCTTCCCACGTTTAAGTCGGCCTGAACCGTTATCCTAGGCTCCGACATCTTAACCCTCCTACCCACCTCTGGGGGGGCGATCACCATCGAGCCGTAAACTAAGCCATAGGACCTTAGCAGCTTTAAGACACGCTCCTCGATACCGGTCTCCTTGAGGTCCACGGCTACCGAGACCCTGCCCTTCGCCAGGTTTAAAACCTCCTCGAACGTCGGTATTTTAACACCTCTGAACCTCGGGCTGAACCAGGCTCCGGCATCCATAGACCTAAGCTCCTCAAGAGTGAAATGTGAGACCAGACCCTTCGAATCTGTCGTACGGTCGACCCTGTCGTCGTGCATCACCACGAGAAAACCGTCTCTCGAGCTACGTACGTCGAACTCTATGAAGTCGACCCCGACGTCTATGGCTTTTAGAAACGAGGGAATCGTGTTCTCAGGAGCATGAGAAGGCGCGCCTCTATGGCCTATGACCACCATCTTAGACGATTTAACCTTCATAAGGGATGATTTAAATCTATGGGTCATAGCGAGGTGACCAGAGGTTTAAGCGTGTCTGCGGTCTGCTTCAGGGCTTCTTTTAAACTCGGCTCAGGCATGGCTTCTAGGCTTAGATAACCCCTATAGCCGACCCTTAGAAGGCGGAAAACGGTCTTCTCCCAGTCTATACTACCCATGCCTGGTGGAAGCCTGTTGTTCTCGGCTACGTGAACATGCCCTATGCTCGGACCCGCGTGGAGTATCGCGTCGTAGAGGCTCCGCTCCTCGATGCCCATGTGGAAGGTGTCGAAGAGGAGCTTGACCCAGTCTCCCGTCTCCCCGATGATCGATAAGGCCTCGGAGACCTTGTTGACGAGGTCTGTCTCATACCTATTCAAGGGTTCGAGCAACAAGTTCACACCATGACGTTCGCATGGATCCCTAAGCCGCTTCAGAGAGTCCACTAGAAGCCTACGAGCCTCCTCGACGCTTCTCCCTCCGCGTTTCCCCCTTATGAGGCCTACGACCACACCCGACTTATGGGCCGAGGCGAGCTCTATGTACTTTGCCATAAACTCCACGGCTTTATCTCTAACATCCCGGTCTGGATGGGTTAAGCTCAACCCATACTCTAGATACGCTAGACCTGTCGATATGGCAGAGACCCTCAGGCCATAAGCCTCCGTAGTATCCGAGAGCCTATCGAAATCTAGTTTGAAGGGGTCGGGTATGTTGTACTCCACTCCATCGTAGCCGAGTTCAGCCATGAACTCGAGGATCTCTTCAAGCTCTCCCCTGAGCACGTACTCGAACCTAGCCCTACCCGGCAGGGCGTATACGGCCGAGAGCTTCACCCAGGTTTCCCCTCTAGACCCGCGTCCACCTTCAAGGTTTATCATATTTGAGGTCTTCAGGGTCTATCCAGGTCTTCGGAACCCTACCGGGTGGATACTCGGATTTCAGCCACTCGAGAAACTCTATGAACCTCTCTATGGACTTCTCTATGAGAACCTTACCCTTCTCTATGTCGGCTTTAGACGCGTCCCCGACGACTCCTAGGCTGTAGTGGTATATCTCAGGCGGGTTGCTCACGTCATACCAGTTGAACGGCTTATCCGGGAACACATTCCCAGCCGCGTTTATCCACCTAGCGTCTATGAAACGGGTCATCTTCTCGGTTTTAGACCTCTTCATAGCCTCGACGTTCACGAGCTCCGGAGCCACATACCATATGCAGCTCGTCTCGACCTCGTCGGCGTGTATGAAAGGTGTCTCAAGCCTGACACCGGGCGCTATCTCCTCACCGGTCCCGGCTTTACGCAGGAGGTCTTGAACCCAGCTCCACCAGCTCGTAACCATTATCAGAGCGTGAACCCCCTCCTCGACTATAGCCTTATCCTTGACTATCGGTAGCACGTACTCCTGCCCATGGCTGTTCCAGAGGATTATCTTCTTGAAACCCGCGTGGCTGAGCCACTTGACCACGCTCACCAAGTACCCTATGAAGGCATCCTTAGACACGGGTATCGTGCCGGGCATCCCATAGTGGTGGCTCGGATGGCTACCGTAGAATATTGGAGGAGCAACCGTAACCCCGGTCTCATAAGCCGCCCTCTCGGCGATGCTGGCGCCTATGAACGTGTCCTCACCTATGGGCGAGGGAGGTCCATGATTCTCCATCGAGCCGACCGGAACTATCACTATGTCGTTCTCCTCAACCCTCTCCTTAAGCTCCTCGACCGTCATCTGGTCGAGGTATATCTTCTTCCCATACCTGTTCAGGACGGGTTTACACCACCTCTCGCTCAGGGGCTTAAACTCCAACTCTCACCATCCCCCAGGTAGATATGTGGAGACTCCTATAGATAACGGTAACCGTAGGCTACAGTTTAAACTGAACCTTAGCGTGGCTTCTACCCTTGATCAGCAGCTCAAACGCCTCCTCGTATCGGTCGAGCGGAAACCTAGCCGTCACCATCTTACTCGTATCGAGCTTACCCGAGGCCATTAGCCTTATCACGTTGTAGAACACGAAGTGCCCGCTGTGGCCTTGGCTACCGTATATCTGAGCCCTATGGGTCTGGAACCTCTCGATGAATATCGGAGCCGTCCGGTCGGCCCTACCGATCCAAGCGATTTTACCACCTATAGCGAGACTACGCTCCATCTCCGGAAGCGTCTTAGACGGCGCGCCAGCAGCCTCGACTTGCAGGTCAGCCCCATATCCGCCCGTCAGCTCCAAGACCTTATCGCTAGGTCTAACACCATCCTCAGCCAGCCTCCCGACGTTGAAGACATAGTCCGCACCCATATCCTTGGCTATTTTAAGCCTCTCCTCGACTAGGTCGAAGACTATCACCATCGATGCACCAGCGGCCTTAGCAAGCGCGGTCGCAGCTAGACCTATGGGTCCGGCTCCGTAGACCACCACGTAGGCGCCGGGCATGAAGCCACCCGCCCTGACGAACATCGCGTTGTAAGACACGCTCGTAGGCTCGACCGTGGCGCCGAGCATGTACATCTTATCTTCGCTCTTAACCACGTCGAGTATCGGGCTTATGCTCCAGGCATACTTCTCAGGCACCAGGACGTATTCTGAATGCGTCCCGTCTACCGTGAAACCCATCTCCTCGAGCCGTGCACAGTGGTTAGGTAGCCCGGCTCTACAGTAGAGGCATTCGCCGCACCACCACATCTCCTCAGCCGTAACCGGGTCTCCTGGTTTGAACATCGAAACCTCGTCTCCGACCTCCTCGACCACGCCGGAGAACTCGTGGCCTATCACAACCGGAAGCTTCGTCAACCCGGGGTAAAGCATGTATCCCTCCTCGTCGCTTTCGACCATGTGGACGTCTGAGCCGCATATCCCTGAAGCCTTAACTTTCACAAGGAGCTGCTTACCCCTAGGCTTGGGCTTAGGCTTCTCTACGAGGGATAGCTTTGGGTTACGCCAGACACGGCTACCCATCGGGGTTTTATGGGTTTCCTCCTCCTCACGGCTAGGCATGTATCCGGGTTTAGGGGACCACTCCGCATCGAGTAGAAGGGCTTTCAAACGTTCCACCAACAGATCAGATATTAGATCCCATACTTTAACATATTTAAATGAGGTTAAAGGTTTCGGCTTAACGGCTCGTGATCGAAGGCTTATAGATTTGCTTAGCGGCTAGATAAGCTTAAGCCGCAACCCCACCCCGCTTTCTAAGGCTCTCCTGTAGACGGTCCAGGCTACAGCTATGTCTTGTATAGCCAACCCGGTTGAGTCGAAGACCGTTATCTCATATGGTGAGACCCTGCCCGGTTTCCTGCCGGTTACGATGTCACCTATCTCAGCGTATATGTCTGAGGTGCTTAGAAGACCTTGGGATATCGGAACGTTAACCTCCCCACTGTGGACGGCTTGCTCCATATCGTCGACGACTATTTTCGCCCTTCTAAGGATCTTGGGGTCGAGCTCCTGCTTCCCAGGAGCGTCGGCGCCTATGGCGTTTATGTGGACGCCCTCACCTATCCACTCATCCATTACCACAGGTGACTTAGAGGGTGTGGTTGAGACCACGACATCCGCTCCTCTAACAGCCTCCTCGACGCTTGAAACAGGCTCAACGTCTAAACCTAAGCGTTTAGACATCTCCCTGGCGTAGCGTAAAACCGCCTCTTCAACTATGTCGAAAACCTTCACACGCTCTATGGAGTTTAAAACAAGGTTTAAGGCTTCAAGCTGGGTTCTAGCCTGAACCCCAGCCCCGACCAACCCTACAACTCTAGAATCTCTCCTAGCTAGGTATTTGGCAGCCACCCCTCCAGCCGCACCGGTTCGCATAGCCGTCAACCAGGAGCCGTCCATGATGCAGAGGGGTGCTCCAGTTTTAGGGTCTAGAAGCTCTATGATAGCCATAACTGTTCTAAGACCGTAGAGCTTAGGGTTTTTTGGATGCACGTTAACCGTTTTAACCCCCGCCACCCCGGTCTTCTCAAGGTATGCAGGCATAACCCTGAAGTCTCCACCGTATCTCGGAAAGTAGACGTAGAGTTTAGGAGGCATCTGAACCCTTCCAAGCCCCTTCTCTCTAAAAGCCTCCTCCACAGCCTTCAAGGCGTCTTCCATAGATAGAATGCTCTGGACATCTGAGAGGTTTAGGAATAATACCTCCAGCCCGCCCATGAACCACCACTAAAAGTTTAGCCTTCATTAGTAAAAAGGGTTCCGAAGCTGGGAAAGCTTGGAAGCCCGCCAGATTCAGGATGAGTCAGGTTATCGATGTTAAGGTCGGTAGGAAGTACGCTGTCTACCTGCCTAAGCGTATAGCTGAGGCTTTACAGATAAGGGAGGGAGATAGGTTGATCCTTTCTCAGAAAGTGGGTCGACGAATTTCAGAGCCCAGTTTCCCCAAGATATCTTGTTCAGAGCTAATAATTCCTTAACCGTGGGTATACCTGATAGGTACTTTATTGACGATGAAGTTTGCGATAATCAAGGCGTCTCTACCGCCTAAGCCGAGTGGGTAGCATAGGATGTGTTATATCCAACCCAACGAGCGATCAGGAAGACCTCCATATGGTTTTCATCCTCGACGGAGGCCAATTCTCAGGCTCACCCGTCTTCGGAGACAGCGAGGCGATCACTTCCCTAAACTCCTTCAAGAAGCCGGTCAACTCCCCAGGTCTCAATACGAAGCCATTCTCCGTCTTCTCTAGAATGACGATGTCGCCGACTCTTTCCCTAACCTCACGCGGAAGACGGATACGGCCCTTAGAGTCGACCTTCAACTTGACGCTCATAATCCTACCTTATGTAGGTGAGACCTTAGATTTGAACCTTAAAGAATAACATAAGCGATACGGTTGCTAAGTTTCTTCTCCCATGATCTTCTCGGCTACTTCTTCCAATCTGACCTTATGTCTGGGGTATTTATGGAACCATAGATCCAGACCATCGTCAGGATATCTTGGGATCAAGTGTATATGGAAGTGGAAAACACTTTGCTGGGCATCCTTTCCGCTGGCATGCAAAATGTTAACACCTGTTATGTTTAACTTTTCTCTATACTTTTCAGCGAGCATTTTTGAGACAGAGATTATTTCTTTAAAAAATTTCATCAGGAATGTCGAAAATACACACGTAATGTTTCTTGGGATAATTAGAATGTGTCCTAGACTAACGGGATTAGCATTCAACAAAGTAAGAACATCTTCGCTTTCATATACTTTTAAAGCTTTTACCTCGTTATTTACGATTTTGCAGAAAACACAATCTAACCTCACGATAATTGTGGAGCGTCATCACCACTAAATAGTTTTCTTCTGTGAGCACGTCCTGGATGAAGCAAGCGGCTTCGAGGATCTACGGCTCTTTAGACGCAACGGTATAGAGGCTTTAACGGGTTATCTCTATGGGTTCGCCATTTTTCTCAGCTGAAGTGTAGCATGCTTCTACGAGCTTTACGGCTTTGTATGCGTCTTCGACCGTGACCGGAGGAGCTACGCCTTTATCTACCGCCTCGACGAAGAGGTCGTCTTCCTCCTTGAAGCCCCAAGCTACATGCTCCGGAAGCTTCGTAAACTGATGCACCTCGACGTTCGGGATATCCTCCTTACCCCATGCGAACGTGAGCCTAAGGCTCTCCTCTGTTATCGCCGAGCAGTGGTCCCCGTATACCTCGACCCTCTCGAACGGGTAGACCCACGACGCATGCCCGGCCGAGGTTATCGATAGAATCGTCCTCTCCTCGTTAGAGAACTCCATCGTGATCACGAAGCCGTCTGGATGCGGGTATATGTTCCTCCTAGCCAGACAACGGATGGTCTCAGGCTCCCCTACAAGCCAACGAGATAGGTCCAGCATGTGTATCACGCTGTCGTACAGGAAGCCCCCGGCGACCTCCCTAACCTTGGTCCACGGCGGCCTCTCCATCTCACCCCTAACCATCTTGATATCGACTACGAACGGTCTGAGACGCTTAGAATCCACAAGCCCCTTAAGCCTCTTGTAGACCGGCCAGAACCTCCTGTTGAAGCC
>LUCB01000006.1 GCA_001593865.1 Candidatus Bathyarchaeota archaeon B24
TTAAACGCATCTTCGAGACACCTCTCACGCCGTGTCCTGCTTATCGTCTAGGAATCATTTTCTCACGTGGGTCCAGTACACATTTCCTATACTCGCATATCTGGTGAAAACAGACTTAGCGGCATAGAAGAATCCGTGGAAAACAGCATCAGACATCATCTGAGAAAACCATACAAGAACCCCTATCGATAGATGATTTAGGAGGTTTAGGTGTATGAACCCATTCTTTCAGGCTTTTTTGGAAAAATGTTAAATATTTCTTAGCGTAGATAATAAACCATGAAGGAAAAATACCCCATTATCGCGGCGCTTCTACTTTTTACCGCTTTAATCATTGTGATTCTACCATGTGGGTTTGGACAAGAGCTGACTGTGGAAGAGTTGTGGGGCAATCCCATGGAGGTTTACGACCTCGCGGTGTCGAGCGACGGAAACTACATAGCCGCCGTCAACGACACAGGTCTATACTTTTTCTCGGCTGATAATCCAGACCCGTTATGGTGGTTTGAAGCACAGAATGGGTTCACTTCGGTCGCTATATCGGCTGATGGAAACTACGTAGTGGCCGGAAACGGCACGGAAGACACGGGATACATCGGCTACTTCGCCGACGCGCTCAGCCTCTCTGGAAGAGTCTCAGACGCTACCTGGTGGAGCAGGAACTTAATGGGCGCGGTTGAGCCTGGGACTCTAGATATGTCTAGCGATGGAAACTACGTTGTAGTGGGTGGGACAGGCGTAAACATATACTATTTTGCAGACTGCACATCAAGGTCGGGTCCAGACCAGACCTGGACATGGATAGACCCTACTCTCGGGATAGAGATTTACTCCGTGGACATGTCGTCTGACGGTAAATACGTGGTAGCAGGTGGATTATATTCTAATGACGAGGGGTTCGTCGTCTTCTACAAGGACGCGGACATTAAATCTGAACCTGTGAACCCGGACTGGTCTTTCTACGAGGAAAATGCTCGTACAACCGACGTGGCGGTTTCTGACGACGGATATGCTGTCGTCGCTACATTCGTTCATGAGATTAGCCCAAGGACTCTTTGTTACTGGGCGGATGCCTCAACGCTTACCGATAGCCCACAACCCGATTGGACGAATGACAACTTCTTCACGTCTGTCGATATGAGTTCTGACGGCGATAAGGTTGTCGCTGTGGGAGGGCCCCCGTTTGACAGCGCATATCTTCACTTCTGGTCTGGAGCCAGAGACCTTTCAGGCAAGCCTATGGAAACCTGGGTGGCGTTGCAGGACGTGAACGAGCTTCACGCTACTATAAGCGACGACGGTGGCTTAATAGTGGCCACGACTTACGTAGACGGCTCCCACTCCATAGTATTCTTCACCTCAGACGGTGAGGTTATAGACGAGTTCCCGCTCATGTCGTCCAGCCCTATAATATCGATGTCTGAAGACGGCAGCATAGTCGCGGTCGGGGGATCAGGCTACGACAGCATCTACGTATTCAAAGTAACAAGACCTAGACCCGTCGGGGGCTTAGTATCGTCCCCCCTGCCTATAGCCCCTATCGCTATAATAGCAGCCATAGTTGTAGCAACGGTACTGGTCACCAAAGTATGGCTACATAGATAGAGACGCATCCCCCTTTATCTGAAACCCTCATCCCGAAGGGGGAAACGGGCGAAGAAGCGAATTTCCAAAGAGGTTAATAGAGGAACCATCCACTCTAAGATCGTGTCTGCTACTGTTAGTAGTAGCTCCTTGCATTTTTCACGGTCATAGTATCGATTTAAAACTAACAGAATATATTATTCCCTAGCCGGTTCCACGCTTCCTCCAAATCTCAACCGTGCTTACCCTCGGTAACGGTCTCCTCAGAGCATATGCGAAACTCCTAACCCGCTCACACACCTTCAAAATATTCCCCCCTCCCACCTGTTTTAATGGGCTTTAGACCCCGGATAGCCTAGAGCTGGGCTTCTTTTTAGAATCAGTGATGCGGGGGGTGGGATTCGAACCCACGAAGGGCTACCCCACAGGGTTCTGAGCCCTGCGCCTTAGGCCAGGCTTGGCTACCCCCGCTCTCCGTCTTTTAGAGTCCTCTTCCGGTATAGATAAGGGTTTCGTGGGTAGGATTTAAATAGCGGCCGGTTTAATGGTCTAGCTGATTATGGCTAGCCTCCGGGATAGATACAGCTCCGTCGAGCTTTATAGGCTTAAGAAGATGCTTAAGACGTTGGCGTCGAAGGAGGGCCGGGGGACGGAGCTCGTCTCGCTCTACGTCCCCCGGGGTAGGCCTCTATCCGATGTCATGAACAACCTTAGACAGGAGTATAGCACAGCCTCGAACATCAAGTCCGACAGAACCCGTAAAAACGTCCAGTCGGCGTTGGAGAGGGTTATGCAGAGGCTTAGGCTCTTCAAGAGAACCCCTCCTAACGGTTTGGTCATCTTCTGCGGAGCCATACCTCAGAACGGCCCTGGCTCGGAGAAGATGGAGACCTATGTGATAATACCTCCTGAGCCGATAGACATCTCCTACTACGGCTGCGGCTCGAGGTTTTACGTCGAGCCTCTCCTAGACATGCTTAGAGAGAAAGATACCTACGGTATAATCCTCATAGACTCCAGCGGAGCCACCTTCGCGACCTTAACCGGGACAAGGCTTCAAGTTCTCAAAGACATAACATCCGGGATTCCTGGGAAACACAGGGCCGGAGGCCAGTCGGCTAGGAGGTTCGAGAGGCTTAGAGAGATGGAGCTTAACGAGTTCTTCAGAAGAGCCGGCAAATATGCGGATAGCCTGTTCCTCGGCATGGAGAACCTTAAAGGCTTGATCATAGGTGGTCCAGGCCCCACTAAGAAGGACTTCGTCGAAGGAGACTATATGAACTACATGCTTAAGAAGAAGGTCATAGCCGTTGTCGATACGGCCTACGTCGGCGAGGAGGGTTTAAGAGACGTGTTGAACAGGGCCTCCAACATATTCAAAGAGGTCAGACGGGTCGAGGAGAGGAGGCTTATCCAGAAATTCCTTAACCACGTGTCCAAAGACACGGGTCTAGCAACCTACGGTGAGGAGCACGTCAGGCGTCAGCTGGAGAGGGGAGCCGTGGAGACGCTCATACTATCCGAGGACCTTCAAACCAAGAGGCTTCTGGTCGAGTGTTCGAACTGCGGCTACTCCGAATGGGTCAGCGTCCAGCCCGTGGACATGTTCAGGTTCGAAAAAGAGCTTGCAACCCGTAAGTGTCCCAAGTGTAATCTACAGACGCTCAGGGTTAAGGAGCGAAGAGACCTGATAGACGAGCTGATAGAGATGGCTGAAAAGCTAGGAGTCAAAGTCGAGATCGTATCGTCCAGGACCGAGGAGGGGGAGATGCTCCTCAAGAGCTTCGGAGGGGTAGCCGCCATACTGAGATACCGGTTCTAGCCTCAGATAGAGCTTTGGAACAGTCTCCGCTTAACCCTCTCGTAGAAGTTCATCCCGAACCTTATGAACCTCACGACTCGTCTACCCTTCTTGACGACAACCTCGAGAGGTGGTTTAAACCGCTTCACGAATTGGCCGTCGACGAGGACCACGACCATGTCTCCAGATAACGCCCTTACCCTAACCTGGGAATCCGAAGGGACTATGTAAGGCTTGAAGTTTGTCGATAGGGGGCACACAGGGACGATGAGGATCGCTTCCACCCGGCTATCTATCAGACAGCCACCGGCGCTTAACGAGTACCCTGTAGCACCGGTCGTAGTGGATACCAGTATCGCGTCTACTCTATCTCTCGCTATACACCAGTCGTCGACATAAACCTCGACCTCGACCGTTTTGAGCGGTATCTCGGCACCGACCATGACCTCGTTCAAAGCCTCCGGAAGCCCCTTATCGTTCCCTAGAGTGAAACACTCTTCAACTATGAAATCCCCTGAAACTATCCTGCTCAACGACTCGACAGCCTCCCATCCCTCGGCCTCGGCTAAGAATCCTACTCTACCGAGTCGAACCGGAAAGATAGGTACGTTCTCTCTCAAACTGTGCACGACCCTTAAGATCGTTCCGTCTCCACCTATAACGACGGCTAAGTCTCCCTCCAGTTCTTCCACAGGTTTACCGTCAAACCCCAGTTTACATGCAACCCTATCCTCCAAGTCGACTTCGAGACCTAACTCGAGAAGCTTCCTTCTAACGGCATCGGCTAGCTTGATGGCCTCTGGCTTATCGTCTCTACCGGCTAGGATCACTTTTTTAAACAACCCAGTTCAGTATCTATTTCACCGTCGACGATTTAAGCTGTTTCCCAGGCTCTAGAGGCTATCGTGAAGACCGCCTCGACAGTCGTCCAATAGTCCTCTCCGAAGACGACGAGTATACAATCCCCATCGTTAAGCTCAAACATCCCTGAGATGGTCTTGTATACGTCATACGCCTCCATCTTAAGGTCCCTGTAGACTCCGGGTATGGAGAAGACTCCGTCTTTATACGTGATCGTAACCGCCCCCAAGGCACCTGCCCTGACGGCTTGGTCCCTCTCCTCCAAGCCTAAAGTCACCTTATCGGCCATACACTCCACGTGAGCGGCTACGGCTATAGGCCCGACCCCGAGCCTCTCACCCGGGAACCTCTTTAAGGCCCTAAGCCTCATCCAAGCAAGTCTTCTACAGAGTTCCTCCACACCCTTGGACGTTAACTCGGCTCCGAGTCGACCGATTTGAAGATACCCTTCACGCCTCAACCTATCGACCATACCTCTCGTGACACCTTCAGGGAGCTTTAAAATCCTAGCTATGGTTTTCCTACCCAAGGGTCCGAACCGGCTTAACGCGTGTAAAAGAAGAGTTTCCTTCAGCCATCTCCCGTTATCCAAGGTTCATCCCTCTGAAACTTGTCATGGCGGCTGTTTCACCTAAGTAGCTTTTCGGTTTCCATAGACTCCATAAAAGTCTTTAAGGTATCCCAAGTGGGAATAGCCTCCCAATCTCCCCTTACCATAACGACCAACGCACCTGCGGCGTTTCCAAATTTAAGGCACTCCTCAAGGCCGTATCCCCTCAAGTAGGACGCTAGAAAGGCGGCGTCAAACGCATCTCCTGCACCTATGACATCCTCTACGTATGGGATTTTGAAGGCTGGAACCTGAGCCTCTTCACGTTTGGTCCTTGCATAGGCTCCTCTGCCTCCTAGCTTAACGACCACAACCTCAGCACCCATATCCAATACCTTAGAAGCCGCCTCCTTAAAGCTACGGCCTGGAAGTAAGATCTTTAAGTCCGCGGGACATGTAAATACTATGTTAGACTTCAGATACGTCGACAGGGTCTGCGAGGCTTCGCTAGGCTTCTTCCAGAGCTTAACCCTGACGTTCGTGTCGAACGATATGGTTAACCCGTTTCTCGAAGCAAGCCTATATGCTTTATCCAGGGCTAACCTACACGTTCGGCTTAGAGCAGGCGTTATACCGGTTATGTGTAACACCCGAGAGGACTTTATATACTCCTCGTCTACGTCATCCTCCGTCATCTTACTTGCAGCAGATCCTCGCCTATAGTATAGGACGGTGGACTCCCCTGGAACTGGATAGTGCCGTTGGACAAAGTAGACACCGGTGTAACCTTCAGGGTCGACCTTAACCCTTGAGACATCCACTCCCTCTCCCCTGAGGGTGTTCTTTATGGCTATTCCAAACTCGTCGTCTCCGACCCTCGTTATAAGCCCCGTTCTATAGCCTAACCTCGCTAATCCCACCATCACGTTGGCTTCGGTGCCTGCGACGTGTTTTTCAAACAAATATACGGAACGTAACGGACCGGGTGTTAAAGCGTTAAGCTGGATCATAACTTCCCCTAGCGACACGATGTCTAACCCAGCCATCGTTAAACCATGAAGTCTAGGATCGTTAATAAGCGTTGAGTTTAGATGAGTATCTCCTCTCCTCCTGTGAAGATCCTCGTCAGCGCCGCCGAAAGGTCGACAAGCCCGGCTCCGGTTTTAGAAGATACAGGTATCAAGGCTGATACAAACCCTGTGTCCCTCATACCCATAAGCAGGTTCCTTATGAGCACGTATTTCTCCCCGGTCAACCTACTCTCCACGGCAGTCTCCAATGCTTCTTCGTCCTCATACCAAGATAGCATCTGCTCAAGCGTTTCCTCAGAGACCATATCAGCCTTAGAGATCACGTGAACTTGAGGTAGTAGAAACCTCGAGTAGACGGCTGCAGATAGGAAAAGGTTTGAAACGTAGTTGAACGGGTCGCTCGAGAAGACAGATTCGAAGAGGTAGACCACCGCCTTAGGCCCCTCCGTCAGGGTGGAGGCTATCAAAGGCCCGCTCACCCGGAACGCGAAAAGCTCAAGCTGGCCTGGGGTATCGACTATGAGGTAGTCTACCCCTAGGTTCTCGGTTTCGCTTCTAAGCTCGTCTATGTGGGCTACGATCATATCGGCTGCCAGCACGAGCGCCCCGTTAGGTCCGAGGTTATACTCCTCCATGATCTTGTAAACGTCTACGTATTCTCGGACGTCTACATCCGGGATGTATGGTAGGTTTATTGCCCCAGGGTCTAGGTTTACCGAGGCCACACCCTGGTCTCTGGCTCTGAGGAAGTCTATCATGGCTTGTGTGAGCTGAGACTTGCCTGAGCCGGCCGTGCCTACTATGAAAGTCGTGTACAACGTTATCTCCTAGCGACCAATTATCTCCAAGGGTTAGAAGAACTTTTCCCCTCGCAGACAGTCGAGAATGCTTAAATCTACGCTAATACATTTTAAACTTAGAGGTGTCGTTAATTTAGCAGGATTCATGGAGCCGAGAGGGACGAGGGTAACGTAGAGTACAAGCTCATACTTTTGAGAGACGACCGTAGGACCCTGGAGCACCTCGCGACTCAGATGCGTTACAGGCTCAACGAAGGTGGCGGCGAGGCTTTCTACGAGATAGGGGTCTCAGACGACGGCGAGCCTATAGGCTTAACAGACGAAGAGCTCGAGACATCTCTGCGGATCCTAGAGAAGGCAGCTAGCCTCATAGGGGCTAAGTGCAGGCTCCTAAGGGTGGGGAGGGGTAGGATAGGTAAGATCGCAGAGGTCCACATCAGGGTTTCCAGGGAAGGGAGGCTCCCGATATTCCTCGTAATACCGCTACTCGGAAACGTGGACGCGGGTAAATCGAGCCTAGTCGGCGTTCTATGCACGGGTGAGCTCGACGACGGTAGGGGCTCGGCTATGAGCAAGGTCGCGAGGTACGTTCACGAGATCAAAAGCGGCAGAACCTCTTCGATATCGACCCATCCGTTAGGTTTCACAGACGACGGTTACGTGGTAAACCACAGTCTTTTATCTCCCTTGGACGAGGCTCAGGTCTTCCTAAAGAGTTCGAAGATCGTGAACCTCGTAGACCTAGGTGGACACGAGAGATATCTCAGGACGACTCTCAAAGGGGTCATGGGTAGGGTTCCAGACTACGCCCTGCTGGTCGTCGGTGCAAACGCCGGGGTCGTCGGTACGACGAAGGAGCATCTAGGCATAGCCGTCGCCCTGAAGATTCCGATAGCGGTCGTGATCACCAAGGTCGATATGGTCGGAGAGGAGAGGGTTAGAGAGGTTCTAGACGACATATCCAGGCTTCTGAAGATGCCTGGTATAAATAAGATACCGCTTCTCGTCAGGGATGTGGATGACGTATCGGTCGCCGCTAAAACCATGCCTTCTGGAAGGGTTACACCGGTGTTCCTCGTCTCCAGCAAGACCGGCCAGGGCTTAAACCTCCTTACGCTGTTTCTGAACCTCCTACCTCAGAGGATGAGGTGGGAGGAGAACGTGGGTAAGCCCTTCCTGATGTATGTAGACGATAAGTTCAACGTCCGGGGTGTCGGAACGGTCGTAAGCGGCATAGTGCTTCAAGGTAGCATAGGGGTTGACGACTACGTTCAGATAGGGCCGTTCGACGACGGAAGCTCTAGGATAGTCAGGGTCAAATCGATCCACCTCCATAGGGTAAGCGTTCAGAGGGTTTTCCCCGGTCAAGACGTATGCCTAGCCTTGTCTAACATAGACTACGACGAAGTTGTCAAGGGTATGTGCATCCTAGATAAGTCGGAGGTTCTTAAACCTGTCAGGGTTTTCGAAGCCAAGGTAACAGTTCTACACCACCCGACGACCATATGGAGAGGATATAACGCCGTGATCCACATACACACGATAAGACAGACCGCTGAGCTGCTGGAATCGAGCCGAGAGCCTTTAAGGACAGGCGTGACGGCATACGTGAAATTCAGGTTCAAATACCGACCTGTATATATAAGGGTGGGAGACTGGTTCGTCTTCAGAGAGGGGAGAACAAGAGGCATAGGCGTAGTGACGAATATACCGTAGCCTCTGCGTTCTCAACCTTCCTCAGCTATCTCCGATATCCTTCCACCCCGCTCCGTTACATGTCTCTTAAGCTCTGAGACCGTGAGCTCTATGAGTTTCATCCCCTCATCCAGCGTCTCCGCCGATGTGGTCAGATGAAGCTCTACATACGCAGCCCCCTCCTCCCTCTTAGGATGAGACTTTACGTAAACCCTCGGGTTCCCCCTGAGAACCTGCTCTATTATCGGGGCGAGTTCTGACTCGTAGATCCCGTCGACCCTTAGGCTTTTCTCGCAGAAAACCAGCCTAGACCTCTTCTTTATCATGGGGACTAGGAAGTCCTCGAATATGGCCTTCATCTCGTTCGGGACGCCTGGTAGAGAGATTATGGTAACCCCCTCGGTTTCTATCAGAACCCCCGGTGCGGTTCCGACCGGGTTCCTGATAGGCTTAGCCCCCTCGGGTAGAGTAGCCATCTTAACCCTAACGGGGGTGAGTTCGAGTTTTCGACCTCTAAGCCTACTTAAGGCCTCGTACTTGGCCTTAACCATCTCCAGGGCCTCCTCGTTGACCTCAAGCCTCCTACCTAGGGCTTGTGCGACGCCTTCAAGGGTCTTATCGTCGAAGGTTGGCCCCAACCCTCCCACGGTCAACACAAAATCCGGGTGTCTTTCTAGACAACTCTTCAGAGCAGAGGCTATCTCCTCCACGTCGTCGCCTACGACGAGTATCCTGGTGACCTTTCCACCTAGGCTCGTTATCCTCTTCGCAAGCCAATGCGCGTTGGTGTTCAAAATCTTACCTATCAGAAGCTCGTTACCGATGGTCAGGATCTCGAACTTGAGAGGCTCAACCATATGCGTTCATCCCCGGCTTAAAAGGAAAGAGGGTAATCGTTATTTAAAGGGTTTCCGACGAGGTTGAAGACTTTAGCCGCATGTTAAAACGGCTAGAGCTGTGTAGACCTTCGCGGCTTCGACGAGCTCCTCGACGCTTAGATTCTCGTCTGCCCTGTGGGCTAGAGACAGGTCTCCGGGGCCTAGTATCACCGTCGGGATGCCGGCGTTTACTAGGGCCCCCATGTCGCAGTGGGCTTCGAAGCCCGATACCCCTGGGTCTCTACCTCTAACTATCTTAACGGCTTTTCTGGCAAACTGTACGACCTCTTCGTTCTCAGAGACCTCTGACGGAGGGTCTGCGTATAGAAGCCCTATATCGGCCTTAAGCTGAGGCTCCTCTGACAGGAGCTTGTCGACTATATCCTGGATCTCCGATAGGGCTGTCTGAGGGGTTTCACCTGGTATAAGCCGCCTATCTATCGTTATGCTGCATCTATCGGGGACCACGTTCCTCTTAACCCCGCCGCCTATGGTCGTAACCGCCAGGCTGGGGCTACCGACTAAACGGCTCTGTCTAGTCTTGAGGACGGCTCTATCGAACTCCTCAAGCTTCAACACGAGCTTAGCCATACCGACTATCGCGTTCACCCCTGCCCAGGGCATAGCCGCGTGGGCTGTCCTACCTCTAGCCGTAACCTCAACCCCTAAAACACCCTTATGCGCCGTCTTAACCTCCAGACCTGTGGGTTCTCCTACGACTGCCATACCGCTCCTGAAGCCCTCTTTAAGAGCATGCCTTATACCCATGTTCCCGGTCTCCTCTCCCATAACCGCTAACAAGGCCAACGGCTCTGATGGGTTAAACCCAGCTCTTTTAAGCGCTAACAGGGTCTCGACCATAGCGGCTAACGAGCCCTTGGCGTCCGCAGAACCCCTACCGTATACGCGTCCGTCTACGACCTCCGCGCTGAAGGGGTCTACGGACCACCTCTCTTCACTTCCCACGGGTACGACATCCATGTGCCCCTCGAACGTCAGCTTAGGCGTACCGGGTCCTCCGAGTATGGCGTATAGATTAGGCCTACCCGGCTCGACCTCCATAAGCTCGACAGGTATACCCGCTCTCCTCAGAAGCCCTGCTATGTACGACGCCGCCCTTAACTCGTTTCCCGGAGGGTTCACCGTATCTAACTTAACTAGGCTCCTAAGGATCTGGACTGTCTCATCTGGGTCTATCTCGTCTAGAAACCTATCGACCAAGGGCACACCCATCTGTAAACCTATCCCAGGGGCTTTTAAGGGTTCTGAGAGGAGTAATCCCACCGGGAAGGCTCTCCAAGGGGGAGAACCTAAGCTAGCAGCTCCGACGTCTGATATGGCTATGAGGTTACTTCTTCGAAAGCCACCATCTCAGGTATTCTCTCTGAAGCCTCTTCCTACGGTCTTCCTCGACAGACTGTTGTCTTATCTTCCTCCAAGCGTCTATAAGCTCCTGATGCGTATACGCGGAGCCACAGCTTCTGCAAACATAAATCCTCATAGGCGGGTCGTAGTAGAGCTCCCCGCCGCATTCGGGACAATACCTAACCATTTCCAGTCAAATGATCAAACGGCGCTCCTTCTAATTACTCTTTCTCATCTCCTAAGACCTTAGAATGCCTCCTCGAAACGGCGGGATAACGCTTAATTCCTCCCGGGTTAGAGACTAGAGAGGATAAGGTGGTTTTTTGGCCGATAGGGTTAGGTTCGGACCCGCCGGATTTCCGATAGGGTTCAAAGGCGCGGTGACAGAGGTTCCATCATATCTCAAAGATGAGGGGTTAGATGCGTTCGAATACCAAGCCGTGAGGTGGAGCGTCAAACCACGGATAAAACGTGAGGTCGCCGAGGAGTTTAGGGCTAAAGCCTCTGAAAACGACATCTGGGTTACCATGCATGGCTCCTATTTCATAAACCTGGCCGGTAAAGAGGAGGTCGTGAAGAAGAGCATCGAGAGGCTTAAGGCTTGTCTAGAAGCTGCTCAGTGGCTCGGAGCCGAGGGGGTGGTTTTCCACCCGGGGTTCTACGGAGGTAAAGCCCCCGCTGAAGCGCTTAAAACGTGCATACGGGCTATCGGTGAGCTTGTGGAGTATATGGAATCCAGGGGGTTTAAAACCTATCTACGCCCCGAGACCACGGGTAAGCCGAGCCAGCTCGGCAGCCTTGAGGAGATACTGGATATGTGTAGCAGGTTTAAGCTCGTCGAGCCGACGATAGACTGGGCTCACATACATGCTAGAGGTAGGGGTTCTCTGAAATCGAAAGACGACTATCTAAGGGTCTTCGAGAAAATCGAGAGGGTTTTAGGCTCCAGAAGCATCGAGACCCTGCACTTTCACTTCACCCACGTCGAATATGGCGATAAAGGCGAGGTTAGGCATAGAACGCTCGAGGAGCCCTACGGCCCCAGCTTTGACCTGCTCGCGGAAGTGATAGTGGAAAACGGCTATAAACCCGTTATAATCAGCGAGTCTCCCATACTCGACTTAGACTCGCTCAAGATGAAGAAAACGGTGGAGTCTCTGAAGGCCAGAGGTGTCGCTTGTGGAGGAAGACCGGATCGTTGAAGCCATCGAAGAGGTTCTACCGAGCGTCGTCAACGTGTCGACCATAGTTCTCCGAAGGGATATGCTCCTCCAGGTGACCCCTGTTAAAGGCATAGGCTCGGGTACGATAATCGACAGCGATGGGTACGTGGCCACAAACTATCACGTCGTAGAGGGGGCTAAGCGCATAGAGGTTACCCTGCATACCGGGGAGAGGTTTAACGCAATGCTCGCAGGCTTCGACAGGGCCGCCGACGTGGCGGTGTTGAAGATAGATGCGTCGGGGCTGAAGCCGATCAAGATGTGCGACTACAAAGACCTCAAGGTCGGGCAGATAGTCGTCGCGGTCGGCAACCCGCTCGCGTTGTCGGGCGGACCCACCGTTACGATCGGTGTCATAAGCGCTCTAAACCGTACGCTCAGGACCCCCAGGGGGGTGATGGAGCGTATGATCCAAACGGACGCCGCCATAAACCCGGGTAACAGCGGCGGCCCCCTGGTCAACCTAAGGGCTGAGATGGTAGGTATGAGCACGGCCGTCATCTCGTTTGCCCAGGGGATAGGGTTCGCGATACCCTGCGACGTCGTGAAGAGGGTCTTCGAAGACGTTATAGTCTACGGTGTCTCTAGGCCATGGCTTGGAATAACCGGTATAGACCTCAACAGGGCGATAGCGTCCTACTATAACCTATCGTTTATCCGGGGTGTACTTGTCTTGAACGTGTTCAAAGGGGGGCCGGCTTACAAAGCCGGGATAAGACCCGGCGACGTTATATTGAACGTCGAAGGCGTCAACATCTCGTCTACACGGGATATCTCTAAGGCGTTAAGAGGCAGGAAGGTCGGTGAAACCCTGCGTCTCACCATAGGAAGAGGCTCTAAAGTGTTTAGGGCTAACGTACTCCTCGAGGCTCAGCCTAGCCCCTGACGACGTACCGGCCCCTACGCTCGACCTCCTCAACCTTGGCTAGAACATTCTTAAGGGACTCTTCTCCGCTCACAGACGCGTAGCCTCTGAGAAACGCGTCGAAGCACTCTTGAAACAGCTTGTAGTGGGTGCTGGCTAAGGCGCGTTTGAAGAGTATGATGTCCACGGCCATGTCTTCGACGTCGCTCGTAAAAACGCTGAGGCCGAAGTCGACCAAGAAGATCCTCCCCCCCTCCGCCCTGATCATGTTCGAAGTCGTAAGGTCGCCGTGCTGTATCCCAGCCTTGTGAAGCCTAGCCGTGTAAACTCCCACAAGCCTACATATCCTAAGCCTCTCCTCTGGAGAGACCTTATCCAGAAGGTCTCTAACCCTCACACCCCGGATGTAGCTCATGACTATTATCGAGTTCTCCAAGTCTAGAAAGTAGACGGTCGGGGCGGGTACACCGTTTCTCTTGGAATGGTGCAACACCTTAGCCTCTCTCACAGTTCTCCTGAGCCTGATCTCCCTATCCAACTCCGTTACTCTATACGGCTTAGGTATCCTGTGTTTAACCACGACCTCCAACCCGTACCATCTAGCCCTGTAAACCTCCGCCTCAGCCCCCACGTAGATAAGCCTAGGGTTTTCAAAAGAATTAGGCAGCCTCCGGGTTTCCGGACTAAGGTTCAACCTCCCTATCTCCGTTATCCCAAGGGGGAAGCTTAGCTTAGCTGCTTACAGTCCTCTCCAGGACCAGAAGCTACGTATACCTCTCCTCTCGCCCCTACCCTTGGATAACCTATGCTCGTAAGCCTCTGGGACTACATACAGGTATATCGTATGCCCCCCGAATCTCTCGATCCTAGACGCCCTCCACCCGGATATGCTGAAATCATGGCTCACTATCCTGGTACCAGGCCTAGCCTCCTTCTCGAACTTAGGCCTGAGCCGCTCGTTACCCGAAGTGGTTAGGTAGAGGGTTATAACCGTAACCTCCGAGAGGTCGGCGTTCATGCAATCCTTATTGTAGACAACAACCCTATCGGATAGGTTTCTCATCATAACGTTCTCCAGGGTCGTCTTATAGAGGTCTTTCCTGATCTCGTATCCTATGGCCTTCTTAGCCCCAAACTCGCCGACGGCCATTATGAGAATTCTCCCGTCACCACAGCCCATATCGCAGACGACGTCGTTCTCGTTCACCTGGGCAAGCTCGAGCATCCTACGGACGACCTCTGGAGGAGAGGCTACGAAGGGAGCTAAACTGACTATAGCTATCACCGAAAGCTAGTTTCAGTCTCCAAGCTTTTAATAAACCTTATGGTCGCCTCCATCCCCAACATACCTCATGATAACCGGGTTCCCGCTACTCGGAATACCATACCAAGCACATATGCTACTTCAAGTAGGACGGCAACGAGATGGATTGAAGATACTACTAGCATCAGCCGGAGCCATAACAGCGTCGGTACCGCTGTTTCTCTTCGGTACGATCATACTAAAATAGTTCTTCGAGAGAAGACTATGCTTTTTGATGAGGCAATTAGGAGTAGTTATAGTACTAATTGTTTTAGCTGTTGCAGGATGGGGTTCCGCTTTTTCAATTCACCAAGAGGCGACTGTTTGGAAGCAACGGTATGAAAACCTAAGCGAACAGTTTTCCAGTCTTCAGAGCAGATATGCAGATTTAGAAAATGCGTATGCATCCCTTTCATGGAATTATTCAGAGCTTCAATCTGATTATGACAGTCTTTCGTTAGAGTATCATGGTCTTCAAGAGGATTATCAAACGCTTCAAGGTGAATACTACGACCTTCTAGATAGGTATAACGGGTTAGTTAACGACTGGAATAAGCTGGTCGAAGACTACAACAGCTTCATAGATGAATATAACGACCTCGTAAATAAATATAACAACTTATCCTATAAGATTGAGCTAATTAGCCAACTCTATGACCCAGTCAAATACAAGCAGACCCCATTCATAGCCGAGCTTAAGTATTGGCTAAGAACGGATAGGACAGATCAAATGGAGTATGTGGACCCGGACTATGTCTGCTTTCATTTCGCTGTAACTCTTATGCTTCATGGAAGAGCACACCACTATCAGATCGGGGTGATTTATGTACATGGATACGATATAGTAACTGGCGAAGAGTTCCGACACGCTATTAACGCTATAGTTACTCACGAGGGATTGGTTTACATAGAGCCTCAAACCGATGACATATGGTGGCTAGAAAGCCATCAAGAGATCACGCCAGGTGAAGCCTACGAGTTTCCTGGATTCGAAAACCCTATCTACGTCCAAGAAGTAATAATAGTATTCAACTACTAACAACCCCTTCCGTGACGGGACGTGGCTATTTAAATACTTTCATCTTACATCACCCCTGAATAGCCTCGCATGTTTGTCTTTGAGACGCCATGGTATAAGGGACGTGGTGATCGGTGAGGGAAGCGGCTTAGCCGGCACGTTCAGGGCTTTTCAGGTCGCAGGCGTCGATGCCGTCGCGGAAAGGTGGGGTGTGGGCCTGGTAGACCTTAACAGGGATGAATTCATCGAGGTCGAGCTTAGAGACCCCTTGGCTTTGAAACAGGTGAGAGCGGCTAAAACAGCCCTTGAGAGAGCCATAATAAGCGTCCCTAAGCTTAAGCCTCATAGCCTCGCTCGCGTAACTTTAAGCTTGAAGAATATGATGGGGTTTTCCCCGAAAGGAGCTATGCACAATCACCTGAGCGAGAAGATAGTCGACCTAGCCTCTTGTGTCATTCGACTGAGCAACGTTATTCGAGAAGAAGGGGACCATATGGTATTTCTTAGACAGTGTTTAAAAGCCCCCTTATAGTAATATTGATGTCGCCATGTCGTATGTCTACGCACCGTTGGCCTTCGCCACGAGTTTCGTAGCTACTTTACTGTCGACACCTAAGGTAGCGTCTTATATGCGTGGAAAGGGTATAGTCGGCGTCGATGTGCACAAGCCGAGTAAGCCGGAGATACCTGAAAGAGTCGGGTTATCCATGCTCGTGGGTTTCATAGCATCCCTAGGCCTCCTTTGCCTGGTAGATCTCTCCTCGGCCTCCACCTACCTCGCGGTCATGCTCTCTATACTAGTGGCGGCCGGTATAGGGCTTGTAGACGACTTCAAAGACCTAAAGCCGTTACATAAGGTTATTCTAGCTACTTTAAGCGGCCTTCCGATACTTGCGTTGAGAGCATACGAGCCTCGGCCTCTGATACCGTTTGTAGGGAGGGTTAGGCTCACCATAGCCTATCCCATAGCCATACCCTTCGCGCTGAGCGTAACGTCTAACACCATGAACATGGCAGACCCGGTCAACGGAGCCATGAGCGGCTCGGCGTCTATCATAATCACGACTCTTGTTTTAGCCTATCTCCTAGCCGGAAAGCCTAAAGGTGTGCTAGCTGGCTTAGCGCTCTTAGGAGCGGTTCTGGCGTTTTACGTGTATAACCGTTATCCCGCGAGGGTTTTCTCAGGTAACGTGGGAAGCTTCGCGGTCGGAGCGGCTTTAGGAAGCTTAGTCGTCACAAACGGGCTAGAGGTCGTAGCGGTAGTGGCTATGCTGCCTCAGGTGCTTAATTCCTTCATGATCCTTTCATCCGTCGGTGGTTTAAAAGGTAAGACCAGCATACCCGTCAGACCCACGAGGCTCTTAGAAGACGGCCTTATAGAGGCGGTTAAAGACCCCAGGGCTCCGTTGACCCTGGTGCGTATGATACTCGCCAGCTCACCTAAGAGAGAAGCTGAGATCGCCAGGGAGTTTTTAACCCTGACAGCCTTCTCCTCTTTCTTGGCTATTATAACACTTTTCCTAACGGTGGAGGTTTGAGTGTGAGAGGGACAGTGTGGATTTACGTCGACATATTCTTCGCGTGGCTCAGTATGCTCCTAGGTCTATATCTGATAGACCGGTTGGTAGACCTCGCACCGATTCTCGAGGAGTTCATGTCTAGGACTCAGGTAGGCGTGGTAGAGGTTCTCATAACGGCTTTGCTGTTCCTACTTTGGCTAATAGCCTGGAGGATTTTAACGGTAAAAGCTTTCAGGAGGATAATCGGCTCCTGAGGGGCGTAACGTTTAAAGGTCTGGGAACCCCCGGTTATGGGTTGAAGGAACTATGCCAAACTGGGGTTACTCGGTCAAAGACTTAGACCCTGAGAAGACGGTCATAGCTTCGGGTAGAGACCTAAGGATATCACCTAAGGCCGCCGTAGAGGTCTGCAGGGCTATAAGAGGGTTAACCCTAGACGATGCTAAAAGGCTTCTAGAAGACGTTATAGCGTTGAAGAGAAGCATACCCTTCAAACGCTATAAAAAGAAGGTTGCTCATAGGAGAGACCTACAGGGTTGGTATGCAGGTAGATACCCTGTCAAGGCATGCAAAGCGATCCTTAGGGTCTTGGAGAACGCCGAGTCGAACGCGGAGTTCAAAGGTTTAAACCTTGAAAGGCTGAGGGTAATCCATGCGGCGGCTCAGAGAGGCCCGATCCTGAAACGCTATACCCCCCGGGCCTTCGGTAGAGCTACTCCCAACTTCGAATACCTAACTCATGTGGAGATAGCGTTGGTGGAGTTCTAGCCGAAACTTCCCTTCTCCGGTGTTCGGCGTAAATAGACCTATTCAATACGTTAGCGTATATTTCTGTTCGTCCATTTATAAACAAAAAATTTTCCCGTCTTCTGTCTCGTCATCTTTTCCTCGTAAACCTTATTAATGTGGCGTCTGTCTTAGATTAGCTAGCCTTAGTTTATGGAGAGGGAAAAAGCGGTGATTCAGGGATGTCCACGGTTCGAGACCATTTCATAAAGCAGGCTATGGATAAGACTAGGCTAGATGAATTTCTAATGAATCGTTTAAGAGACGCCGGATACGGCGGCGCTGAGATCTCTAGAACCCCCTTGGGAACTAGGATAACGATATTCGCGCTGAGGCCGGGTCTTGTCATAGGCCGGGGTGGCACGATCATAAAGGCTTTGAGTAAGGAGCTTCAGGAGAAGTTCAACGTTCCGAACCCTCAGATAGCCGTCGCAGATATCTCTGTTCCAGAGCTCAACCCCTATATAATGGCGAGCAGGATAGCGTTGGCTATGCAGAGGGGGATCCACTTCCGTAGAGCTGCTTTCTGGGCCTTGGAGAGAATCATGAGGGCCGGGGCCTTAGGGGCTGAGGTTAAGATAAGCGGTAAATTGACCTCTGAGAGGGCTAGATACGAGAAGTATAGGGTGGGGTATCTGCCTAAATCCGGCGACCCGGCGATGAAGTATGTTAAGTCCGCGGTGTACCATCTGCTTTTAAAACCCGGTATATACGGAATCAAGGTTACGATACTTCCTCCTGGTGTCGAGTTTCCCGATAAGATAGAATTGAAGGAGGCGGCTAAGGAGGTTCAGGTCGAAGAGGGGGAGGAGAGGTCTGAGGAGGGTGTTGGCTGATGCCTATCCTCAGGATGCGTGAGATAAGGGCTATGAGCCCTGAGGAGCGGATTAGGAGGGTCATAGAGCTTAGGATGGAGCTTATGCGGCTGAGAGCAACCGTTAAAGCTGGCGGAGCGGTCGAGAACTACGCTAGGATCAGGGAGATCAAGAGGACTATAGCGCGTATACTGACGGTTCAACGGGAGGAGGAGCTTAAACTGGAGAGAGGTGGTTCCAAGTGAGTCCGATAACCCCCTTCAACATACTACGGCATGAGCTGATAGGGCTTAAAGTCAGGGTTAAGGACTCCACATGCAGGTCCTACTTAGGTATAAAGGGGGAGGTAGTAGACGAGACCAGGAATATGCTATATATTAGAACTGAAAACGGTGTTAAGGCGGTTCCTAAATCTACGTGTAAGTTCGTGTTCACGCTTGACAGGACTGTTAAGGTAGAGGTCGACGGCTTGAAGCTTGTCGGCAGACCAGAGGATAGACTCGTGAGGTGATTAGGATGCCGAAGGAGCCTGAATGTGGAGATAGGAATTGTCCGTTTCATGGAACGTTATCCGTGAGGGGGCAGGTTATAGAGGGAACCGTCGTGAGCGCTAAGGCCAAGAACACGGTTATAGTGCTTAGGGAATACTACCACTATGTCCCGAAGTACCGTAGGTATGAACGTAGAAGAAGCCGTATACCCGCCCATTGCCCACCATGCCTAGACGTTAAAGAGGGTGATAGGGTTCGTATAGCGGAGTGTAGACCCATAAGTAAGACCGTAAGCTTCGTGGTCATCGAGAAGCTGGAAGGTGGTAGAGGTGCCGCGTAGAAGACCTCCGAGGGGTGGTCCTAAGACCAGGGCGGTCTCCGCTAGGGCGGTTATCGAGTACAGACCTCACATACCCAGATGTCTGCCTGTCGGAGCATACATCGACTGCACAGACAATACCGGAGCCAAGGTTCTGAAGATCATAGGTGTCATAGGCTATAAGGGGAGGCTTAAAAGACTACCTGCTGCGGCTGTGGGAGACATGGTGGTTGTGAGCGTCAAGAAAGGTGTCGTAGACTTGAGGGGGCAAGTCATGCACGCCGTTATAGTGAGGCAGAGAAAGCCTTACAAGAGGGCGGACGGCACTTGGATATGTTTTGAGGACAACGCAGCTGTTTTGTTGACTCCTGAAGGCGATATAAGGGGAACCGAGATCAGAGGACCTGTGGCTTTAGAGGCTGCGGAAAGATGGCCTAGGCTCGCTGCCCTGGCGAGTATGGTCGTTTAATGGGTGAGAGGTTATGGCTAAATCTAAACAACCCAGGAAGCAGAGACTTATGCTTTACAACGCTCCTAAGCATCTAGCCCGTAAATTCCTCTCCGCTCATCTCTCCGACGAGCTTAGAGAGAAGTATAAGCGTAGATCATTTCCCATACGTAGAGGGGATACGGTTAAGATCGTTAGGGGCGACTTCAAAGACTTCACAGGTACAGTCACCCGGGTCGATTATGAGAAGATGCGTATATACATAGAAGGTGTTACGAGGGAGAAGGTCGACGGTACGAGGGTTTTCATACCGATTCATCCGTCCAAGGTGGTTATAACTAAACTTAATCTAGACGATAAGAGGCGGGTCGAGGCTTTAGAAAGGAAATTAAAGGTTCAACCTGCTCAGGAGGTGTAGCTTGTGGGTAAGATGGGGGGTTCAAAGCATCTTAAGAGGTTGGCTGCACCTAGGTTCTGGAGGGTGCCTAGGAAAACCTATAAGTGGGTTGTTAAGCCTATCCCTGGTCCACACCCAATAGATAACTGCATACCGCTTCAGCTTCTTATAAGAGACTATTTAGGTCTCGCTCATACGGCTAAGGAGGTTAAATTCATCCTGAATAGGGGTTATGTGAAGGTAGACGGTAAAGTCGTGAGGGAGAGACGGTTTCCGGTAGGTCTTATGGATGTGGTCTACTTCGAGAAGTTGGATAGGGCGTATCGTATACTTCCGTCTAAGAAAGGTTTAATGCCGTATCCTATTCCGCCTGAGGAGGCTTCCTTCAAACTGAGGAAGATCGTAGGAAAGTCTACGGTTAAGGGCGGCCATATACAGTTGCATATGCACGACGGCTATAACATGCTTGTACGGGTCTCGGATCCGAGAAACCCGGTTGAGGATGTTTATAAAACCCATGACGTTTTGAAGATGAGCCTCGAAGACTCCTCGGTTCTGGAGCATATAAGGCTTGAAAAGGGGGTGTGCGTGGTCATAGTAGGTGGACGTAACATAGGCAAGTGGGGAAGGATACTCGAGACCACGCCGGGCTCTCTTACGTCGGATCCATCGGCTCTCGTCGAGACGGAAGACGGCTCTAAGGTATATACGATACTAGAATATGTGTTTCCGATAGGTGTCGAAAAGCCCTGCATATCTCTGCCGGAGGTGTAGACCTTGACGTATTCTAACCCCATGCTGAAGCCTAGGATCGCTAAAGTAACGGTCAACGTATGCCCTGGTAGAAGCGGAGAGCCTCTAGAGAAGGCGATGAAGATCCTCGAAAGCCTAACCGGCGTTAAGCCATGTATGTGTAAAGCCAAGCGTACGATAAGAGACTTCGGAATCCATAAGGGCGAACCTATAGCGGCTAAGGTCACTCTGAGAGGAGCTAAGGCCATGGAGTTTCTTCAGAAAGCCTTGGATGCGGTTAACCGTAGGATCCCTGCAAGTAGCTTCGACGAGTATGGAAACTTCTCCTTCGGGATTAAAAGCCATCTAGACTTGCCTGGTACGAGGTACGACCCCGAGCTTGGTATAATCGGTATGGATGTATGTGTAACCGTCGAGAGACCCGGCTACAGGGTAGCTAGAAGGAGATGGAAGAGAAGTAAAATAGGTAAGAGGCATAGGTTGACGAAGGAGGAGGCGATAGCTTTCGTTAAAGAGAGTTTAGGTGTGGAGGTGGTTTGATGGCTAAGCAGAAGCCTAAGAAGGAGCGTAAGTTCGGTAAGGGGTCTAGGCCATGCGTGAGATGCGGCTCATATGGGCCTATAATCCAGAAGTATGGGCTTATGCTCTGTCGTCAGTGCTTTAGAGAGGTTGCCGCTAAGCTCGGTTTTAAGAAATACGATTAAGAGGGAGGGTGAACCGTCGTGGTTATGAACGACCCGCTTGCGAACGCCCTCGCGGTCATAGCGAATAGCGAGGCTAGACGTAAGAGGGAATGCATAATCTACCCTGCCTCCAAGCTTATAGGTAACGTCTTAAGGGTTATGCAGGCTTACGGTTACATAGGTGAGTTCGAGCTTATAGACGACGGAAGAGCCGGCAAGTTTAGGGTTCAGCTCCTCGGCCGTATAAATAAGTGTAAGGCTATCAAGCCGAGGTTTTCTGTCAGGCTCAAGGAGCTCGATGAGTATAAGCGGATGTTCCTTCCATCGAGGGATATAGGAATCCTCATACTGACTACCCCTATAGGCGTGATATCTCATAGGGAGGCTGAGGCTAAGGGGGTCGGGGGCAAACTGTTGGCCTACGTCTACTAGGGGAGGGGGTCTCGGAGTTGAGTCTTAGAACGGTTGAAATCCCGGAGGGTGTCGAGGTTCAGGTCGAGGGGTTAAAAGTTAGGGTTAGAGGCCCCTTAGGTGAGCTCGTTAGAGATTTTTCACACGTAGCCGGTAAGATAGCTATCAGGAAGGACGACGGGGAAGTCGTAGTCGAGATGGTTGGAAAACCGCGTAGGAAGAAGATAGCGCTAGTAGGTACGATAGCGGCGCATATAAGAAACATGATAACCGGTGTCACCAAGGGCTTCACCTATCGTTTGAAGATAGTTTACGCTCACTTCCCGATAAGTGTGAGGGTTAAAGACGGGTATGTCGTCATCGAGAACTTCCTGGGTGAGCGTTCTCCTAGGTATGCTAAGATAGTCGGAGATGTCAAGATATCGGTCGAACAGGACGACGTGGTCGTCAAGGGGATAGACATCGAAAAGGTCGGTCAGACCGCTGCGAACATAGAGAATGCGACGAGGATCAAGGGTAAAGACCCTAGGGTGTTCTTAGACGGCATATACGTGTACCAGAAGGAGGTGGGTATGTGACCGCGGAAGAAGAGGCCGTAGAGGAGGTTCCTGAAGAAGCCGAGGAGCTTATAAAGATAAAGCCCAGGCTACCCGGTGAAATAACAAGACTTTTGAAGATTAGAGCCAGGCTTAAGGCTAGAAACCCGAGGTTCGTGAGGTGTGAAAGCTGGCGGCTCGTCAGGGTTAAGGAAAACTGGAGAAGACCTAGAGGCATCTCGAGCAAGATGCGGCTTGAGGTTAAGGGCTGGCCTCCCAGGGTTAAATCAGGCTACGGTAAGCCTAAAGCCGTCCGTCACCTACACCCCTCTGGGTTTAAGGAGGTTCTAGTCTATAGGCCGGAAGACCTCGATAAGGTCGACCCTGAGACCCAGGCCATACGGATAGCGCACAGCGTCGGCAGGAAGAAGAGGCTTGCCATAATAGAGAGGGCTAGGGAGTTGCAGATAAGGGTTCTGAACCCGTCGACCAGGTGATGTAGGTTGAACGTAAGCGTTCAAAGGAGAATGGCGGCTGAGATATTGGGAGTTGGGGTTAACCGTGTTTGGATAGACCCCTCTAGGCTTGAGGATGTCCGTTCCGCTATAACGAGGGAAGATATCAAGAGGCTCATAGCAGAGGGTGTCATATCTAAGAGACCTGAGAAAGGTACTAGCCGTGTCAGGGCTAGGATGCGAAGGGGTCGACGTAGGGGACCCGGTAGTAGGAAGGGTGCACGTAAGGCTAGGCTGAACCCGGAGAACCTCTGGCCTGCTAAAGTGAGGGCTTTGAGAAGCTTCCTACGTTATCTAAGGGATAGGCGGATAATCTCTAGAAGCGTGTATAGAGAACTTTATCTTAAGGTTAAAGGCGGGGCCTTCCAAGACATAGCGGCTCTGAAACGTTATATAGAGGTACGTAACCTTGTCAGGAGGAGGTTTAGGTGAAGAGAGGTAAGATCAGGAAGTTTCCTTTGAAGAGACGGCTTCAGTTTAGGACAGACTATAGGCGTAGAAAGCGCCTACTCCTGTCTGGGCTACCTCGGTTCGTCGTCAGGAGGACCGGGAAGAATATAATAATCCAGGTGGTCGAGGCTAGGCTTGAAGGTGATCACGTCCTTGTCTCGGCCCATAGCAGGGAACTAGCCCGAGACTTCGGATGGTTAGGTGATAGAAATAACACACCTGCCGCTTACCTGACCGGTCTGCTGGCTGGGCTTAAATGTCTAAAAGCCGGGATCACTAAAGCCGTTTTAGACGCTGGAATATTCAAGCCGACGAGGGGTGGACGCATAGCGGCTGCCCTTAAAGGAGGTTTAGACGCTGGTTTGGATATACCGCATGGTGAAGAGATCCTGCCGGATGAAGACAGGATCTGTGGGAAGCATATAGTAAGTTACGCTTCAAAGCTTAGGGAGGAGGATTCTGAACTCTATGCGAGGATGTTTTCAGAATATCTTAAGAGAGGGTTACCTCCTGAGAAGCTGGTCGAGCACTTCTATGACGTTAAGAGTAGGATTCTAAAGGCCTTTGGGAGGAGTTGAGTATGTCGCGTGTAGATGTAACGGATCTGGAGGGTTGGAGCCCTAAGACCACGTTGGGTAAGCTGGTTTTAGAGGGTAAGATCGTCTCGCTTGAGGAGATATTTGCAAACGGGTATAAGATAAGGGAACCTGAGATCGTGGACCTCCTACTTCCAAACCTGACGCACGAGGTTTTAGACACGGCGTTCGTTCAGAAACAGACAGATGCGGGTGAACGGTCAAGGTTCAGGGTTATAGTGGCCACAGGCGATATGAACGGTCACATAGGGATCGGCTTTGGTAAGGCTCCTCAGTGGAGGATGGCCCTCCGGAAAGCTATCAAGGATGCTAAACTGAACATAACGATAGTCAAACGGGGATGCGGCTCTTGGGAATGCGACTGCGATCTACCGCATTCCTTACCCTTCAGGGTGGAGGGTAAGTGCGGGGGCGTTCGGGTTGTCTTGCTACCCGGTCCAAGAGGTCTAGGTCTCGTGGCCGGGGATATAATAAAGACGATCCTCCGGCTCGCTGGTGTCAAAGACTGCTGGGTTCGAACCTATGGTTCGACTAGGACCCACTCGTCCTTGATAAGGGCGACTTTCGAGGCTCTTAAGAGCACGTATAAGATGGTTGTGTTTAAGGATTAGCGTATAAGAGGGGGTTGCTGTGATCGCTATAGTCAGGGTTCGTGGTACGGTTAACGTCAGAAGAGATGTCGCTGAAACCCTTAAACGGCTTAACCTTAAAAAGCCTAACCACTGCGTGGTCGTGCCTGAGACCAAGCCGTACCTGGGTATGATTCAGAAGGTTAAGGACTATGTGGCGTATGGTAGCATAGACCTCGAGACGTTTAAGAAGTTGTTGAAGCGTAGGGGTGAGGTTAAGGGCTTGGGAAGGCTGAGCGAGGAGAACGTTAAAACGCTGGGCTTCAACTCTATAGATGAGCTTGCAGAAGCGTTGTACAGCGGTAAGATATCTTTCAAAGACGTTCCCCAGCTTAAGCGGTTTTTCCGTCTAAGACCTCCTAGTAAAGGCTATAAATCCGTTAAAAAGCCGTATCCGGAGGGTGCTTTGGGGAACTGGGGCTCGAACATATCCTCTCTCATAAACAGAATGCTCTGAGCTTACCCATAGTTCCTCTCTAGGAACGAAGGTTTATAGCTTAGTTAATTCCTCTGATCTCTACGGAAGGGTTAGCTATGGGTAGTGAAGACCGGTGGAGGAGACGTAGGAGGAGCTGGTGGTTCGACATATTCGACGAGTTCGAACGTATGAACCAGATGATCGAAGATATAATAAGACGGAGCTTTAGGTTCGAACCTGAAGGGTTCTTCGAAAGAGCAGGTGAGCCTGGTAAGCCTAAGGTATACACATACGGGTTTTCGGTGAAGATCGGGCCTGACGGTAAACCCGTCGTCAGAGAGTTCGGCAATATCTTCCCAGGGAGATATGGGCCGGAGATTAGACCTGAGATAGAGCCTCTGGTAGACGTTATGGAGAAGGACGATGAGATAGTGGTGGTGGCGGAGTTGCCGGGTGTGGAGAAGGAGCAGATAGACCTACACGCCACCGAGAAGGTCCTCACCATAGACGTCGACTCGCCTAGAAGACGCTACCATAAGGAGCTTGAGCTTCCAGCCCCCGTAGACCCTAAGTCTTCCAAGGCGACCTACAAGAACGGTGTACTCGAAGTCAGGCTTAAGAAGGTTAAACCCTCTGCTAAAGGTGAAAAGCTTAAGATAGAGTAGGCTTATCTTTTCCTTCAACCGGCGGTGAAGCTTATGCCGACGAGGCTTCGTAAGATACGGAAGTTTAGAGGGTCTAGAACCTGCGGCTGGGGTAGGGTAGGGCAGCACAGGAAAAGCGGTATGAGAGGGGGCTTCGGTAGAACCGGTAGGCATAAGCATAAATGGACTTGGGTGATCAAATACGCACCAGACTACTTCGGTAAAAGAGGGTTCAAGTCGCCTATGCAGAAGATCAAGGTCAGGGTTAAGGAGGTTAACGTCGGTGAGCTACCTGACATCCTGGTGAAGCTCGAGAAGACAGAGACCCAGGATGGTAAACCGGTCATAGACCTGCCGGCTTTAGGATATGGCAAGTTGCTCGGTAAAGGGCGCATAGATATACCGGTAATCGTTAAGGCTTATGATTTCACGGAGACCGCCGTCGAAAAGATCAAGAAAGCGGGAGGAGAGGTTATCAAGGTAGAGGTATGATAAGCCATGCCGGGTAGGTTTCTAAGCCTATTCAAGCCGATATCGAGGTTCACGTTCGAGGTTAAGAAACCCGAGAGGAGGACAAGTTTCACAAATAAGCTTCTATGGACTTTTATGGCCCTTCTGATATACTATCTCATGAGCGAGATCCCGCTCTACGGTATACCTGTAAGGGGGTTAAGAGACCCGCTTGTAGCCGCCAGGGTCATATTCGCTTCGAGACACGGGACGCTCATGGAGCTTGGTATAGGCCCTATAGTTACCGGAGGGCTTATCCTCCAGCTTCTGGTGGGCTCTAGGCTTATAGAATGCGACTTATCAGACCCGGAGGATAGAGCCCTCTACACGGCGGCCACCAGGTTTATGAGTATATTCATGACTGTCTTCCAATGTCTCGTATATATCCTCGGAAGGGTCTGGGGGCCCCTAACGTTAGAAGCGAATATTTTAGTCTTCTTCCAGCTCCTCTCAGCTGGTATAATTCTGATTCTTCTAGATGAGATGGTTCAGAAGTGGGGTTTAGGCAGCGGCATAAGCCTCTTCATACTAGCGGGGGTCGCTAGGGAAATTTGGTGGTTCGGGTTCTCTCCTTTCCCCGGTATAGCGCAGGATGGCAAGCTTTACGGAGCTTTACCGGCTTTCATAGAGGGGCTTGTTAAAGGTGAAGACTTCTCGACGGCCTTCCTGAGGACGGGCAACCTGCCCAATATGGTTGGGTTTATATCGACGGTCGTAGCCTTTCTCGTGATCATATACCTCGAAGGCGTTAGAGTAGAGATACCGATATCATACGCTGGGTACAGAGGCTTTAGAGCCAGGTTTCCGCTTAAGCTATTGTACGTATCCGTTATCCCCGTCATATTCGCCTCGGCTTTGCTAGCCAACATATATGTTATGCTAAGGCTTCTGTGGTCTAACTTTAACCCCGCGAATCAAGATTTTTGGTTCAACTTTCTGGCTCAGTTCGACCCTGAGACCATGGATCCTCTAAAAGGTAGTCTCGCATACTACGTGTCATCTCCGAGGAGTCTACAGTATGCGGCTGAAGACCCTATAAGAGCCGTAGTCTACGTCGCCATATTCGTCCTGCTTTGCGTGATGTTTTCCATAATGTGGATAGAGGTCGGCGGTATGGGTCCCAGAGACGTCGCAGAGCAGCTTATAGACGCCGGTATCCAGATACCCGGCAGGAGACGGACGGTTAAAAGTATAGAGCGTCTGATGAAACGCTATATCCCGACGGTGTCGATCCTGGGAGGCGCCATAATAGGTCTCATAGCTGCTGTATCGGACCTGTTCAACGTCTTCGGCTCGGGAACCGGTGTACTTCTATCGGTAGACATAGCCTACCAATACTATCAGCTCTTGGTCAGAGAGAGGGTTGCCGAGATGTATCCGGTGCTAAGGCCGCTATTGGAGAAGTGATAGTCATGAACTTTTTCGAGATCATAGTTGAGTTCCTGAAACCGTTGGCCGTTAACCCTGGGATGGGCTCTCTAACAATCCTGGGGTTATCTGCCTTAATGACGATATTCTCCACCCTGCTGAATAAGCTTATAATGAGCGAAGAGCTTCAGAAGGCCTATACCAAGGAGCTCAGCGAGTATAAGCGTCTTATGAGCGAGTATAAGATGAAGGGAGACAAGAAGATACTGATAAAGATCCGGAAGAAGGAGCCGATCATAGCGAACCTTAGTAAGAAGGTCCTTATAAGAACCGTTTTAAGGATGGCTATTCTTCTGGCTTTCGCCTGGGGCTTCTTCGCCGTGATAGGTGCGGTATTCGGCCCAGACTATACGATATTCATACCTTTCCCAGTCGAGACACCTGTAGGATGGTTCGTATGGTACTTTATATGCATTTTCGCGTCTAGCCTTCCGCTCTCTAAGCTCCTCGGCATCTCTATGGTACCGTCTACCCAGGAGGCTACAAGCCATGAGGAAGAATCTTCTGTCAAAGCCAAAGGTTAAGATTAGGCTTCCAGGCGGTGAAACGGTCGTCAGGGTCGTTAAGAAGAAGCCTGGGAAAGCTTACTGTGGGATATGCGGTAGGGAGCTCCACGGTGTAAATTATGCAGGGAAGACCAAGTCTCAGAGAAGCGTCGAGAGGCTACATGGTGGGAGCATATGCGCTAGATGTTTGAAGCGTCTCCTCGTCAGGGAGGTGCTTTCTAGGTTTGGCTAAAGGCCTCGTGATAGCCGTCAGTGGCCTACATGGAGCCGGCAGGTCTACCCAGGCTAAGATGCTAGCGTCTGAATTCAACCTTAGATATGTATCCGCCGGAAGCCTGTTCAGGGAATATTGTCATAAGAAAGGCATAAGCTTGGCTGAGGCGGCGGAGATGCTTAAGGACGACCCTAAGCTCGACAACTACATCGACTCTAGGACCAAAGAGGAGGCTAAGAAAGGCTCTGTAGTGTTGGAAGGCGACCTCGCCGCTTGGATGGCGGGGGAGTTGGCTGACGTTAAAATATTTCTAACAGCGCCGGATGAAGTTAGGTTTAAACGTTTAGCCGAGCGTGAGGGTCGACCTATAGGGGAGGTCTCTGAGGAGACTAGGCGTAGGGAGTCTGGAGACAGGCTAAGGTATAGGCTTTTCTATGGTATAAATTTCGAGGATATGAGTATATACGATATCGTGCTCGATACGGGCAGGCTTCCGGCTGAGTCGGTCTTCAGGGTTCTGAAGACCTTGGTAGAAGAGTACGCTAAACTTAAAGCTTAGCTTTCGTTCAACTAGGTGGGAGGATACGGATATGATAGAAGTGGGTAGAGTCTGTGTCAAAACCATGGGCCGGGAAGCAGGTAGAAAATGCGTAGTAGTCGATATCATAGACGAGAACTTCGCCCTCATAACCGGTCCTAAATCCATCAGCGGTGTTAAGAGGCGTAGGGTGAACATCAAGCACATCGAGCCTACACCTTACAAGCTAGACATATCCCGAGGTGCAAGCGACGACGAGGTCGTCAAAGCCATAGAGAAGGCTGGATTAAAAGAAGTATTCGAAAAGCCTCTGAAACCTGAGAGGAGGGCTGTTTTCTGAGGTATCAGGCTCCTTGGGAGGTTAAGTGGGATAGGCTTTACAAGTCTTTCGACGAGACCAACGAGGCTTATGGTAAACCGCCTTGGAGAAGAAGCATCGAGGAGCATCTAAGATATGGGGTCGTAGTGCTCGATAAACCGGCTGGCCCTACAAGCCATGATGTAACGGCTATGGTTAAGAGGATCGCGAACGTCGAGAAGGCTGGGCATGGGGGGACCCTAGAGGTTTAAGCCGGGGAGATCCCCCTGCCACAGGGGTCTTACCGATAGCTTTGAACGAGGCGACTAAAGTCCTTCAGGTTCTACTATCAGGCGGTAAAGAATATGTATGCGTTATGAAGCTTCACGGTGATGTCTCCGAGGAAAGGCTTCGAGAGGTCGTCGAGGAGTTTCAGGGAGATATCTACCAGAAGCCTCCGCTAAGGTCTTCCGTTAAGCGAGCATTAAGGATTCGACGAATCTACTACATCGATCTCCTAGAGGTTGAAGGTCGACTTGCTTTGCTTAAAGTCGGCTGTCAAGCCGGCACGTACATCCGGAAGCTCGTACACGATATCGGTGAGGTCCTAGGCTGTGGGGCGCATATGAGGGAGCTCAGGAGAACTAGGGTCGGGCCGTTCAGCGAGGAAAGAGGTCTAGTCACGCTTAGAACACTTGCCGAGGCCTTCGAAGCATATAGGGCAGGTGATGAAAAAACCCTCAGACGTGTAGTCCAGCCGGTCGAAGAGGTCCTCGCCTTGACGCCTAAGGTGTGGATCAGGGATACGGCTGTGGATGCGATATGCCACGGCGCCGACCTCGCGGTTCCAGGGATAGTGAGCCTGAATTCAGGTATAAAGACCGATACTCTTGTCGGGATCTTCACGCTTAAAGACGAGCTTGTCGCGTTGGGTAGGGCGTTAATGTCTAGCGAGGAGATTCTAGAGCGGGAAAAAGGCATAGCTGTTAAGACAGAGAGGGTCATCATGAAGCCTGGTACATATCCTAGGATGTGGAAGTAATAGGTATCTATTAGCCGTCTACATTCTCTAAGATTTTCTGAAGCCTCTCCGCTATCTCTACGAAAGCGTTGCTGGCTGGACTCTCCGGTCTCCATATAACTATGGGCTTACCCATCTCTACCGAAAGGTTGAGCTCCGGGTCTATCGGTATCTCACCTAATATGTTTAATCCAAGCTCTTCAGCCATCTTTTTTCCGCCACCACTTCCAAATATATTCACTTTATAACCGCACTTCGGACATATGAACCCGCTCATGTTCTCGACTATCCCTAGAATCCTAAGTCCAAGTCTCTTAGCAAATCCCACCGCACGTCTGACGACTATGAACGACAGGTCTGACGGTGTAGTAACGATCACGACACCTGTCATGTTCGGTATCGAACGTGCGACCGTTAAAGCTTCATCACCTGTGCCCGGCGGTAGGTCTATGAAGAGATAATCGAGTTTACCCCATAGGACTTCGCCGAGGAACTGTCTTATAGCCGCGGATTTGAGGGGGCCTCTCCATATAACCGGTGTATCATCGTCAGGTAGAAGTAGGTCCATCGATACAAGCCTTAGGTCTAAGGCTGTTTTCACGGGCATTATCCCTACGGGTGCAGCCGTCAGAGGGTTCCCCCTCATGCCTAGTATCTTAGGTATGCTCGGCCCGGTTATGTCGGCGTCGAGTATACCGGTTTTGAAGCCCTTAGACGCCATGGCGCAGGCAAGGTTCGCGGCTACGACGCTCTTACCGACCCCGCCTTTACCGCTTAGTATGGCGATCTTATATTTGACGTTTCGCATAGACTTCTCTATACGCTCCATCTGCCTCCTATAGGCTTCCAAAGCCTTCAACTCCTGGTTATCCAAACACATCTACCCCCCTACTTTATATGATGCTCCCGAACAACCCTAAAACACTGGATTATGCTTTTACACTTTCTCCTCTTAACCGAGAGCTTTATCGATATGAGATATCCGACCGATAGGATCACCCCGACCACCGCGCTTGTAGGTAGGTTCAGCATAACGGAGACTAAAAAGCCCAATATAGACGATATGAGGATCGTGAGGAAGGAGATCTTCCCCATCTCCTCGAAGCTATGCGAAAACTGGTATGCCACTACGGCCGGTATAGCTATGAAGGCGACCGACAGGATCGAGCCTACGACCCTCAGGTTCACGACCATCGAAACAGCCGTGAGAACTAAAAGGAGATATCTGTAAAACCTGACGTTCAAACCCATGGCACTCGACCCCTCTGGGTCGAACGTTATGTATTTGAATTCCATCTTGAAGAGGGTTATCACACCTATCACGGCTAGGCTCATAACCGCTAATACCAGAAGCTCGTTATCGGTGACGCCTAATACGTCTCCGATCAGGAATCTCCACGCCGACGCGGCGTAGGGGCTTGAAAGCGATATAGCCAACGCGGCTACGGCTGTCGAGAAGCCGAATAACACACCGATGGTCATATCCGCCTTAACTTCGCCCTTCTCCTCACCGTAGCCTGAAAGCAGGGCGAAAACCAGGCTTAATATTAATGCCCCTACGACGGGGTCTAATCCTGTCAAGAGGCTAATGGCTGCTCCCGCCAAGGCGACATGAGCTATCGCAGCTCCTATAGACGACAGGCCTCTGAGAACCATGTAGACCCCTATCAGGGCAGACGCCGAGCCGGATAAAATCACGGCTATCAGGGCTTTAATCATGAAGGGTTGGGTTAAGACTTCAAGCATGATAACTCACCCCCGTAACTATCCTTTCCCCATCTGATGCCACGACTTGAACTCTTTTCAAAAACGTCTCCGTCAGAAGAGCCTCATCCAAGACCTCGTCTGGTTTTCCGAATGCTATGATCCTACGGTTGAGTAGCATGAGCCTGTCTATATGCTTCAACAAGACGTTTATCTCGTGCGTGACTAGTATGATCGTTACACCCGATTTATCCACGAGCTCTCTGAGAAGCCTTACCAAGAGCTGGGTGGTAGGCGTATCCACGGCTGAGAACGGCTCGTCTAATAGAAGCAAACTAGGCTCCGAGGCTAAAGCCCTGGCTACTAGAACCCTCTGCTGTTGACCGCCGGATAGGTGCGCATAAGACTCCTCCCAGAACTGGTCGACCTCAAGTAGCCGAGCGACCTGTCTAGCCTTCTCTAGGTCCTCACTCGTTGCTCTCCTTGGGAAACGCTTCTTGGCGAGTCTACCCATGAGTATTATATCTTTAACCAGCACAGGTATCAAAGGGTCTATACGCTCCCTCTGGGGAACATAGCCGACGAGCCTCCTCACACCTGGGTCCTCCACCGGGTTCCTACCTAGAACCCTTATCTCCCCTTCGACTGGTTTTATGATCCCGAGCATGGTCTTAAGCAACGTAGTCTTACCCGCCCCGTTGGGACCGACCACCGCCACGAAGCTCGGCTCGACTATGCTGAACGATAGATCCTCCAGTATGGGTTGCTGGTTTAAAACCACGTAAACGTTCTTAAGCTCTACTATACTCGTCTAAACCACCCCTCAAAGACCAGAAACAATACGAAGAGTATAATGGTTGCATAAAGCCATATGTCTAGTCCCCCTTCACCCGTGCTCTCGGGTATATCCATCTGTAAACCGGCTAAAGCCATGGATGTCAAAGATTTGTAGAACTCCACATAGCTTTCTGAAGGATCTAGGGGGAACGCGTAGAGATATAATACAGGAATTCCCGTGGCTCTAGAGACCTCTAGAGCAAGTCTGCCTTCATCGCTTCCTTTCTCGGTAGCCAGCACGACTATATACGCAGGTCTGGTCTCCGAGAGCGTACTCTGGAAGTCTGAGACATCTATCGGACCGGGGGCTTTACCGCCTTTGACAAGTACAGCCACCACCGTTATGTTCAAGAAATCAAAAAGAGGCTCGAAGTGTGAACCGGCTAGGGCGACCTTGGGATCCACCAGATTCAGACCTGTTAAAACTGTCTTAGCCCATGTCTTAATCCTAGAGATGTTCTCAGAAAACATCTTAAGTCGTTTGTGGTAGTAGTCTTTGCCTTCTGGGTCTATCTCAGAAAGTCTTTCGACTATTTTAGACGCCGCTTTCAAGGCGTCTTCTGGATATAGCCATATGTAATGCGGGTTTCCGTCTTTAAGCTTCAACCCCGCCTCAACCCAATCCTCCCAACTGATCCTCGGGACGTTTAATTTCTCGAACATGCCTAGAAACTCCTCCTTACCTATCGTGACGAATAGGTCGCAGCTTCGGACAAGCAGTATGTCCCCTGGCTTAGGGGAGTACGTATGAGGGTCTAACCCGACGGGAACTATCGAGTATACATCGACCCTTTCCCCTCCGACCTCCCTGACGATCATCGCAAGAGGCCATATCGTAGCCACGACCTTAAGCCTAGGCATGGCTAGCGATACTTTAGCCGTCGAAGCCATAAGAGCCGTCAGGACCAGTAGCAATATGGATTTGGCTCGTATGGGTCACACCCCCTAGGGATGTCTATGCACTATCTCCAACCCGCATGGAGCTCTCCTAGGCTTGTTGAGAAGTGAACATAGCTTGTCGCATACTTTGTGCGAAATCCTAGTTTCCAACTTTAAAGCCTCTTCATGAGCGTCTGAGGGGTTTAACTCTAAAACCTCGTGTAGGAATACCTCTAGAACACCGTGTTTATGGGCTATTTCTATGGCCTCCTTTACACCGTCCTCTGTAAGGATTACACCGACCCTTGGCACGACCTTGACAAACCCCTTGACCGCTAAACCTTGGACGATTCGTATGGCCGTCGGGGTTTTAACGGACAGCCGCCTAGCCAGCTTACTGGTTTTGACGAAGCCCTTAGAACCCCCTAGTATATAGATCGTCTTCAGATACCGGTATTCGGCTTCGGTAAGCATTAGCATGCTAGACAGCATCTAACTAGTATATAAATATTTCTATGATTAACCTCATTAACCCTATCTAGTCCTATTTTCTAGTGAGTTTACATGATACGCGTAGGTATCGTAGGCTTCGATACGTCTCATGCTGTGGAATTTACCAAGAGACTTAACCACGTGGACGTAAGCGAGGAGTATTGGGTCAGAGGAGCTAGGGTCGTGGCCGGCTATCCAGGCGAGCCATCACCTGCGGCTTCTGAGGAGCTGTTGAACGAGAGAATCGAGGTCTTGAGGCGTTATGGTGTTAAGATCGTCGATAGCCCTGAGTCTCTGATAGGGATGGTGGACGCGGTCATGATCGAGTATAACGAGGGTGCTAAGCACCTCGAAGCTTCTAAGCCTTTCATAGAGGCTGGGTTGCCGCTTTTCATAGATAAGCCCCTAGCCTGCTCCATCGACGATGCTAAGGAGATATATCGTCTCGCGGAGTCTAGAGGTGTCCCGGTGTTCTCAGCCTCGTCTCTACGCTACGCAGTCGAGGTTCAAAAGGTCAAAAACTCAGTAGACGAGGTGGGTAGGGTCTTAGGAGCCGACACCTACAGCCCAGGTATGATAGTTCCGTTCAACCCAGGCCTATTCTTCTACGTCATACACGCGATAGAGATGCTATACGCACTGATGGGTCGGGGCTGTAGGATGGTTAGGTGCTTCACCGAAGAACGCTGGGACTTTATAGTGGGCCGGTGGGTCGACGGCCGCATAGGCGTTGTAAGGGGTTTAAGACATGGTGGCTGGGGATACGGTTTCACGGCTTTCTGCGAGAATAAGGTTGTATCCGCCACTATAAACACCGCCTATCTGTACACCGAGCTTCTGAAGAAGGTGGTCGAGATGTTCAAAACCGGAAAGCCGCCGATAGACCCCAAGGAGACGTTGGAGATAATCGCTTTCACCGAGAAAGCCATGGAGTCGGCTAGGTTGGGTAAAGACGTGGAGGTTCCCCGAGAGATTTGAGATGAAAGGTCGAAAGGTCTAATAAGGTTAGGGTGGAGATTTCAACCATCGGAGGAATCGGTCTTGAAGTTTCTTATCGAGGAGCTTTGGAGCCTAGATGTCGGAGTCGGGCCTGCCGAGCATGGAGTCTATAAGTTTGGGTATCTCTGGCTTTCGCCTACGTTTCGAAACCAGGTTTGGAAGGTCGATCCTGCGACCGGTAAGGTTCTGCAGGTCTTCTCTATGCCGGGTAAGGTTTGGGGGGCTCCATGGGTCGATAGGGATGCCGTGTATTCTGCGTCGGATGACGGCTCGGTTAGACGGTTTACCCACGACGGCGAAGTCGTATGGTCGGTTAACCCGGGGCTCGGAGGGTTTATAGCCGAGGCCATCGTTGAGGCTTGGAACAGGTATCTCGCGGTTCAGTTTCCTAACGGATTGGCTGTCTTGAGGAAATCCGACGGCGGCGTTGTATGGAGTATAGAATGGAGTCCCATAGTGAACTCGGGTCAGGAGCCGACTTTCACCCTCGACACGGGTCTTCTGTGGGTGTGTAAACCCACCGCTGAAGACAACCTTGAGGCCTATGACTTGCATGGTCGGAGGTTGCATAGGTTTACCCTCCCCAGCCCACCGACCACCTATGCGTGTCCACAAGTTTGGAATAACTTGATGGCCGTGGTCTGTAGAGACGACGTGGTGGTATTAGACCACGTAGAGGGTCGGATTCTATGGTCTAGGAGATTTAAACCTGTGGAGTATGGAGGTAAAGAGTTTGCCGCGCTGGAGGGTGGTCCTAGGGTTATAACACCCGACGGCCGTCTCATAGTCTGGACTACTGATGGTGTTTTCCACTGCTTCGGTATGGAGACTGGTGCGGCTCTTTGGAGGCTCGACATGGTCGAGCTTGGCTATGCGTCGAGGGACTGTAACGATCCGTGGGGCTACGCGGGCGGGGCCGCTGCAGACGGTGTCCTGGTCATACTCGGTAGAAATAACCTACCTGAGGGTTCTGGTAGTCCCTTCGAGTTCCGTAAGAACAGGCTTTTCCTGATAAACTACTTCGACGGCTCGATCGCCGCTGTTTCGAAGCCTAAGTATCAGATGGCTTGTTGCTGCAAGCCGTTGGTCGCAGGGGGGAGGGTGGTCATAGGAGGATGGTATGAGGATTCTGAAAACCGGAGATACGAAAACCGGTACTACTGCTGGAGACTGGGCCCGCTTGAAAACCGTAGGGTTCGGGATATCGACTATGAGTGGTTAGGCGGTTATCACCACGGAGGGTACAGCGTCGGGACGATCCTAGGAATCTAGGTAAGGTTGTTTCAAGTGAAGCCTGTTCATAAGTGGGGTGTGTTCGAAGCGATATTCAGAAGCAAAGGCCGCTACGAGGATCCCCTTCGAGACGTGTCTGTCCGCTGCGTCTTCGATTCGCCGAGCGATGGGGAAACGGTCATCGACGCGTTCTGGGATGGGGGAGATGAATGGAGAGTTAGGTTTATGCCCGATGAGGAAGGTACGTGGACGTATAGGACCGTATGTTCTAACGAGTGCGATAAGGGTCTTCACGGCCGGAGAGGCTCCTTCAAGGTAGTTTCCTACGACGGTGACAACCCGGTTTATAGGCATGGTCCTCTGAGGCTGTCAGACGACCGTAGGTATCTGATCCACGAAGACGGCACACCGTTTTTCTGGCTTGCAGATACCGCTTGGAACGGTGTGATAAAGTCTACTCTGGACGAGTGGCGGGAGTATCTATCTTTTAGGAGGAGACAGGGTTTCACGGTTATCCAGTTCGTTATGACGCATTGGCGTGGAGGTCCATACGACCGGCTGGGTGAGAGGGCATATGAGGGGGATAAGCGTATAAAACGGTTGAACGTCGGGTTTTTTAGACGTATAGACCCTAAGTTTTCGATGCTGAACGAGTATGGTTTTGTAGTGGCTCCCGTGCTTCTGTGGGCGATTTCAGATGAGATAAGTCCTGGCTACAGGCTATCGGATGAGAATGCTCTTCTGCTCGCCCGCTACCTCGTAGCTAGGTACGGCGCCTACGTAGTCGTTTGGATACTCGCTGGGGACGGCGACTATAGGGGTGAGAAGGCTGAACGGTGGCGGCGTATCGGTAGGGCGCTTTTCCAAGGCAAGCGTAGGCAACCGGTTACTATGCATCCCGCCGGGAGGCATTGGGTTCTCCAGGAGTTCATAGGCGAAGAATGGTTTGACATAGTGGGCTATCAAAGCGGGCATGGGGTGGATGAGGAGGACCTTAGATGGCTTTGCTTCGGTCCGCCTAGTAGGGACTGGATGCTCAAGCCTCCGAGACCGTTCATAAACCTAGAGCCTAACTACGAGATGCATCTAGCCTATAGAATACTCAAACCCATAACCCCTCACATGGTTCGTAGAGCGGCGTATTGGAGCCTCCTGATAGCGCCTACCGCCGGTGTATCCTACGGTACGAACGGTGTCTGGTATTGGGCTGAGAAGCCTGAAACCCCCTTCGCCCATCCCAATGCAGGTGTGGCTAGGCCTTGGTGGGAGGCTATGCGGCTTCCAGGGGCTGAGGACATGGGTAGACTTAAACAGATATTTACCGAATTACCTTGGTGGCTTCTACGGCCTGACCCCGGGCTTTTGACGGAACAGCCTGGGCTTGAGAAGGTGGAACGTTTCGTAGCCGCTTCCAGAAGCCTAGACGGTGAGCTAGCAGTGATATATACGCCTGTGCGACAAGAACTGCGTTTAAACCTAGCGGGGTTGAAAAGACCGGTTAGAGCCGTCTGGGTCAACCCTAGAACCGGCGAGAAATCGAAGGAAAAGAAGATATCGGAGACCTGTACAACCGTTAAACCTCCTGGAGAAGGAGACTGGATACTAATCCTCCGCCACACATCCTCTTCATAATATTATCGACTCTTAGACGTTAGCATACGCTCCTCCCTAAGCTTTATGTCTATATCCATCGTCTCCGAGAGGGCTTCACTTATCATGAATGCGTAGAGTTTTCTATCTCTAACGACTACTTTCTCTCCCTCTGATAGGGCTTTGAGCCTCAGCTTCGGCGGTGCTCTATCCAAGGGAACTAGGTCTACGGGAATTCCAAGGGCGTCCTCAAGCATATTAGCCAATCTGATGAACTCCTTCAAGTTTGGTTTAGGGTCGAGATAGACCCCGATATCTACATCCCTAACCAGCTCCCTTCTTCTCAAGGAGCCGAATAACACAGCTATCTTCACCTCAGGTATAGAGGCGAATATCTGTCTCAAAGTTTCCAATACCTTCTCCGCCGAGACCCGGTAGTATCTTATGCTCAACCGAGAAATTCCTCCTCCACTTTCTTAAGAAGCTCTTCGACGCACTTAAAATCGCTTTCTATATTCTTTAGAGTTAAAGAAAGAGAAATTCGCTAAGTCTCGGTTTCAATAGAGTGGATGTATCTACCATATGGTTATTCCGAAGTATCCCGTTATAAACTTCAACGATACGTATAGAAAGTACACTCCAAATATAAGCTTCAGAGTGGCTGGTTTAAACCGCTTTATGATCGCCGCTCCTACTTGGGCGCCTATTATGGTTCCTAGGGCTAGTAGTAGACCCGCACCTATATCTACGAACCCTTGTAAAAGCTTTATCAAGCCCCCTACGAGCGCTAATGGTATCATAACCGCTAGCGAGGTACCCATAGTTACGTACACCGGGGCGTGGAAAAGATAGATCAAACCTGGGACTAACGCATATCCCCCTCCTAATCCAGCTATCCCCGTGGTCACTCCTACTATGAAGCCAAATAGGCTTAATCCAAGCCGCGTTCCAGGTATACGACTATCACTTATGGTAGGGATTTTGCCTCGAAATATCCCCTCTTTAATCATCCTTAAGGCCGGCCATAGGAAAACGATCCCAAGTATCAACCCAAGCAATTTCGTTTGAGTCGTTAAAAAAAGAAAGATCCATGAACCTAACAGAACGCCTAGCACACCTATTCCTCCAAGCCATAGTGTAGCCCTAACGTCGAGATTTTTCCTGATTAAATGCCCATATCCCCCAGAGACAGCCGTGAAGATCACAGCGAAAAGAGTGGTTCCTACGGCTATAGGAGCTGGATAGTTCATCCAGAAATGTATCACAGGAAGCATGAGACTACATCCACCTGTACCTATAATACCGCCTAATAGACCGGCTGAAAACCCAACAACTACCATGACCAAACCGGAAAACATGTCTAAAGGCCTAACTTCCTCAGGGCGCTGATTCTGAGGTCTCGTAAAATAGTATCCTACCAAGGTGGCTATGAGGAGCAGAAGAAATATGGTAAAAGATTGGCTTTTCAGCAAGTTTTTCCAAACCATAGCGGTCTTTAATAGAGACTTTATAAACTTATATAAAATTTTTGTTTAGAAAATAAACTATTTTTACTACCAGTTGGATGACCTAAGGCCTAGTAATTTTTTACTTTACTCAGATTATGGATTAGATTCAAAACTTTATATGGGTAAATTATTTATCTTTTAAACGAGACTAGGAGATATGGACTTGGACGAGGTCGATAGGAAGCTTATATTACACTTAGTTAAAGATGGTAGAGCTACGCTCAAAGAACTTAGCGACGCAATAGGTTACACATCTATGGGTGTCAAGAAGAGGCTTAACAGACTTCTTAAACAGGAGCTTCTCAAAGTTTCAGCTAGTGTAAACTTAGATAAGATGAACTGGGTTTCTATGCTTATTTTCATGGAGGTTGTGGATAAGGATTCTATGTACTCCATTTTAAACCGTTTCAGAGAGTGCCCGAGGGTTGTTTGGCTCTTCCCAGCCCTAGGTGGCTATAACCTGATAGCCTTTATCGTAGCTGAGGATTATCGAACACTGCATTGTATATCGAGCGAGGGTTGCTCTATGAGAGGGCTCAACGGTGTTAGACGTATCGAGTTTTACCCGATTAGCAGCATCCTTTATGAACCGTTTATACCCTTGAGGCTCAACCTAGCTTATAGGAATCTTGATAAACCACCTTGTGGTATCGAATGTCCACCTTGTAGAAGCTATATTGAAGGTAAATGTGTAGGCTGTCCTGCTACGAAGTTCTACCGCTATAGATGGGGTCTCGGTAAGCGTTCTCGAAGGGCTAGAACTCGTGGGGTCTGAATTTGGGCTGATAGGGTCTGCTTACGAGTCTCCCCTCTAGGTAGGCTTCTACTATGTCTCTCACCTTACCTTGGGCACCTGTCACGACTTTTATGCCGAACCTGTCGAACAAATCCATGGCCCTAGGGCCCATACCCATGGCAATAACCACGTCTACTCCTCGGTCTTTGAGATATCGGGGTACGACGCCGGGCATGTGGCTTATAGCAGGGTTCTTTTCGACCTTAACATCGGCTATTCGGCCATCTTCGATGTCTACTAAAACGTAGTACGGTGCTCTTCCGAAGTGCTCGGCTACGTATGAGTCTAACCCGTCTCCGCTATCGGAGGGTATAGCTATCCTAACCATACACCGCACCTGGAGTTTAATGAGCCATCGCCGAAAAATTAAGCTTTTTTCCTTCTACTCCACGTCCGAGGTAGCCGTAGACTTCGACTACGCATCCGTCAGGTTCTATGGTCGATGAACCGCTCTGCTAAGAACTTGTTAAAAAAGGTTTAATTTACCCCCAGGGTTAGCTGATCCCGGTTCAAGGAAGCAGGGTGGTTTCTAGTGGCTCCAAGGGAGGCCTGCGCGGTATTTTCAGCGTACTCTAGGTCGGCCGATGCAGATGTCTCAGGCCTGATATTCGGCGGTCTCCTAGCCCTACAGCATAGGGGTCAGGAGTCGGCCGGCATGACCGTTTTAAAGAATAATAGGCTTCTAACGTTCAAGGGAGTGGGGCTTGTGCTTCAAGTATTCGACCGAAATGTCCTGAAGGAGCTGAGGTCGCCTAGAGGCATCGGACATGTAAGGTACTCGACCTACGGAGCTTCTGCCTTCAGAAACGCTCAACCCATAGAGTTCAACTCTAAGCCAAGGTTCGCCTTATGCTTCAACGGCACTATAGTGAACTACGACGAACTCAGGACAGAGCTTAAAGGTAAGGGCTATCGGTTCGAGACGACTTCTGACTCAGAGGTTATAGGATATCTGATCTCGGACGGTCTAAAGCACAATTCCACGCTCGTCGAGGCCATACGGTATGCGATGGATAAGCTCGAGGGAGCATACTCGGTGACTCTGTTATCCGAAGACGGTTCAATGGCTGTCTTCAGAGACCCCTATGGGTTCAGACCGCTGTGCATGGGATACATGAAGGACCTGGACGCCTATGTATTCTCATCCGAAACCGCCGGTCTAGACGCGGTAAACGCCTCGTTCATCGAAGACGTTCAACCAGGCTCGATAAAGCTCGTGGAAGATGGAAAAGTTAGAAGCGTGAAGGTATCAGAAAGTAGACACGCCCACTGCATGTTCGAATGGGTCTACTTCGCGCGTCAAGACTCCGCGATAGAAGGCATAGACGTTTTCGAGGTTCGGTGGAGACTTGGCGAAAAGCTTGCTGAGCTCAACCCCGTCGACGTAGACTACGTGGTCCCCGTCCCCGAGACCAGTAGGGTCGCGGCCTTAGGGTATTCGGCTAGGTCTGGTATACCGATCATGGAGGGCTTCGGGGTTAACAGGTACGCCCTTAGGACGTTCATAATGCCTGCGAACAGAGGCTACTTTGCGAGGCTTAAACTCAACCCTCTCAAAAGGGTTTTGAAAGGTAAGCGTATAGTGCTCATAGACGATAGCATAGTGAGGGGGACGACGTCGAGGACCATAGTTTCGATGCTTAAGAAAGCAGGTGTAAAGGAGGTTCACCTCAAGATAACCTGTCCACCTCTGATAGCGCCGTGCTATATGGGTGTGGACTTCCCGACGTTCGAGGAGCTGATCGCCCACGGTAGGAGTGTAGAGGATATCCGAAGGGCCATAGGTGCCGATAGCTTAACGTATATGACGGTTGAAGGGTTGGTAGAAGCCATAGGCCTCCCTAGGGATGAGTTGTGTCTAGCCTGCTTGACAGGCATATATCCCGAGGGTATACGACCCAGGTTTAAGAGTAGAGAGGTGATCAAGAGGTGAGCGGTTTAATCGGTATATTCGCCTTCGACGAGCTATGGTCTATAGCCAGGTTCATATATTACGGGCTTATGGGGCTACAGCATAGGGGTCAGGAGTCAGCCGGCATAACGACCGTCAAAGATGGTAGGTTTTACACAAGAGTCTGTAAGGGGCTTGTCGAGGAAGCGTTTAAGGAGGATGCTTTGAAAGGGCTTCCGGGTCATATAGGATGCGGCGGGGTTTCGATGGACCCCGCGGTTTCTCAGCCCATAGTCATAGAGGACCGTGGCAAAAGCTTGGCGTTAACCTTCTCAGGAGGGCTTCTAGAAGGCGATTTGAAAGACTTCGGGTTAGCACTTCTCAGAGAGCTCTCTAAAAGCGACCCGGAGCAGGCGGCTTTGACCGTTATGGAGCGTTTCAAGGGTGGATACAGCTTCCTAGCCTTAACGAACGACGGCCACATCGTAGCCGGTAGAGACCCGATGGGTGTAAAGCCTCTATGCGTAGGTGGGTTAGGCTTCGACTTGGCGGTTTTCGCATCAGAGTCGTCGGCCCTAGACGTGGTCGGAGCCGACCTATCTAGAGAGGTGGAACCGGGCGAGGTTATGTCCGTCGAGATGTTCAGCATAAAAAGGGCTTCTACAGGCTATAGTAGACGCGCCTACTGTAGCTTCGAATACGTATACTACGCCAGGCCAGACTCTATAATGAACGGTATCCATGTGTATGAGGTGAGGAGACGGATAGGCCTATTGCTCGCTAAGGAGAACCCGGTCGAAGCCGATGTCGTCATAGGGGTTCCTGAAACCGCTATACCCTTCGCGATGGCTTATTCACAGGCCACAGGCATACCTGTCGAGATGGGTTTCATGAGGACCGGTAGGTCCGTTAGGACGGCTATAAAACCCACCCAGTTCGAGAGGCTCGTAGGCGTCCAGCTTAAGCTTAACCCGGTCAGAGCCGCGGTTAAGGGTAAAAGGGTTGTGCTCATAGACGATAGTGTAGTGAGGGGGACGACTTTGAGGAACACCGTGTATCTTCTAAGGAAGAGAGGGGCTAAAGAGGTTCACGTCAGGATCGGAAGCCCCGCCATCGTCGCCAGATGCCCCTACGGCACGGCCGTACCTCCCGAGGACGAACTCATAGGTAGGGCTTTAAAGCCAGACGAGATAGCCCAGGTCATAGGCGCCGACAGCTTCAGCTACCTAAGTGTCGATGGATTAACCGAGGCCATAGGTCTTCCCAAGGACAGCCTATGCCTAGGATGCTTCACAGGGGAATACCCGATCTAAGATTGACCTACGGTTCTACGATTTTTCCTTAACCGCTGGAATCACATCTAAGTTTTAGCTCGCCGTGACCTGTGAGTTTAAAAGTTTACATAAAATGCTCAAAAAGGTTAAAGAGGCTGGGCTTTCTTTCACTGATATTAGGCTGTTGGGTGGTTTGGTTGAAGGTCCTAGTGGTCGGTGACGGTTCGAGGGAGCAGGCTATAGCGGAGACCTTAGCCCGAAGTGTTAAGGAGCCGAGGATCTACGCGATCATGCGGATCTTAAACCCGGGTATAGTTAGGGTGTGCGAATCTACGGGAGGCGGGTTCAGAAGAGGGAAACCCACAGACCCGGTTCAGGTGGCGGACTACGCCGAAGAGCTCAACGTAGACTTCGTGTTCGTAGGCCCGGAGGAGCCTCTGTTCCACGGCGTGGCGGACGAAGTCGAGCGACGGGGTATAGGCTGTATAGGGGCTAAGAAGTCGTTGGCGGAGATAGAGATGTCCAAGGCCTACATGAGGCGTCTGATGTGGAAATATGAGGTGCCTGGTAGGCTTAGGTTTAAGGCTTTCAAGAACGTCGAGGATGCTATAGCTTACATAAACGAATACGCCGAGAGCCTAGCGATCAAGCCTGCGAGACAGGCCGGTGGTAAAGGTGTTAAGGTGATAGCAGACCTCCAGGCGTATTTGTCAAGGGAGAAGAAGAAGGTCAAGGCTAAACACGCGGTCAAGGTCGTTAAAGAGCATATGAGAGGCTACACAGACATCGAAGACCGTATCCTACTCGAGGAGAGGGTGGAGGGGCCAGAGTACACGCTTCAGTGCTTCTGCGACGGTAAAACTGTTCTACCAACCCCGCTTGTTCAAGATAATAAGCACGCGTTCGAAGACGACCTCGGTCCTGAAACCGGTGGAATGGGGTCGATAGCCGGCAAAGGCTTGACTTTACCGTTTATAACGATGGATGAGTACAACCGCTCGGTCGAGATCGTTAAAAAACTGGTGGACGCTGTTCAGAGGGAATCCGGCGAATACTATAAGGGTGTCATAGCCGGCCAGATGATGCTGACGGATAAGTGGGGTCCAACTATAATAGAGATGTACAGCCGCTTCGGGCAACCCGAGGGTGAGAACATCCTACCCTTACTAGAGACGGATATGGTCGAGATATGCGAAGCCATACTCAGCCAGAGCCTAGCCAAGGTTAAGCTCAAGTTTAGGGAGAAAGCCACGGTGATTAAATGTCTAGCCCCTCGGGGATATCCAGACCATAGAGAGCTGGCTAAGGGACATCCGATATGGGTCGACGAGGAGGCTATCAGGAAGGCGGGTGGTAAGCTTTTCTGGGGCTCGGTGGATACGGTCGACGGCTCTTATGTAACCGGAGGCTCGAGAGCCTGTGAGATATATGCAGAGGCCGACACAATAGAGGAGGCGGCTGAGATAGCTGAGCGGTGTATCCCTTACGTCAAGCTCCTCGACGGCTGGGGCCTATTCTACAGAAGCGACATCGGTAGTAGGAGGCTTCTAGAGAAACGTATGCGGTTAGCCGAGATGGTCAGAGAGATCTATTTGTACAGGGAGAAGAAGGGGATCCTAGGTAAGACGATAGACTGGATCCCCGGTAGAGGCAAGATAGAGGTGTAAGCCGCCATGAGCTTCCTAAGAGACCTAGGCTATGTCGAGAAGCTGGATCCAGAGGTTGCGAGGCTAATACGGGAGGAGTTCGATAGACAGGTCTACGGGATAAACTTGATAGCCTCGGAGAACTATGCAGACGAAGCCGTAATAGAGGCCCAGGCATCCGTGCTGATCAACAAATATGCTGAGGGATACCCGGGACGGAGATACTACAGCGGATGCATGTTCTACGACGAGATAGAGCGGTTAGCCATAGAGAGGGCTAAACAGCTTTTCGGAGCTGAACATGCGAACGTTCAGCCGCATTCAGGGTCTCAGGCGAACCAAGCCGTCTACCTAGCGTTTCTTAAGCCCGGCGACACCGTGCTGGCTATGGACTTGGCTCACGGCGGGCATCTGACCCACGGTAGCCCGATAAACTTCTCAGGAATATTCTACAACTTTATCCATTACGGTGTCGATAGGGTGAGCGAGCGCATCGACTACGACCAGGTCGAGAAGCTGGCCTTGGAGCATAAGCCTAAGATGATAATCGCAGGTGCAAGCGCATATCCAAGGGAAATAGACTTCAAAAGGTTCAGGGAGATTTGCGACAAGGTCGGGGCCTACTTCATGGTCGACATGGCTCATATAGCCGGTTTAGTGGCCGCAGGCCTACATATGAACCCGACGCTCTATGCCGACTTCGTGACGAGTACCACGCAGAAGACCCTCAGAGGCCCTAGGGGAGGGTTCATACTTTGCCGTAAGGAGTACGCAGAGGCCATAGACCGGGCGGTCTTCCCAGGTACTCAAAGCGGACCGCTTATGAACGCTATAGCTGCTAAAGCCGTTGCCTTTAAAAGAGCCATGACCGAGGAGTTTAGGAATTATCAACGTCTCATAGTCGAAGACGCTAAAGCCCTCGCTTCTGCGATGGCTGATAGGGGCTACCGTATAGTAAGTGGGGGGACGGATAACCATCTGCTTCTCGTAGACCTTAGGTGTTTAGGGGTTTCAGGTAGGAGGGCGCAGAGGGTTCTAGAGAAGGTTCGTATCTATGTTAACAAGAATCTGATACCCTTCGACGAGAAGCCTCCGTATATCACAAGCGGGGTCAGGCTTGGAACACCATGCGTGGCAGCTAGGGGCATGGGTAAGTCTGAGATGGCCTATATAGCTGAGCTTATAGACCTAGCCCTTAGGAACAGACGTGATAAAGAGGTCTTAAAGAGCGTCGAAGATAGGGTTGTGGAGCTCTGTAAGAGATTTCCCATATACGGTGGTTCACTTTGACCAACCCCATGATCATGGACGGTAGGACTTTAGCCAAGTCCTTTGCTGAAAAGTTCAAGACCGAGGTCTCACGTCTAGCCGAAAGCGGTGTGAAACCCTGTTTATCTGTTGTTATGGTGGGGGAGAACCCTGCCTCTAAGGTTTTCGTGAGAAACAAGGTGAGGTTCTGCAACCGCGTAGGAGTCAAAGTCTCTGTCTTAACCAAGCCGGCTTCCATAAGCGAATCCGAGCTTCTCGAACTCATCGACTTGCTTAACGAGGATGAAAACGTTCACGGCATACTCGTCCAGCTTCCTCTTCCCGACCACATAGACCCGTTTAAAGTTATGGCGCGTATAGACCCTGTCAAAGACGTGGACGGCTTAACCCCTGTAAACCTCGGTAGGCTCGCATACGGCGACGAGGCCCTGGCACCTTGTGGGGCTAAGGCCGTTATGAGGCTTCTCGAGAGATATGGTGTAGACCTTGAAGGACAGGACGTATGCATCATAAGCAATAGCGTGCTCGTCGGTAAACCTTTATCGGTTATGATGACGAATAGGTTCGCTACTGTGTCGCTCTGCCACGTCAAGACGAGGGTTCTCGATGAATACACGTCTAGGGCCGACGTCTTGATATCCGCGACAGGCGTCCCCCACTTGGTGAAGGCCGATATGGTTAAGAGGGGCGCCGTAGTGGTGGACGTAGGTATCTCGAGGCTTAAAGGTAGGATAGTCGGTGATGTAGACTTTGAGAACGTCAAGGAGCTGGTCTCGATGATTACCCCGGTTCCAGGTGGCGTCGGTCCTATGACTGTAGCTATGGTCGTCGAAAACCTTCTGAATGCGTTAAGGCTTCAAAGAGGAGGGTAGTCGAGAGATGTCTCGTGAGGCTCCTGCGAGCGTATACGAGATCCCTCCCGTAGAGGATAGGCCTCTTAGGATAGCCGTGTTGGGCTCGACTAGGGGCACCGACCTACAGGCGGTTATAGACGCCATAGAGTCCGGCGACCTCGACGCCGAAGTTGTCTGTGTTATAAGCAACAGGAGGAAGGCGTATATCCTCGAAAGGGCGCGAAAACACGGTATCGAAGCCATCTACATAAGCCCCAAAGGCCTGTCTAGGGAGGAATACGACCGTCTCGTTATGAAGGAGCTTGAGAAACGCGCACCCATAGACTTGATACTCTTGATAGGGTATATGCGTATCCTGAGCAACGAGTTCGTCAGAAGATATCGGTGGAGGATCATGAACATCCACCCATCTCTCCTCCCGGCATTCGCAGGAGGTATGGACCTTGACGTCCACAGGGCAGTGCTGGACTACGGTGTGAAGGTCACCGGATGCACCTTGCACTTCGTCGACGAAGGCGTCGACACCGGGCCGATAATTCTTCAAAAGCCGGTTAAGGTGGATGAGGACGATACCCCTGAGACGCTTAAATCCAAGGTTCAGAAGGCTGAGCAAGAGATCATACTAGAGGCCATAAAGCTTTTCAAGCAGGGCCGTTTAAGGGTCGAGGGTAGACGGGTTAGAATACTCCCCGATAAGCCTTAGAACATCATAGGAGCTGTTAGGACCGGCTTATGAGCCGCTACAAAGAAGTCACGGAGTATGTGTACAACCTCAAGAGGCTAGGGCCTAAGCTAGGTTTGAGGAACATCCGTAGGCTCTTGAAGCTCATAGGAGACCCGCAGAAGTCCTTCAAATCGGTTCTCGTGGGAGGGACGAACGGGAAGGGTTCGACGGCCGCTATGATAGCCTCGATCCTCATGGCTGAAGGCTTTAAGGTCGGCTTGTTCACCAAACCTCACCTGTCAAGCTATACCGAAAGGTTTGTGGTCGACGGTAAGCCCATAAGCGAAGAAGACGTCGTCAGGATAATCTATGAGCTTAAACCCTACATGGAGAGGATGGCGCGTTGTAAACGGTATAGGCATCCGAGCTTTTTCGAGGCCACTGTGGCTTTGGCGTTCAAATACTTCTCAGAGCAGGAGGTGGATATAGCGGTCGTGGAGGTCGGGCTTGGAGGCCGCCTAGACGCTACTAACGTTTTAAACCCGTTGGTCTCGGTGATCACGAACGTGCATCTCGAGCATACTAGGATCTTAGGCGATACAGTCGAGAAGATAGCTTGGGAAAAGGCTCACATAATAAAGCCTAACGGTCTAGCGGTTACGGCTACGAATAGGGATGAGGCTTTTAAGGTAATCGAGAGGTTTGCACGTAGGAGACGTGCGAGGCTTTTTAGGGTGGGACGTGATATACGCTTCAGGGTTAAAGACGCTAGTATAAACGGTGAGATATTCGACCTGGAAGGTTTGAGAGACTTCTACGAAGGACTTAGGATCTCTATGCTTGGTCTCCACCAAGTCGTCAACGCAGCTACGGCCGTCGGAGCTGTCGAGTCGTTAGCATACAGAGGTATAATAGTCTCCGAATCCTCTATACGACGGGGGCTTGAAAACGCTTTCTGGCCTGGTAGGTTGGAGATAGTTCAGAAGAGCCCGTTTGTCGTGTTGGACTGTGCCAAGGACCCGGCTGCAGCTGCCACGCTTAGACAGGAGGTGGGTAGATTCTTCGACGGTAGACGAGTTATACTCGTCGTGAGCATATCCTCCGACAAGGACTATAGGAGGATGATGGATGAGTTTTGCGGCTTCTCAAACCTCGTAGTCGCTTGTAGGCATAAGGTCATGAATAGAGCCTTAAACCCCGAGCTCCTAGCCTCTGAGGCTAAACTACGCGGGGTGGAAGCCTTTATAGTAGATGACGTTAAAGATGCGGTCAAGGAGGCGTTGAAGCTGGCGTCTCGGAAAGACGTGATCGTGGTTACAGGATCCGTGTTCACAGTCGGAGAGGCTAGGGAGCTTTGGTTTGACGGCAGATATCCTATGGGTCGGGATTTTAACGAATCCGTTTAAATCCAAGGGTGGTTCTGTTTGGAGAACGTTTGGAGCGTATGCGTAGGGTATAAGGAGGAGCAACTGGACCCGGTGAGTAGGAGGGTTAGGTGGGAGATCCGGGATCTCGGCGTCAAGGGGGTCGAGTGGGTTAAGACCGTTCAAGTTTTCCAGCTTAAAGGCAGGCTAGACGAGTCTGATATCAAGTTCCTATGCGAGGAGCTTCTTCACGACCCTATAGTCCAAGAATACACCTATGTGAGGGGTGAAAAGGTGGCTCCTTTGTTCGAGAAGCCCGGTGTATGGGTCGTCGAGGTCAGGTATAAGCCTGGGGTCTTCGACAGTCTAGCCGGAAGCGTCCTAGAAGGGGCTAAGGTCATAGGTGTTCAAGGTCTAGAGGAGGCTGAGACGTACACGATATACCTCCTGTCTGGGGATTTAAACCATAAGAAGGTCGAGCTGATCTGTAGAAGATGTCTAGCGAACCCGATAATCCACAGCTATAAAATATATACGCCGCCAGATACTTCTACCTGACGGAGATGCGTTGAAGCTAAGGAGCATAACGCTTTACCTGAGTCCGAAAAGCTGGGACACCGGATACCTTAAAGAATACGTAGAGTCCAGGGTCTCCTCTCTCAACGAAGCCGTAGAGACAGTCAAACCCCACATAGAAGTATGGAGCCTAAGAGTGTCGACTCCCCCTCCCCCGAGCGGGATCGACTTAATCAAAGCCGCCGAAACCATATACGAGGCTTCAGCAGACTTAGGTGTGAGCCTGGTCTCAGGCTTCACCTTGGACGCCGAGGACTTAGACCCAGGCTTATTGACGCGGCTTCTCGAATCCGGGGTCTACGTATCTGTCAAGATGAAGCGTGAGGATTATTCTAGAAATGTATCGAAGGCTCTCGTAGAGGTAGCCTACAGGAACCCTGTGCTCTTAGCCGACGTAGCCGTCATCCCAAGAGATCTTAAGGGTTTTCTCACACCATACTTCCCCTTGTCTGTGAATATAAACCCTGTAGAGGGGTTAGCCGTCGCTCTCCTATATCCGATGGACCTGTTGAATGCCTATGAAAAGGGTGGATGGAGTGAATTGTCTAGGGAGGCTTCCCGGATGATATCCGAGGCCGAGATGTGGGGGCGAAAACTCTCGTCTCGTCTTAAAGTGGAGTTCTACGGCGTAGACTATTCGATTTCTCCATGGATGGAAGACTCCTCGGCGCGTTTGGTCGAAGCTGTCTCCGGCGTTCCCATACCGGAGCCAGGCTCCGTGGCGGCGGTCGCTAAGCTTAACCGGATGGTTCAAGAGGCGGCGTCGAAAGTCGGGGTTAAAGAGACGGGTTTCTGCGAGCTTATGTTACCCGTGGCTGAAGACGATATTCTGAAGCTTAGGGGTCGAGAGGGTAGGCTCAGGCTTAGAGACCTCGTAGCTCTCTCTACGGTCTGCGTAGCCGGGGTCGACATGGCAGTCATACCTGCCGATGACGCCATACCGGTTGTCGAGAAGCTTATGGAAGACGTTTATCAGATTTCGAGGTTTAAAAGAAGGGTGTTAGGCGTGAGGGTGATACCGTATCCAGGTGTAGAACCAGGTGATAACGTACAGCTCGGCTTCTTCGGAGAGGTCCCTGTTATACCGCCTTAAACCTGAGAGAAAGCCTAATTAAACGTCTAGGCGATATAGGCTTAGTTTCTGGAGATGGTTAGGGTAGCTGTCATACCTGTTAGATACGCAAGCGATAGGGAGCTTTTAGAGATAAGCCGACGCTATATGCTCTCCCTATCGTTAGAGGAGATGAAGGCGGTTCAGAGATACTTCAGAAAAATAGGCAGAGACCCTACGGACGTCGAGATAAATACGATAGCGCAGACCTGGTCTGAACACTGCTATCACAAGACGTTTAAAGGAATCATAGAAACCCAAAGGGGTGTAGTAGACGGTCTTCTAAAGACGTATATATTCAAGGCTACCGAGGAGCTTAACAAGCCCTGGTGCCTCGTCGTCTTTAAGGATAACGCGGGTATTGTGGCTTTCGACGAGGAGTGGGCTGTAGCGGTTAAGGTTGAGACCCACAACCATCCGACCGCGTTAGACCCCTACGGCGGAGCGGGAACGGGGACGGGCGGTGTCTTCAGAGACGTCATGGGTGTAGGGGCTAAGCCGATCCTCTCGACGGACGTACTCTTCTTCGGCCCCCTAGATTATCCATACGAGAAGCTTCCGCCAGGGATCATGCATCCGAGGAGGCTCATGAGAGGGGCAGTAGCGGGCATAAGGGACTATGGGAATAAAATGGGTATTCCGACCGCATGCGGGGCCATAGGGTTCGACGAGGGCTATGTATGTAACCCGCTCGTATACGCCGGATGCGTAGGCATAATGCCGGTCAGGAAATACACTAGGAACCCTAAACCAGGGGACTTGATAGTTCTAGCAGGCGGTAGGACGGGGCGGGACGGTCTCAGAGGGGTCACCTTCGCTAGCGCCGAGTTGACGCCGGAGTCTGAGAAGGTATCGGCTGTTTCGGTGCAGATAGGTAATCCGATAGAGGAGAAGAAGCTTCTAGAAGCCATCCTGAGGGCTAGGGATAAGCGCGATAAGCCGCTGTACTCGGCTATAACCGACTGTGGTGGAGGAGGCTTATCCAGCGCCGTAGGTGAGATGGCTAGGGGTCTGGGAGCGGACGTCGAGTTGACGCGTGTGCCGTTGAAATACACCGGTCTAGAGCCTTGGGAGATATGGCTCTCAGAGTCTCAGGAGCGTATGGTCATGGCCGTCCCGAAGGAGAACCTTGAGGAGCTTCTAGAGATATTCCGTAACGAGAACTGTGAAGCCACCGTGATAGGTGAGTTCACGTCTACGAATAGGCTCGTCGTCAGATACGGTGGAAAGATTGTATGCGACCTAGACCTGAAGTTTCTATTCGACGGTGTACCTAGAGTACGGAGGAAGGCTTACTGGACTCCGCCATGTGAGGAAGACCCGGAGTTTCCTCAACCCGGCGACCTGATGGACGTTCTCAAAAGGATCCTCAGCAGCCCTAACGTCGCCAGTAAAGAGTGGGTCCTAAGACAGTACGACCATGAGGTTCAAGCTAGGATGTTCGTCAAACCCCTCGTAGGGGTTCACCAAGACGGCCCCAGCGACGCCTGTGTGCTTAAGCCCCTGAAAGACAGTTGGAGAGGGGTAGTCGTCTCATGCGGTGTGAACCCGAAGTACCATATACACCCCTACAAGATGGCGTTATCGGCTATAGACGAAGCTATAAGGAACAACGTGGCCGTAGGAGGACGTAGGATAGCTCTACTGGACAACTTCAGCTGGGGAAACCCTGAGAGGGAGGAGACCCTAGGAGCTCTCGTCGAGGCCGTCAGAGGATGCTACGATGGCGCAGTAGGATTCGACACGCCTTTCATATCCGGTAAGGATAGCCTGTATAACGAGTATAGGTTGCCTGACGGAGGCTACATATCTATACCTGGGACGTTGCTTATAACGGCCGTAGGTATAATCCCGGACGTTAGGAAAGCCGTGACGATGGACTTTAAGGAGCCTGGAAACCCCGTATACGTTCTCGGTTTAACCAGGAACGAGTTCGGGGGCTCTCACTACTACATGGTTTTAGGGTTAAAAGGCGGAGCGGTTCCAGGGGTCGACGTTAAAACGGCTAAGGCGATCATGGATAGGCTCGTCGAAGCGATAGACCTAGGCTACGTGAGGTCGTGCCACGACTGTTCCGAAGGAGGTCTAGCGGTGTCCTTAGCCGAGTCGAGTTTTGCAGGAGGGCTGGGTGTAGAGGTTTGGCTGTCGAAGGTACCGGTCGAGGGTTTAAACAGGGACGACAAGATAATGTTCTCCGAGTCTAACAGTAGGTTCATCGTCGAGGTTTCTCGGGATAGACTCTATGAGTTCGAGAGCCTCATGAAGGGTCTTCCATACTCTAGGATAGGCGTCGTAACACCAGGGAATAAGTTAACAATCCACGGGTTGAAAGATAGGGTTTACGAAGAAAACATCTGGGAGCTTAAGAGGGCTTGGAAATCCACCTTCGACTGGTGATAGTCTTAGAAGATTATATTATCCAAGAAGTCTATAGCCTTAGGTACGGCTGTTAAGGGGTCTTCCCTCCCCTCGTATTCGAGTGATATGTATCCGTTATACCCAGACTTTACGAGTATCTCCATTATCCTTCTATAATCTAGCCTTTTTTCGACCCAGTAACTATCCAACCCATGCCACTCGAGACCCAGCTCATATATCTTGGCATGGATATGAACCGCGTAAGGTGCAACGGCCTCTATGCTCTCATAGATGTTCTCTCGAAAGTTTCCCGTATCCAAGTTCACCCTGAACCAGTCGGAGTTTACGGCCTCTAGGAGCTTGACCACCTGCTCAGCCGTGGAGGTTATACCTCCGTGGTTTTCAACCACGAGCATAAGCCCATACCGCTCCGCGTAGTTAGCAGACTCCTTTATACATTCGACAGCCCACTTGAAAGCCGTATCCTGTGAGACGCCTTCAGGAGGCCAACCGGCGTTTATCCTCATCACAGGAGAGCCGAGGGTAACGGTGGCATCTATCCACTTCCTGACGAACTCGACCTCCTTTCTCCTCTCCCCTGGGTCAGGTTTGCAGAAGTTATTATCTACGGTTACACACGAAAGGTCAAGCCCATAATTCAAAAGGATCCTTTTGATAAGCCTGATCCGGTCGATCTCCGGTTTAAAGTAAAGCTGGTTAAGCTCCACTCCATCCACACCTAGCTCGAAGGCTCTATCTATGAAGTCCTCTAACTCCATGGTACCGTCTCTCAAGTATCTGTTATACGAATAGCTGGCTATACCCAACCGCATACTCGAATCACCAGAGGAGAGTAGACCGAGAGACCATTTAAGTTTGACCTAACACCTGTGAGAAACCTCTATAAAATTCGACCTGACACTGCTATGAGGGAGGAAAATTGTCTGAAGATATGGGCGTCAGGACGCTTGTGCTCAGGGTGGAGGGTACGAACTGCGACATAGAGACCGTTGAAGCCTTCGAGGAGGCGGGTTCCCAGGTCGAGCTTAGGCATCTGAACGAGCTTCTCAGGGGAGATGTCGGGTTAGAGGATTTTCACATATTCTGTATACCAGGCGGCTTCAGCTATGGGGACGACCTAGGAGCCGGTAAACTTCTGGCTAACCAGCTCAAATACCGGCTGAGAAAGAGGCTTGAACTCTTCATAAGCGAAGGTAGGGTTGTGGTCGGGATATGCAACGGTTTCCAGGCGCTTGTTAAAGCCGGCCTATTACCGGCTTTCGACGGCCCATTCTCGAGACAGGAGGTCACCCTTGCCTTGAACGAAAGCGGCTTATTCGTAGATAGATGGGTCTATGTGAGGCATGAAGAAGCCTGTAGATGCCTCCCGACGAGGAAGCTGGGCTCTAGGGTTCTCCATATTCCGGTGAACCATGCCGAAGGGCGGTTCGTAGCCCCCGACGCTACTCTGAATCGTCTCGAAGAAGAGGGATACGTAGTCTTCAGATATGTGGATCCGCACGGTAGACCTTCTGGGTATCCGTGGAACCCGAACGGATCCATGAATAACATCGCAGGCATATGCAACCGTGAGGGTAACGTCATCGGGCTGATGCCTCATCCTGAAAAATATACGAACGCCTATCTTCATCCGAGCTGGACGAGGTTTAAGACCTTAGCTTCTGAAACCGATGGTTTAGCCTTCTTCAAGGCGATAGTCGACTATGTAGTCGAAAACCTGCTTTAACCCATCCACCTATATAAGAAAGGTTTATTATATGGTTCCGCCGCTCTCATGTGTGATCTTCTCCCGTGAGAGAGCGAGATAGAAATATGTACCTACCAGACGAGATCGCGATCGAAAGCGGCCTGTTAAGCAGGCTTCTCCTAGATGGGAGAATCAAGGGTAAGGTTCTCATACATAGCTCCATAGTACGCGACCTCGAGCATAAGGCTTTAAACGGGGACTTCAGGGGAATACGGGAGCTTGAGAACGCCCGTAAAGTCGCCGAAAGCATGGGTGTCTCGTTCGAGCTTCTCAACGGAGACCCAGGTTTAAACCCTAAGGAGGCGTTGAGGGAATTCGCCCTCAAAACCGGCTCGACGATAGTCACAGCGGATTACATCTCGGCTATGGTCGCTAAGGCCTTGGGGATAAACGTCCTCTATGACAGAAGCCACGTCAAACGGAGCTTAACAGACTTCTTCGAAGAAGACGTGATGTCTGTCCACTTGAAGGAGGGTCTGCCTCCGAGGGTTAAACGGGGTAAGCCTGGTAAATGGGTTTTCGAAACCCTCGACGAGACGCCGCTTACCAGGGAGGAGGTCGAAGACCTGGTGAACGAGATCTTAGACCGTGCTCGGTCCGGTGAGGGCTTCATAGAGACCGATAAGGAGGGGTCTACGATAATCCAGCTCGGAGCCTACAGGATAGTAGTTACCAAACCGCCTTTCAGCGACGGCTTAGAGGTGACGGCCGTCCGACCGATAGTTCACAGAAGCATCGAGGATTACAACCTACCCCGTAAACTCCTCAGGAGACTTGAGGAGCAGGCTGAGGGAATTCTTATAGCCGGAGCACCTGGGATGGGTAAGTCCACGTTCGCCCAAGCCTTGGCCGAGTTCTACCTCAGGAAGGGTAAGATAGTTAAAACGGTCGAGGCGCCGAGGGACCTTCAGCTTCCGGACGAGGTTACACAGTATTCCAAGGTGGTGGGAGATTCTCAGGAGATACACGATGTCTTACTCCTAAGCAGGCCGGACTATACGATATTCGACGAGATGAGGGATACCAACGACTTTAGGCTATATTCGGACTTGAGGCTTTCAGGGGTCGGTATGGTCGGCGTCGTACATGCTACGACGGCTGTAGACGCGATCCAGCGCTTCATCGGTAGGGTCGAGTTAGGGATGATACCCTCCATAATCGATACGGTTATCTTCATGAAGGACGGTGAGGTCGCTAAGGTCTACAGCGTCGAGAGCGTCGTTAAAGTCCCGCACGGCCTTAAGGAGGCTGACCTCGCAAGACCGGTTGTCGTCGTTAGGGACTTCTTGACGGGTGAGCCTGAGTACGAGATGTATGTATTCGGAGAGAAGACGTTCGTGATACCTGTCAAGCGTAAGAGCCCGAGGGAGAGGGCTGTGAGCAATAGCATAGACTCGCTTCTCCGTAAGTATACCTATGACTACAGGGTCGAGATGAGCGGAGAGGTCTTGGAGATATACGTGCCTAAGGAGGTCTACGCCATAATCTCCCGAAGATGCTTCAGAAAACTCGAGAGAATCGGTAGGAGAGCCGGTTTCACGGAAGTAGCGATCCATGTAATATAAAACCTCCTAATCGAAACCTAGCTTTTACCTTAATGAGAAACCGAAAGCCTCTTAAGCGATCCGCTAATCGATCCCGAAATGGTGTTATTCGGTGGATGTGTTGGTGGTCTTGGGTAGTATATCGGATAGAGAGTATGCAGTTAAGGTGCTTGAGACCCTGAAAAAACTAGACGTCGAAGCTGAGGTCGAGGTGGCGTCGGCGCATAGGTCTCCGGAGAGGGTTAAAACGATAGTCGAAGAAGCTGAAGATAAGGGGGTGATGGTCTTTATAGCCGTGGCGGGTTTATCCGCCCTGCTTCCAAGCCTCATAGCCGCTTATACGGTTAAACCTGTGATAGGTCTCCCTGTCAAGAGGTCTCTTGAGGGTTTAGATTCTCTACTATCTATAGCTCAAACGCCTCCGGGAGTACCCGTGGCCTGCGTGGGGGTCGATAACGCGGTGAACGCAGCCGTCTTAGCCGCGGAAGTCGTGGGGCTGAGTAAACCCTCTGTCGCTGAAAAGCTTGAGGAATACCGTAGTGCCCTTAGACGTAGAGTCGAGGAGTCAGCTAAGAAGCTTAAGGGTCTCCTCTAAGGCTCCCTGGAGAGGTTTGACCCTGCTTTTATATTCAAAAGCTCGACTCCCTCGAGTATGTGCAACAGGCTTTCAAAAGAGGTAGGTAGAAATATTAAAGCCTTTGCTCGTCTATTAGATGCCTCGGTGGCTCATGGCCGGAGAGGGTTTACGGCTCTTGAAGAGGGGTAAGGTTAAGGACATCTATGAACTCGATAGGGATAGGCTTCTGTTCTACTATACCGATAGGGTTTCAGCCTTCGACGTAGTGCTTCCGTCGACGATACCGTTTAAAGGAGAGGTTTTATGCCGTATGTCCGCCTTCTGGTTTAAAAACCTCGACTTCCCGAACCATATGCTAGAGCTCATACCGCCGAACAAGATGGTCGTTAAGCGTCTAACGATGATACCTATGGAGTTCGTGGTCAGGGGATACCTCTACGGAAGCCTCTACGAGAGGGTTTTGAGGGGCGAGGCCGAGGTTCCGATAGAGCCTGTGCTGGCGGCTAAGCTTCCAAAGCCTATACTCGACCCCACGACCAAGTTTGAGGCTAAAGATAGGCCTGTGACGAGGGAGGAGGTCGTCGGGAAGGGGTGGCTTACGGATGAGGAGTACGACATGTTGGAGGATGTGTGTATAAAGATCTACACGGCTATGGCTAGGAGAGCAGACGAGGCCGGTTTCATACTCGCAGACCTCAAACTCGAGTTCGGGAGAGATAAAGACGGTAGTATTCTCCTCGCAGATTCTATAGGCCCAGACGAGTTCAGGCTTTGGGTTAAAGCCAACTATAAGCCCGGTAGGAGACAGGACAGTTACGATAAGCAGCCGGTCAGGGATTGGCTTGAAAGCGTAGGCTATAAGAAGGCTGTCGAAGAGGCCGTTAAACACGGTAAGCCCATACCGCCACCTCCGAAGCTTCCAGAGGAGATAATCAGAGAAGTCAGTAGACGATACGTGGAGGCTTTTGAGAGGCTCACCGGCGAGAAGTTCCGATAGCATCTCTGGGTGGAGTTTGCCATGAAAGTTCCTAGAAGCTACCGTGAGGCGGGGGTGGATGTAGACAAGGTCACACGGCTTCACAAGTTCATGAGCAACTTGCTCAAAGCCACTTTTAGGTTTAGAAGCGGAAAAACGGGAGAAGTGCTGACCGAGATAGGTCACTACGCGGGTTTGATAGACCTCGGTGACGGTAGAGTTTTAGCCCTCCATGTCGACGGCGTAGGCACGAAGGTCCTGGTCGCTCAGATGATGGGTAAATACGACACGGTCGGCATAGACTGTGTAGCTATGTGCGTGAATGATCTGATCTGCCTGGGGGTCGAGCCCATGGCTTTGGTAGACTATCTGGTGGTTCAGGAGCCTAGGGAGGACCTGGTAAAGCCGATCATGGAGGGGATCGCTAAGGGGGCTGAGGAGGCTTCCATAGCGGTCGTCGGGGGGGAAACCGCGGTCATGGGAGACGTGATCAAAGGCGTTAAAGAGGGTTATGGGTTCGACCTGGCGGCTATGTGCGTCGGCATAGCGGATAAGAGCAGGATAATCACCGGCGAGTCCGTTAAGCCCGGAGACGTCATCGTAGGTCTAGCCAGCAACGGTATACACTCAAACGGATTAACGTTAGCTAGGAAGGTTCTGCTATCTAGGTTTCAGATAGACCGCTATGTGGATGAGCTTGGATGTACGGTCGGAGAGGAGCTTCTTAAACCGACGAGGATCTACGTGAAACCGGTCCTAGGGCTTTTAAAGCGATTTAGAGTTCATGGTCTAGCCCATATAACTGGAGGAGCTTTCACTAAGCTCATGAGGATAGGTCGTTTAGCGAAAGTGGGGTTCGACCTCCTTAATATGCCTAAACCCCCTCCGATATTCAGCCTGATAAAGACGGCGGGCTCCATAGATGATAGAGAGATGTACAGGACCTTCAACATGGGGGTGGGCTTCTGCGTGATAGCTCCGCCAGACGAGGCGGAGGATATAATATCGTTCTGCGAAAAAATGGGGGTTAAAGGCCAGGCTGTGGGGTGGGTTTCAGAGGAGATGGGTGTTAGGGTCAAAGTCGACGGAAAACCCATCATCTTATGCTAGCTCTTCGACCGCTCTTTCTACCTCTCCTCTCCGACATAGGCGCCTCGAGAATTCTGGGTATTAAACCGTTTTGAATACTCTTTATAATGGGCGTCGCAAACTCTATCTCGACACTCATATCCTTAAGCTTCGACAAGATGTTATCTATCTCCTCCTTGTTCCTACCTACCACGAAAAGTATACCCTCAGGCTTGCCCAGGGAGCTTATAACCATGGTCACCTGAGGTATGTCCCTAATCCTCTTAAGAAACTCGTTTCTGAACCTGTGGTCTGGAAAGTTAACGCCTATGCACATATACTCGGTTAAGCCGAGCTTCTCGAGGTCCAATACGACCGTGTAGCCTTTGATCACACCCATCTCCTCGAGCTTGTTGATTCGGTAGGCCACCACATTGGGATGCATGTTAAGCTTTCTACCTATATCAACAAGCGTAACGCTTGAGTTTTCAAGCAATAGGGATAAGATTCTTAAATCCTTTTCGTCTATATTGGCATGCACCTCCTAACACCTCCTAAACGGCTTTAAATTTCTCCCACCATTCTTCATAACGCCTGACGTTCTCTCTCGACACGCTGGGTTTCCTATGTCTAAGCAACTCTAGGAAATCGTTCATGGTTATCGCTCTGACATCTCCCCCGTCTCTCTCGAAATACTCCCTGACGACCCTGACCTGAGCCTCCTGAGCTATGTCCCTGATATCGCTTCCCGTATATCCCTCTGTCAGCCTCGCAAGCTCCTCGAGGTCGACGTCTCGGCTAAGCTTAAGGTTTCTACAGTATATCTTGAAGAGTTCAAGCCTTGCCCTGAAATCTGGAGGGGGAATATATATCCGCCTCTGAAACCTCCTTATGAAAGGCTCGTCTAGGTTCCATGGCTTATTAGTGGCTCCTATCACGTAGACGTAGAGGTTTTTACCCTTATCCTGGAGCCCATCCATCTCCTTAAGAAGCTGGTTTCTAGCCCTGACCTCTCCACCTACTTCATGGCTTCTAACACCGACCAGAGAGTCTATCTCGTCTATGAATATGATCGCGGGTTTACCCTCGTGCGACAATTCCCTTGCGTTCTCGAAGAGGGCTGCGACGTTTTTCTCCGATTCTCCAAGCCACTTCGACATTATAGTGGCCGAGTCTACGTAGAAGAAATGCGCGTCGACCTCGTTAGCGACCGCAGCGGCTAGCATCGTCTTACCGCACCCCGGGGGTCCAAAGAATAATATGCCTCTAGGCCATCCAAGCGGAAAAAGGTCTGGTCTCTTAACAGGGTACACGATAGCCTCTCTTATGGCCCTCTTGGCGTCCTCTAGGTCCGCTATGTCTTCCCACCTTACGTTAGGCCTATCCTTCAACGGGGAGCCTGTTTTTTTAAGGCTGGGGAGGCTTGTTCCCGAGGTAGCGCTTTCAAGGCTTAGGTTTTGAAGCTCTTTAACCCTCCTAAGGTATGCCTCGGCTTTCTCGGCGTAAACCCGTGACTGGGGAGACTTAGGATATAGCGAGCAGACGGTTAATAGGATCTCAGCCGCCCTCTGATACTTAGCCGCTGCCAACCTAGCGGCTCCTTGTTTGTCAAGCCTGATGGCGTCTAAGGCGTTTTTCTCAGCCATCCTTATAAGCTCCTCGTACGCCATATGCCTCCCCGTCGGTTACACTATCCTTATCCTACCCTTCTCCCTCAACCTGTCGAGAGCCTTTTTAACATCCTCCGGGCTTAGCTTAAGCTCTAAAGCACATTTTCTTACGCTTATCCTACCCTGGTTTTTCACTATGTAATTGAATACCTCTTCATCGATCTCTCTAACGGTCAGGCTCACCGGCCTAGCCACGACTACGGGCGAGGGGGCTACGGTTACGTTAAGCGCGCCCTCGGCTAAAGGCTCCGCTATCTTAGGAAGCTCCGGGAACCTCTCACGTATCTTCTGCTCGGCTATCACAGACGCCTCCTCCATTATACGCTTAGCTTCGTTGCTCAAAGCCTGCGGCGTCTCTACGCTCTCAGGTATACCGGTCTCCAGGACTGTCTGATTCAGAAGCCTATGAACCCTATCGAGCTCGCTAGAGACCTCGGGCATAATCCCGCTCAGCCTCTTACCCACCTCCCTGACTATACCCAATACTGGGGTCAGCTGGTTCATTATGTCACCGAACTCTTTAACGGTCTCAAGCCTGAGGATAACCCTCTCAAGGCTTAGCTGAGCGCTTATGACGAGTTTAGCCATCTTCCTGATCTCGGCGCACTCGTTCGCGTAGAGCACGGCGTGAGCCAAATCGTTCGATAGATGGGCTCCTATACACCTCTCGAAGACTTGTCGGTCCCGTCTCTGAAGCTTGTTCAACGTATGCTCAAGCTTATCCCTCTGAACCTGAAGACTGTAGATCGCTTTAACTATCCTTTCCTTCAGAGGCTTATCGGAGATCTTAAGCTTCCTTTCTATCCTTCTCCAGATGCCTCGGTCCTCATTAGACCACCTTATTCTCAAAGAAAACCCTCCCTTTGAAGTCAGTCCTCAACCTTAACGTCTATGGGGGAGCTCTCCTTACCCTTATCACCTAAATCCTCTTTCTTCGACTTTTCTTCGGTCGACGGTTCGGGGATCCTAGATTCCTGCTTTACCTCGACCTTAGGTGGTTTCGGAAGTACGGTCTTGATCTCCTTCCTCAGAGAGGGTGTTTTAAAATCAAGCTTCGAAAGCCTGTTTATCGTATTCTCCAGCTCCTCCTTCTCTGTGAAGGCCTTATTCAATCCATCCTCCACTATCGATATGGCGTCTTTGAAGCTATCCTCCTCGATCTCGCCGGTAGCCCTCTGCATCTTAAGGCTTGTCCTGAACATCTGAAGCTCTCTGATCTGGCTGTTCAACTTGTCTATGCGGCCTTTAAGCCTGTTTATCAACCTATCCCTTCTCTCCTTAAGCTCCCTAAACGACGCCTCATGGATTTTCTTAAACTCCTCATAGGTCTCGCCGGGTATCTCTCCCATCCTGAAGAGGTCGTCTAGGGCCTGAATACGCTTAATAGCTAGGTCCAAAGCCTTCGCTATTTCCATAGACTCCAGCTCCCACGGGTAGAGATATATCAGTGTACCCGCTTCTATCATCAGCTGTTTACTGGGGCATCTCACGAACTCTCCGTTTCCAAACTCTATCTCGACGTCGGTTACGTTCTGGTTTACATCGGTTATCAGCCCAACGATCCTTCCGAGAGGTCTCCCGTATCCATCTACGACGTGTTTACCCAAAAACCTCTTAAACCCTTCAAACTCAAGACCCATTCTTCTCACCTCCTAACATGTTCCGATTCTGAAGAGGGGAGTTCAGGAAGCCTTTCTTTGATCCTCTGCTCGGCTAGACTGGCGGCTTCGGCGAGTATCTTACGCGCCTCCGAGTTCACAGGCTCCAGCTGCCACCTATGACCCGTAGCCTCCCCTGCCTCGACGACTATCTTACTGAGCTCGTCTCCTATCTGACCAAGCTCGTAGCTGACCTCAGGAACTATCCCTCCAAGCTGATTCTTCAAAGCCGATATGACGCCGGCAACCGGTCCCATAACGGTTATGACATCGCCGAACTCCTCGACCGTCTCAAGCCTTAGGAGGACCTGTTCGAGGGCTAACCTGCTTTTCAATAGGAGCTTTGAGATCTTCCTAACCTCGGCGCACTCGTTCGCGTATAGGGAGGCCCGGGTCTCGTCACCCATGGCTTGAGCCGCGACGCACTTTTCGAAGAGCTGTTTTTCATGCTGGTTCATCCTCATGGCCGCCATCTCAAGCCTGCTCAGTTGACTCTTAAGCCTGTAAATGGCCTCGTCTATCCTTTCTTTAAGCGGTCTCTGCCTCCTGATTAAGCCGGTCGGTCTATCCCAACTCTTAAGCTTTTTACCCATGGATTTACACCTCTAGAACAGCTAGACGGATCTAGCCGACGATCGAGACTTAAGAATAGTCAAAGATTTTTTAGAAAAACAAACTCCTTCAGGGATGTAAATTTTCCCTCTTTAAAACTCTATTTAAAACCTCACATAAGCGTAGGTAATACCCTGAGCTAGCTCTCGGTCTTATCTTTAGGACTGTCTTATCTAATAACGTCTTAATAACGCCTAGTAGTGTTGTTAACAGAATAGGTAATGCTTAAAAGTTAGCCGCCAAACCTAGACTATTTTTTGGTGAATTTAGCTTGGAAAAATCCATCGCTATTATAGGGGGGACCGCCGGTATAGGCTATGCTCTTGCTCTAAGACTTGCCAGAGCAGGTAGAGAGGTGATAATCGGTTCAAGGTTTCCCTGGAAAGCCGAACGAGCTGCTAGAGCGCTCGAAGAGAAGGCTGGAAAGGCACGTGTTATGGGGTTTAAAAATCATGAAGCCGCCGCTAAAGCAGATATCGTGGTCTTAGCAGTACCCTTCAAAGCCCAGATGAGCATTTTCGAAGACATCAAAGGCTCTTTAAGACCGAAGGCTGTTCTAGTGGATGTAACGATTCCTCTGAAGCGTTCCAAGAACGGATGCAGGCTCATACGGGTGAAGGAGGGCTCAGCTACCGAAAGGCTTCTGGGTCTTCTGCCTGAAGACGTCGACCTGGTGGCGGCGTTTAAAAACATCTCAGAACACGTTCTTAAGGATCTGTCTCAGCCCCTAGACTGCGACATCCTACTCTGCGGCGACTCCGACGAGGCTAAAAAGAAGGTCATAGAAGTGATAGAGGATATAGGCGCTAGAGCGGTGGATTGCGGCTCTCTAGCCAATTCCCACCTTCTCGAAGCCCTCGGCGTCCTCATGATAAACCTCGAGATCTTACATAAG
>LUCB01000021.1 GCA_001593865.1 Candidatus Bathyarchaeota archaeon B24
CACCAGCAGTATGAATAGTAATAGTAATGCTTTGACCAGGCACAAATAGGTATTCGGTTGAAGGAGGCGAAGTAACGACACTAGCATTTGCTACTTGCATGATAATAGTTATCTCGTCACCTGCCCTTAATGTAATCGGAGGACTATTTTGAGTTATATTGATTTGTGAGCCATATTCACTATACGGTATATTATTTACTAATATATCCGTTATAGTAGCATCTGTCGTTCCGGTATTCTTTACAGATATATGGACGGTCCAATTTAAAGTATCAGAGAGCGTTGCGTATGCTGATGTTATTTCTAGTTTTTCGAATCTTGTGAATATTGCTGTTATTCCTCCTAGCCAGAATGCTACCGCGATCGATATGGCGATGGCGACTGCGACGATGATTATCGTCGATATCACAGGGCTTATACCCCTACGTCCTCTTCTAAAGCTTCTTCTCGTCCTAGACATACGATCCTCGGGTAAAAACCTTAAACAAACAAGTATATAAATTTTATATAAACAAGAATATGTTAAAACAAGCCGAAACAGAACGTAGAAAAGCATAAGGCAAACCCCCGATAATTCACAGAAAAACCAGGGAAAATTTGTGAAAAACACAAACCAGCCACCCGACAAAAAGGGAAAAACAAAACATAAAAAACCCAGACGAAGAGAAACAAAGAGACATAAGCTTAAACAAGTCTAAACCACCCGCCAGCCAAAGAAACCCATAAAAACCAACCATAAACAAGAAAAAACCGCAGCAACCCATCCCAAGACCTTTAGAAAACCTCACCCAAATCCACCGACACCCCCCACGAGACTCCCTTTTCAAGAGAACTCTCGACAACCTTCCTAACATCGATACCCAACCTCTCAGCCTCCTCCTTCAACCCCCGCCTGACCCTCACAGAAAGCACGACCGTAGACATATTACCACTGTATACAAAACCATATCGTACCCTAAAGAATCCCACCCCACGGCCGCTATCAAACCCCACTTAGTACCTAAAGCCTGAATAGAACACGTAAGCCTCTCCAAACCCCTCAGATGCTCAGCTAAAACCTAGAATACTCAGCAACCTCCACTTGCAAAGCCCCTATATCCTCAGAGCTCTCATCCATCCTCTTAAGTACCTCCTCTAAGCCAACGTTAAAGAAGCTTCTTCAGAAGACCCTCAGGGTCCAACGTCACGTCTTTTAGCCCGTTTTCCCGGATAAACATCTTAAGCTTCTTATCCACCGTAAGAAGATACATCCCACCGGTTAACGCCGTCGAGTAGAGAATGTTATCAAAGATATCTCTATGCTCCATCCCGTAAAGCTTTAAAGCATCCCTGAAAACCCTCGGACACTCATCCACCGCCTCAAGGCTGTATACGACCGTGGAAACCCCGACTTCGACCATCTCATAAGCCTCTCCAAGCTTTAGACGACCACGCCTCACCTCCCTCAGGAGAACCAAAACAGCCTCTAAAACGCCGTATCTGGAATAGTAGATTTTAACCTCATGCTTATGCTCGGATAAACACCTCAGACACCGTCTAATAGTATCTCCGGTATCGACGCCAAAAGACGGTAGCAGAAAAGAAGTATCGAGCAAAACCGCGAAGCCCATCTTAGATACCCAAGAACTCCCGTTGAGCCTCTAAGCTCGCTTCCTCAACCTCTTCAGGAGATAGTTTAAGCCTCTTCGACGTTTGAAAAGAGGCCTCGAAGAAGTCCCTAGGTTTCCTAAGCACTAGGTTATCCCCCTCAACCATGAGAACCAGCCTATCCCCCTCCCTTATCTGTAAAGCCTCAACAACCCGCTTAGGCAGGTAAACAGCGTACTTCTTCCCGACTTTAACGCTAACAACCTGACTCATCCCGAATCCACCAGGATATACCAGGTAAGACCAGATAAAAATTTTCCGATACCTTAAAAGGGAAACCGTTTAAATCCCCCATCATACCTAAATTCTAATCGACCTGAGTTGGAGGCTTTGATACTCGCCGCCGGTAAGGGCACCAGGATGCGGCCATACTCTAACGCCGTAAACAAGGAGATGTGCCTGATAGGATACTACCCTGTGATAGAGTACGCTGTGAGAGGCCTAGCATCCGCCGGGGTGAAGAAGATATTCATAGTCCTAGGCGAGAGGAAGAGCCAGATAATGGAGTACCTGAGGGACGGCTCATGGCTGGGGATCAGGATAGCCTACCTATACCAGGATATGAGCCGCGGAGAGGGAACCGCTAAGGCCGTCGAGGCGGCGGAGGGATGGGTCTCAGAAGACTTCATGATGCTCTACGGAGACACCTTCTTCCACCCCACAAGCTTCTTCAGAGACATGATCGAGCAGCATAGACGCGAAGGCTCCAAAGCCACCATGGGCGTATATCTCATGGACCGCTACAGGGAGTACGGGCTCGTCAAGATAGACGGCAACGGCAGGGTATTAGACATCCTGGAGAAGGCTCCTGAAGAAGAGGTCGAGAAGGTGAAGATAGACGGCCTATACCCGGTTAACTCCGGCCCGATAATATTCAACCCAACGGTGTTCGAGTACATAAAACGCACACCCGTCTCACCGGCCGGAGAATACTGGATAACAGACACCCTAAGGCTGATGGTGAAAGACGGGCTTAAGGTGACGGCCTACAAGATACCGCGGAACGTATTCTGGAGAGACATAGGGAGACCCCAGACCAGGATAGAGGCCGAGAAGTACATCCAGGAGAAGGGTCTAGTGAAACCGGAGAGCCAGCCCTAACTTAAAAACGACACGTTTAATAGGCCGTCAAACCCCTGAACGGTCAAGGTAAAACCGTTGAAAAACAGCCTAATACTCGCCGTCACAGCCGCCGTGGTCGCCGGCATCCTATTCGTGCTCGTCTTTCTACCGGTCTACAGCTACGAGCTGACCGAGGAGCACAGCATACCCATACTAGAGGATATAGACTCGATCAAGCTCATCCTCGACGCCGACGTGGCCACGGTAGACGTAGGCTTCCAAAAGCTCGAAGACGAATCGTTCAAGATACGTGTAACAGCCGAGGTGAGGAGCGGGATCCTAGCCCCCAAAGAAGTCTACGACCTATCCTTCGACCACCAGGTCGAAGACTCAACCCTGACGGTGAGCTCAAGCCTCGTAACCAGGAAGTTCCAGTGGCCTCTATGTCCAGAGATAAACACCTCGGTCACCGTCGTGATAGACGTAGCGTTAAACGCCGAAATCGAGATAACGGACCACGTCGGAAAGGTCTTCATGAAAGCCGGAGGCGGGGTAGCCGTTAAAAGCCTAGACATAGAGGTGGACGTTGGAACGGTCGAAGTAGCGTTCGAGGAGACATCGACCATCGAAGGGGATGTCTCGCTTAAAACCAAGACCGGAGACATCGGGTTTAAGTGGGACAACGCCGCCGCAGGAGACATCGATGTACTACTAAGAGCCATGGTAGGCGAGGTCCGAGCAGACATACGGCAAACCGACCCGACGGTCGAGGACGTAGAACTCAGAGCCGAAGCCTCGACAGGCGATGTCAGGCTTAGGATAGCGGTCGAAGACGACGTAGGCGCCCAAGTCGAGACCTCGACCGGCGTAGGAGACATAGTCATAAGCCAGCAAACAGGGTTCACAGGCCTGAAAACACTACTGAAATCCACAAACTACCCGGCTAAAAGCAACTTCCAGATAAACCTCGAAACAGGCGTCGGCGGAATAGAGATAAACGCAAAATATACTCCTTAACGAGGTCTACATAATTTTGGTAAACCTTATATTGGTCTACCAAAATATACCACATAAATGGTGTTACCTCAATGGCGTATGTCACGGTCTCTGCTAAGATCCCCCGTAGGTTGAAGGAGCTGCTCGATAAATATAAGATAAAGCCTAGCCCGGTCATCAGAAGGGCGCTGGAGGAGGAGGTGAAGCGCCATATACTAGCCGAGGTCGAGGAGAGGGCTAAAGAGCTGAGTAGAAGGCTCACCCACATCTCCGACGAGGAGATAGCGAGGATAATACGCGAGGACAGGGAGAGGGGTTGACCACCTACCTTTTCGATTCCAGCTCCATCGTGAACTTGATCAAGAAGGGTTCGATTAAACCGTTCGCTAAGGGTGTAACGATAAGTCTAGCTTTCTACGAGTGTCTTAACGCTATATGGAAGGAGTATAGGCTGCTTAGAAGAATAGATAGAGAAACCGCGTGGGGGTTTATAGAGGTCATAGGCGAAGTACTCAAGGTCATCGAAGCGACCTCCGTAAAAGGGTTGGAGAAAGAAATTTTCAACCTGGCCTTCGAAGAAAACCTCACGGTGTATGACGCATCCTACATATGTGCCGCGATTAAGAACAAGCTCATACTCGTAACCGACGACCGAAAACTGGGTGAAAAAGCAGCGAAATATGTTAAAGTTGTCACGACCGAAGAGCTGACCGCTACATACACGTGAAGTGGAACGGTTAAAACATTTTATCTGAAGCTGGTTTAAAGTACGCTGATCATGAACATATACAAAACCGGGGCATTAAGGTGCTTATACGCTATTTATCCACCGGTTAAACACTATTCTTCTCGAAGCAAACGTTAAATACGAAGCTAGGTTAAGAACATATCCATACGGGAGATGTCTAAAGTGTTTAAGGCTGAAAAGAGTCCTAGGTGGAGGATGTTCGTGGTCTCGCATACCCACTGGGACCGGGAGTGGTATCTTCCGTTTCAGAAGTTCAGGATGAGGCTTGTCAGGCTTGTGGATAAGCTTCTAGACATCCTGAAGCGAGACCCAGACTTCAAAGTCTTCATGCTCGACGGGCAGACCATAGTTCTCGAAGACTACCTGGAGGCGGAGCCCGAGAGGAGAGAGGAGCTTGAAAAGTACATAAGGGAGGGGAGGATCCTAGTGGGACCCTGGTACATCCTCCCAGACGAGTTTCTAGAGGGGCCTGAGGCTCTCATAAGAAACATGATGCTGGGTATCAAGAAGGCGTCAGGCTTCGGCGCGGTTATGAATATCGGTTACCTGCCAGACATGTTCGGCCATATAGGGCAGATGCCTCAAGTCCTCAGGGGGTTCGGGATAGACTGCGCGGTCGTCTGGCGTGGAGTACCCCTAGAGGTTAAGGATAACGAGTTTTACTGGGAGGCCCCGGACGGAAGCAGGGTTCTAACCGCATACCTCAGGTACGGCTACTGCTCCGGGGCTAATCTTCCGACAGGGTTCGAGGAGTTCCGTCGGAGAATAAGGAGGGCTGTCGATATGCTTTCACCCTACGCTAAGACGGAGAACCTCCTGCTGATGAACGGATGCGACCACCTAGAGCCCCAGCCTGAGCTTCCGAAGCTCATAAAGAGGTTCAACGAGGAATCCGAGGACGTCGAGCTCATCCATGGATCCCTCCCCGCCTACTTCGAGGCTTTGAAGAGGTCGAACCCTGTTTTAAGCTCTTACAGGGGGGAGCTCCGGTCGTATGGGAGGGCTTACCTTCTCCCAAACGTCCTCTCGACGAGGATCTGGATAAAGCAGTGGAACCATAGGTGCGAGCAGGCTCTGGAGAAGCTTGTAGAGCCCCTGATAGCGTGGGCTTGGCTCTTAGACCCAGATTCCCCAGAGAGCCTAGCTAGGTTGAGGAGAGACAGCTCGCTATGCTGGCTTGCCTGGAAATACCTCATCCAGAACCATCCCCACGACAGCATATGCGGGTGCAGCATAGACGCGGTTCACGAGGATATGAAGTATCGGTTCAAGGCCGTCGAGGAGATATCTGAGGAGCTGATAAGAGAGAACGCCGAAGCCATCGCTAGAAGCGTCGACACAGACGACCTGCCGGCGACCAGGTTAGACGACTCCCACGCGGTCGTAGTGTTCAACCCTGATTACGGCCCTAGAACAGACTACGTTCAGGTCAGGCTGGAGTCTTCGACGAGGCCGAGAAGCATCCGTGTGGTCGACAGGTCGGGTAGAGCCTATCCAGCCCAGCTCTTAGGCTTCAAGGAAGAGGAGCTTAGCGGGGTCGAGCTCAGGAAGGACGAGAGGCTTAGATACGCCTTACAGATGCTTGAAGGGGGTAGGATCATGGGATGGGTTTTGAGGAAGGGAGAGGTTAACGTCGAGGAGGGAACGGTATACGTTAAGCTCGTGGTGGCAGACCGTGGGAGCCCGAACGTCGAGGAGGCTAGGAGGGTCGCGGAGGAGTGTAGGCGGCTTGTCGAGAAGCCTGAGGTGGAGAAAGTCGTGGTTAAAGTCGTCAAAAACCTCGTAGACGTCTTGTTCATCGCCGAGGACGTCCCAGCCTATGGGTATAAAACGTTCGTAGTCGAGCCTAGCGAAGAGGAGCAGCCGTCTCCCTCAAGCAGGGGTCTCTTCATAGAGAACGAGTTCTTCAGGGTCGAGGCTGACCCGAGGCTCGGGACGGTCGACATCTACGATAAAGAGAACCATGTCGTTTTCAAGGGATGCAACCGGTTCGTAGACGACGGGGATGCCGGGGATGAGTACAACTATTCACCGCCCAGCGTCGATACGGTCGTCTCAGAACCCGCCCAGCCGCCTAAGATCGCGGTCTTAGAGAACGGGCCTGTGAGGGCTGTCATGAGGATAGACATGGACTATATGCTACCCACCGGTTTAACAGAAGACCGTTCTTCGCGGAGAAAGGAGCTGAAGAAGTTCCCGATAACCACCTACGTAACCCTCTACCGCGGCGTTAAAAGAGTCGAGTTCAGGACGACCGTCGACAACACGGTCGAGGACCACAGGTTGAGAGTGGTCTTCCCGACCGGTATCGAGACGGATAAGGTTTACGCCGAAGGACACTTCGAAGTCGTCGAGAGGCCTGTGGGGCCGCCCACCGAAGGAGTCGAAACGGATGAGGAGCCTCTGGGAACCTACCCCCACAGAAGCTTCGTCGACGTGAACGACGGCAGGTATGGGTTGATGCTGACCGATAGGGGGCTCCCCGAGTATGAGGCCATACCTAGCGGGGATGGTGTGAAGCTGGCTCTAACCCTACTCCGTGCGGTCGGCTGGTTGTCGCAGATGAACTTCAAGACGCGTAGGCAGCCCGCCGGACCCTTGATCAGAACACCCGGGGCCCAGTGCAGGGGAAGACACAGCTTCGAGTACGCGGTCATACCCCATAAGGGAGGTTGGACGCAGGCTTATAAGGAGGCGCACTTCTACGTCAACAGGCTTTGGGCGTTTGAGACGGGTTTCCACGGCGGAGAGCTTCCCCCTGAAGGAAGCTTCATCGAGGTGGAGCCTCCAAGCCTCGTCGTCTCGACCGTGAAGGCCGCCGAGAACAAGAGAGGAGTGATCGTGAGGTTCTACAACATAACCGACGGAGAAGCCGAGGGTAGGGTTAAGCTCTACAAACCCTTCTCGAAAGCCTACCTAACCAGCTTAAACGAGCAACCTATAAAAGAGGTTAAACCAGACCACGACGGATACCTGAGGCTAAAAGTCAGGGGAGGGAAAATAGTAACCATAAGGTTCGACCCCTAGACAAACCCCGGCCTCCTTTAAACCAAAGACATGAATCGCTCCTCCCGGGAATTTTTTTGTATATAAATGGACGAGCAGAAATGTACGTTAACGCTCAAAATCATGCGAACGATACGTGCCGCATCGTAAACCTCTGGCCAGGAAGGGATTATGTTTTCTATCCTGTCCAAGTAAGAGACCTTGAAAACCAGAAAACCGTCGACTCTAAAATCAAGGGCTACCAGATAGAATTTGGGAACGAGCCAGGCCACACCTATGTAGTAGAAAGACCTGAAAAACCGTTAGAATCGTTTAGTGAAACCATTTTGATGACGCCTGAGATGCAAAGGCTCGGATTAGGTAAATTCCATGTATGGAAGGGTTGAAAGAATCTACCATCAGCCGCCTACCGTTGCCGTAATGTTAACTCTTGGAATTGCGTTTTCATTATCCAAGTTTTCAACTATGACTTTTATGAACTTGGCTTCGGTTTTTAAACCCACCGTTTTCTGCACTGTTTTTCCAGGCTTGTAGTCTATGTCGAAGCTGTGGAGGTCCACCGTGTCGTAGTCCAACCCGTCGGGGCTCGACCTGACATGGACCCTCACACCCGCTTTAGCGTCTCTGGAGTAGGTGCACTTCGTGGTCAAGGCGAGGGTGGAGGCATGTTCGAGACTTACCGGTAGACAGTTCTTCAGCTCACTGACCTCACCAGCCTCCATCCCCCCGAGGCTTAGGATCGGAAAGGATATCTTGAAGGGTATGCCGGTCGGCACAAGAACCTGGACCGCGAGGTCTTCGCCGCCCCTAGATATGTACCTCAGCGTGTGGAAGACGTATATGTACGGAGGCTCTATTAGATGATGCACCTCAGCTAACGCGGAGCAGTCGGGTATCTTAGCCCTATCGATCACGGGGTTGCCTGGGTATTTTATGAAATTATAGCCATCGAAACTATACGCATAGCCGACGCTTTCGAGTTTAGTGGTCTTCGTACCGCCGTAGAATACATGGAAAACCCCATCCCTATACGTGACACCGGCCTCTGAGAACCCTCCGTCGTCCCAGGAACCCCAGTCCCCAGGCTTTAGTATGGGGTTGCCCTCGTACTTCTTCCAGGGCCCCTCAGGTCTATCCGCCACGGCGACGCAGAAGGGGCCTTGGTCTGTCACCCCTATCGGGTGCTCAGTATACATGTAGAACTTACCGCCGACCTTTACGACACCACCCAAATACCCGAAATCCTCGACTATAGGGTTCTTCTCATACTTCCTCCACGGGCCTAACGGGTTATCTGCAACCGCCAGACCTATGTCGACCGTTTCGCTTCCGCTACCAGATGCGGAGTAGAACATGTAGTATTTCTCGGTTCCACCTTTGATATCGTAGGCGCCCTCCTTAAGCACGACCGCACATGCCACCCAAGAGTCGTCCCAGCTACCCCTAGGTCCATGGTCTAGGATGGGGTTCTTCTCATACTTCCTCCAAGGTCCCAACGGCGTCGGGGCCGTAGCTACACCCACCCTATAACCGCTAGGCCAGAGCTTCTCATCAGCAGACCAAGCATGATAATACCAGTAGTAGGTGTTCCCGTCCTTGAACACACCGCTGGACTCTAAGACACCTCCATCCCAATCCTCCTTACCGCCAGGGGTTAACGCAGGGGTCGGACCTAGAACATAGATGAAACCTCTGTCAGCCCAAACATTCCTACGCTCCATAGCAGAGAAGTATTTCTACTGCAAGCATTTAAAGCGCGTGACTCTGTAATTCCCGCAGAACATATCCCCATTTTCCACGGGTTTGCCGCGATCAGAGGGCAACGATAGGACTTTTTCGCCGGAATATGGTAGCCCGGGGGAGATTCGAACTCCCGTCGGGGGCTCCAAAGGCCCCCATGCTTGGCCAGACTACACCACCGGGCTGTCTGCGTGATCAGTTGCCGAGCTTCTTAATTAAGGTTTCAGCCTGCTCGAGACGGCTCTGTGCAGTGGCTTCTAACCGGGCATACGTCGCAGCGTTTTCGCTTGCAGTACTCGAGGTTTAGCAGAACAAGCTTGGATTCAAACCTTTTAACGTCCCTCAGCCTCAGCCTCTCCGCAGCCTCTACGGCTAGCCTCGAGGGGGTTGGGTCGGCCTTACGCCATACATCTCTTAGTTCTCTCAGGAATATGTTCACGGCCGTCGGTCCGAAGCCTTTAAACTCCATAAGCCTACGTTCGAGGTCTCTACCGTCGGAGGCGAGCTCGTGTATCCTATCCACATCCCCACCGTACTCGTCGAGCAGCTTCCTAGCCGCCTCGAGCAAGTTGGATGCGGTGGAGAAGTCGTACCTGACGTAGCCTCCGGAGTCGAGGACCTCGACAAGCCTACCCCACCCAGCCTCCACTATACGGCTAGGCGTTGTCAACCCCTCCTCGACGAAGCGTCTGAAGGTCTCCTCGGCTATCCGGTAGGATATCCTCTTAGCGAAGAGAAGAGAAGCGATAAACCACTTAAACCTATCACCCGGGTCCCCGAGGTCCAAGCCAAGCCTCTCGGGAAACCCCTTTAAACCACGCAACACATCCTCCAAACCCATAACAGACGATAAGACCCAAAAAGCTTAAAGATTAAGCCGCGTCTGAGGAAACGATTATCACTAAGACTTTCTAGATCTCTAGGTTGAAGGGGGATATATGTCCGATATAATCGAGGCTGTTTACAAGGATGGAGTAATCAAGCTAAAGAAGCGTCTAAGAGAGGGAGAGAAGGTCATAGTCATAGTTAAGCCTAGAGAGAAAGGATCAGACGATACTTCGGAGTTCTCCGAGGTAAACCTGTAGATAAAATCATAGGGGAGATCGAGGGTGGAGGCATTTATTGATAGCAATATCATTCTTAAATACTTGGAGGGAGATCCTAGGGCTAAGAAGATCTTAGATATCGTGGACGTAGGCTTCATAAATCCTATAGTAGTCTCTGAGGTGCTATATGGTTACATTCGGTTGATGACGGGATTCAAGTCTTATGATCTTAAAAAGAAATTCCCGAGTCTAACCTTGGAACTGAAACCAATTTATGAATCTCTCAGATTTTATACTCTTGCCTTTAGTGTTTGAACTTAGGGAACTTCAAGCCATGATGGAACGTTTTAAACTACTTCCCAACGATGCTCTTATAGCGTTGACATGTAGACATTATAGAGTTGAAAAAATAGCTACATTCGATAATGATTTCAAAAGAGTAGACTTTCTGACGGTTTTGAGCTGAATTCCTTGTAAATACTTATTGTGAACAGAAATGCTTACTTTAACCCTTAGGTCTCAGAGGAGAGGTTTATGGGCTTACCGTCTCTGAGCACTTTCTCAGGGATCTTGTCTCGCCATTTTCTGAGGAACTTCAGGTCTTCCCTGAGGTTTCTTAGCTCGTCTGGAAGCATCTCAGGGATCTCGTCCCTTATCGGGTAGAACCTGAGGCATCTGGGGCAGACTATGAGACCCTCGACTATCTCGCCGTCCTCCCTCTCCTCGAAGACGTATAGCTCGAGGGGATAGTGTTTATCGATCGGGCATGCGAGTATATCCATAAGCCTCCTCTTCAACCCTCAACCCTCCAGGTAAACCTTCTCACCACGGCGGCCCGATTCGAGTATAGCCTCGCAGACCTTAAGAGCTTTTACCCCATCCTCCGCCGTAAGCCTCAGCGGCTCCTTACCCATGACAGCCCTGACGAAGTGGACGAGCTCCCTCTTGAGGGGCTCCTCCCACCTGGCGATGGGACGCAGGACCTTCTCAGAATCCTCTATAGACAGCTCCTGGGTCAGGTAGTCCAACGTAGCCATGGCCTCGCTTCCGGTTATCGTCAGACGCCTGACCTTACGTGGCGTAAGCCAGTTAGCCTCTATGAAGCCGGTGACGCCGGTTTTAAAATGCAGGATCGCCTCGACATAGTCTTCGAACCTATGCCTAAGGCTTCCGGTCTCGGCGTAGACGCACTCGACCTCGCCGACGAGATGCCTCATCACGTCTACGTCGTGTATGGCGGAGTCTTTGACGACACCCACGTCGCCTACACGCTCAGGCCACCTTGAAACCCTCCGAGCCGCGACGAGGATTACCTTACCCAAGACGCCGTCGACCACGAGACGTTTAACCCTATCCACGGCCGGGTTGAAACGCTCTATATGGCCAGGCATGAGTTTGACGCCCATGCTAGATGCTAGGTCTCTAAGCCTCTCGGCCTCCTTCACCGTGCTACATAGGGGCTTCTCCGTGAGCGCGTGAACACCCATGCTTAAGACCTCCGACGCGACCTCGTAGTGCGTCGTAGTCGGGGTGCATATGCTCACCGCCTCGGGCTTCTCAGCCCTCAGCATCTCCCTGAAGTCCGTGTAAGCCCTACAGCCATACCTTTTGGCTATGAGCTTAGCTCTCTCAACGTCTATGTCGCAGACCGCTACAAGCTCGGCATCCTCGACCTCGCTGTAGACTCTAGCATGGTTTTTACCCCAGAACCCGACGCCTATGACCGCTACCCTAACCAACCCCACCAGCCCCTACGCCCACGTAGATTATACCCATCTTCTCCGCCTCCGAGCCGTCGAGTACACGCCCGAAGTCCACCACAGCCACGGGTTTACCGTCTGGTCTTTTGAAATCGCTTATGCTTAGACTTCTAAACCTGCTATGTGGGGTAGCTATCACGACGCAGTCGACCTCCCTGATGACCCTATCCATGTTAGCCGATGCCTCGAAGCCCATATCTCTTATCTCCCTAGTCGTGAAGTAGGGGTCGTAGACTATGACTCTAGCGCCTTTCTTCAGGAGGGAGTCGGCGAGCATGAAGCTGTAGGAGTTACGTACGTCTTTAACGTCCGGCTTAAAGCTTAACCCTAGGATGAGTATCTTAGACCTCCGGAGGCGTTTACCGAGCCTCCGCAACGCCTTGGTTACGAGCGACAGGTCGTGTCTAAGAAGCCTCTCGTTCACCTTCATAGCGGTCTTAAGCATACGTAGGCCGCATTTAACGTCCTCGGCGGATGCTTGGAGTAGATGCATATCCTTAGGTAGATGCCCGCCTATACCTACGCTGGGTCTCAACAGGTGGCAGTGAGGCTGCGTCCTACAGGCCTCCAAAACCTCCATGTAATCCACGTTTATCTTCTCGCAGAGCATAGCCAGCTCCTGGCTTAGAACCAACGTCGCAAACCTGTAGTAGTTTTCGAAAAGCTTCACGGTCTCCGCCGTCTTTATATCCCTGACAGGCACTATACCGCCCTTCACGACGACGCTTAGAACGGCTTTGGTGGCTTCTAGGCTTTTAGGACCGACCGACCCGACTATCCTAGGATAATGCACCAAGTCTCTTAGAAGCGAGCCTCCGGAGCCCCTGAGCGGGCTGTAGGAGAAGCCAAAGTCCTCCTCCGCCTTCAAGCCTGATAGGGATTCAAGCATCCCCTTAACGATCTCCTCGGTTACACCAGGCCCGGTGGTGCTGCTTTGGATTACCAGATGACCCCTTTTCAGTATCAGACCTAAGTCTTCAGACACTCTTCTCAAAGAGGTATAATCTGGAAGACCGTGCGGATCCACAGAAGCCGAGACCACTATCATTATTATGTCAGAATCCTCGACAGCGTTCTGAAGGTTCGTGGTGGGTTGAAACCTGTTAGCCCTTAGAACCCTCTTTAAAAGTGTGTTTAAACCAGGCTCTGGATGCGTGCATACTCCTCGTTTCAGGTTCTCTATGTGCTTGATGTTTACGTCAACCCCATACACCTGAGCCCCTGCGTCGGCGTATAGACAGGCTAACGGCAAGCCCATGACTCCGCAACCTATGACGGCGAGTTTGAGGTCGCCGTTACGCAGCATACCGGGAATTTCCTCAGGGTCTAAGTCGAGTATATTGACCATAAACCTCCCCTATAAGGCCGTGAAAACTGTAAACTAAATACACTATGGTCAGGATTTAAGTTATATGCTTGTTCTCCCTCCATCCCTGGGAAGAACTTATCTTGCATCCAGGGGTTCAATAGATCGGTCATGAGGGTTTTGATCGACATCCTAACCCCTAAGCAGTGTAGGTTCTTCTCAGCCCTATCGAAGAAGCTTGAGAGGAGAGGGTTCGAGGTATTCAAGACGGCTAGGAGGTTTAGAGAGGTCGTAGAGCTTCTGGGTATTCTGGGCGAGGAGGCTTACATAGTGGGTAGATACGGTGGAGCCACCCTAGAGGGTAAGCTCGATGCAAGCTTAGAGCGGATGCTTGAGCTTAAGAAGGTCTTCCATAGACTTAAGCCGGACCTTGTGGTATCGTTCTCGTCCCCTGAGGCTTCGAGGATAGCCTTCGGGTTAGGAACCCCACATATCGCCGTAAACGATAGCCCCCACTCCGAGGCCGTGGCTAGGCTTACGATACCGTTATCCCGCATCTTGTTCACACCATGGATTATACCGAAAGCCGCCTGGACGAGGTATGGCATAGCCCCCTCGAGGATCATAAAGTATAGGGCTTTAGACCCCGCTGCTTGGCTTAAAGAGTTTAAACCAGACCCCAGAGTGCTCACCGAGCTCGGGCTGGATACAGGCAGACCGATAGCCGTCTTCAGGCTAGAGGAGAGCCATGCATCCTACATCTTAGGTATGGGGGGGCTGGTAGAGGAGGTGGCGAAGAAAGCCTTAGAACGATTCGACCTCCAGCTAGTCATAATGCCTAGATACGATGAACAGGTGAATCGCGTAGAGAAGGTATTCGGAGATAAGGCGTTGGTCTTAAGGAAGACGGTAGACGCCGCAAGCCTACTCTACTTCGCATCCATACTCGTAGGGGGAGGTGGGACTATGAACATCGAGGCTGCTCTACTAGGTGTCCCGGTGGTTTCATGCTACCCAGGTCAAACCACATACGTCGAGAGGTATCTGGTCGAGAAGGGGTTCATCCGCAGAGCCTCAAACCCTGACGAGGCCTTAGCGCACATGGAGAAACTACTCGAGCCTGGTGAGAAGGCGAGGTTTGAGAATGCTGCAAAGAAAACCTTGAGGGCTATGGTGAACCCGGCTGAGTTTATAGCCGAGAAGCTCGGGACAATCTTCTCCTGAGAACTATCTTCTCGACCCTAGCTTTAAGGCCGCTCCTCCTCCCATAGACCTCCGTCCGCCCCTTCCTTATAGCTTCCAATACGTCGTCTATGCTCATGGACTCTGCCTCCACGACCGTGTATGCGTACCCTATGGTTCTGGGTATATGAGAGTCGCTTCCAGCGGTCATAGGTATGCCGAGCTTAGACGCTAAGGAAAGGTTAACCCTGGAGGATATGGGGAAGAATAGGTCTCCTGAGTTTAAGACCTCGACCGCGTCGAGGCCTAAGCCGCTGACCCAAGACATGAAAGAGGTCATCAACGTCCTGGGAAACGGGTGGGCAAACACGGTGACGGCTCCAAGCCGTTCAGCCTCTTCTAAAACCGTATCCAGAGGTTTTCTACCGGGTTTAAACCTCCACCGGTCTATCCCTAGGACGAGTATGTGACCGAGCGGTGTAGTTTCTTCTAGACCAGGTATTATGAGGATACCTTTCACAAACCCCTTCACCTTAGATGGTCTACCGTGTTCGGTTAAAGCCAACCCATGTAGCCCTTTAACCTTAGCTTCTTCGACAGCCTCGTCCAGGGTTATAACCGAGTCGAGGGAGAGCCTAGTGTGCACGTGGAGGTCCAGCTTCAGCCTCATATCTAGCCCTCAGTTTCTTAAGCTTCTCGACCTCTGGGGCGATGTCTTCATCCCTCACCTTACGGAACAGCGGCTTGACTTCGCCTATCCTATGACCCGGTTCAAGCCTCTTCTCGAGATCCCTCCATCTAACGTCGTTTAAGTTCGTAGGTAGGTTCAGCATGCGTCTGATCTCGACCGCGGTGAACGGTAGATAGGGTATGAGGAGGATAGACAGGGCGTGGATTATCTGGGAGGCTACGTAGAGCGTCGATGGAGCCTCGTCGGGGTTGCTCCAAGGCCTCTTAGCGTTCAAGTAGCCGTTTCCGATAGAAGACAACCTCATGATCTCCCTGAGCCCCTTCTTAAACTCGAACCTCTCGACCTCGGCTGCAACCTTTTCGGCTGTCTTAGATATCTCGGAAAGCACCTCTTCGTCGTGTTCGTCGAGTCTACCCGGCTCGGGTATGACACCCCCATACAGCTTACGTATCAGGGTCAGAACCCTGTAGATGAAGTTCCCTAGGTTCGCTATCAGCTCGTTGTTCACCTTAGCCTGGAAATCCCTCCACTTAAAATCTGTGTCCTTATGCTCCGGGGCTATGGCCGCGGCGTAGTAGCGTATCATGTCTGGATGGAATTTCTTGAGCATATCGTGGAGCCATATGACCCAGCCTCTGCTCGTGGAAAGCTTCTCGCCTTCGAGGTTCACGAACTCGTTGACCACGACGTTCTCGGGTAGTATGTATCCGCCATGCGCGATCAGTAGGGCTGGGAAGAGTATCGTATGGAAGAACAGGTTATCTTTCCCTATGAAGCAGTATAGCTCGGTGTCCTCCATCCTCCAGTATTCGACCCACATCTCAGGCTTACCCAGGTCAGCCGCCCAATGTTTAGTAGCCGATATATAGCCAAGAAGGTTCTCAGCCCAGTTGTATATTACCTGCCCCTTAGCCTTCGGGAAGGGCGCCGGTGGCCCCCAGCTGTAGTCCCGGGTTATATCCTTATCCCTCAGGCCTTCCCGGGTGAGCCAGGATAGGGTTTTGTTAAGTGTAGCCTTTCTCCATTTAGAACCCTTCTGCTTCACGTATTCGAGAACCTTATCTGTGAGGGCTGAAAGCCTTAGGAAGTAGTGTAGGCTCTCCTTCAAAACAGGCGTGGAGCCGCATATCACGCATCTAGGGTTTACGAGCTCCCAAGCCTCATACCATCTGCCGCAGCGTTCGCATACGTCTCCATACTGGTCCGGGGCACCGCAGTAGGGGCAGGTTCCCTTCACGAAACGGTCTGGGAGAAAGGTGCCGCATTTGGGGCAGTAGAGCTGTTTGACAACCTTCTCGTATATGTAGCCTTTCTTGTGTAGGGTTTTGTAGAACTCCTCGACCGTCTCGAAGTGTATGGGAAGAGATGTCCGGGAGTATATGTCGAAGCTCATACCGAGCTTCTCGAAAACCTCCTTCTGGACGAGATAATTTCTATCGCAGAGCTCCTTCGGGGATATCTTAAGCCTGACCGCCTCGAGGACGACGGACGTGGCGTTCTCATCCGTACCGCATATGTAGATCGCCCTGTCGCCTTTAAGCCGCCGGTATCTGACGTATATGTCGGCGGGTAGGTAGGCTCCTGCGAGGTGGCCGAAGTGTCTCGGAGCATAGACGTAGGGTAGCGCGGCTGTTACTAGAACCTTCTTAGCCATGCTTGTTAAACCTAGAAGATTAGGCTTACTTAAAAGAGTTACCATAGGGGTTTGGATAAGGTTAAGTACCTGTTAACTCCTCAATATTTTCTTGGGAAGCCTATGGCATCCAGCGGCTATGAGGAGATGCTTAGGAGGGCTCTGAAGCTTCTACCTAAGAAGCCTGTTAAATCTGAGAGGCTTACGATCCCGTCGGCGGACATAGTCATAGTGGGTAACAGGACCATCATAAGAAACTTCAAGACCATCGCGTCGACATTGAACAGGAAGCCAGAACAACTGCTACGCTTCCTGTGTAAAGAAGCCGGTTCGGCCGGGTCTCTCAGAGACGACATCGCGGAGATACATGGGAGGTTTAGTAGGTCCCAGGTGAACAGGTTCATAAGGAGGTACGTTCAGAGCTACGTGATATGTCCGGTCTGTAAAAGACCGGATACGCATCTCGAGAAGCATGAGAGAATACTCTACATAGTTTGCGACGCGTGCGGCGCCAGGTCTCCTGTCATAACGAGGTGAAGATATTGTGCTATGTCTACGTGAAGGTCTATAGAACCCAGATGTACGTCCTCGTCGCAGCGTGTGACGAGGAGTTGCTCGGCAGGACGCTTGTAGAAGGTGAAATATACTTCAACGTCAGCGAGAGGTTCTACAAAGGCTCTAAGATGACCGTAGAGGAGGCGATAGACCTGATAAGAAACGCCGACACGGCGAACCTGATCGGGGCTAGGATAGTCGATAGGGCTAAGAGGGAGAGGCTCGTCCACCCGGAGGCTGTTTTAAACATAGCCGGAGTGCCTCATGCGCAGATAGTCAAAGTCTAGGTGTCTGGAGATGGGTAGAGATGCAAAGGTCCTGCTTAAACCCCTGTTTCCTGAGCCTGTTCTTCTGATCCAAGGCGGAGACGAGCGGGTTCTCGTCATAGCAGACCTCCATATAGGATGGGAGATCACGCTATCTGGGTACGGGATCTACGTACCTTCCCAGGCTAAGAGGTTTTTCAGGAGAATCGCGGGAATCGTTAAGAGAGTTAAGCCTTCGACACTTGTGTTTCTAGGGGATTTGAAACACACGATCGGTAAGCTCGGTAAATCCGAGTGGATGGATGTACCGGAGTTTCTGGAAGCCGTGAAAACCATAGTGGATAGGGTCGTCATAGTCCCTGGTAACCACGACGGCGATATAGAGGCCCTAACGCCTGAGGATGTCGAGATAACCGAATCAGGCGGTATAGACCTCTGGGGTGAGGTGGGGTTGTTTCACGGACACTCATGGCCTAAGCCGGAGCTCTTCAAGTGTAGAACCCTCGTGATGGGTCATATACACCCAGCCGTGACCTTTAGAGATAGGTTCAGCAATAGGTTTCTGAGGAGGGTGTGGGTTAAGGCTGCTATCGACCCAAGATGCTTATCCTCGTACGTCGAGAAGAGGATTCTGGCTAAGAGGAGGGGGGAAGACCTCGAGGTACGTTCTGAGAGGCTCATAATAATGCCTAGCTTCAACGGGTTCATGAAGGGTAGGGCCTTGAACGAGGCTACGTATGAAGAGTTGGGTGTCAAAGCCATAAGCCCCATACTGAGGTCTAGGTGCGTCGACATGGAAAATTCAGAGCTTTACCTGTTAGACGGGGTTTTCCTAGGCATGCTCGGGGAAGTCAGAGAGGTAACGAGCATATTATTGTAGATTAAGGAGAAAAAGAGTTGTGGTTAAGGCAGGTAGAGGGATAGGTTTTTCTTGGCTACTAGAAGACCTTTACGATAACCCTCGACCCCCGGATACAGCGGGTCTTCATGCTCTATGCTCAGTACGTAGTCGTATCCCACCTCCATGAGGGTGGATATGAACCTGCCCCAGTCTACTTCACCGAGCCCTGGAACCCTAAACCTCCACCATCCCTCACCGGTATATCCCACATACGCCAACCTGTCGTCTAAAATCTCCGTATCCTTACAGTGCACGTGGTACACCCTGTCCCCGAACCTCCTCAGAACGTCTATGTAGTCGATGAACTGGAAGACCAGATGCGAAGGGTCGAACTCGAGACCGAGATATTTAGACGAGACCCTTCTGAACATCTCCTCCCATATATCCGGTCTATAGGCTATGTTAGCCACACAGTTTTCGATCGTTATCTTAACGTCGTGCTTTTCAGCGTACTCAACAAGGCTTGGGAAGACCTCCTCGAATGCCTTCATGTTAGCCTCCAGGCCGCCTGGAACCCTACCGACCCAGGTGGCTATGACCGGTATATCTAGCTTATTAGCGGCTTCGACCATCTTCTTGACGTGCTCGTTCCTTCTGCGTCTGGCTTCAAGGTTCAGGTCTATGTTATTCACACACCACGTCAGACATGAGACGACCACGGTCGAGTCCTTTAAGGCCTCCCTGATACCAGAGATGTAGCCTGACTCCTCGACCCTAGCCGGGTCTATCAGGGGGCTACCCGGCCCCGAGAAGACCTCTATAGCCTCGAACCCGTGGTCTTCAGCCCACTTAAGCGTCTGAGCCAAACCACCTAGCTGCCCATGGGTTAGGAAACCTATTTTCAAGGACATCACCTCCGTAGAGGTTAAGCCTTATAACCTCTATATGTATTTCCCAATACGCTTCAAAACACTCATCTATAGGTTTTACCCGTTCTACTGTGAGGGAAATTGGTCCTAAGATGTAGCTTATGCGGCTCTAGAGCGTTCACGAGGGTTAGATACTCCAGGCTAACCCTATGTAGGAGACACTATGCAGAGTTCTTCGAACGCAGGGTTAAAAACACAGTGGAGAGATATAGGCTTTTCAAGAACGTTAAGCGGCTACTCGTCTGTGTATCCGGTGGCAAAGATAGCGTCGCCATGCTATACGCGTTGAAGCCCTATGCGGAGAAGAGCAACGTTGAACTTTTAGGTTTAACCATAGACCTGGGTATAGGCGAGTATTCGAAGTGCTCCGTGGAAGCAGCCGTGGAAGCCTTCAAAAACAACGACGTCGAGTATATGCTGGTAGACTTATCGGCTGAGTATGGATTCGACCTAGATACCGTCGCGGAAAACGTCGAAAAGCTGAGGATGCCTAAGGGGGTCTGCAGCTACTGCGGCTCTGTGAAACGCTATATATTCAACAAGGTGGCCTTAGACAGCGAATGCGACGCCGTGGCTACAGGGCATAATCTAGACGACCTATTATCGTTTACACTGACCTCTATGGCGTCGGGTCAAGTCGACCTTTTGATTAAACTACAGCCTAAAAACAGAGGGGTCGATAGACTCGTCACCCGTATAAGACCGCTGGCGACCCTGACAAACCGGGAGACCCTGCTGTATGTCATGAGCATAGGCGCGAGCTACGTCGACTTAGAATGCCCATACACCCCAGAGAGGTCCATGCAGAAAACGATCGTCGAAAAGCTCAGCGAGATCGAGCATAAGTATCCAGGGTTTAAACTAGCCCTCTATAAGTCTCTACTCAGAGTTCTGAGGAAAGCCGAGGTGAAAACTGGACCCCTGGTTCACTGTGAAAAATGCGGCATGCCGTCTAGTACCCGTATATGTAGCTTTTGTAGGCTTAAGTCTCTGATGACGGAGAGAATCGGCGAGAAAACTACAGAGACACGGGTGACGGCTCGGCGGGTTTAAGAGTCCACGTCTGAAGCCTAGCGACCTCCACGAGGTTCCAGGCTTCAAACCCATCTGGGAAGACTATCCACCTCCACGAGCCTTTAGCCCCCCTCGAACTCACGTACTTCGACGGCTCGAATACGGCTCTGACGAGTTCAACCCGTTCAGGTACCTCACCCCTATGGAGTTTGAGCAAGGCCTTAGCCTCCGATGCGAGGAAGTCGGCGGGGTTTACTTTAAGACCTGCGACCTCTACGTAGTCGGGAATCCTACCGTTGGTCTCTATGAACGACCTAGCTCTACACGCTGCATCGAGAAGCTCGTTCAGCTTCACCGCAACTAACCTTTCGGAATTAACCGACCTATACGGGCCTAAGGGCTGCATATTTCTAACCTTGGACGGGAGAACCCCATGAACCCTGTAATCCGCCAAGGCAGCCGTTACGAGCCAGAACACCTCCGAAGCAGATACGTACAGCTCATCGACCTTCTTGAACGATATGGTCTTTAGGTCCGACGCTAGACGCGTGACTTCGTCTATGCTGAAGACCCTATCCAAGGCCTCGTCCATGAATATCCTGTAGAGGTCCATGGCTGTGACGAACCTGACGTGAGGCTTAGACTTGGCGTGCTTCACGAACGCTTCAAAATCCCGGTAACCCGCTTCAACCCAGTTTCTAGGTTTAAGCTTAGGCTTCTTTACCGCGTCGAACGGCGTGTTTTTCCCCTTGGAAAAGTTCACGGCGTCCCAGAACTCCGTCGTTACAAGCGTACACGGGTGATTATAGACGCTTATGATACCCCATTCTCCACCCTCTACTATGCGTGTGTATACCTCGTCGAACTCTCTCATGGCCTTCTCTATAAAACCCGGCGTACCCAGCTCGAAGTTAAGCGATATCACACCGCCTTTAGAGCCTCTCAAGCTCAGGATGTTCAATACACCGCAGTACCAGAAAGGCCTACCGTCTAGGTCTATAAACTCCGTCGCGTCTAGATACACGGGGATACCCATCTTCTTAAGGGCGGGGTAGACCTGTGGAGCCCACGCACCCCCGGGTTGACCGTAACACGAGGGTTTAACACCGAACACCCGTTCTATATCCTTAACACCTGACCCCTCCCTCTTCTCGAACTCAAGCATCCCCTCCTCTAAACCCATATCCTTCAGATACTCAGCCACCGTAGGGTGTACCGAGTGATAGTTCGTATGGAAACCGATCTCATGGTTTTTAAGAGCCTCTATGACATCCCATCTCCCCCTCCTCTCAAGGCTCCTAAGCTTCTCACCTACTAACTTGAAAACCCCTCTAACACCGTTGGACCTGAGTATCTCGGCAAGTCTCTTAAGCGCGTCGTCGCTTTCAGGCGTTACAAAATCTTCGCAATCAAACCAGAAGACCACGAAAACCTGGGCCACGATGACACCAGATCTTGCTATTACACATCCCAACTCTTAAAAATATGCAGTCCCATTTCGAAAACGTGGTCTTATGGTGAACGATGAGGTTACACCAGAGGAGATCAGCAGAAGGAGGCGTAGGAGCTTAGGTAGGGTCGTGACGCTTATAGTGGCATGCGGTCTGACCCTCGTAGTGGTAGACTTGATCTTTAAAGATGTGATCCAAATATATCTACCAGGTCTTGTAGAGTATGAGGTTTACATAAACGCCATAGTCGTCTTAGGCTTGGGATACATGGTCGTGAACTCTACGGCGAACCTCCTGTACTGGGTTTCTAGAAGCCGGGTCGACCACCCCACCGCGACCCTTCTCCGGACGATCACGAGGATCATGGGGATGGCGATACTCCTAGCCATACTGACCTCGGTGTTTAACGTTAACCCATCGGCGGCTCTAACGGTAGGCTCCTTCGTGGGCATGGTTATAGGATTCGCCACGCAAACGGTGTTAAGACAAGCCGTTGCGGGGATCTTCTTAGTTTTAACGAGACCGTTTAAACCCGGCGATAGGATAACCGTAGCCGGTCAGACGGGGATAGTAAGAGATATAGGGATAATGCACACAGTCCTCATAACCGAGGACGGGGCGACCGAGATAATGATACCTAGCGCCAACATAGTGACGACCGTTATCAAGAAGACCATATCACAGTCGGATGAGGAGTAAAGCGACCGTTTATAACCGGCTTAACGTCTTTTCATGGAAGAGAAGATAAGGTTAGAAGTCCATCGCGTTGTAGATGAAGTCTGGGAGACCTGGGCACTGTTTATTCAAGTATATTTTGCTTAGCCGGATCTGAGCCTTTAGCAGCCTCCTCATCTCATCTATGGAGCGATAGGTGAAGGGGTCAAGTTCCCTGAGCCGTTTCTTTGAAATCCCCTCGACCTTGACCGGCACCAAAACTTTCTCTCCCCAGATGGGGTGCGGCTTATATTCTACCGCGCCTCGCATAGCTTGCAGAAGAAACAGCTCGGTTTCCTCTATGGTAGGTGCCGTCCCTCCGACGGGTTTTCTCACACCATCCGGTGTCAACTCAAAGATCGGCTCCGGAACCTCCAGCTCTTCGCCCTCGACCGTCTTCTTCACCCATCGATATTTCGCACCTATCCTCCCGGTCGTGTTTAGCTGATAGACCTCCACGGGGTCGCCGCTTTCTTCTCGCTCCTTTAGGAACTCATAAAATCTTACGACATGTGCTGTAGGTTTCACACCCATGGTAAAGGGAAGACAGTATCTACTTACAAACCTTATAAGTCCGGCAACCTCCTTAGATTGGGCTGGATGCCCAATTGTTCGTCCATCGGCTAATACCTTAGCGGCGAAGGCGATATCGTTGATCTTTACCCAGGCATAGTCGCTGAAGTAGCCTGGGCTGAGGAACACCGCGACGTTTAGGGGACCGCTTGAGGCGACGTCTCCGTTAAAGTAGCCGGTATCTTGAAGAAAGAACACTGAGCGCGCGTTCCGGTTAAGCATCCCGAAGTACTGGAAGAGCTCTCCCTTAAAACTTGGATTCCCGTCAGGTCCGAACTCTGTATTCTCGTGTAACGCCCTCGGCGAGTTGGCTGCACGCCATATCGCAACCTGTGTCTTATCTATACCCTCCGTTTTGGTCCATGAACCCCTCTCTGAACCTATCACCCGGTCTTTGAATATAGCCACTATGTCGTCGTTCTTGATCTTCTGGTCGTGCACGTAGTCGAGAGGATTTATCCCGAAGCGTTTCACATAGAGATGTATGTTCTCTTTGTCGAAGACGTATAGGCCGTGAGTCGATTTCCCCGTCCCTGTTAGACCCCATACACACATAACTATCTTTCTCTTACGTCCATCGACCGTCTTCAAGGTAAACTCCTTGAGGGACGCATGCTCACCTGTCCCGCCTCTTTTATACACATGGTATATCCAATGGGATAAGAAGCCTTTCTTGACTTCACCCTGGTATGAGCTACAGGTGACGATCGAGTAGTTGTGGTGGGGGAAACGTAATACCCGAAGCATCACGTTAGTTCCCGGGATGAACGGGTTCCCGAGATAATGGGGAATACAGAAAAGCTCCACATCTGGTTCGCTTTCAGGGTCGCCTGGGAAGCATATCTGACTCCAGCGATAAGCGATATCTGGAAACTGTGGGTCGCAGTAAAGCCTACAACGCATCTCAGCCTTCGTCCCTGGTTTTCCGAGGATACCGTCTACCTGAATTAGAGGCCCTTGCGCTAGGATATGCTCCAAGACGCGTAGCATCAGAAGCTTATACTCAGGTAGCAAGTCTTCATCCCTTTCGACGACGACGCTTCCTGCCGC